>NZ_VOBF01000005.1:0-196517 GCF_008369245.1 Psychrobacter sp. ANT_H56B
GCGGCTGTTCTAGCGGTTACTTCAGCCGTGAAAAACTCTAACAGTCGTCGCTGTACTTTTTTACTTAGTTTACAACGGGTTATCTTCATAAAAGCAGTCTAGCATAGTGCTTATCTACTACAGCCCCAATATTTTAGTTCATTACTGCAGTGCCTTTATTTATATGGCGTTAAATATCAGTGCCAAGACTGTCTTAACACTGTCCTTTCATTCAGCACAGCCGTTTTAATACCGCTATTCTGTCGATTCTACACCCATCAAATGCTGCCACTGCGCCTGTACGAGTGCACGGGTTTCAGTCCAAAGCGACTCATCGACCAGTAATGACTGCTCGGATAGTGCCAATTGATGCGTTGCAGCCCTTATGCGCAAATAAGCATCCGTCAAATCTTGACAGATCTCACTCTCCCAAATACCTAGTGTCGCCATCTCCTCAAAGATACGGACGTTATCGCTCCATTTGGTCAAGGTTGGATGCTCATGCGAATAGGCCAGTACGGCAAATTGTGCCAAAAACTCGATATCAATGACACCGCCTGCATCTTGTTTAAGATGAAACTTACCCGCTTGCTGTTGCCATTGGCTCGTACCCAGATGCTTTTGCATTTTGATACGCATACTTGTCACTTCGATACGTACTTCCTCAATTGTGCGCGGTAATGCTAAGACCGTACGGCGAATATCACAAAAACGGGCTGTGACGCGTTTATCACCGCAGATTGCACGCGCCCGTACCAGCGCTTGATGCTCCCATGACCAAGCTTTCTCAAGCTGATAGGTTTCAAACGCATGACAAGACACCACCATCATGCCAGCATTGCCGGAGGGACGCAGGCGCATATCCACCTCATAAGCACGGCCATCACGGGTTTGGGTATTAAGATAGGTCATGAGCTTTTGCGCCAAGCGTGCCGCAAACTTCATGCCACTGACCGAATTTTCACCCGTGGTCATACCCTGCTCTTTTATCTTATGCAAAAACACCAAATCTAAATCTGATGAATAAGACAACTCAAGACCGCCAAGCTTACCGTAGCCTATAATCGCAAAGCCGCAATCTGCTTCGGTCACCGGATCGCCATCTTGACCGATAGGATAACCATAACGTTTCACAATTTCAGCAAAAGCGCGCTCAAGCGCTGCTTCTAATACCACCTCGGCAATGTATGTTAAAGAATCCGACACTTTCATGATTGGACGTTCAGCCAACACATCACTGGCGGCAACCGCTAATACTTGATTCTTTTTAAATAATCGTAATACGCTAAGCAGCTTTTCTTCGTCATTAGGCTCTACTCTTAATAACTGCTGACGCAAGATATCACGCAGCTCAAGCTTGTCTGGTAAATGCCGATAGCGTTGCTGTAAAAATGTATCTAATAACACTGGATACTGTGCCAGCTCTTTGGCAATCCAAGGGCTAGCAGACAGCATCGGAATCAACTCAACCGTGGCGTTTGGGTTCTCTGCAATCATGACTAAGTAGATAGAACGACGACAAATCGCTTCAAGCAAGGCAATCAAGCGCGGCAATGCAGTATTCGCCAGTTGCTGCTGATCTTGATGAGCAAGTAGCGCATGCACAATTACTGGATACGCTCCGTCCAAGCGTTCACGAGCCTCATCGCTTAAATTGGCAACCATTTTTGACTGCCAAAAATTTTGCAATTGGCTATGATTCTCTTCCGTCAACACGTCATTTAAACGAGCCACTTGCTCATCCAAGTTAGCAGGTTCTAGCTCATCATCGTGATCCGGTACTTGCCTTTCAGTAACCATACGCTCAAACGGCACATTGACATGATATCGATGATAATTAAGCGTATTTAATAATGCAGCCCAGTCTTCAAACCCAAGCGTGAGCGCAAGATTGTGCTGCCAATGCACATCATGAGGAAGACGCTGGGTTTGCTGGTCATTGATTGCTTGAATACCGTGCTCAAGCCGGCGTAAAAACCGATAAGCACTCTGCAGTTCTTGATAAGTGGTTTCTTCTAAATACTTAAGCTCATACAGCGCCTGCATTGCCTTTAAACAAGATTTGACCTGTAGTTGCGGATGCCGTCCGCCATAAATCAACTGGAAAGCTTGAACGATAAACTCGATATCTCGAATACCACCAGCACCGAGTTTGATATTGTCCAAATCTTCACGCTGGGCGACTTGATTTTGAATCAGAGACTTCATCTCTCGTAATGCCGAAAAAGCACTATAATCGACGTAATATCGAAAGACAAACGGCTTAATAAGTGCTTGAATGTCATCATAGAACGGTCGCTCTATGTGTCCAACCACGCGGGCTTTTAACCAAGCAAATCGTTCCCATGCCCGCCCATGTTGAGAAAAGTACTTTTGTAACGCCGATAGATGAATCGCTAAATCGCTACCATCGCCCCATGGGCGCAGGCGCATATCTACCCGAAATACAAAACCATCCGCAGTATTGTTATCGAGCAGCTTAATAATACCTTGACCTAGGCGCGTCATAAAACGTTTATTGTCGATACTACGCGTGCCTTTAGCTTTATCACCGTCAGTTTCACCGCGCGCTTGATGGATAAAGATCAGGTCAATATCACTCGATAAATTCAGCTCATGAGCGCCAAGCTTGCCCATTGCCATAATCGCCATATCATCGACTTGTACATTGCCTTTCTCATTAATAAAGGTAGGCTGACCATATTGAGTCACCAACTGCTGATAGGTATAGTTTTTCGCAAATAAAATACAACCATCAGCGAATTCGGACAACTCGTCGGTCAATTGCTCAAGTTCAATCACTGCCAACGCGTCTTGCCATACCCAACGCATCATCAGTAGCATACGCAAATTGCGTAAACCACTCATCACTTTGGTTTCATGACCAAGCTGATAATTTTCGTCCAAGGTATAATCTTGTATTAGGTCATCAATCTGTTGGCGCGTTAAGGTCGTGTCTAAAGGATAACTGCGTAAAAACGTCTGGCAGGCGCCCGTGCGACTTTGCCAAATTTGATAAGCAAACTCACTGGCAGTTTGCAATACTTGTAGCTGTTCTGATGTGGGCTGATAGCCGTTACCATTTGGAGTGGTAGATAGCATAATGATGTTACCTCATTGCAGCATAGAGCCATAAGCCTACGTGAACTGGGCGAATAAGTTTATTGTTTTTTCTTACGGAACGGTCACAACTGCTATGGATCAGTGAAACACCATGCTTTTATAGTAACATAAATAAAGTAATGCGCTGCCAAGAGCAAGCATATAGCGAATTCAGTATTAAAGCGCTACAGTAGGACTGGGATGAATTTTACGCAGCCTCTGTCGGCGTAGGCACAGCACGCCAGAAAAATTTATACCAGTACTACGTTGGAACATAACGTATCTGTTTTATTTAGAATTGACTATACTTGCAAAAAATGAAAAAGCGCTGAATGATGATACAATATACAGCCACAGGGTCTCAGTTCTTTTTCAATACTCATTTATTCAATGCTTATTAATACTATGTGATACCGCGATTATGACACTCTCAACGCCTCTACTTTTGATCACCGCTGACCCAAGCCATCCACTTGCCTATCTGGCATTACGCTATGCGCGCGCTTATCTACAAAACGCCTCTTTAGCCGATAATGCGCCTAATAGCGCGGATCATGAAAACTCTGTATTAAGCATCTTTTTTTATGCAGATGCAGCACATACTGCCAATCGTTTAAGGTGGCAGTCAGCCGATCAATCAAATATTACCCAAGAGTGGCAGGCACTGGCAACACAGTATAATCTTGTACTGCCAGTATGCGTCAGTACGGCACTCAGTCGCGGTATTAGTGATACGGACAACAGCAGCCGCCATCAGTTAGAGACAGAAAATCTAGCGACAGGTTTTAAGCTAGTAGGTCTGAGTGAGCTTGCTATGATGATGCAAGGCGACTGTCGCTTACTACAATTCTAATAAAAATGATGGAAATAAAAATTCAGTTTGATACTAATAGATAGCGACAAACAAGATTAGGAATACCTCATGAAATTACTCATTCGGCTGCATACGCCCACTGAAATGGCAAGCTATGAAGGCTCTGCGCTGGCTTTGACTTTGGCAACCTTTGGGCACGAAGTGCAGCTGTATTTGGATGCGCCCGTCTTTGGATTTTTAATGCAGCCAAACTCACGCTTGCAAGGTATGATTCAAGCGCTTGAGCTTTATGACATGCCGCCAGCGTGGCTACCTGACGATGTTTTTAGTGGCTGGATAGCTGGCATGCTACCGACGGACTTGGCAATGCAGTTAGTCTTGATGCCAGAAGAAGTAAATTTACAAGTATTTGAGCAAATTCTCACTTTTTAATCTTAAAGCTATAAATAGCAAAGCTGATGTAAAATTTTATTGTTTCAAACCTATAGCAAGCAATCGGACACGAGTATGGCAACTTTATATCAATTACATAGCAGTATGGATACGCTCAGACGCACTACGGAACAAATGGCGTTGTCATGGCAGGCGGGCGATAGCATCCTTTTATTGGGTACAACCGTCGCATTTATAGATTGGTTCAATGCGTATTTGGGCGATATCGAGAATATGGAAATAGAAACCATTGCAGGTATTTACGCGCTTGCCGACGATGTGGCACAGTTGCATGAAAATACCGCAGCGAAGCTTAATCTAGCGGCAAAGCTCACTGGTATTTTAAGCGATGCCGAATGGGTAGCGATGACCCAAGACAGCCGCTTTGATAAAGTAGTGACGATTGCCTTATGAGTATGTCTACTAACTCGTCTACATCCTCTCTGACCTCAATCAATGTGGCATTAGACCAAGATGGGCATTTATGTGACCACACTATCTGGACGCCCATTATTGCACAGCAGCTAGCTAATACCTTGGATATCGTCTTAGATACTGAGCGCTTGGCTGTGTTACAGCAAGTACGAGCTTTTTTTGTAAAATTCAATCACGCACCTGCCACGCGCCCACTAATAAAATGGCTGCAGCAGACTTTACCTGATGATGACATCAGCAATCAAAAGTTGCAGCAGCTGTTCAATACTGGCTTGGTCGCCCGCCATGTCAATCGCCTTGCTGGGCTGCCCAAACCGCCTAATTGCTTATAAATGACCATAAAAAAGGCAGATAAATCATTTTCTTTATCTGCCTTTTTTAATTTTAATAATAAAAATCACTCTTTAGGGTCGTAGACGGTGAGTGTCTCATAGCCGATACTACGACCTTCATCACCGCCAAATCCTTGTTGTCGCCATACCTCGTATAAACATATTGCCACGCTGTTCGACAGATTCAAACTGCGTGAATCTGCTAGCATTGGCAATCGTAGCCAGTTATCAGCGCCAATATCTTCACGTATATCATCTGCCAGTCCCGCTGTTTCTGAGCCAAAAACCATGGCCACGTTATTTCCAGAAAACTCACTGCCCGATTCTGCAGTTGCTTGTCCACCAAAGTCATAATCATAAAAAGGCTTACTTAACTTGGTAGTCAACGCCGTAATGGCATGACAGTCAGCATCTTGCAGTGCTTGCTTTGCCATTGACCAATTGTCGTGCACTTGTAGATGAGCATACTCATGATAATCCAATCCTGCACGGCGCAATTTTTTATCATCCAGCTCAAACCCTAATGGTTTGACCAAATGCAGCTGCGCCCCACTATTGGCACACAGACGAATGATATTGCCCGTATTACTGGGCATTTTTGGCGCTACCAGCACGATATGAATGGTCATACTCTCTCCGTCATTAGCATTAGGGTTATTTTTCTGACTTATATAGCAAAGGTAATTAAAAGTTACAGTTTACTGCCAATAATTACATTTTGATACTGGGCACGTATTTTAACTTTGATTATGATGGCTGTAACGGACAAAGGGATGATATAAAAACATTGTCATCGTCTGTTATCATCTTGCAGTGCAACTTAGGATCAACATCAGGTTTCACTGTTACTACACTACTTATCTGTATCTGTCTTTTTTGAGGAATATACCATGAAAAAATTAGTTATCGCATCTTTGGCTGCTATGTTTGTATTAACTGGTTGTAACACTTTTAAAGGTCTAGGCCAAGACGTATCAAGCGCTGGTAGTGCTGTAAGTGGTACTGCACAAGAAGTACAAAACAAAATCTAAGCTTTAAATATTTAGGTTGTTTAAAGGGCTTATCATCTATGTGATAAGCCTTTTTTATTAAGCTTAAGTTCTGAACATTTAACAAGCATACTTCGCTATAAAAATGCTCTTAATATTTGATTGAGATACCTTTTACCAAGTTCTGTCGGTTGCAACTGTTCCGGATGATCTATCAATAGACCTTGCTCGATTAATGTAGCAACTTGTATGGCAATGCTGTCATAACTTAGCCCCGTACGTGCTTCAAATAACGACCATGCTACGCCACCATGCAAACGTAAGGCATTAAGCATAAACTCACTAACCAACTCTTCTTCATCAATCGCTTGCCAGCCAACCATTTTTGGCGCTGATATTGATGCCCCATCTTGGACATGAGCTTCTTCATATTCCATATAACTTTTTGGCATACGGGATTTACTAAAGCGATAGATACCTGCTTGGTTGGTTTCATTATCAATAGTCCAGAAATCAGTCGTCATCTCATTGCCAATACCTTGTCCAATAGTGACTTTTCCATGAGCACCCGCCCCGATTGCCAAATAGTCACCAAACTGCCAGTAGTTGACGTTATGTTGACAAGGCTTATCCGCTGCCCCAGACCATGCGGATACCTCATAATTGCAATAGCCTAAATTCTGTAATAATGTCTGACCAGATTCTTCTATATCTGCCAAGCGATCCTCATTGGGTAAAATTGGCTGACTGCGATAGAATACGGTATTTGGCTCAATGGTCAGCTGATACCATGAGATATGGGTCGCACCAGCATCGTGTGCCATTTGAATATCGTCTAACGCCTCGCTCATGGTTTGCTCTGGCAGTCCATGCATCAAATCCACGTTTACGCGCTCAAATCCAGCTTCTCGAGCTGCTTTAATTGCAGATAGCGCTTGAGTAGGATTATGAATACGTCCAAGCGTGGTTAATTGTTCAGCAGAAAAGCTCTGCACACCTATCGATAGGCGATTAATACCCACCTCTAAATACTCAGCAAATGGCGCATGCTCAAGGGTACCTGGATTTGCCTCCATGGTGATTTCGATGTCGCTAGAAAATTGATAATATTTCCGTAAACCATCAAACAAGCGCTGGTATTGAGCAATGGGCAACAACGACGGCGTACCACCGCCGATAAATATGGAGCTAATCTCACGTCCTTGGGTCAATATCTGCTGCATCGCAGCATCTTGCAATAATGCATCTACATATTCATCATACATGGACAGCTGACTATCAACTGGTAGCTCATGTGAATTAAAATCACAGTATGGGCATTTTTTGACACACCACGGGATATGGATGTATAACGCCAATGGAATGTCTGTCACTTCTACTGCATTCGAATGAGCATCATGAAAAGGCTTTGCTTGCTGAGACAGTTGATTAGGTTTGATATTTGACATAAGCGGACTTATCTATAAATAGGTAACTGCCATCAGTAGCAGAAAATACCGCTAGGATAACGGCTAAGCACAGTAAAAAAAAGCCTAACTTCAAGAAAATTCTATCGATAACAAAACCCATGACAAAGGCTCATGTTAAAAATTCTTAGTTATAGGCAAAATAACTAAGAATCACCATTATTATATAAAATAATTATAAATAACCAACTATATAAAAAGGATAAAAACCATGGCATATTGGCTTATAAAATCTAATCCAAGCTGTTTTAGTATAAAAGACTTAGAAGGTGCAGGAACAGAGATGTGGGATGGCGTGCGTAACTACCGAGCCCGCAATTTTATGCGTGATGATATGCAAGTAGGTGACAAGGCGTTTTTTTACCACTCTAGTGCTAAACCCTCAGGCGTTGCTGGTATCGTGACTATTAGTCAAGCTAGCTATCCTGATATTACTCAATTTCATCCTGAACACCGGCATTACGACCCGAAAGCCACCGCAGAGAATCCGCGATGGTATATGGTGGATGTGACTTTCAATCAAGCTTTTAACAATATATTACCACTGTCAGAGCTAAAGTTTCTGCCCGCGCTCGAGGACTCATTATTACTGAGAAAAGGCTGTGAGCAATTGACCATCATACCGCTTGAGCCTAAACACTGGTATGCAATCATGGATATTGCAGAAAATCTTAATTTAATGTCAGAAGATACTGACTCTATTGAATGAATAATTCTGGCTTACAAGCACAAAATTGATGTTTAATTCTTCTATTAAGGGCTGAGTACACCTATAAATGCGAGATTTATCAAACCTTTGTAAAACATTTACATTATAACCTAACTTCTTTACCATTCTATTAACTTATGACCTGTCACTTCATCACTTGGATTGACGGGTCATTTTTATTTTAGCATCAGTGATTCTTTTTTCACTCTGCATGCTTAGTGTTATTAAAAATGGACTTGCTCATATTATTTATCGGAGTATTATCGTCGCACACCTCCTATTTTACTGTCTCGCTATTGATTTATTAATGGCTGTGTTTGTTCATTAGTAAAATTTGTTTATCAAAAATAATTATTGTAAAGAATAAAAGTTGCTCATTATGGTTTTCCCGTTGTCTTTTGTAGATTTTAAAAGTTACAGTTTACGCTTAGGTATACTCGCGCTGCCCATCTTAATCACCCAGTTTTGTCAAGCTGCGCTTGGTGTTGTCGATGCCATTATGGCAGGTCAAGTTTCGGCACTTGATTTGGCTGCTGTCGCTGTCGGCTCAGGTATTTGGCTACCATTATTTTTATTAGCAACAGGTATTTTGATTGCGACTACGCCTCTGATCGGTGAAGCCATTGGTCAAAACCAACTCGATAAAGTACCACATATCACGCAGCAGTCATTATGGACGGCTGGTGTCATTGGTATCCTTGGTTTTATCATTGTCAACCTAGCACCCAATGTACTTGCCCTCATGGGTGTTCCTGAAAATATACAACCGATAGCAACTCAGTATTTGCATGGCGTATCATTTGGCTTCCCTGCAATTGCCGTTTATGCGGTGCTGCGTAGTTACTGTGAAGCGCTTGGTCGACCTGAGCCAGTGACAGTTATTAGTATCATAGGGCTGCTTGCAGATATCCCGCTCAACTATATTTTTATCCATGGCTTGTTTGGCATGCCTGAGATGGGTGGCGCTGGTTGCGGGGTAGCAACTGCTATCGTTTTGTGGATTAACGTCTTATTATTAGCCGCTTATACCAGCTTTACTAAGCGTCAGCAATTTGCCAGTACGCGCTTTTTTTATGCCTTTGCCAGCCCAAATCGGGCACAGATAAAAAAACTTCTCAAGCTTGGTATTCCGATTGGCGTCTCTATCTTTTTTGAAGCCAGTCTATTTAGCTTAGGCGCACTGGTGATTAGTCCATTGGGTGAGCTGGCAACCGCATCGCACCAAGTCGCCCTATCAGTGACCTCGCAGTTGTTTATGATCCCAATTTCGGTCGCGATGGCACTGACCATTATGGTATCCAACCGCTTTGGTGAAAAAAACCTAATGGCACTGCGTCAAGTACAAGCAACCGGTCTTATATGGACGGTACTTATTGCATTTGCTTGTATGATTGGTGTTTGGCTATTTAGACCACAATTGGCAGCGGCATTCACTGACAATCCTGTAGTACGAGCTCAAGCCATGCATTTGCTCATCTTTGCGCTTGCTTATCAGCTATTTGATGGCTGGCAAGTCAATGTCGCAGGCATATTACGGGGCATGCAAGATACTACAATACCGATGTGGGTTACCCTATTTTGCTACTGGATAGTGGCACTGCCGCTTGGTATTTATCTAGTACGCTTTACTGATATTGGGGCGCAAGGTTTTTGGATGGCTTTAATTACAGGGTTATTTTTATCGTCTATTTTACTTACCATACGTTTACGCTACCAACAAAAGAGATTGCTGGCAATGTGGGGATAATAATAAGACTAGGTTTACACAAGTTTATCTAAATGTTATCTCTCATAATCATCACTGGCGCTCGCAAGTCACATAGACTATGATAAATTCTTGAGCATTTCTTACTCAAACGAGCGCTTACGTCATAATATGTAAAAAAACTCAGTTAACAACTGTACATCGATTGCTCATTGCCGTGAATATAGGTATCATTAGCAATTATCTACACAATATTTAGTTACACTATTTTTCTCGAATTTGTTACAAGGCAAAAATACAATTATGGATATTGAAAAAATACGCACCCTCATTGCACTCATGGAAGAAAGCGAACTGGTTAATTTGGAAATCAGCTCAGATGACGAGCATATCAGTTTGACTCGTCACTATGATGCACCGGCGCCAACGATGATGGCTGCACCTACTGCTGGTGCTGCTACACCTCATACTGCCGAATCGCAGCCTGCGATGAAAGCAGGTAGTGTTGAGACATCACCTATGGTTGGCGTTTATTACTCAGCCCCTAGCCCTAATGATCCACCATTTATAAAGGTTGGACAAAAAGTGCAAGCTGGTGATACGCTTGGCATCATTGAAGCGATGAAAATTATGAATCCTCTTGAGGCGACTCAAAGTGGTGTCATTGATGAGATCTTGGTCACTAATTCTGAAGTGGTACAGTTTGGTCAGCCTATCGTACGCTATAAAGCGTAACCAGATTTGCCAACCTTTACCTCGTTCTGATGGAGAGCGTGCTATTTATCAGGCAATACCAACTTATGCTTAGGCTATTTTAGCTTAATCATATCTAAGCTTAAAGGTTTTAAAGTTAGATAATCATTATGCTTAATAATAAGTTTTGATATTGCTGAATATAGTGACTCCATTAAAAAACGCCGCTTCAATAAGGATGACCCCATGATAAAAAAACTGCTCATCGCCAATAGAGGTGAGATTGCTCTACGTATCGTTCGCGCTTGTAAAGCCCTTGGTATTCAAACCGTTGGTGTTTACTCTACGGCTGATGCCAATTTGATGCACTTACGCTTTGTTGATGAAGCCATTTGTATCGGCAAGCCTAATGCCAATCAAAGCTATCTAAATATCAATACTATCTTGACTGCTGCTGAGATTACTGGCGCTGATGCCATTCACCCCGGTTATGGTTTTTTGGCTGAAAATGCTGAATTTGCTGAACGTATTGAAGAAGCTGGACTAACCTTTGTAGGCCCTACTGCAGATCATATTCGTCTGATGGGCAACAAGGTTTCTGCTATCAATGCCATGAAAAAAGCGGGCGTGCCAACAGTACCTGGTTCAGTAGGTGCTGTAACGCTACACAATGCTGAAGAGCAAGCGCGCAATATTGGTTTTCCCTTGTTGATTAAAGCAGCATCGGGTGGCGGTGGTCGTGGTATGCGTGTGGTTGAGCGCTTTGAAGAAATTATCGGTCAAGTGCAAGCGGCTAAGCAAGAAGCTGAGCTATGGTTCGGTGATGATACGGTTTACATGGAACGTTATCTTCAAAACCCGCGACATGTAGAGATACAAGTACTTGGCGATGGTAATGGTAATGCCATTCATTTATATGACAGAGATTGCTCATTGCAGCGCCGTCATCAAAAGGTTTTAGAAGAAGCCCCTGCCCCTGATATTCCTGATGATGTCCGTCAGCCTATCTTAGATGCTTGTGTAAAAGCATGTAAGCTGGTCAAATACCGCGGTGCTGGTACTTTTGAGTTTTTATTTGAAAATAATGAATATTTCTTTATTGAGATGAACACTCGCGTACAAGTTGAGCATACTATTACTGAGATGATTACAGGCATCGATGTGGTCGTTGAACAGTTAAAAATTGCAGCTGGCTACGGTCTATCGTATCGCCAAAGTGAGATTGAAATTCAAGGTCATGCGATCGAATGTCGTATCAATGCTGAAGATCCAGTGACCTTTATGCCATCACCTGGTACTGTTACTCAGCTGTATTCACCTAGTGGGGCTGGTATCCGCTTTGACTCACATCTATATCCTGGCTATGAGATTCCAAGTTACTATGATTCTTTGATTGGTAAGCTTATTTGTCATGGTCAAACCCGTCAGCAAGCGATTTCTAAAACGCTACAGGCACTTGATGAGTTGGTTATCGAAGGTATCAAAACAAATATCCCGATGCATCGTGATGTAATCTTATCAGATGATAATTTTGTTCATGAAGCACAGAATATTCATTATCTTGAAAGAGAATTGTTAACTGCTAATAAAGAAAAAGCTAACTTGTGAACTGATCACATATTGTTATCCTAAAGATTTGTTCTCATTAAAAAAACCGCTATCCATGCAGATAGCGGTTTTTTAATGATGATTGTAATTAAAGCTAAAGCAAAGTCACCGAAAAACCATTACTATGGCAGAATTCTATTAAAATTCATAAAGCACTCTTTGCCATCAGGATCAGCACACCACTGCATTTGATTGCCATCATGATTTAAAAATGCAATCAACGCCTCATTGCTCTGATCTATCTGGCTGCCGGAGCAATCCACTTCATTGTTATCGTAAACGGTTTTAATAGCAATGATAGGTAGCCCCTCTTCACGGTGCGTAATCAAATAACGTCCATAAGTCCACTCTTTGCCACTGACTGACCACATTTCATTATCAGCAGCAAAGTTGTAAAGCTCACGGCACTGAGCAGATTTCTTTGCTGACGCAATGAGTTTTTTGCTGGTATCAGTTTGAATATTAATAAGACGTTTTTCGTTTTGTGTCAATAGTCCTGCACCGGCGTCGAATTTAGGTTCGTTACTTTTAATCTGACTCTTATCTTTTAACGCTGCTTGCCGCGCCTCAGCTTCTTTGGTCATCGTGATACTACTGTTTAAATCAATCTCCCACTGTCCAGCAATTGCAGGACTAATATGTGTGGTAATGGTCGGCTTACTAACTGCTTCGCCATTTACTGGCAATGATGCCAAAATAGCAGCTAATGAAAATGAAGCAAATGAGAGAGGTTCCATAATTAACCTTGTTATTTATACTATTATAATAATGAATGCTATGTACATTAGCGTAAGTCTTAGTCACCGAAAACACAAGTAACATTATGATATTAGGCTTTAACCTCTCAGTGGTAAGCACTTCAATAAGATCTCTAATTACTGAGGTTCAAACATAGGTTCAAGCATAAAAAATAACGCCATGGCTCTAATTTGCTTATCGCAATGAGCCATGGCGTTATACTTATATAAACGTAAACTTATATACCTAAATATTTAAATTCTTAAGTACTTAGTTCTCAAACAGCAGCGATACTAACTGATTGAGCAAAGGCTGACAATGCGCCCTTTAGCATGGCTGATACCGTGCTGCTACAAGTACCGATACCGGAATAAACTTCACCATCTACATTTAGCTGTATATAAGCAGCAGCATTGGCATTTGTCTTATTGTCTCTATTGTTATCATCATTGATACCATCACCGCTATTATGCTGCGGATTAATTGCATGCTCAGCGTAGTTAATGACATGGATTGATTTACCTGTGTGCTGCGCCAATCCATCGATAAACGAAGATAACGGCCCATTACCATCACCATCTATAGTGATGGTATCGCCATTCATCTGAACTTGACCGTTAAAGTAGACTTCGCCGCCTTTATTGTTGACCGTATAATCTAACAGCTCAAAACTGCCTTGCTGTAAATAAGTGTCTTCAAAGGTCTGTAAGATTTCATCATTCTGCAATTCACGAGCCGTGGTTTCAGCTTGTTTTTGTACCACACCACTAAAGTCAATTTGCATCCAACGTGGTAAATTAAAGCCATAGTTGCGCTGCAAGATATAAGCCACACCGCCTTTACCAGATTGGCTATTGATACGAACCACATCCTGATAGCTGCGACCAATATGTGCAGGATCAATTGGTAAATATGCCACATCCCAGACGTTTTCTGTCTTCTCCACATGCTTCTCATTATAGTCGAGGCACTTTTTGATTGCGTCTTGGTGCGAGCCGCTAAAGGCAGTAAATACAAGCTCACCCACATAAGGATGACGTGGATGCAGAGGCAAGTTATTGCACTCGCTAACGACTTGTACAATCTCACTCATGTTACTAAAATCAAGCTCAGGATCAATACCTTGGCTAAACAGATTCATCGCCATGACCATGATATCCATATTGCCGGTACGCTCGCCATTACCAAGCAAGGTGCCCTCAATACGATCTGCGCCAGCAAGCACACCAAGCTCAGCCGCTGCCACCGCACAGCCTCGGTCATTATGCGTATGCAAGCTAATAGTCACATGCTCACGCTTGGCAAGATTACGACAAAAATACTCGACTTGATCAGCGAATACATTGGGCATTGACGCCTCAACCGTCGCAGGTAAGTTTAAGATTACCTCTTGACCATTCTCGGGCTGCCAAACATCACAAACGGCATCACAGACTTCAACTGCATATTCAGTCTCAGTTTGGCTAAAGCTCTCAGGTGAATACTGGAATACCCATTCTGTTTCTGGATATTTAGCAGCATATTCAACCAATAATTTAGCACCAGTGACAGCTATCTCTTTGATTTCAGCTTTATCTTTAGCATATACTTTTTCGCGCTGAATACGGCAAGTTGAGTTATAAACATGAACGATGGCACGCTTTGCGCCTTTTAAGGATTCAAAAGTACGAGCAATCAAATGCTCACGTGCCTGCACCAATACCTGCAAAGTCACGTCATCAGGCACATGATTTTCCTCGATCAATTTACGAGCAAAATCAAACTCGACTTGTGCCGCTGAGGGAAAACCTATTTCAATCTCTTTAAAACCCACCTCTACCAAGGTTTCAAAAAAACGCATTTTTTGTTCAATAGTCATCGGATCAATCAATGCCTGATTACCATCACGCAGATCCACACTTGCCCATATCGGTGATTTCTCTAGCGTTTTGCTCGGCCATGTGCGATCTGGCAACAGTGGCGCAAATGCAAAAGGGCGATATTTACGGAAATCGAAAGCGGCTTTTTTTGGTGTGCTCTTTGCAGCGGCAGGCGCTACAGGGCGTGTTGCTTGGTCAGACATAATCAATCCTTAGATGGCATTAGGTTGGTATTTTTAGTGAGGCAATCAATGCCAAGATCCTGCTTTATCATACGAGATAATACGAACTTATGCCATTATAATAACAAAGTTTATAAGGTGAATATCGGCTTTATAATAAGTATATTTACCTTATATTAGTGAAATACGATAAATAAATCTCTATAATTGGCATAATCCACTAATAAAAATACTTATTATGCAATATACTCATTCTAATCAGCTGTTAATTGCAGATATTGATGACACAGATAAACGCTTATTGCGCTTATTACAGACCGATGCACGTATGAGCATTACTGAGCTTGCCGAGCGCGTTAATCTCTCGGCAACCCCTTGTGCGCGCCGTATTAAGCGCTTAGAAGATAGTGGCGTTATCACCGGTTATCATACTCAAACCGATGCCCAAAAACTTGGCTATCCCTTGGCAGTTTTCATTGCTATCAGTATGGACCGTCACACAGCTGACCGTTTTGAGCAGTTTGAGCGCAAGGTTAAAAGCTTCAATGAAGTCATCAGCTGTAGTATCGTCACTGGTCGCTCTGAGGACTACCTGATTAAAGTACGCGTACGGGACATGGCTCACTATGAGGAGTTTTTATTGCATCGGTTAAATCGTATCGAAGGCGTGGCACAAGTCCATACTAGCTTTGAGCTGCGAGAAGTATTCAGCCGCAGTATGGTTTAATCATACTAAAATGATTCGCTTAAATGATTATTTTTTGCAGTCGGTTCGTTTGACGCCAGAAAAAGAATACCAAAACCAGTCCTGTCAGTAGTCCTATAGCCGCTACCAACAACCCTGCATTAAAGTTATCATTCTCTCCCGCCAGCGCTACCGTTACTAATGGTCCGATGAACTGCCCTATTGCATAGGCTAATGTTGCCAGTCCTATCAGCAGATTTGAATAGATGGGATTTATGTTTTTAATAATCGTCAAGGTCATAGAGACCATACCCACAAAGGTTAAGCCTAAAATCATAGCATTAGCATATAAACCAATAGCGCCATCAAACCCTATTGGCAAATACATGCCAAACGCTTGCAATAACGTCAAGCCCATTAAGGTTTTGACTTCACCAATACGCTTGGCAAGAGCACCCCAAATCGGGTTTGAGAGCATGGCAAATATACCTACCACCAACCAAATAGACAGTCCAGCAGAATTTTGAGTGGTCAAGCGCTGAGCTGCCATTACCGGCAAAAAAGTCGCCGATGTAATATAACCAAAGCCTGCCAGCACATAACTGGTCAACAATAACGCAATGGGCTTGCTATGACCTGCTAGCGCCTCGTATAAAGAACGCTTAAAATTAATATAGGTTTGATATAGCGAGGAATAATGATTACTCTGGGGTGTTTCTGAGCTTACTGATGTTGGATTTGATGATGTTGAACCAGATAAAGTAACCATAGCAGACGGACGTATGCCATACAGCAACCATAAAACAGGTAAGCTAATCATTCCAGCGATCAGCCAAATCACGTCGAAATGGTAGCCAAGCGTCAGTAACCACCACGTCAGTATTGCGGAGGCACTGATACCGACGCCGATACCTGCATAGTGTACTGCCGATAGCACCGAACGGCGCTCAAGACTGAAACTTTGAATAACCAAAGATGAGCTTAAAATCATCGCCACACCACTTGCGATACCTGATATCAGCCGAATGCCATACCATAGATTTAATGACATATTTGGCACGACCAACAGCATGGTAGTAATGACACTAACTATTGTCCATAATATTAACATGTGCCATGTTAAACGCTGCGGCACAAACATCGCGATAAGCGCGCCAATAAAGTAGCCAATATAGTTGATTGAAGCGAGCCAACCTGCAATGGTCGTGGATAGCGACAATTGCAGCATAATATCAGGTAAAGTGGCTGTAAATAAAAAGCGTCCAAACCCCATCACCACTGCCATACAGTACATACCAATCAACGCAACAGCTGTTTCATTGGTGACAGTAATAACAGCACGGCTTTTGAGAGCAGTCATCATGACAGGGCCATTTTGTGGCAAAAAGCACACAATCCTTTGTGTTAAAGCAGTAAACAACAATTATGAACGAGTATTAGAACAGCATTAAATATAGTATTTAATCCTACGAAACATTGAGTGTTGGACGATTTTCTTGTTCATTTTTCTCTGCTTGTCCCAACATCTGCACGCGCTGATCACTAAACATATCCATATCAGGTGCAAGCGTACGCATAAAGCGGTCAAAATAGAGCATCTGCTTGGTCAATAAAGCAAAATCACGCGGAAAATGAATACCATGACGCTTACCGACCTCAACTATCTCCAGCATCATTGTATTCAGCTCATCCGCCTGCTCTTTCGTATTAAAAGGCACACCACTGGTAAAGGCTTTGTCCTCTGCCATAATGGTCTTCATCATACGCTGCAAATCATCACCCAATGCCACCACATCAACCTGATTACCACCATGTGTCATCTCCATATCTATCATATGGCGTGCCATCGCATAATAATCATTATCCTGCATGGCTTGCATCATTCCCATGCAAGCGCGCCAGCTTTCAGCCTTCAATTTACCGACAATACCAAAATCTAAAAATCCGATACGTCCATCAGTTAATAGCATTAAATTACCCGCATGCAAATCCGCATGGAAACTATTACACAGCATCAGGCTTGCAAACCAAGTATTGAGCGTATCTGCCATCACTTGGGCAGGATCAGTACAATATTGACGCATCAAAGTTTCATCTACCATAGAGACACCGTATAAGCGGCTCATGGTCAACACACGCTTGGTAGTGTACGCCTCATAGACTTTTGGTGCCACCACGCGTGTATTGCCTGATACTGCCAAAAACTGCTGAAAGTCACGAATATTTTGTGCTTCAGCGATAAAGTCTGTCTCCGCAAGCATACGCAAACGAATCTCATCAATAATCGGCGCAATGCTGGCAAATCTCATTGAAGGCATCAACAATTCAACCAGCTTTGTCACGCCATGCAATACACCCAAATCCGTCTGCATAATGGTTTCGACGCCAGGTTTTTGCACCTTTAAGACAACTTCATCACCATTATGCAAACGCGCTGCGTGGACTTGGGCGATAGAAGCAGAAGCCAGTGGTTTTGAGTCAATGTAGGCAAACGTCTCTTCAAGTGTGAGTCCATTAACAGCTAGCTCTTCTGTTAATACTTGCTCGATATAAGCATAAGACAATGGCGTGGTTTGATCCAAACAGCTTTGGAATGCTTGCACGTACTCACGGGGAAATAATGACGGGGTACTGGCAATAAACTGCCCTATTTTGATATAAGTCGTACCCAGTTGCTCAAAAGTTTCTTTTAACAGCATGGCATCAGGTTTTTCGCCCTTCGCCACTCTAAGCGCTGATAAACCAGCGACACTTGCTGTTTGACGAACACGATTAACGACATTAAAGGTATGTTTTAATAAATGCGGACGATGAATTTTCATAAAAGACAACTGTGGTCATAAGAAGGATATTTGAGAATCGGCGATTATAATTGGTAAAAAATCATTAATTGAAATTAGGAAAGGCTATTACAGACAGGACATTCTGACTCTTTTCGATATCCCATCAAGCGTTGCTGCATCCGACTACCATCCCATATCAGCAGTTTGTTTGTCAGTGGATTTTTGGTTAATCCTAGATATTGCAAAGCTGCATTGGCTTGTAGATTGCCCATGATAGCTGTAGTGCTGGCAAGCACCCCTGAATTGGCACACGTACGTTCATCCACCTCGGCATCCAGTACTACCGAACCAAACACACAGTGATAGCAGCCGGTATTTAGATGTGGCTCAAATAGTGCCAGTTGCCCTTGCATTGCAATAGCAGATGCCGATAATAATGGAATCTGATAGCGCACACTAATACGATTGATGATGTCACGGGTAGCAAAATTATCTGTACAGTCTAACAATAGGTCTGGCGTACCGGACGCCATATCAAGTAACTCATAAGCATTGTCTTCACTCAAACGCGCTATCGTACCGCGAGCTGTGATTAAAGGATTGATACGCATTAACATTTGCGCAGCAGTTAGAGCTTTAGGTTTACCAATATCCTCCGGTAAAAACAATGTTTGACGCTGTAAATTACTGGCTTCAATGTCATCGTCATCAATTAGGTGAATATGCCCAAGTCCTGCACGCACTAAGGTTTCAGAAGCTGGGCAACCTAGCCCACCCGCGCCTATCATGACGACACGTGATGATTTTAGTCGTAGCTGAGCATCAATATCCCAGCCATCAAGCAATATTTGACGCGCATAACGCAGCAGCTCATCATCTAACAATATTTCTGTTTCTACATTACTCATATGGATTACCAGTACTCAATATTGCCGCTTATTTTTATTAAACTGCCCAAGCGTCACTCTATCGTTCCCACCAAAATCTTTAATCGTTTGTATATTATCGAAGTGATTGTCCGCAAATAACTGGCGTGCAGCATGCCCTTGATCAAAGCCATGCTCAATCGCTAGTAGCCCGCCTACTTTTAAGTACTGCGGCGCATGATGGACAATATGTTCGATATCAGCCAAACCATGATTAGGGGCGCTCAAAGCACTAATTGGCTCTGCTAATAAACCTGCTAAATGCTCATCCGCCTCATCAATATAGGGCGGATTTGAGACAATCACATCGAATAAAGGTTCGTCCTGAGTAGACAGTGCATCATACCAGCTACTATGGATAAACTCGATATCTACAGCATTACTGACCGCATTATGCTGAGCAATTTTTAGCGCCTCTAGCGAGAAATCAACGGCAACGACTTGCCAGCTTACTGGTTCCAATTTGCGAGCCAGCTTTAACTCGTGAGCAAGACTGATGGCAATGCAACCAGAACCCGTGCCCAGATCAAGCAGACGCTTATTGCTAGCAGCATTAGGTACAAACTCTTTATTGGCAGTATTTATCCAATGTAGTACTTGCTCAACCAAAACTTCAGTATCGGGTCTGGGAATTAAGGTATGTTCATTAACGGCAAAATCAAGCGACCAAAATGCCTGTATACCCGTTAAATAAGCCAATGGTGTACCTTGCTGCATTTTGGTCACACCAGCATTAAATCGCTCAACCTCAACATCACTTAGCTGATAGCTATCATCCGTTATTAAAAACAGCGCAGGTTTATCAAGGATATATAACAGCCAATCCATTATCCAAAATTTCGGAACAGATAATTCCTCCGCTATTTGTATCGCTTGCTGCTTGATTTGCCATACTGTTACGTTTGCTGCTTTTTGCGCTGTCATAAATGACTCTTAATAATTATATCTGCTTTAATTTTATAACCTCTAACCTACTCTAACGCGCGCGGTGGCTCATTGGTATTGGTTAAATTAGGATTGGCTTTGGTTAACTCAACACCTTTAGTACTGCCACTATTGCCGCCATTGTTACTGTCGTCGCTGCCATCGCCGTAAATATTATCATTGTCACCAATGACGATATATTTATCAACATAATAAATCAGCGCTAAAATAGGAATACCAATTAAAAAAGTAAACATAAAGAAGAAGGGATAACTGGTGCTATCAACGATAGTCCCTGAATAACCACCCACCACTTTTGGTAATAATGTCATTAGTGATGAAAATATTGAATACTGGACGGCGGTAAATCGAATAGATGTTAATGCAGATAAAAAGGCAATAAATACGGCACTAGCAAGACCAGCTGCAAGGTTATCAAGGATCACCGCCAAATACATATACGGCAAGCTCCCAGGATGGTATGTCAGCAGAATAAATAACAAGTTGGTCACGCAGGCAAGGACTGCCCCAACCATCATTGCGCGCATGATACGCATCTTTTGTGCTAATAAACCACCTAAGAAACCACCAGCAATCGCCATGACAACACCAACCAATTTAACGGCGTTGGCAATATCAACTTTAGTAAATGCCATGTCTTGATAGAAGACGTTAGAGATAACCCCAGCAACAATATCGGAGATACGATAAAGACCAATCAGCGCCAATAACAATAACGCCTTTTTACCGTAACGGCGGAAAAAGTCAGCAATAGGCTCAATCCATGTGGTCTTAGCAAACTCTTGCTCCACAAGATTGGCTTTTACTAAGCCGTAACCGATAATCAAAGCCGCTGCCAAACTCGATACCATCCGCACTACTTCGATTAAGAAGCCTGCGAACACACTTTCTGTCTCAGGTAAGACCAAGCCTGCATTAGCAAATACCAGTACAAAACCTATGACTGATATAGCAAACACTAATACTAGACGGGTATATTCTGACGTTTTACGTTCAACAACCACTTGTTGTCTAATCGGCTCATGAATCACCAAGGTTGTAATAACCCCAATGCCCATCACCGCTGCCATAATCCAGTAAGTATTGCGCCACGCCTCATAGCTATAAAAGCTCTCGGTAGAACCAAAGTAATCGGCTAAATATAATGCACCAGCACCAGCGACGATCATCCCGATACGGTAACCCGTCACATACATGGCAGACAAAACTGCCTGTAGACTTGGTGGGGCCAATTCGATGCGATAGGCATCAATGACGATATCTTGCGTCGCTGATGAAAAGCCAAGTAGTACGGCACCTACTGCCATCAGGACTAGGCTGCCCTCATTCGCTGGATTGACACTCGCCATAATACAAATGGCTGCAATAATCATTATCTGCGAGACCAAAATCCAGCTGCGCCTGCGACCTAAGAGCTTGGTTAATATTGGCAATGGCACCGCATCAATTAGTGGTGCCCAGATAAACTTAAAGGCATAACCAAGCGCCGCCCAGCTAAACATCGTTACGACGCTACGATCAATCCCTGCTTCACGCAGCCATAATGATAAGCTAGAGAAAATTAGTAAGATAGGAATGCCAGCGACCAAGCCCAAGAACAGCATGATAAGTGAACGCCGATCAAGATAAGCCTGCATAGATGCGCTAAGTGACTTCTTGGCAATCGGAGAATTGGGCGGAATAGGTTGGACAGCAGACATAACGACTCACCAAAAATTTAGACAAAAAATACGACAGTGCGCTACTTTTTATCCAAAAATTTTATCTACTGGCAGTGTGACATCGAGACTATCAGGATAAAAAAGGACAAAAAATTGCCTAGCTCTGTACAAAGAAAATGACATTTGCTGCAAAATTGAATAATGGTACTTGAGAATGCTTAAATTGACTAGATGTTTTTCCACTAACTACTTGATTGAGCATATCGGATATACTCTATAGCTTGCCTTGGTAAGTACATGTATCTTAACCTTTCTTAAATATAAACTAAGCTATAATTTTTTGGTTTACTCCTATTGGATTTCTATCTAGCGTACTATCCAAGCGATTTTCCTATATTCCATATATGTATAAATAGATACCTATTTATTATATACAAGAATAATAACTTTGATTTACACTACACGCTTGTTATGTTTTTTGGGCGTTTTAACTTTTATAAAGATGACTGACTCTTTATATAATGGGATTAACTTATGGCAATCGACGTAGTGGTCAATCAGCGGCATCTGCAAATTCAACTCAAACAGTTGGAGACAGTATGGCATACCGTAATCAATGGCTATAATTTAAGTCAGGCGGCGACGGTACTGCATACCAGCCAATCAAGTCTCTCAAAGCATATCGCAGCACTTGAGAATCAGCTCAAAACTGAAGTGTTCGTCCGCCAAGGCAAACGTTTGACAGGGCTTACGACAATGGGTACGGCGCTTATGCCGCATATTGAGTCTATCTTTGCCGAAATCCGTACGATTGAAAACCTCAGCCTCGACTTTAACAATCCAAATGTCGGTACATTGACAATTGCCACCACTCATACTCAGGCACGTTACGTCTTACCAGAAGTCGTGAAAGAATTTAAAGAGCGTTTTCCTAAGGTTAATCTCATTCTGCAACAGGCAGATCCTGAAACAATTGCACAGATGGTGATACGTGGGCAGGCCGATATTGGTATTGCAACCGAGTCCTTACTACATAACAACTATCTGCGCTGCTATCGTTATTACGACTGGACACATCGTGTCATCGTGCCAAGCGATCATGAATTGGCAGGACTAGAATCTATCGACTTACCAACTCTCGCCAGCTATCCAATCGTAACTTACCATGGTGGTTTTACGGGGCGCGGCGCCATTGACAAGACTTTTAGCGATGCCGGTCTTGAGCCAGATATCGTGTTGGCAGCACTTGATGCAGACGTGATTAGCACCTATGTTGGACTTGGCTTAGGGATTGGTATTATCGCGGAGATGGCATTTGAGCCAAGTCATTATCAAAATCTAACCGCCATTCCAGTCGACCATTTTGGACGTTTTACCAGTTGGATGGCAGTACGTGATGACGCAGAGATTCGTCAGTATGGACGAGCGTTTATGGAGCTGTGTCAAAAACAGTTCAACAACTAAAACATCCCTACCAAACCGTTATTCCTAGCTTACCCCACCTTTACCGAACTTATGCATAAATGATAAAATAGAGTCTAGAACGTCATTTAGCGTTTGATTTATTTTTTATTATGCATGTATTGCTGGACGCCTAGACATCTCGTTATTAGTCATTATTACTGGGTGTCGATCACTGCATGTCCATTTGCTCTTATGTAAACAGGTGGTAGCGCTCATGGAAAAATTCGTAGCGATCATTATGACAGTTTTTGCCGCCCCCTTGGTTATCGGTGGCGCTTACCTGCTCTCTCTAGGCGGTAGTCCTTACTACCTTTTTGCCGGCGTTATCATACTGACGACGGCATTTTTATTGTTCAAAAAATATTGGAGTGCTTACGCACTCTACGCCATCTTTATAGTAACGACCATTGTTTGGGCACTTTGGGAATCTGGATTCTATTGGTGGGCGCTAGCGCCTCGTGTTGGCTTCCCGCTCATATTTGGTCTGTTGATGCTCTTGCCATGGGTATCAAATAAGATGCGTGGTCACAAGACTCAAGTATCGACGAGCTCTGCTAGTAGTACATCAACCATAGACACTGTTAAGAAAAACCCTCTTTATTATTGGGGATTGCTCGCTAGCGTAGGTGTGGGTGCACTGCTCTCTTTTGGAAGCTTAGCAAACAATGTTACTGACAAATTAGGTGAGCTCAATTTAACAGCCACCGATGATGGCGATCAAGATACCACTTCATCTGATACGTCTGCAAATCTTGGTGACCCACTATCAAATGGCCAACAAACACCAGACGGCGAGTGGAGCGCGTATGGTCGTACTAACTATGGGCAACGCTATTCTCCCCTAACTCAAATCAACACTGACAATGTCAAAAATTTAGAGCTTGCTTGGCAAATCCAAACAGGTGATGTCAAAGGTCCTAATGATATCGGCGAGACCACTTATCAGGCAACGCCATTAAAAATCGGCAATGCTCTGTATATGTGCACTCCTCATAACTGGGTGCTCGCATTGGATGCAGACTCTGGTCAGACACTATGGAAGTTTGATCCCAAAGTAGAAAAGAACCTGCAACGCCAACACCAAACATGTCGAGGCGTATCTTATTATGCTGGTCAAGCTGGCACGGATAGTACTCCTCTAGTTGCTAATGATGAGGCAAACAGCGATAGCGCCATCAATGATACAACGGCTAATAATACAGCCATAACCAACAAATCTGCTGTGCACAGCAATATGATGGTTCAAAAAGTTACTGGTAATACTTTTGAAAACGCATCTAAACAATGCGATGCCAAGATATTTATTCCAACCTCTGATGCTAAGTTATATGCACTTGATCCAAATACTGGGCAACGCTGTCAAGATTTTGGTGAAGATGGCGCATTAGATTTGATGCACAATATGCCATTTATACAGGCGGGCTACTACTATTCGACGTCGCCTCCGATAGTGGTAGGCAATACTATTGTTGTGGCAGGTGCCATCAATGACAACTATGATGTAAATTCACCTTCTGGTGTTATACGTGCTTATGATGTCAATACTGGTGAGCTATTGTGGAACTGGGATTCAGGCGACCCTGACAACACCGCGCCTTTTGATGTCAATGATCCTACTCAGACGTACAAAACCAGCTCGCCAAATTCATGGGCGATCGCTAGTGCTGATGAAGAGCTTGGTTTGGTTTACTTCCCTATGGGTAACCGCACGCCAGATCAGCTGGGCAGCTACCGCAACGCTGCTGAAGAAAAATATGCAACCTCTGTGGTCGCGTTAGATATTAATACAGGCGAAGCGCGCTGGGTACAGCAGTTTGTCCATCATGATCTTTGGGATATGGATACACCTGCTCAGCCAACGTTGCTTGACTTAGATACAGATGATGGCGTCCAACCTGCTTTGGTTGTACCGACCAAACAAGGTGATGTCTATGTCTTGAACCGCGCAACAGGCGAGCCTATTGTACCAATCAAAGAACGTGATGCACCGCAAGGCTATCTCATTTCAGGTGAACACGCCGCACCCACTCAGCCGTATTCTGGTTTGAGTTTTGAGCCACCGATGTTGAAAGAAAAAGACATGTGGGGTGCCAGCCTGATTGATCAGATGATGTGCCGAATTGAATTTAACCAGCTTAATTATGATGGTCGTTATACACCACCATCAACGAATGGCAGCATAGTCTATCCTGGTAACTTTGGTACCTTTAACTGGGGCGGAATCGCCGTCGATCCTGAAAATGGCGTGATGTTTGGTATGCCAACTTACCTTGCCTTTACGTCAAAACTCATTCCTAAAGAAACACTTGGTGATGTTGAAACCAATAAAGGTGAGCAAGGTGTGAATGCCAATGAAGGCGCAGATTATGCGGTAGAAATGGGACCGTTTTTATCACCGCTTGGCGTACCTTGTCAGCAGCCACCATGGGGCACAATAGCAGGTGCTGATCTGGCCACAGGTGAGATTGCTTATCAACGCAAAAATGGTACCGTACAAGACTTATCTCCTATTCCATTAAAATTGGAGTTAGGTGTCCCTGGTATCGGTGGACCTATCATTACTAAAGGCGGCTTAGCATTCTTATCAGCGGCGACCGAAGACAACTTCCGCGCTTATGATTTGAAAAATGGTGATGTCCTATGGAATGTGCGTATTCCAGCAGGTGGTCAAGCCACGCCTATGACTTACTTGAACTCTAAAGGTGAGCAAATGGTAGTATTAGTTGCTGGTGGACATGGTTCAGTGGGTACAACCATTGGTGATTATGTCGTGGCGTATAAGCTTGATGACCAATCTAAATAGTCATTCAACCAAATAACGTCATGTTGATAAAGTATTAATGATTTGATTCATTGCCGCTTTATCACTAGCCAATCAAAAAACAGGTAACTTAGGTTGCCTGCTTTTTTTAGTGCTGCAATATTGCTTGTGCCCTATTCATAATGTATTACAACTTTATAGGCACGCCTTTATATCTATAAACGCACATTGATAATTGTTAAGTGAGCTTAAATACTGAGTTAGTCTACTTTGTTATGATTCATTAACACTGACTAGAGGTACTTGAAACTATCACTGACTATAAGCATATCAGTGGAAAATAATTAATACACTACTGGATAATTTATGAGTAACAAAATCCCTTTATCTTTCCTAGATCTCGCACCTGTCCCTGAAGGTAAAAGCATTGCTGAAGGTGTCGCCCAAACCGTTGAAACAGCGCAGCAAGCCGAAAAATCTGGCTTAAATCGCTATTGGATGGCAGAACATCATAATATGCCCGGTATCGCTAGTGCAGCGACGTCAGTGCTATTGTCGCATATTGGTGCTCAGACCAAGCGTATACGTATTGGCGCAGGTGGTGTGATGTTGCCCAATCATGCCCCGCTCGTCATTGCTGAGCAGTTTGGTACCTTGCAAGCATTATATGGCGACCGCGTAGATTTGGGTTTGGGTCGTGCGCCCGGTACAGACGGTGCAACTTTTCAGGCATTACGTCGCCAGATGCAAGATGCTGATCGCTTTCCACAAGATGTGCAAGAGTTGATGTACTTTTTGGGGAATGGCACAGATGATAGTCCAGTACAAGCATTTCCGGGTGCAAAATCCAATATTCCTATTTGGATACTAGGTTCTTCCCTTTTTGGTGCGACCTTAGCAGCGCACTTAGGATTGCCATATGTGTTTGCTTCACACTTTGCACCGCCAATGCTTGGGCAAGCCATCAGTGCTTATCGCGAGCAATTTAGACCCTCGGCTTATTTAGACAAGCCTTATGTCATGCTAGCGGCAAATTTATTGCTTGCGGACGATGATGCCACCGCCCATTATCATTTTACCTCAGCACAGCAGAGCTTTGTGCGTTTACGCCGTGGTGAAACCGGTCAAATGCCAAAGCCTACACATGATATGGATAGCATTTGGAGCACTGCTGAGAAAATGATGGTGGATAGTGCGTTGTCGGTATCGTTTATCGGTTCTGTTGAAACTGTCAAGCCAAAGCTTACAGCGTTTCTTGCTACTCATCAGCCAGATGAGCTGATTGTGACAGCAAACATCTATGACCAAGCAGCACGTTTGCGCTCACTTGAGCTTGTCTCTGAGCTTAATTTGTTTGATTTACAATCAACAAAAGCATTTGTATAATTAAAAAAACCTCCCCTTCTTAAACGATGAGGAGGTTTTTTAATCAGGGGTTGATAAATTCTTAATAACTGTCTTTTGATTTAACCACTGTTTTATAAGTATGTAGTCATTTATAAAACAGTGGTTAAATTAGCCCCATAGCGCGTAATATTGCTGCGCCAATCGCCATGCCAAACATACCAACTACTGTCGTAAATGCCAAAATATTGGCCGCTAAAATATCATTACCGCCCATCGCTTTTGCCATCACATAGCTTGCTGCTGCTGTTGGTGATGCAACCATCAAAAACAGTACGCCCATATGTACGCCTGTTAAGCCAAAAGCAAAACCAACCGCTATAGCAACCAACGGTGCAATAACAATGCGTCCAATACTTGCCTGCATAGAAAGTCCAGAAGGATGCAACATCGACTTCAAATTAATACTGGCACCGGCACAAATCAGTGCAAGCGGTAAAGCAACTGCTGCTAATAGCCCACCGGTGATATGAATCACACCCGCTATCGGTGGTAGTGGCAATGCTTTATAAGTAAAGGCTGCAACGAGTGCAATGATGAGCGGATTGGTAAATAGCTTTTTAATAATCATGGTACTACGACTGAGCCAAGTATCCTCTATACTCTTAGACACTCGGCTGAGCGTAATCACCGCTAAGATATTAAACAGTATTGTCACCACACCCATATATACCGCGCCAATACTTAAGCCAGTTGTCCCATAGGCGTTGGCAACGGTTGCCAGTCCAATAATCGCCATATTGCTGCGAAAGATACCTTGTACAAAAACCCCTTGATTGGCAGGGTCGCTGATAAAGCGCTTGGCATAGAGCTCAGAGCCGATAAAAAGTATAAAGGTCACCACAATACCAGCGCCTATCAATACCACTTGCTTCGCATAATCAACGTCACTATCGACCACACTAAAAAACAGCAAACATGGCAGACAATAATTAAAAACGAAACTAGAGGCCTGATCGATAAACACTTGATCCGCCTCACCGCGTCTTTTCATAAAAAAACCTAACCACATTAAGGCAAGGTTGGGCAAGACGATGGTCATAGCAAAAATAATGGCATCAATCATAAATAGGCTCAGTTTAGTGACAAGCCCATCATAATGTGGACAATAGCGAGGTAAATTAATAAAAAAGATGTACGTAATAACAATAGAGTTGGTAATTCGTAGAGCCAGTATAAAGAGAAAGCAGCAACCAAGACAAGTAAGTACACCTCTTTCTTTTAACAACGGTAGTATTTTGGCAATAAAAAAGCCCATAGCGACTCTCGGTATGGGCTTTTTGTTTCTCTATTTTTTAAGTCATTGATACATTATTATGACGCGTTTAATGCTGCTTTCACTTTTTTCTGTTTCTTGACCGTCATTGCTAGTAGCTGGATAGCAGCCGGTGTGACACCACTGATACGTCCCGCTTGAGCCAATGTTGACGGACGGACTTGCGCAAGTTTTTGGACAATCTCATTAGACAACCCAGATACCACACTATAATCAAAATCTATTGGTAGCGCTGTATTCTCCAATCTCTTCATTTGATCAATATCTTCTTGCTGACGATCAATATAGCCTGCATATTTGACAGAAATTTCAATCTGCTCTCCCACTTGGGCATCGACTTTCGAATCAGTGATGGCAGCGATATCAGCAAAATGAATCTGCGGACGCTTGAGCAAATCAAAAGCTGTTGCCTCTTTGGATAGCACCTCGCCCGTTTGCTCTGTGACTTTTTTGCCCAATGCATTGGCAGGGGTTGCCCATATATCTTTGAGGCGTGCGGTTTCTGAAGCGATGGCTTCCATTTTTTCTTCATACGCTTGCCAGCGCACATCATCTACTAAGCCAAGTTTACGACCGGTTTCAGTCAAACGTTGGTCAGCATTGTCTTCACGTAGCAATAAGCGATATTCTGCACGACTCGTAAACATACGATATGGCTCAGTCGTACCATGGGTAATCAAATCATCAACGAGCACGCCAAGATAGGCTTCATCACGGCGCGGTGTCCACGTTTCAAACTCACTATTATTAGTCGTAACCAATGCCGCATTAGTACCTGCTAGCAAACCCTGTACGCCAGCCTCTTCATAACCAGTTGTACCATTGATTTGACCGGCAAAGTACAAGCGGTCAATCGATTTGGTTTCAAGCGTTGGTTTTAGGTTTTGCGGATCAAAATAATCGTATTCAATCGCATAGCCTGGACGGGTAATATGAGCGCTCTCTAAGCCTTTCATACTATGAATAAATTCTAACTGCACATCAAACGGCAAGCTGGTTGAGATACCGTTTGGATATAGCTCATGAGTGGTCAGACCTTCAGGCTCAATAAAGATTTGATGACTGTCTTTATCAGCGAAGCGATGGATTTTGTCTTCAATAGATGGACAATAACGTGGACCAACCCCTTCGATTTTGCCAGAGAACATCGGTGAGCGGTCTAGATTTTCACGGATGATATCATGGGTACGGGCATTGGTATGAGTGATATAGCAATTGACCTGCTCAGGATGCATGGACACATCGCCCATATAACTCATGACCGGTAGCGGTGTATCACCCGGCTGTACGGTCATCACACTAAAGTCAACACTACGTGCATCAATACGGGCAGGCGTACCTGTCTTTAGGCGACCAACAGGGAGTTTCAGCTCACGTAAACGATCAGCAAGCTTAATAGAAGGCTGATCGCCTGCGCGACCACCTTTTGAGCTCTCAAGACCAATATGAATCACCCCGCCTAAAAACGTACCTGAGGTTAACACGACCGTTTGCGTATTAAAAATAATACCAGTAGCAGTCACAACCGCTGTGGCACGACCGTTTTCAACTAGAATATCATCGGCTGCTTGTTGGAAAATATCAAGGTTTGGCTGATTCTCTAACGTATGACGAATGGCGGCTTTATAAAGAATACGATCTGCTTGCGCTCGAGTGGCTCGTACAGCGGCACCCTTACGACTGTTAAGTACTCGAAACTGGATGCCAGATTTGTCTGTTGCCAGTGCCATTGCGCCGCCAAGTGCATCAATCTCACGCACCAAATGCGATTTACCAATACCACCAATCGCAGGGTTACAGCTCATCTGCCCCAGCGTTTCAATATTATGCGTCAACAGCAAGGTTTGCGCGCCCATACGTGCGGCCGCCAAAGCAGCTTCTGTGCCAGCATGACCGCCACCGATCACCACCACGTCGTAATTTTTTGGGTATTGCATGTAATGCCTCACTTGACTGATCACGCTATGCTTAGCGACAGGCTATTATTCAATAACAGGAACTGGGTAGATAAGTGTCAGTCGAATTTAAAAAAGAAATAGCAACTAGAATATAGAACAAGCCGCTATTAGCTGAATAGATAACCATTAATTATAACAATTTTTTATCATTTAAAAAACGTTATACGAAAAACTATTGAGATTAACGATTAAGAAGTTTTAATTAACGTTGATAGCATTTACCAATGCTCATTCCCAACGTTTATTTGTCAGGGCTTATTTGCCAGGACTAAGCGGCACAATACGATCCGCCTGCCCACTCGCCAGCATATGTTGGCTGCCATAGCCTTCAGGGTTAATCTGTAAATAAGCATTCATCTGCCCAATCGCATCGCCATCATCACTCGCCAATATATACTGTTTAATCGTCTCAACGGGTGGTAGTGGCAAGTTTTTTAGCAATGCCAAACGTTGCTGGTTGTCGCCTTTATTAACGACCAGTTCAATAAGTTGACGCGCATCAATGGGTAAATCTGGCGTATTCTGTGCCAATAACGCCAAATGATAAGCGCCCGCAGCATCTTGATCCGCGACAATACGCTGTTCAATCGCAATATAAGTGGCTTCTGTTGCGCCGCCTGCCACGCTAAGCTGATGAATACATTTAAGCGCTGAATGTGGCTCATTGCCGGCGATTTCAATGATGCGCGTGGATTCATTTTTTAAGTGCTCGCGACGTTTTTCAATCGCAGCTTGCTCGGCATCTTGTATTTGAGTGGCTTGGCTATTTAATTCGTTAGTCATAGAACTCTCTTATTATTGATTCAATGTTTCTTAATGTTTCGAGGTATTGAATATCGATATTGAGAGTTATATGGGGATAAAGCTGGCAAAAACAATTGAACTTGCTGACTGTCAATATTAAAAAATAAAAAATCCGAGCAACCTTTAATAAGGCGACTCGGATTTGGGTACTTAGGCTCGAATATCAATTATATCAAAATCTTAATGCCACTTAGATATTTAAGCATTAAACGTCGATAGATAGTGCTATCGATATTAAGCAGCTGGGCTATTTGCTTCAACCAAAGGCTTAAGCTCGCCTGATTGATACATTTGCAAAATGATGTCTGATCCGCCCATCAATTCGCCATCAATCCATAGCTGCGGAAAAGTTGGCCAATTAGCAATTTGTGGTAACGTTGCGCGGATTTCTGGATTTTCTAAGATATTGACAAAAGCAAATGGGCGACCAATTTGTGTCAAGACTTCAATCGCTTTGGCAGAGAAACCACACTGTGGGAACTGCGGTGAGCCTTTCATATATAGAATGACTTTGTTGTCTTTGATTTGGTTACGAATCAGTTGTTCAATATCGTTGGCAGCAGTATTTGGGGTTTGCTCACTCATAAAAACTCCTATTAATTAAAACTATTTATAAAAAAGACAGGTAACATTAAATTTATCATGTGGCTGCTACATGGGGCAATCTTAACCATATTGCAAGCAGTTTTGAAAGCTGACAGCCATAATCATACGCACTGATATACTATTGAGAATTAAACGCCAGACGCATTCGGCACCAATAATACCACGGCATTGGCCATAATACCCTCTTGCCGACCGGTAAAGCCCAATTTTTCAGTGGTGGTTGCCTTAACACTGACATTACCCACATCGGTCTGCAAATCACTAGCGATGTTAGCGCGCATGGCTAAATTATATGGTGCCAGTTTTGGGCGCTCACACATTACGGTAATATCAGCATTGCCCAACATATAACCTGCCGCTAACACTTTGCCATATACATAACGAAGTAGTACGCGTGAATCTAAACCGGCATTTGCCGCATCGGTATCTGGAAAATGTTGCCCGATATCACCAAGCGCCAAGGCACCAAGCAAAGCGTCAGCAAGTGCATGCAGTACTACATCACCATCAGAATGCGCAAGTAAGCTGTGCGTATGATCAATAGGCACACCTGCCAGCACCACATATTGCTGCTGTTGACCATTATTATGAAACGCATGAACATCAATACCTTGACCAATTTTTATCATTATCATTCCAAGTAAATTAATGGTGATTAGGATAATTGAAAACCATTATCTAAATTTTTAAAGCGATTTTACCGCCAGTAAGATGCCATAGCTCGCCACCAGTTTCAATTAACTGGTATAATATGACGCTTATTTTATCATAATACCCAATCCAAAAGATAAGCTGACGTCGTTCTGCTGAGACTACGCATGGTAGTGATTGCATAATTTTGGCGTCAATATGTATTTTGGAGAACGTATAAATAGTTGAGCCGCTTTATGTCAGCCATACCAAACGCTTCTAACACATCAGCTTCTGCTTCTTTTGACGCCCATCGCCCTCTAACGCTTGCCGATATCAATGATCCTAGCACTAAGCATGTGATTGTTGGTATGTCAGGCGGAGTCGACTCTTCTGTGTCTGCCGTATTGCTTCAGCAGGCAGGCTTTGTGGTCGAAGGTCTTTTTATGAAGAACTGGGAAGAAGATGACGGTACCGAATATTGTACGGCGATGGATGACTTAGCTGACGCGCAAGCAGTGTGCGACAAAATTGGCATAAAACTGCATACCGCCAACTTTGCCATGGAATATTGGGATCGCGTCTTTGAGCATTTTTTAGCGGAATACAAAGCGGGTCGCACGCCAAATCCCGATATTTTATGTAATAAAGAAATCAAGTTTAAAGCATTCTTAGATTATGCCTTAACGCTTGGTGCTGATTATATCGCCACTGGTCACTATACCCGCCGCAGTGTGAACTATAAGAATAATGACGGTATTGAAGTGGCTCAATTGCTACGTGGGCTCGATAATAATAAAGACCAAAGCTACTTTTTACATGCGGTTGGCGGTGACAAGCTTGCCAGAACCCTGTTCCCAGTTGGTGAGCTCGAAAAACCAGTCGTTCGTCAAATTGCTGAAGAGCATGACCTTATTACCGCCAATAAAAAGGATTCAACTGGTATTTGTTTTATTGGCGAGCGCCGTTTTAAAGACTTTTTACAGCAGTATTTGCCGGCACAAAAAGGCGATATCGTCACTGACGATGGTATTACTATCGGTACGCATGATGGTCTTATGTACTATACATTAGGGCAGCGCGGTGGTATTGGTATTGGCGGAGTGAAAGATCGTCCCGAAGAACCATGGTTTGTACTCGCAAAAGACTTAGATAACAACTGTTTGATCGTCGGTCAAGGTCACGAACATCCGATGATGCTGAGTAATGAGCTGCATGCTTACAAGCTCGATTGGGTCGATGGTTTACCGCCTGCAGATATCTTTAGCGAAGATGGCTTACGTTGTAAGGCGAAATCGCGCTATCGTCAGCCTGACCAAGCTTGTACCTTATTTGCTAACAATGAAAATGGTAGTGAGGTAAGAGTGGTATTTGATGAGCCTCAACGTGCCGTTACTCCCGGTCAATCAGCGGTATTTTATATCGATGAAGTTTGTCTAGGCGGCGGCGTGATTGCTTCTATTGATGCGCCTTGCGGAATTTGATATCTCATTTATCCTTAATTAATAAAATGATTTGCCTTTGTTTTTAGGATATTGAATGACCGCTCGCTTTTTTGTCTTACTTACTCTTCCAACTTCTTTTTCGTTATGGGCGAAGCGAGGTCTTACGCTTACTTTTATGGCGGCGTCATTTAATTTGCAGGCTGCACCAACAAATATGGGTAGTATGACAGTTACCAGCTCTAATGCTTCGGCTGGTACTGCTTCTGGCACATATGTAGCAGCAGGTTCTGGTGCTACCGGTAGTTTTACTTTAGTTCGCAATGAAAATATTGGTTATAACAATAGCGCTGAGATAACACCAGCTAGTGGTACGCGCACCAATGGTATTGAAATCAGGAATGATTCTAATGCTAGTATTGATAGAGATAAGTTCAAGTACACCTTTACTATTACTCCTGATGACAATGCTTCTATACATACCATAAAAGTTGGTCAAGCTAGCTATTCAATGGGTGGTAACTCAGAGATTGCACGTCAAACATTAAGCTTTACCCAAAATAGTCAAATTAGTACACCTGCGCAAGCTACCATCAGAAATAACCCAAACGTCTCCTATTTTTATAATGCCATGGGTGATTATTTTATGGGTAAAAAACTGGCTGGAAATAGCTTTAGCTCTAACAATACGGTTACCTTGCCACAGCTACGCTTCGATAGCTCAAATGGTGGAGATAGCGGCTTATATTATTATGGAATCACTGCGCTTAACGGTAGTGGTAATAGTAGCTCGTTTACGCCTACTACCAATAGTAGTGGACAAGTATCTTTTGCATCTGGTCAAAAAAGAGGTACCTTGCCCCCTATTCCCACCTTTACCAATATTCTTAAAGAAACCTCTACCAGTCCCAATAATCAGACGACTTATCGGGCATTGAACGTAAACGACGTCATAGCTAATAATAGCAGCTACGTCAGCTATGGTATCGCTAATACGGACAGCAACTATGTTCTTGCGGTTAAGAATGCCAAGACTGTCATCTTAACTTACGAAGGCATCATGAGAGGTAATAGTGCTATTGAAGCGGATGTGGTTGGAGAAACCTATAATGAATGGATCAGCTTCGGGGTAGAAAGCGAACCTCTCTATTATGTTTTTTCAGGAACAGTATTTAACGATAATGGTGGTAATACCAATCCACAAATCAATAACTCTGGCTACTTTAACGGTATTTTTGATACCGTTTCCGAAAGCGGAATTTCTAACAGTGCTATTAAACTAGTCGATTGCAACAACTCAGATATAGTTTACGCTAGTGAAAATTTACCTATGACTGGTGTTGGGCAATATCAACTTAGAACGCCTATTGCCAATCTGAGCGGCAAAAACACTGTCTGTTTGACAGAAGAAAACAGTACGAATACACACCCTATTCGCACTACTAATAGTAAAAAACAAGTCGATTTAGCACCGAACAAATATTTTTATGATACCAATAATTTTGGTAGAGTCACTGCTGAAAATGCTGCTCTAGTACTTATAAAATACCAATATGTAAATAGCTGTCCGGCGACTATTGATTACCCCACTATTAGCAATACCGCTGCTGATAACCCTAATAGTGGTTTTAGTACTAAACCTATTGATAATATTGAGCCTGGAAACTGTATTGCCTATAAAATTACGGCAACCAATCGCGCCAACCTTTCTATTGATAACTTCATAATGCAAGATATGCTTCAAAAGAAGGGAGAAAAAGGGGCCACGGTCGACTCAAAACTGATTGCCCCACTTTATAAACCAAATGACTATGCTTCTGATAGTGTGGCTATCGGTAACAATGGTGTAATTAAAACCAAAATATTTACTGTAGCGGCAAAATCATCTTACGACTTTTACTTCAATACTAAGTACGGTACAACGCAATCTAATTAATACATGATGATTTTTTAGACTAAATCATTTTTTACATTTTTTTAACCAGCTGTAATTTCAATAACTTTTTGAGGCAATGATATGAATCTACTTACCGCACTCTCCCCAATCGATGGTCGCTATGCATCCAAAGCCGATAGCTTGCGCCCTTATTTATCAGAATTTGGTCTGATTAAAGCGCGCGTGACCGTTGAGATTCGCTGGTTACAGTCATTGGCTGATAATAGCGCGATTGGTGAGTTGGCAGAATTCGATACCAATACCAATGCGTTTTTAAATGCTATCGTAGATAACTTTAGCGAAGCTGACGCGCAAGCGATCAAAGACATCGAAGCAACGACCAACCATGATGTAAAAGCGGTTGAATACTTTATTAAAGATAAATTCCGTGGTCAGGCAGCACTTGAAGGTTCATTAGAATTTATTCATTTTGCTTGTACCAGTGAAGATATTAACAACCTATCTTACGCACTCATGCTCAAAGACAGCCGCGAAATCGTCATTGCTAAAATGCAAGAAGTAACGGACAGCATCGTTAATCTAGCAATTATCCATGCTGATCAACCGATGCTTTCACGTACTCATGGTCAAACGGCAAGCCCGACGACTCTAGGTAAAGAGATGGCAAACGTTGCTTATCGTCTAGCGCGTCAAATCAAGCAAGTCGGTCAGGTAGAGTTGCTCGGTAAAATCAATGGTGCGGTCGGTAACTATAATGCTCACTACGCCTCATATCCTGACGTTGATTGGCAGAATCATGCTGAAAAATTCATTAATGAACGTTTAGAATTGACGTTTAACCCGTACACCACACAAATTGAGCCGCATGATTATATCGCTGAATTGTTTGACGCAGTAAAACGCTTTAATACCATTCTAATCGACTTTAACCGTGATATTTGGCAGTATATTAGCTTAGGCTATTTTAAACAGCGCCTAAAAGATGGTGAAGTGGGTTCTTCTACCATGCCGCATAAGGTCAACCCGATTGACTTTGAAAACTCTGAAGGTAATTTGGGTGTGGCTAACGCTATGCTTGCTCATTTGGGTGAAAAGCTACCGATTTCACGTATGCAGCGCGATTTGTCTGACTCTACTGTGTTGCGTAATATCGGTGTTGGTCTAGCACAAAGCATGATTGCTTATGATGCGTGCCTCAAAGGCGTCAGCAAACTTGAATTAAATGCCCAACGTTTAAATGATGACCTAGATAATGCGCAAGAAGTGTTGGCAGAGCCGATCCAAACTGTGATGCGTCGCTACCGTGTTGAAAACCCATACGAGAAGCTTAAGGCTCTTACCCGTGGTAATGCCATGACTCGTGAAGCAATGCTTACTTTTGTTGATGGCGATGAATTATCGGCAGTCAGTGAAAGCGATAAAAACAGTTTGCGCGAAATGACGCCTGCTACTTATATTGGTAATGCGGCTGAACAAGCACGCACGATTAAAGAATGGATTGCTAAAATTTAACTGGCAATCAGCTCATCTCTATCAAATGCGAAAAAAGATATAAATGAGCACTCATTTATATCTTAATAAAAACCTTACTCTAAACACTATGATTTTTAAAATACATAGTTAATGGGTGAGGTTTTATTCTTTATCGTCTTTATCACTGCTATCGCCCGGTATAATAGCTTTGGTAACAGCGACCGTACCTTTAACCACGCCTTTGGTGGCTTTATAAGCGACTTTCACAGGGACGGTAACAATTTTATGTACACAAGCTTGCAGCATAAACATACTGGCAATAATAACGATAAAATGCAATTTTTTCATAAATTTCTCAAGAATCATTAGAGGCTCTGATGACAGTCATCAGATAAGCAATAATCATAAACTAATAAATCCTGCCTATAAAGCCATCATTTCTATTAATCTTATAACCAGTTAACCATACGGATTTATCCATGACTTCTATTCCCTTTTGTTTACCGAATACTATTACTCCTGAGCAATTCTTAAGCGATTATTGGCAAAAAAAACCCCTCTTGATTAAGCAAGGCTTACCACAACTCATTGGTATGTTTGAGCCAGAAGATATTCTAGGTTTAGCCATAGATGAAGATGCTACTGCAAGGCTACTGACTCAAGCTGCTAGCAAACAAGCTGGTCAGCCGCAATGGCAACTTAAAAAGAACCCACTAACTGAAGCCGACTTTGATAACTTACCTGAGCAATGGTCAGTACTGGTACAAAATCTTGAACAATGGTCGCCAGAACTTGGCGCGTTATGGCAAGCGTTAGACTTTATACCGCAATGGCAGCGTGATGATATTATGGTCTCTTACGCGCCAAAAGGCGGCTCGGTTGGCAAGCATTATGATGATTATGATGTATTTTTAGCGCAAGGATTTGGCTCTAGACGCTGGCAGTTAGGTAAGTTCTGTGATGAGCAAACAGAGTTTGTCGCCGATGAGCCGATACGTCTGTTTGATGATATGGGCGAGATTATCTTTGATGAGATTTTAGAAGCCGGTGATGTGCTGTATGTGCCACCAAAATTAGCACACTTTGGCGTCGCGCAAGATGATTGCCTAACCTTTTCCTTTGGCTGCCGTCGTCCAAATTTGATGCAAATCATCGACAGCCTTGCAGATGTCGCAACCAATGACAGCGCTTTATTTATCCCGATGTTATTACCACAAGCTGTACAAGCGTCAGGGGAGTTAAAAACCGACAGTATCGAGGCGATTAAAACGCAATTATTACAACTACTCCAATCTGAGCGCGGTGATACGATTATTCGCCAAGCCGTGTCTGAAGTGGTCAGCAAGCGTCAATATGATGTGCTCGTCCCTGAAGAGTCACTGACAACCGATGAGATGATAGCGGCATTGGCAAGTGGCGCGACGTTACAAGCCGATTATAGCAATCGCTTGTTATACACCCAAGTGGATAATGACATCGTTTTATATGCCAATGGGCAACGCCTAGATGATTTGCATGAAACATCGATAGCACTACTGGTACGCTTATCTAATGGCGAGCATTTAACCCTTGACGATATGGAAGGGATTGACCCTGATGAAGTGATGGAATGGTTAGAGAATGGTTGGATATGGATGAATCATCCAGAGTAATGCCATAGTTATTAGCCAATTTTTATAGCACATTGGCTATTAATCATTCGTTAAAAACCATCAGCGCCTATTTAATAAGATTTAAATGTCTTAATAAATAGGCGCTTATTTTTATGTAAACATTCTAAATTAAGCAAAAAAAATACTTTCAATACTTCCCTTTATGCAGCGACCGCTTTTTTATAACGACTCACGCCAGCGATAATCGTTTCTTCAATCACCCTATCATCACCTAACATCATCAGCACAAATAACTGCTCATCAAGCGACTTGGTCTGTGTCATACGGCGCTCCATTAAATCAGTGCCTCCCATATCTATTACCACAAAATCTGCTTCTTTATTTGGCATAAAGTTACCGATTTTATTGTCTAACAACAATGACTGCGCGTTGCCTAAGGTGATTTGATATAAGCCTTGATGCGCTGATAGCGGATTACTCTGTAATTGCTGGACTTTATAGGCTTCTGATAACGTGGTCAGCATCGATAAACTGGTACCTGCGCCGACGTCGGTTGCGATACTAACGCCGGTATAGCTTAAGGTTTTGGATAAATCAAATATACCGCTACCCAAAAATAAATTGGACGTCGGGCAATGGGCTATTTGGGTGCCGGTATCACGTAAGACTTCATATTCTGATGTCGAGAGATGGATACCATGCGCTAATGTCGTATGCCGACCAAGTAAGCCCATATCATGATAAACGTCTAAATAGCCTTTATGATTGGGATAAAGCTCACGTACAAAAGCGATTTCATCAAGGTTTTCAGCCAAATGTGTTTGCAAATACACACTGTCATAGCTGCGATATAGCTCGCCGGTCATCTGTAACTGCTTTGGCGTTGAGGTAATGGCAAATCTTGGCGTAATTGCCACATGCTGACGCCCGCGCTCATGCCATTTATCGATGATATTTTGTGTATCACGGATGCCCCGCTCTGTTGGCACACATAGGTGCTCAGGCGCGTTTTGATCCATCAATACGTTACCCGTAATCATACGAGTATTCAGACGACAACTTTCGTTAAAGAACGATTCTACTGACTGTGGATGGCTGGTAGAGAACACCAAGGCGCTGGTTGTGCCGTTAGACAGCAGCTGCTTTAAAAAGAATTTTGCGGTATCATCAGCAATCTTTGCATCGCCAAAATTGGCTTCGGTCACAAATGTATAGTTATTCAACCAATCAAGCAATTGCTCGCCAAAGGCAGCAATCATATCTATCTGCGGATAGTGCACATGGGTGTCGATAAAGCCTGGCATGATAAGCTTATCTTGATAATCGTGAATTTGTACTGGCGCTTGATTCTCTTGGTGACTGGCGTTGCCGTACTGCGACATCATTGACACACAGCTGCCATAATCTATAACGCGACCAGTCGCATCATCGACCACCAAGGCACCATTGGCAATATACTCAGGATAAACCTTGACGCCTGCCACTACTGGCAGCAAATTAACGTTTTTTTCTACCACTGTGATGCTAGGACGTTCAGCATTGGTTAAACTATCATTAGTTAAAGCATCCGTCTTTACATGGGTATGCTTGGCTCTTGCCGCCAGATTCCCTTCCGTTAAATAATGCAGCAATTGTGCTTGATAAATATGTATGGTCATAAAAAAATCTCACAATAATAGATAAGTATTTTGATTAAAAATTCATCCATACTCTGTGTCTATCCTAATACAATTATAGAAATATAAGCACAAAGTTACTGAGCGCAGCCTATATCTTATGATGGCTGACGAAGCTAAGAACAATGTCTTAATGCATTTAAGGCAGACAGATAAATAGAGAATTAAAAATTTTTTAATTAAGATGAATGTTAGTTATAAATCATGATAAAGCTGCATAACTTGCGCCGCGATAGATATAGCGACTGCCATTGGCTCTTTTCCGCCAGTATTAAGCCCTATAGGCATGGTCAATTTATCGACTATTTGCTCACTGTAGTCACGCTGTAGTAGACGATCTCTGAAACGCTTGGCTTTGGTCGCCGAGCTGATACAGCCAAGATAAGGTAATGAGCTGCTATCGATGCCCGTTTTCACATAAGAATCGAGCGCGGCACGTACCAAATCAAAATCAAGACTGTGATCATGTGTCATGACTAAAATAAAGTACTGAGTACCTTTTTTCATTGACGCATTTATTGAAGCACTTTTAATACTCTTGGCAACAAACGGTCGAACAAAATCGACTGGATCTTCATCAATATGCGGGCGAATGTGAGTAGGCAACTGATAAGTCACTTGCCCCTCTACAGTATCCGGATTATGGGTTAGATAACGCTCAAACATTTCAGCTCGGCTGTCTACCCAGTCGACTTGACAAGGTAGCTCAGCAAGAATGGTCATTAAGGCTGCGGCTACGTGTCCTGCACCAAATACTAATAACGACATGGGCGGCATTACATTAAAGCATTCAAACATGACCGTGACGCTACCGCCGCAGCATTGAGCCAATGTAGCACCCAATGGATAATGCTTGGTATAGACGGCATCGCGGCGTACTGCCTGTGCCTTTTCAGACTTGCCTTCTTTTAACGGTTGCGTGCTTCTAGCATCAGTGGCATTAATTTCACCATTTAACAATTGCCTAGCGGTTATCGTCACGTTATGTTCAAGGCTACCGCCGCCTAAGGTGTCACAGCATGCATCAAGCGTCACGATCATTTTTGATTGAAGCTCACGAGGTGCTGAGCCATTCACCGCAACGACCGTCGCCAAAACATGTGCAATACCTTGCTGCTGATATTGCGCCAGCCCGTCATACCATTTTGTTGGTGGCATCGGTGTGATTAGTGACTTATTCACTATGCGCCGGTCCACGAGCCGTTGATACATTTGGGTTTTGTATCGCTTCAGGCTGATCATCCGTTAGCTTACCTTCGACTTCTGTTGGATTAATATCTTTACCGTGTGCGACTTGCTGCGGCTTGACTTTATCATCATCAATACCGCAATTATCATCGGTTACTGTTAGGCTAGTAATCGTATCTGTATCCACTTTAGAAGCGATTTCCCATTCTTGACCTTGCATGCGCATGACAGATTTTAATACTGCTTCTGGCGTTGCCGGCATAGTCAGCTCAGGGTTTTTCTGGTAATCACCTAAGCTTGCAATCGCGTTGTTAATCGCGCACCAAACGCTAGCGGCTAGCATAAATGGCGGTTCGCCAACGGCTTTGGAGTTATAAATAGTTTGCTCTTCGTTTTTACGCTCGAACAGTTTGACGCTCCATTGTTTTGGTAAGTCATGTGCCGTTGGAATTTTATAATTGGCGGCACCGTTTGACGCAAGGTTTCCTTTTTTATCCCAAACCAACTCTTCAGCAGTCAGCCAGCCCATACCTTGAACAAAACCGCCTTCAATCTGACCGATATCAATTGCTGGATTAATCGACTGCCCAACATCATGTAAGATATCGCAGCGCAATACCCTATATTCACCCGTTAAAATATCAATCTCAACCTCAGAACAAGAGGCACCCAAGGCGAAGTAAAAGAATGGGCGACCCCACGCTTTTGAGCGATCATAAAATATCTTTGGTGTTTTGTAATAGCCAGTAGACGATAAGCTAACGCGGTGCTGATATGCGAGTAACACCATTTCAGCAAAGGTTAGTGTTTCTTTATCACCGATATGGACATGATTGCGCTCAAATTTGACATCTTCTGCACTTACTTCAAAATGTTCAGTAGCAAATTCAACCAAGCGATCTCTAATAGTAATACAGGCATTTTGTGCTGCTTTACCATTCATGTCAGTACCTGACGACGCCGCTGTTGGCGAAGTATTTGGCACTTTATCGGTACGAGTTGCGGTTACTTTTACGGTATCCAAGTCGACATCGAATTCATTGGCAACGATTTGGGCAATCTTAATATATAGCCCTTGCCCCATTTCAGTACCGCCGTGATTGATTTGAATGGTACCGTCGGTATAGATATGAACCAAAGCACCTGCTTGGTTTAGCGTCTGTACCGTAAATGAGATACCAAATTTGACCGGCGTTAGAGCCAGACCAAAACGTTTGTCACTACCTTCGGCTTCAGCTTTTCGATTAGCGAGTGTGATTTGCTCACGGCGCTTAGCATAATCGTTATCATCAGCTAACGTCTGCATAATAGTCGCCAAATCAAAATGCTCAATTGGCTGCCCATAATGGGTGCTTTGACCATTTTGATATAGATTTGCCAAACGTACCTGCAGAGGATCTTTACCCAGACTGTAGGCAATATCGTCCATCATGTATTCAGCAGTTAGCAAACCTTGTGGACCACCGAAACCTCGATAAGCGGTATTTGATACTGTATGGGTCTTGCAGCGATGACCAGCGATCTGAGCCGCTGGATAATAATAGGCGTTGTCACAATGGAACATCGCCCGATCGACAATGGCATCGGACAAATCTGGTGAATAGCCACACAATCCTGATAGCTGCATATCAACGCCAAGCACTTGACCAGCATCATTGACACCGACATCGTAGCGATTGGCAAATTCATGACGTTTACCAGTTACGACCATGTCATCTTGACGGTCTAAGCGCATACTTACTGGTACGTTTTGACGTTTGGCAACGATACCGCACAGACACGCCCACGCCGCTGCTTGTGTTTCTTTACCGCCAAAACCTCCGCCCATTCGGCGCACTACTGTCGTCACGGCATGAAAGGGTAAATCAACCACTTCGGCGACAAGTTGCTGTACTTCACTAGGATGCTGTGAGGATGTATAGACTTTAAGACCACCATCATCACAAGGGACGACATAAGACACTTGCCCTTCCAAATAAAAATGCTCTTGCCCCAGCATATGGATATGCCCAGCAATACGAGTAGTTGCACTCTCAAGCTCAGCCTGAGCATCGCCGCGCGTCATAAAGTGACTTGGACGTACAAACTGCTCTTTCTTTAGCGCCTCATCAATCGTCAAAATGGCAGGTAATGGCTCATACTCTACAATGGCTTTAAGCACGGCTTTTTTTGCTGCACGATGACTGGTGGCAACCACCGTAAATAGCGTTTGACCGACATATTCTGTGATCTGATCGACCATGAGTGGGTCGCCATCAAACACTGCTCCGATATCAGTCTTGGCTGGTAAATCTTTAAAAGTGATGACGTCGATTACCCCGTCCGCTTCTTGTACGGCGCTCAAATCCATACTTAAGACACGAGCATGCGCGTGAGCACTCTTACCAATTGCTAAATGCAGGGTATTTTGTGGTTTTAGCATATCGTCCACATAAGTAGCGGTACCCATAACGTGACTAATAGCACTGTCATGCTTTGCTTGGGTGCCAATCTTGTCTTTTGGTGGACGCTGTCTGCGGGTACTATAGCTGTCAAATAATGAAGAATGGTGGCTCATAATGGCTCTCTCTTATATTTTTAGCAAAACCTATCTCTCTAACAATAGCGTTTTGACTGTATCTTTTAGCGATGCGAAAGTTACGTGAGTTAGCATAATCAAGCAAGTTCAAACACTAGGGCCGTCTATTTAGCCCTTGCCGAGCTTACTTACTATATGTTTCCTTACGCATCTACCGCTTGCACATCAGCAACCAATTGCTTGCCACACTTAATGATTAACCGCTGCATCACATGCATACGATACTCTCGGCTGGCTCTCACATCGGTCATCGGTGAGACATCATTAGGTAGCCTTTGTGCTGCCTGCTCGAAACTGGCAACATTTACTGCTTGTCCAATTAGTGCCTGCTGACATTCTGCTGCCAATAAAGGTATCGCCGCCATGCCGCCAAGTCCAAATTTTGCATCTTGGATAGTCATGCCATCCGCTGACAAATCAAGTCGCGCAGCAAGCAAGCACGCTGAGATATCATCTTCGTAACGCTTACTAATCTTATGAATATAGAGATACTGATGATCTTGCATTAGCGGAAGATGAAGGGCAACCACGTAACTACCAGCACGTAGTTTGGTCTTTTTATAATCTAAAAAGAATTTAGATAAAGGAATGACTTCATCATTACTAGATACTTGATTTGAATGGACATTATTAACATTGAGATTGTCAGTAGCGCTGTTGATAGCATTGTCAATAGCGGCACAATGACGCAGATGAATATGAGCATCTAATGCCAATAGAATGGGAGGCAAATCGCCAATCGGTGAAGCGTTAGCGACGTTACCGCCGATAGTGCCCATATTCCGGATTTGCGGAGAAGCAATACGTTCAAACAAATTGGCAAACGCAGGGAAATGTTGTTCAAGCGCAGGCAGCATGCTCTTATAGCTCATGCCAGCACCCAATACTAAAAACTCTACTTCGCTATCGCCTTTAGACTGCTCATCGGTATTTAAGCTTAACGCTTGCAGTGACCAAGATTTTAGCTCGTCAATCGCTGACAGTTGTACGATAATATCGTGATCAACCAAGTGTTGCGTCACACTCAAACCTAAGTCCGTACCACCTGCCCAAATGGTCGCTTTTGGATGGGCAGCGAGCACTTGGTTAAGCTCAGCAACAGACTTTGGAATGAATAACTTACGTGACCCTTGAGTAAGCGCAGGCTCAATAGCGCCCATTTCGCTTGAAACGGTCTGTCTGCTATTTGCCATCGCATCTGTCGCTAAATTGATAGTCAAGTCTTTGGCGATCGTCTGATCAGCATCGCGTTGTCTACCAATCTCACTCATTGCCAAGCCCGCCTCGATAATAGGACGATAGCCGGTACAACGGCAAAGATTGCCACCAATTGCAGCCACGATATCATCGTAGCTTAAATCATCTTTAATGGTTCCTTTTGCGACTTGCAGACGATGATTCTCGTAGGTGCTGGCCAGCGTCATCACAAATCCAGGCGTACAAAACCCGCACTGCGAGCCATGGCATTCGACCATTGCTTGCTGCGCTGGGTGCAATAAAGCACGTTCTGGATGATGTTCAGGATTGTCCGCGATATAAGCTGACGTCATTATATGATGACAATCCATCAATGACAGTAGCGTGATACAGGCGTTAAGGGTATAAAAAGGCAAATCAGAAGAATCTTCACCACTGCTAGGTAAGCGCTGCGCCATCACCGTACAGGCTCCGCAGTCGCCACTGCCGCAGCCTTCTTTTGTATCAGTCTGGCGTTCGTGCAAGCGCAAATACTCAAGCACCGTGGTATTCGGATTGAGGTCAGTTAATTGCTTATATTGACCGTTCAAATAAAAATGAATCATAGCAATACTCAGCTGTCAGAATAAAAGGAAGATAAAAAACTGCTTTATCTTTAATCGAATCATAAAATCTTAACAATCAGTATCTTAAAGGATAACTGCACACAAATGCGCTGCCCTTAAGTGAGTACTTAATTACCATGTTAATAAAATTTATACGATGATGATCATCATACCTACATCAATACTGAGAGTTATAACTGTATTGAATAAGCTGACTGCCTATCTGACTACTGACTTGCTCAGGCTTAATCTGTTTGCGGTTTGAACTTTTTAATTTACCTATGATGGATGAGCATCTTTAGCAAATACAAAAGCATTATCAAGGGTTTGGGTATCGTCTTAATGACGACTACTCTATCGGAAAATCGAGGAATATAAGCACCGTTAAAACATACTTTCGAGGCTTAGCTTACGTCAACGTTCCGTGTTAAAGGGATTTATTAACCATTTAGTGAATAATTGCTGACTAAACGGTTAACTTATATTATCACCATCTTTGTTTAACTTACAACTCAAAAAATACCTTATTTTTGTTGAAAAGCCAAGAAACTTCATTACTAAAGTGAGTATTTACTAAAATACCTACCTATCCTACTTCTAAATTTAAGCATAAAAAAACGACCAGCAATTACTCACCAAATATTTGGGAATAATGACTGATCGTCATTTTTACTATTCGAGCTATTTCTTTATTGGCAATACGCTAATCTTTTAACTTCTAATGAGATTATTGGTTGCCTGTACTAAATTGTTGCTGTTACTTCTATGTGCCAAGCTCTAACAAGCTTGCATTTCCGCCAATGGCAGTGGTATTAATGGTTTTTACACGCTCAGTGACGAAACGGTATAGATAATCAGGTGTTAGCATCTCTGATAAGCCGTCCATATCAGTGACGCTAATGACTTGCGTCAACATACCATCAGTTTTGGCAAGCTCTTGACTGACCGCTTGCACCTCTTTCCGATTACCAGAAACAGCCACTTGCGCAAGGCGATCGATGTATAAAAGCGTGACGGTTTGCGAGTCATTGGCGACACTCAGCACATCATCACTGATGCCACTCTCATAGAGGATTTTTGCCGCTTCAATGCACATCTCATCTTGGCTTGGGCAATGCAATATCACCTCATTACCCGTTAATAATGCTGCTAGCAATTGCCCAAGTACTGCCATCGCGCGAGCAGACTCGCCGCCAACAACCATCGTCTTACCACGACCCGTCACGTACAAGTCATTTGACTCGCCCGTAGCACCAGTCATACGGTGCTCTTCGTCAAGCATGGGTGCTGCGCTCAATAAATGATTGAACAGACGCTTTGCCTTATTGGCATCACCGGTCAATAATGCCAGTCTTGGTGCGGCTTCTTGCAGATAAGTGGCACGATTCACTGCGCCAAGCAAACGCCAAGTTTCACAAACTTGGCCATGATTTTTTTTGAATTCAGTCACCATAGTGCTACTCCTTATGCGATTATTGTTTGAGTATTGGTTGCAGCGGTATTGTCTATCAAAGCCACTTGCTCATTAGCCAACTGCTCTGTCGTTAAGCTCATCAGACGGGCGACATAATGTGGACCACCTGCTTTGGGACCTGTGCCCGATAGACCGCAGCCACCGAACGGCTGTACGTTGACGACCGCGCCGATTTGGTTACGGTTGATATATGTATTGCCGACAAAGGCACGGCGCTCGATATGCTCTACCGTGTTTTCAATACGGCTATGGATGCCCAAGGTCAAACCAAAACCCGTCGCATTGATCGCATCAATCAGCTTATTTAGATCACGTGCTTCATAACGCAGTACATGCAAAATAGGACCAAAATGCTCTCCACCGATCACATCGATGCTTTTTACTTCTATGGCCGTTGGCAATACAAACGTTGCTTGATCTTGACTGACTTCTGAGCTGTCACTCATCGGTGTCTGCGCCAAAATAGTAGCCGTTGGCTCAGTACGCATGCGTTCGATATGCGCTTCAAGTCCGCGCTTGGCATCGATATCAATCACAGGACCTACATCTGTAGTCGCATATAGCGGGTTGCCAACGATTAATTCAGCCATATTGCCTTGCAATAGCTCAATCAAATCATCTGCCATCTCTTCTTGTACACATAAGATACGACATGCTGAACAGCGCTGACCTGCTGAACCAAAGGCAGATAATACCGCATCTCTAACCACTTGCTCAGGCAATGCCGTTGAGTCCATAATCATGGCATTTTGTCCGCCAGTCTCCGCGATAAAGACAGGCAGCTCACCGCTGACTTGAGCATGGGCATTTAGGCTTTGGTTGATGCGCTGCGCCGTTTGGGTCGAACCTGTAAAGATAACACCTGCGATATTGTCCGCAGCAGTCAATGCAGCACCAACGTCGCCCGCGCCAATCACGAGTTGCAATGCTTCTACTGGCACGCCAGCTTGATACATAAGCTGCGTACCGAAATGAGCGATTAAGCTCGTCTGTTCGGCAGGTTTTGCCACTACGGTATTACCTGCAGCCAGTGCTGCAACTACTTGACCGGTATAAATAGCCAATGGAAAGTTCCATGGGCTGATACAAATAAACGTGCCACGTGCTTTATAAACTTGACGCGACGGCTTGCCTGCCAAATCGGTAAACTCATAAATAACATCATCTAAACGCTCAGCTTCATCAGCATAAAAACGGCAAAAATCAACCGCTTCTTTGATTTCATCAATGCTGTCTTGTAAGGTTTTACCTGCCTCAACTTGGCATAATGCCATCAGCTCTGCATAGTTTTCTTCATATAAGTCCGCTATTTTACGCAATATAGCCGCACGTTTAGTAGCAGCAACCGCTTGCCATTCGCCTTGTCCAGCGACTGCCGCCGCAATTGCTTGCTGTGCGATAGTCGCATTGGCATAAACGACTTCACCGGCAATGACTTCATGGTTCCAAGGCGCACATATAACTTGCTTGTCAAGCTGATGAGTGTCGCCATCTACCGTATTTTCATTGACTGCGTTGCCATTAATAACCGAAGTCGCAAACCATGTTTTGTGTATATGCGTATCGATAGCTGCTTTAAACGGTATCCACTGCGATTCTACAAAGATATTGGGACCAAAGCTGGCACGGCGTGCACCATAGATAGCTAACGGTAATGGAATATCTGGATTATGTAGCGTTGCATTGGTTAATAGCTTGTCATACGGATGTACAGTTAGCTTGTCAATTGGATAAGACTTGTCTAATAACTGATGGACAAACGAGCTATTGGCACCGTTTTCGAGCAATCGTCGTACCAAATACGGCAGCAGATCTTTATGAGCGCCAACCGGTGCATAGATACGCACAGGGATTTGATAAGCTTGTAAGATATGGTCATAAAGCGCATCACCCATACCATGCAAACGCTGGAACTCAAAGTCTCTGTGCGAGCTCATGGTCATGATTGAAGCAAGCGTGTGCGCATTGTGCGTTGCAAACTGTGGCCAAATAAGACCACGCAAATGCTCTGATAATAAGAAACGCGCGCAGGCAAGATAAGCGGTATCCGTGCCTTCTTTGCGCGTCCAGACCGGATAGCCTGAGAGACCTTTTTGCTGAGCAAGCTTAATCTCTGTATCCCAATAAGCGCCCTTTACTAGACGTACAGGAATACGGTCGCCAACCTCAATTGCCAAGCGTGCCAGCCAAGCCAAAATAGCAATTGCACGCTTTGAGTAACCTTGTACAACTAAACCAAGACCATCCCAATCCGCTGTTAGATTGTCGCGATATAAAGACTCAAATAGTTTTAGCGATATCTCAAGACGATCGGCTTCTTCAGCATCAATACTGAGGTCGACATTGACTTCACGCGCCGCTTCAATCAGTAACAAGCAGCGTTGACGCAATAGACCCATGACTTGCTCTTCTTGAGTAGCTTCATAGCGCGGGTGCAATGCGGACAGCTTGATAGAAACCGATGGCTTAGGCATGCCCTCTTTAACTTTGATACTGGCCGTCGCTTTGATGGCATGCAAATAATCATTAAAGTACTTTTCGGCATCTTTATGAGTAATTGCTGCTTCGCCCAGCATATCGAATGAATAGGTATAGCCTTTATTGCGATATGGTTGGCTATTTTTATTAGCGCCTTCAATCGTTTCGCCAAGTACAAACTGGTGCCCCATGATACGCATGGCTTTTTGCATAGCACTACGAATAACAGGCTCACCCATCTTTTTGGTCATACGATCCAAAAATCCAGATGCCGTGGTATCACTATCGATGCTCACCACACGACCTGTCATCATCATGCCCCATGTTGAGGCATTGACCATAAAACCATTGTCATTTTTTAGATGTTTTTTCCAGTCAGCGACGCTCATCTTGTCATGAATCAGCGCATCAGCCGTATAATTGTCCGGCACACGAATCAAGGCTTCCGCCAAGCTCATGAGCAAAACACCTTCTTGAGTATCCAAGCTGTACTCGAGCAATAATGAGTCGACCATTTTTACCGCTTTACCATCATTGCGCACATGCTCAACCAGCTGACGCGTCTGCGTAGCTGCACTGTCACGCTCGGCATCTGTCGGTTTAGCAAGTGGCAATAACTGCGTCAACCAGCGCTCTTCATCCACGCTATACAAAGGCGATATACGCGTATGTAGCTCTGTTGATGACTGAGCAATATATTCTGGTGATAACAAATCAATAGGATTAAATAAAATCGGCTCTTGCGGGGTAAATTGCTCTACTGGGTTCATAACAACTCCATAACTTGAAAATCCATCATAAGTGATGCGCTGAGGCTTTTTAACATTGAAACTTTTAAATATTGTGGCGCTAAAACAACGTCGTAAGGCTAAAGTATTGAAACGGTTTATCATCTACCCTATCGAAAACAGCAATCGATCACAATCAGCTAGTAAGCAGTGTGAGTGATTCGGCTTTGATAACATACATAACAATGAACAGAGCACACGATAATATTAAAAAACGAGAAAATCCAGCATAAGCTGGAAAAGGTCAAGTAGATCGTTTGACTGTGCAACGGACTACGTCAACAATACAAAGGCAACAACATGAAACTAAGCGGCATTAGTGCCTTCTTCTTGTTAGTAGTGAAAGGAGAGTGTTTGCAATATAAAGTGGCAATATGCAATGCTGATTCACTGATAAGAAAAACCTCTACGGCGTTGATTGAGGTGATGCGCTTAATATCCGCATATTACCATGAAATAAATTTTCAAACTAACAATATTATGCATTTTAGCCAATTATAATAGTGTTAAAAAACAAACAGTTATTAACGCATTCACAAACGTGACGCTTTGGTTATAATTTCCGATTTACTATTTATGATTAATTGTTTTATGAATCAAATAGTTGGCGCTACTGTCTTGATATAATAAGAATAGTAAATACCAAAAAGCCCTTCTTATCATTTGATAATAAGAAGGGCTTAACTGATATCTCTATAGCAATATCAACCGTAATTAACAGTGCGCGTCGATTGATTAAAAACTAGATAAAGATAATTTTAGCCAGTAATACTACTGTCAATAGCAAAACAGGAATACTGATGTCAGAGAATTTACCAGCAACTACTTTGATGGCAGTATAAGTGATAAAGCCAAGTGCAATACCGTCAGCGACAGAATAGGTCAAAGGCGTAAACAATAGCACTACCACAACCGGAGCGGCTTCTGTCAAATCATTCCATTTGACGTCTTTTAATGTTTCCATCATGAGTACTGCTACATAAAAGATAGCGCCCGCAGTCGCATATCCTGGAATCATACCGGCAAGTGGTGAAAAGAATAAGCTGAGTAAAAACAACACGCCAACGGTCACAGCCATCAAACCAGTACGACCACCTGCAGCAATACCTGAGACACTTTCAACAAAACTGGTTGTTGATGAGGTACCAAGTACTGTACCTGCCACAGTCGCCGTCGAATCTGCTAGCAATGCTTTGCCCATATTTGGGATTTTACCATCTTTACCAATTAAACCTGCTTGAGTGGTGGTGGCAATCAGCGTGCCTGCTGTATCGAATAAATCAACGAATAAGAAAGCAAAGATAACACTAATCATGGCTACATCGAACGCACCAGCGATATCAAGCTGCATTAGCGTTGGAGCAATAGGTGGCGGCGCTGAAATAATACCTGAAAACTGCGTATTTCCTGTGAGCAGACTAATAAGCGCAACCAATAAAATACCAATAGTGACCGCACCGGGTACTTTTTTATGTGACAAACCAACGATAACAATAAAACCAAGGGCTGCCATCGCAGGTGAAAACGTGGTCATGTCACCTAGTCCCACTAGTGTCGCATCATTATTGACGATGACACCTGAGGTTTGAAGCGCAATAAAGGCCAAAAACGCACCAATACCAGCGACAACCCCTTGTTTGATACTGGTCGGAATAGAATTAATAATGATTTCACGGATTTTAAACAAACTTAATAGGATAAAGATACAACCTGACAAAAATACTGCGCCAAGCGCCGTTTGCCAAGCATAGCCCATACCCAAAACCACGCCATAAGTAAAGAAGGCATTGAGTCCCATTCCAGGCGCTAGGGCCACTGGCAGGCGGGCATAAATACCCATAATAAAACAACCAATGGCCGCGGCAAGACAGGTAGCTACGAATACCGCGCCTTTATCCATACCGGCATCAGCAAGTATGTTAGGGTTGACAAATATGATGTAAGCCATCGTTAAAAACGTGGTTACACCTGCTAAAATCTCTGTTTTGATCGTGGTATTGTGCCCATCGATCCCAAAATATCGTTCAATTGCGTTCATAGGAGTCGCTTCCAAATTGCAGTGAGTAAATTATCATTATCAAATGGTATTGATAAATGTCGCTTCCAAATTGCGACGATAAATGCCGCTTTTAACTCAAACATAAAAAATACACCTAAATTGCGACGATAAATGACGCTTCCAAATTGCGACTGTAAATGACGCTATAAACTACGGTTGGAGATGATGTTTTTAATCCTTTAGCCACACAAGACTTGCTAAAAATAAAACCACTGTGAAAAATTACAGCAACAAATCATAACATTCTATGGAAATAAATAGATAATTTCAATGAATGCCATGAACTTGTCAGTAAAAGAGCAAAAAATAGTTGACCATATGGACAATATTATAAAATGATAGTGCTGTCACCATAAATTTTAGGAAAAAACTGCTCATTATGTAATTAACACATTATTAATGATATTTACCAAGATTAGCAGTACACTAGGGGGTTAATATGAGCACCCTATTTTTAATGACTATTATTAATTATCCATGAGTCCTTTACATGCCTGAATCCTTAAATATTATCGACCTTATTACTCAAGCGAGCCTGCTGGTTCAGATCGTGATGGCTCTATTGTTATTAGCATCGTTACTCAGTTGGGTGATTATTTTTCGTATGAGTGCGCGGCTTGGCACTGCCAGAAACTTTGACCAACAGTTCGAGGCGTGGTTTTGGTCGGGTGAAGATTTGGCAAAATTGTATCAAGGTATTCAGGGCTCACCTGAGCGCCAAGGTCTTGAGCAGATTTTCTATGTTGGATTCTCTGAATACTTAAGAATGCACAAAAAACGTCAACCAAAAGATGACATTATCGATGGCGTTGAGCGTAAGCTTAGGGTGGGTCTTGGTCGTCAGCAGCTACTTTTGGAGTCAGGACTTACAACGCTTGCCAGTATCGGCTCCGTTGCACCTTACGTCGGTCTGTTCGGCACCGTTTGGGGTATCATGAATGCCTTTTTGGGCTTGTCACAAAATGAACAGGCTACCCTAGCCGCTGTGGCACCAGGTATTGCAGAAGCATTGATTGCCACCGCTATGGGTTTGTTTGCCGCTATTCCTGCGGTATTGGCTTATAACCATTTTACCGCTAAATCTAGTCGATTATATGATTCACGTGCCTTATTCTGTGATGAGATGACGGGTATGCTGCAGCGCGAAACCAGTAATGAAAGCCCGCAGCCTAGCACTCAAGTAAGCCAAGCTAACCAGAGCACTCAGGTGGCTGGTCTATGAAACAAAGTCCCTATCGCCGTGAGAAAAAAGCACTGAATGCGGAGATGAACGTTGTTCCTTATATCGACGTAATGCTCGTGCTGCTCGTGATATTTATGGTGACCGCGCCGATGCTGATTACTGGCGTCGATGTAGATTTGCCAAAAGAGCAAACCAACACCATGAGTCAAAGCCAGCTACCAGTCATTGTATCTCTGACCGGTAACGGTGAGATTTTTATCAGTTATGAGAGCAATGTTGACTTACCTGTTAGTGAGCCTGAGCTAATTGATACCTTATCAACTTTGCAAAGTCAAAGCAGTGATGCCGGTGCGCAACCAGTACAAGTGATGATCAATGCCGACCAAAACAATCAATATGGCGCTATCATGACTTTGATGGCAACGTTGCAACAAGCTGGTATCCAGAAGGTTGGACTATTAACTGGCGCTCCATTGCCTACACCAGCAGTTTAATCATTTTATAATATTAAAAAACAGCCGTTTTGGTGTAGCCGGTTATAATAAAGCAGATAATCTGATGTAGCTTATCTTTTAGTATCACGTTTTTGAGTATCACTACCATGCACAAGGCTCCAACCGTTTATGTACCAACTGAACCCGAAGGCAATGGGCTAACCTTACCCACGCTGCTCAGTTTGCTGGCACATGGTCTTGTCATTGGTATACTTATCTATACCTACCAAAATATGGACGTTGAGACCGCTGGTAGTATTGAAACGACCATGGTATCTCCTGAACAGTTAGCCGAGATGCAAGGTCAAATTCTTGCCAATCGCGCCGCCGCAGCCAGTGCTATGCAAGCGGAAAGCGGCTCAAGTAGTTCAGCTACGCCAACAGAAGCCTTTGCTGGCAGCGTCAGCACTCCAAATCCTGCTCAACCAAACTCTCAGCAAGTGCCTGTCTTCACACGCTCGGATGAATCTGCTACTAGTCCGATGCTAATGAGTGAAGAGCAGCATCAACGTCTGCTTGAGCAAAACCAAGAGTATGAGCGCAGTATGGCTGAGTGGGCCGCGCGCTTAGACGAATCCGTCTTAGAAGAACATGACCAGATTGAAAAAGAAAGACGACAGCAGCTGATTGAAGAGCAAAAAAGGCTTGGGGATTTCCGCAATAAACAAAACAATCCTCCCAAGATTAAGCGCCCAACTGCTACCGACCGAAATATAGAAATCAATACGGGCGGCTCTAGTAGTTCAGGTCAAACCCTTAGTCTATCAAACGATGGGCAGTCGACTTTATCTGGTGATAGCACAACCTCAAGCCCTTCAAAAGGCAACAGCCGCTCAGCGTCAGGTGGCAGTCGCGGCGCCAGTAATAGTGAAATCATTAACCTCATCAGACGTAACTATAACCCACCGACTGCGGCAAAGGGCTCAACCCAGCGTGCGACCCTCACAATTACGGTCAATGCCAGCGGTAATATCACCAATGTTACTGCGTCAGGACCGGATGAAGCTGTCAATGAAGCCGCCAAACAAGCCGTATTGAACACAGGCAGCTTACCAATCGATGCTGACGATCCCAAATACCCGACCTTTACTCTACAGTTTAAAGGTAGCAATTAATCAGTTGCTCATGTCTTATATTATTGATAACGTTACCTTAAACAGCTTGTACTGTAGAAGGGACTGCCTTATCTTTATGGCGGACTAATAACCTATAAAAATGATACTCATACTGTTTCAGGAGCTTAACTTACTCATGCACACTCATAAAAAACTACTCATATCATTACTTGCTAGCGCCTCAAGCTTACTTATCGCGCCAAGTGTGCTGGCAGCGCCTGTCGTTTTAGAATTGGATTACGAGATTCCTGTGCAACAGAATCAAGTGGCTTTTGTGCCTTTTGCTGGTGATAGCGTATTGTCACCTATCATTGTCAATGACTTAAGCAAAACTGAGCTCAAAGTTACCAGTCAAAATCTACCGCAGCAGCCACGCAGTAGCAGTGAGCTGGCAGGGACATTACCAGTCTGGCAAAGTATAGGGATTCCCTATCTTGTCGTAGGTAGCACGCGCAGTAGCCGCGGTAAAGTGGTGACCGATTATGAAGTGATTGAGGTTAAGACAGGACGCGTGATCGAAGGCAAGCAAACTTTAACCGCAGATAACAATAAAGACAGCATGCGCTATGCCGGTCACGTCATCGCAGATAAAGTGTACGAGCTCATTACCGGCATTCCAGGGGACTTCTCAGGGCGTATTGCCTATATTGAAGAAATTGGTGCCGGAAAAGCAAAAATCTCACGCTTAAAAGTCATGGATGCTGATGGCGAAAACGCCAAAACCATTACTGAGGTTTCAGGCTCTATCTTCTCTCCAGCATGGTCGCCCGATGGCAATCGTATCGCTTATTCAGTACAGCGAGATAAATCTTATCCTGTTATTTATGTGCAAAGCGTGAGCGGCGGCGGCGCAACGCCATTGACGCCTTTCCCTGGTAGCAACTTAAGTCCTTCGTTCTCGCCAGATGGCAGCAAAATACTGTTTTCGAGTAGTTTTGAAGGCAGTGCTGATATTTATGAGATGAGTGCCAGCGGCGGTCAACCAAGACGACTGACCAATTGGCCAAGCAGTGAAGTACAGCCAAGCTACGCCCCTGATGGCAGATCTTTTGTCTTTGTATCTGATAAGACTGGATTTAATAAGCCGCAGATTTATCGTTATGAATTTGGTTCAGGGCGCACAACCAAAGTATCTAATAGTGGTTATGCGACCAGCCCACAATTTAGTAGTGATGGCACGCAAATTGCCTTTTTAAATGGGCGCTCAGCGGCTGTTATGAACAGCGGCGGCGCGGTCACTGCTAATTTGGGCAATACCGGTATCGATGAAGCGCCGAGCTTTTCACCAAATGGTAAGCGTGTCGTTTATGCATCAAAGCAAGGTGGTAAGGGCGTACTGACTATCAAATCGCTAAACGGCGGCGAAGCCTTTGGTAAATCTGGGCAAGGTACGATTCGCTCACCTGTCTGGTCAGCCAGTCCCAGATAGGGCTAGAAATTCGTAATGTCTTAACCAAGAAAATCGCACAATCATCGATTGGGCGATTTTTTATATGAGAGTAAATCGATTAGCTTTTATTCTAAGGAAACATTGTTCACAGCAACACTATTCACTTGGATCATAACCGGGCGGATTGGCATGTCTGAGCTTGGCCACGTCTTCAGCGGTCACTGTATCCGTGTAACCATTTAAGTCACTGACGACGTATTGAGTCACTGCCGCCATTTGCTCATCATTCATCATCATATGAAACGATGGCATTCCGCGGAAACCATTGATCAGTATATTAATAATATAATATTTTGACTGCATTTTGCTATTGTTAGCCAGTGGCGGATAATAGCCTGCACCATAAGCGCCTTCGCCTTTATGCATATGACAGCCAGCACAGGAGTCATGATAGAGCTTTTTGCCATCGGTCGTAATAAAGGCATTGGATCCTTCAAATTTTGCTTCCCACTCGCTAATAATATGGTCATTTTCCATATTGGGTAATGAGCTGTCATCAACAACATTGATAGGCTGCGCTTTTAGCTCGTCACGGCTCATATAGACAGCGCCCCAGCTGCCAGTATTGCGACTTGCTTGATAGTCAACCGTTTGCTCAGCATCGTGTTTACTGGCTACCGTCTCTACATCGCCTACTTTTTGACTACAGCCTAATAATGCGCTGCTGCTTAGCAGCATGATCATCAGCATCTTAGGTGTCATGTTTTTCATGATAGTTGTTTTCATGATGATAGTGTTCATGATAGCCTCTGAATTTATAATGATTGTCTCTATGTGCGCCGCAATTAACCCAGCATTTTTGCTTTTTTATGCAAGCGTTTAGCTGCATCCATGCCAGATAATATAGCCCCTTCCTGCCACGCAGGAATATGAGAGCAATGCTCACCTGTCAGCACAATACGGTTGTCTATACTGCATAGGTTATCGTAATGCTGCTCACGACTAGACTCACTCCAAATACCGTAGCAGCCGAGTGTCCAAGGAATACGGTGCCAGACGACAGATGTTCCGGCGCGGAATTCTTTTGGGTACTGCGGATGGATATACTTACCGTAGGCAAGCGCCACATTGATACGCTCTTGCGGTGTTAGAGTATTAAACTTATAAGAAGTCGCGCCAAAACCATAGGCACCAAGCAATACACCCGAGCCATCTTTAAACATATTTTCTGACGGATAAGCAATTTGGGTAATAGGCATATTGGTATAGGTTAAACCGCCATAAATCCACTCATCTTCTTCCCAGAAGCGGCGATTAAATTCCAAACCTACTTTATAGGAAGTGTCATAAGGAACCGCTGCCAGCGCCTGTTTCATTGGTTTTGAGACATTGATATCGAGCTGGGTTAATACGGTTAAAGGTATGTTGCAGACACACCAGTCTGCCCGAATGGTTTTGGTTGCGCCATCGGGACTATTACTGTCCACATAGTCGACTGTAACGCCAGTATCATCTTGATGAATCTTAGTGACTTTGGCATTAAACTCAATCATATCTCGACATTCGCGGGTGAAAGCGTCACCGATTTTACCCATACCACCAACTGGCTGAAACATAGTCGGCTGATGTCCATATGTCATGTGATTGCTATAAATATCTCCCCACATGCCTGAATCTAGTATCTCACTGATTGGTAATGGCTTTGACGGCTTTTCATTTGGCATCAAACCGCCACCTGGGAACACACTAAAGCCACGATGTTTGGTAGTCTCATTACTGGCGCGGTAGCGATAGTCTTTATCGAGCACGCCCCAGCCTTTTAGCCCTTCTAGCAGCTTCTCTTTGTCCTCAGTATTGACTGAGCGATCCAGACCACCCACGTTTACTGACTTCGATAGCAGCTCCGCCACATGACCTTGAATGTCATTTTTGATGTCACCCAAACGCTGTGGTACGCCATTGAAATGATTAGTACGATGCAAATAAGCACGGTCATTGGTTTGTATAAAGGGTTGCATCTCAACACCGAACTGTTTGCAATAATGAAAGACGGCATAGTGGTGGCTTGGCAAACGCCATGGTCCACCATTGAAATAATTGCCTTCTTCAAAATCACAAGTGACCTCTTCGCCGCCAAGCTCAGTATATTTATCACCGCTGTTCAGTGTCCAACTACGACCGCCACCACGATTTTGAAACTCAAGCACTTTGACATCGTAGCCCGCTTTTCGCAGCTCATAGGCGGCAGTAAGACCACCAAGACCAGCACCAAGAATGACAATGCTCGCGCCAGCAGGTGCGCCTTTAAGATCCATTGCTTCTTTAAAACTGGACTCTGAAGCAAACCCCAAGGTCGTCATTGCTTGATACATGGCGGTCGCGCCCGCTGTTTTACCAATCATTGAAAGCAATTGACGGCGCGTGGGTGATTGAAGCATGTCTTTCATAATAATATCCTTAAAGTAGACAATGGTGCAGGATAGTAGATGCATCTTTATCAATGTACTTGGCGTGTTGTTGTCTATAATTGCCAAACGATAACGCTCTATCTAATTGCCATAACCCTTGTCTTATAATCAGTATCTAACATAGCGTTATAGTATTTATTACTACGCTGTTTAATGAAAGGTGAAATGAAACCCAAATCAGTGACGGTGCTTAGAGCGTATGATGGATCGAATAATAAATATAATGACGGCAATAGCGACGATAATACCCAATATCGCCAGCAAACCTGCATATTTAATTAAAAATGGCTTTTCGGCGCTAGTGGCAGCGATGCGCTCGACGTCCGCTGCACTCACATCACTGCTGGCAAGACCGCCAAAGCTGATGCGTACGTAATTGGCGATACTGGCAATTTGCTCGCTGCTCAGCTCATCAGAGAAGGCCGGCATAATCGGTGAGGTATTGGTGCTGCCAACGACCCCATGCAAAATCATATTGACGAGCACATCAGGCTTATCGCGGCGAAGACTGCTTAGCCCTACGATGGGTGAATACTGTGCATCAGGTTGACCATAGCCATCCACACCATGACAGCTGCCACACGTAGCCAAATACAAGGCTTCTGGTGAATTACTCCCCTTACTAACAGCAGTTTTGGCTTGAGCCAAATAATCTTTTTGGGCAAGTAAATCATGGGTGATAGACTCGTTTACACGGGTTGGCAAACGTGAGACATCGATGGCAGATACCTTATCATCGGTTTGAATGGCAGGTACTGTTTTTAGATAAGAGGCAATCGCGCTTAAGTCTTCTTGCTTTAGATACTGGGTACTATGCGCGACTGCCTCACCCATTGGACCACCAGCATAAGCGCGCTGATCAAGCTCACCGGTGCGTAGATAAGTAATGATATCTTGCTCACTCCAGCTGCCAATACCACTTGACTCGTCAGGGGTAATATTAGGTGCATACCAATGCCCTAACTGCGCTCCAGATAAATACATTTTTTTATCGAAGCCCATAGTGCTGTTGCGTGGCGTATGGCAAGTACCACAGTGTTCTAGATTATTGACCAGATACTCACCGCGCTTCTGCGTCTCATTGAGGCCATCACGTCCTTGGGTAGAAGGAACATTTAAAAAGTTCCAACCGAACATGAGCGCACGAATATTAAATGGAAATGGTAGGTCAGTTTTATGCTTTGGCGCTTCATCTACCACTGGCACGGTTTGCAGATAGGCAAACAGCGCGCTGATATCCTCTTCTTTCATACCACTATAAGAAGGATATGGCATAGCAGGATATAGCATATGGCTAGGCGCACGACCTTTTTGTAGGGCATTTTTTAGATCTTTTTCAGTATAATTGCCGATACCATAGCGTTTGGAGGGGGTGATATTCGTAGAATAAATCTCCCCCATAGGGGTCTCTATTGCTGTACCGCCAGTATAGTCTTCGCCATGACACGCCATACAGTCCGCTGCACGAGCAATATAGGCACCTCGATTGACGAGCACGCTATTGGCAGGACTGATATTAGGTAAGGTCGCATTAGGTAAGCTTGTATTAGTAAGGCTCGTATCCTCAGCCATCGCAGCGCTGGAGGCCATACCAATGACAAGCATCGATAACATCATAGAAAATCGCTTCATAATTCCCTCATTTCGCTAACATCTCATATACTTTCATGATTGTTGCGCATAACTTCCACTGTTAAGCTGAATTTTTATCATTATTTTTTGCTATTATCAGTACAAGATAAAACTGTAATAAAATATCCATTTATAGATCATTGCTAAAAAATGTCTGTTCACCTCACTACTGTAAGACTATTTCACTTCTATTACTTGGATAGTAACGTATTGCTATCATTTTTTTACAAAACTTAAAAAGATAAATAATTGGATATATTTTTTAATAGACGGTTATACCTTTTTATATTATAAATTTAGATAAAATAATTAATTCTTTATAAAACAATTAGTAAAGTTATAAAAGCTTGTTTTTATATATTTATAAACATGAATTACTGGTAGATTATTGCTAGATAATGAAGCCACCAGTTCTTCTTATCCTATTTTGGCTGTACATAATGGATACATAACGCCCATCCTAAACGCTTCTTACAGAGGGTACTACTTCCATTTATAATGAGATAATATCTTGCACAATCCCGTGCATTGGTTATGATGAGCGCTATTTCACCGTCGCCGATTGCCTTTTGAGATATCATTATGAAGTCATTAACCTTGACCTATATATTCACAGCTGCCTTATTTATGACAGGTTGTCAGTCGTTTCAATTTGTCGAAAGCCCGATTCCTGTCAAAAACGCTCCGAGCAAAAATCTGTTGGTTAAAACTGTCCCAGTTGCAGATATTGCCGTTGAAAATATCGAGCACTAAGATAGATATAAAAAGCTGACAATAAAAAAAGCAGATATCAGTTTGATATCTGCTTTTTGGTATTTACTACTTAATAAATAGCTTTTGAATTTTTATGAGGCCGGCTGATGTTTTATGATGGTTTTTGCCAGATGATCACCAAACCAAATCGCCGTATCTATATCACCCGCGCCTGGTGTTTCCTCAGGTGGACCATCAAGCGACTGGGTCATCAAACCCAAATTACTCGATAAACGGTTTAAATCATGGGGCTCATGTCCGGTCGGTCTAAGTGGCAACCCTATCCAGTTCATCCCATGCTGCATGCTATAAAGACAAATCTGTTGTAGTACAGCAAGCTTATCGCCGCTAAGCCCACCTGAGTTGGCAAAACCTGCTGCCCACTTACCTTGCCATTTGCCATGATACCAACGCTTCGATGTCGCATCCATAAAAGTCTTAAAGCCTGCTGTCACACTGCCCATATATACCGCACTACCAAAAACCAACAGATCTGCTTGATCTAAAAACTCCCAATCGACGTCATTGACATCGATAGCCTTGGCTTGCGCTTCAGGTAGTTGCTGACGAGCGCCCGTCACGATTGCTTCCGCGACACGTTGAGTATGACCGTAGTTACTATGGTAAATAACGGCCATCGATATATTAGATACGCTAAGAGAAGTCTCGTCAGGAGGTAGTACAATAGACGGTGTAACAGATGTATTCATATAAACTCTAATAATGGCTATAAGTAATGAAATAAAAAATAAAAAGGTAAATTAGGCTTATGATTGTTAACGATAAGAAGACGCACCTATTATGTGACAGTTACTCTTTTAAATGATCATGCTTTAGTTACTATAGTCAGTCCTAAATAAAAGAAATCCAAATATTATAAGGTACTACTGGTGTTACTTTTTCTTGCTTGCTGTGTCTACGCAGACAGAGGCTGCGAATAATTAACCCCAGTAGTTCTGTACCCTTTTAAAAGTGAATTAGCTATATATAGAAGCACTTCGCGTAATAATCAAGGCCATGCGTCCCGTTGCAGCTTGCTGCAAATGGGTCTGACGTCGATAAGAATAGTAATGCCCGTCAGCATAACTACAAGGGTTAGAGGACTCATTGCATACGACAATCCCTACTGCCTGCAATTGATCCGCGGCAATTTTTGGCAAATCTATCTTAATTTTTTCTGCATAGACTGGCGTATTGTCTGATAACTTGTCCGCTGTACTTGCTGCGTCTAACTCGCTAGTACCTGACACCATCACGTAGCGCTCATTAAAATTACTTATTGCATCTGTCGTCAAAGCGTTATTCGCGATGCAACCTGCCAATAACTTATCTCGGACTTGGCTACCCACTTCGTAATTATCTTGACTGATACAAACGCCTATCCATGCCATAATCTGGCCGCTGTCGCTAAAGCGTTCAGCCGTTGCTTTGATTACGCCGCATGCCAGCCCTTGCCAGCCAGCGTGAATCGCCGCTATCTGCCCAGTTGCTGGCTGATAAAGAACGATCGGTACACAATCAGCCGTCATTATGGCAAGCCCAGTACCATCTTGTTTGCTAACCATAGCATCAGCTGCCATAGGCGCCATACTCAGTACCGTAGCATCGGTATCATGTATATGATTACCATGGACTTGATTAACCCAATGTAGCGCTTTGACAGGCATGCTATGAACAGGTAGGTTTTGCTGCGCGATCATCTGCTCATTAATGGTAGCAAGCACACGCATCCGATTACTTAATACTACGCTTGCATCATCATTGACATGCAGCCCCAAGTTCAGCTCGCCATAACTTGCTTGCTGTCGTTGATGTGGCTGCTGATTGATTTTGGACTGAGATATATCAATACTTGCATAGTCTATATCAGAAAAAGCAGCCGTTTGAAACACAGCCACATCATCAAGCTGTGCTAGCAATGTCATGGGAAGCGTATTTTTCATGGCATATCTACCGTTTTAATAAAGCGTTTTTGTAGCGCTTACTCTTCGTCATAACCGTCACTTAAAACCGCCATTAGCTGCTGCATATCTTCAGGCATTGGTGTAGTGACCTCAACGTCTTCACCAGTCGTTGGATGAACAAAACCCAACGTATAAGCATGGAGTGCTTGACGCGGGAAGTTATTAATCGCTTGACGCTGCGCTTCTGTTAGACCAGCACGTAGCTGACGACGACCGCCATAGACTCTATCACCAACAATAGGATAAGTAATATGACTCAGATGCACACGAATCTGATGCGTACGCCCTGTCTCAAGCCCTATATCCAACAAACAATAGTTACCATTAAGCGCGGTTACATTCAACAGGTGAGTTACAGCTTCGCGTCCTGCCGTCATCACTGTCATTTTGGTACGCTGATTACGGTGGCGTCCAATGGGCGCGTCAATACGGCGATGACGAGATAGACTCGCTGCATCCCCTGCGACCACACATTGGTAATGACGATACACTGACTTGTCCTTTAGCTGCTCCATCAGTGCCAGCTGTGCGGGTTTGGTTTTACCAATCAACAATAGCCCTGAAGTATCTTTATCAATACGATGGACTAAGCCTGCACGCGGCAAATGGTGCTGCTGCGGATAGTGATACAATAGCGCGTTTACCAAAGTGCCTGTTTGATTACCGGCACCTGGATGCACAACCATGCCGACTGGCTTATTGATGACCAATACGTCATCATCTTCATAAACCACGTCGATTGCGATATCTTCTGGCTGATCCTCACTATGCTGCTCTAAAGTCGTTGACAGATGCAAGATATCGCCAGCTTTAACACGGATCTTAGGTTTTTGTATGCTACCGTTATAAAGCAAGCTGCCATCACTTACCCAGCCTTGTAACTGAACACGTGAAAAATCGGTAAATATTTTTGATGCCAGTTTATCAATACGCAAACCTGCTTCGTCTTCTATGACCGTATGCTTCACGTCAACCACAACAGGCACAGATTGCCCTGCGACCGAGACTTCATCATCGCCATGCTCGTCTTCGTCATTAAGCAGCTCATCATCTGACACGTTATCATCGTCTAAATGCTCGTCAAATTGCTCATTAATGGTTAATAATTCATTGGGTATCGTGGATTCTGGCACAGGTGAACCTTGCGTTGATAAGTCTGTCATTGATGAATCTTCAGTGGATTGGTTCGCGGGTAAATTGGTAGTCATAGCATCATGTATTCATAGCAGATTTATATATAGTAAAGCCTCTGACTATGTTCAGTCGGAGCACTTCATAAGAAAACAGATTGGCACTTATAGACCATAAATAATAATCGTGGTCAAAAATGGCAATAATATCGCTCTAGTGTAACATGCTGAGCGTTTAAGCCCTATAGAAGCTGCATGTTATCTGGCAATTTATAGCACTCATTAGCTCTCTAAAATATAACATGGCTGTAATTTACTATATATTTGTCACTGTCAGCACTATTGAATATCGCCCGTTGCAACCGCTCATGCTAAACTAGCGGGCGCAATCATGATAAGCGTGGCGATTCAAACGTTGTACTATATTAGTGGAATGTACTTAAGGTATCACTGAATAAAAACGCATTATAGAATAAGCCAGCGGTGCGCTTAACTACAAAATAGCTCATGAAAAAATAGACGCAGCAAATGTTATTCTATAAAGTAAGCCATGTTTTGCTGTATGCTATGGCACTGTGTCGTTATTGCAGCTCTTTTATATAAGCTTTACATGTGATGCACGCCTTATTGCGTAACATGTTTACAGAGTAAATTTTTAATAAATTAATAACTATGTTTTTTAATGAGCATGTTTTTATAACGATAATACGCATGCTTAGTGATTGGCATGTAAAATGATAGACCATTATTGATGCACCAAGCATCGTTTTTTATCATCAATCTACTAAATAGTATGATAGCGTCGCTGCTATTATACGTCTTGTGTCGGAGAAGAAGTATGCAAGCTGTTGGCAATACGTTTATCAAACTGTCCTCAATCACTTTACTTGCCCTAAGTGTCAACTTAGTGGGTTGTCAAACCTTTAAAAACCTCACCGGCGGTAAAGACGTGGATGCAGTGGTCACTGCTGAGAAGTCAGAGCAAGCGTACTATAATGACGCGATTGCTCAGATTGATAAAGGTCGCTATACCCAAGCGATCGAAGATTTAACCAACTTGCGTACTTTTTATCCGACTGGACAATATGCCGAGCAATCTTTGCTCGATATGATGTATGCACAATATGCCAGTGGTAAATATGAAACTGCGGCTGCCAGTGCTGAGCAGTTCATTCGTCTGTACCCGTCTAACCCGCAAGTGAGCTACGCTTACTATGTGCGCGGCGTTGCCAACATGCAAGGCTCGTCTGAAGGTTTAAAACTGTTTAAGCTCAATCAAGCGGAGCGCGATACTGCCTATTACCGTATTGCTTTCGCCAATTTCCAAGAGCTGTTGAACAAATACCCAAACAGTCCTTACGCACCTGATGCCGCTCAGCGCATGACTTTTATTTATAATCAGTTTGCTGAAAGTGAGATGAGCGCTGCTAATTGGTATATTGAGCGTGAAGCTTATGTGGCTGCTGTCAATCGTGCCAAATGGGTCTTTCAATATTATCCACTCAGTGAATCTGTGCCAGATGCGATTGCCGTCCTTGCTTATAGCCATGAAAAATTAGGTCTAACTGATTTAGCAAACGAGTATAAAACTTTATTGCAAATTAACTATCCAAACATGCTAAGTGCTGATGGACGCGTCAAGCTCAATACCAAACGTGAGCGTTCTCTAGTGAACAAATTAACTTTTGGACAGCTGAGTCGTTTTGATAAAGACACTTCAGTTTCCACTGCCAACTATAGCGGTGCGACCAAAACTCAAATCATTCGCAATGCCACTCAACTGAGATTGCCAAGCGACAATGCTGCAAATACAGCAGCGCCAAGCAGCACTTCTCCGCTGCGTCTGACTGATGACAATCGTCGTGTACGCTTAGGGGCGGTTGAAAATGACAGCATCGATATGACCGATAGCAATTAATCGTATTTTGGTATAATTGATTAACAGCGTTTATGCGCTTTAATCAATAACGCTGTCATGGCGTCAGACGTCAACTAAAAATAAGGTCAACGATACGGTTGGCCTTATTTTTTCTGTTTTATTTTTTGCATTATTTTGAGCATCAACAATATTGCACCTATGGTAAACTGTTTTTCGCATGAGTATCCCAAATCACATTCTTGAACAATTAAATAGCCAAGCTGATTTAGTCAGTATCATTGGGCGTCATACTACGCTTAAACGTGCTGGTAATGAGTTTAAAGGCTGCTGCCCTTTTCATGGTGAAAAGTCGCCGTCTTTTTATGTCAATCCACAAAAAAACATCTACCACTGCTTTGGCTGTAGTGTCGGTGGCAATGCCATCAGTTTTTTGCGTGATTATGAAAACCTCACTTTTATCGAAGCGGTCAATGAGCTGTCCAAGCAGACGGGCATTGAAGTCCCAAAAGAAGAACAGCAAAACGTCAGCTATCAGCGTGCCCCTATTAAATCAAAAGCTAAGCCAAAATCTGCTATTAAGCCAGCAACATTGGCAACGCATCTGCGAAAAAATGATAGTCAGCCAGTAACCAATAATCAGTCAGCCATAATCATGCCAGCTGATGATACGCAGCCGCCAATTTATGATGACCACCATAGTTATGACAATTACCCACCGTTAGATGCTTACGATACCGTTCCTTATGTAATGGATGGTTATGAGGCTCATTATCAAGATGACAATGGCTATCCGCCTGCATGGTTAACCGGCGATGATAATACTGCTCTCTACAATGATAATAGTATCTCTGATAAAGATGGCAACTTATATGAGCTGCTAGAGCAGATACAGCAGTTTTATCAACATAATCTCAGTATTCACCCTCATGCTAAGCATTACTTCTTATCGCGCGGTATTAGCGATGAAATCTTCGAAACTTTTGGCTTGGGCTACGCGCCTTTTGGTTGGCAACATCTTGAGCATCAATTTCCACAAGATATCGAAGGTCTCAAAGCGCTTGGCTTAGTGCGGCGCTCAGAATCTGGACGCGATTATGACCTACTTCGTGATCGGGTTATTTTCCCTATTCGAGACAATCAAGGGCGTACCATTGGTTTTGGTGGTCGTGCGCTTGATGATGAGGTAAAGCCCAAATATATCAACTCCTCTGACTCGCCCGTCTTTCATAAGCAGCATGTACTATATGGCTATTACGAATCACGCCAAAAACGTGCAAATGACTGGCTAGTGGTTGAGGGCTATATGGATGTCATTGCCCTATATCAAGTCGGTATTTATGGTGCCATTGCGTCGATGGGCACGGCAATTAATGAGAGTCAAATCTCACGTCTATTAACGCTAAATCCAACATTAACCTTAAGTTTTGATGGTGATAGCGCCGGACAAAAAGCCGCTTGGCGTACGCTTGAAGTGGCGCTACCGGTGCTCAGTGATGAAAAAGAGCTGCGTTTTTTAACACTGCCCAACAATCATGACCCTGATACCTTTATAAAAAGTCAGGGCGCGGATGCCATGCGTGAGCAGATCACCAACGCCATGCCGCTATCACAGTATATCTTTGCCTATCTAAGTGAGCGTCATGATTTGACCTTGGTTGAAGGCAAAGCCAAGCTCATGTCACAAGTACGCGCCTTGACTACTGCCTTACCAAAAGGCAGTAGCTTCCGCTACCTGCTCAATAATGACATTTATCAAAAGCTTGGCGGCAAACGTAGTCAAAACATCGAAGCCAAAGATGCCCTGCTGGATTTTGATGGTGAGATGACCATCAGTCAGCAGCTTCAACTGTGCTTTGTCTTCCAGCCGCGTGCCTTGATTGATGATCCTATCGAAGCCATTTGGCAACAAGCCGGTATTAATGACTTACACCTGCCCGCTCATCTTAAGCAAAAAGCCTCGGCTGATGTTTTACGCCCGCTGGCTTGGGAAGATATGCAGGACACGGCATTACTTGATGTCGTCAGCACTATTAAGCGCTGCCTGAAATATTTGCCAAAAGATGCCAATGCGGCGGCGCACTTTATTCTCTCTAACGTCAAACCCTTGACGCAAGAGACGCTTAGCCGTGATTGGGGCAGCTTTTATAAAGCCCTGACCAGTCGTAATATCTTGAGCCTCGATGGTTTGGTCGAAGAGTTGGTCAGCCAACTGATTGAACGCCATATGAAGAAGAAAACACAAGATTTGATTAAGAATCCTGACAATATAAAACTGGCGATTGTCCGCAAACAATCCCAGTTATTAAATGACTGGTTACGTGCGCAGCAAGCAGAGCAATCGGCACAAATGGCGACGGTTAAATCTTAATATGATTATTAGATTTTATTTATAAAACAGCTGCCCTTTAAAAGGGTCGACATTGTCCCCACTATTAATGATTATGCACTGTTGTCTTAGCTTATTAAAACAGCCTGTTATTAAAACTATGTTTAACATGGAATAGCGGGTAAATAATCAGTAAAAAACAGTCGGTAGATATCACTACCTCGTGCTTGATTACACTGGTCTGTGTTAAACTGTGTCGCTAACTATTTATAGCATGGCTTAATGAATAACGACAAAATGATGATACGCCCGTATGATTGAGCACAGTTTTAGGTATAAATTTTTAAATGTTATCGTTAAAGCGTATTTTAAAATATTTATTTTTAGGTATTAGCCTTTTGAAAATTTTTGAGCGTTAGCGGTTTTATAACATTGTAATTGTAGTATTTTGAGCCTTTATTCATATCCACTCATTTTTGATATTATTGACTACCTTTACGCCATATTTTGATCAATCGATTGATAAGATCAACGCACTCAGCGAGCGATAGCCAGTCACAATATAAAAATGTCCGATGCAAGTAAGCGAGTATTTATGAACGATAAGTCAGTTTCTAAGTCCACATCTCAACTGGCCACCTTAATCCAAATGGGTAAAGAGCAAGGGTATCTTACCTATGCTGAGGTGAATGACCAACTGCCCGACTCTATTACCGAAAGCGATCAGATCGAAGATATTGTACAAATGCTAACCGACGTTGGCATCAAAATCTTTGAATCTGCGCCTGATGCCGATGACATCTTGATGAACGACGATTCAAGTGATGATGACATGGCAGCGGACGAGGCAGCAGCGGTACTAGCTTCTGTTGAAACCGAACCTGGTCGCACCACTGACCCTGTGCGTATGTATATGCGTGAGATGGGTACGGTTGATCTATTAACGCGCGAAGGCGAGATTGCCATTGCCAAGCGTATCGAAGAAGGTATTCGTGACGTACAGCATGCCATGTCTTATTGGCCGGGCACGGTACAGTTCGTCCTTGACGAGTACCAAAAAGTCCAAGATGGCGAAAAAAAGCTTTCTGACGTTATCACTGGTTTCTTAGACCCTGAAACCGAAGAAGACAAAATCGCTGCTCAAGAAGCCAAAGAAGCAGCGAAGGAAGAACGCGAGCGCATTAAAGAAGAAAAAGAAAACCCGCCGATCATCAAAGAAAAAGCCAAAGTAAAATCTGGGCTCGATGATGACGAGGAGGACGACGAGGAAGTGGAAGAGGACGCTGAAGAAGAAACCAGCGGTATCGATCCAGAAGAAGTACGCCTGCGTCTAGAAGAGATCGAGCATCTATTTATTAAAGCCAAGCAAGCCTTACTTGATTATGGTCGTGGTAGCACCCAAGCCAATGAAGCTTATGAGCAACTGGCTAGCCGCTTTATGATGCTAAAGCTGAATAACCGTCTATCTGATCAAGTCATGGCCATCATGCATGACGTCTATGACGACGTGCGTAAGCATGAGCGTCAAATCATGCGCTTGGTGATTCGCCGTGGTCGTATGCCGCGCGAAGAGTTCCGTAAGACTTTTCCAAGTAATGAAACCAACGTTGATTGGTTGATTGAGCGTATTAAAGGTAAGCCTGCTTTTGCTGCCACGTTAGAGAAAGTCGCCGACGATGTTATCTTGTTACAACGTGCTATCCGTGATTACGAGCATAAGCTCGAGATGGAAATCCACGATATGAAAGATGTGGCGCGCCGTATGGCTATTGGTGAAGCCAAAGCCCGCCGTGCCAAGAAAGAGATGGTCGAGGCTAACTTACGTCTCGTTATCTCAATTGCCAAAAAATATACCAACCGTGGTCTACAGTTCTTGGATCTGATCCAAGAAGGTAACATCGGCTTGATGAAAGCCGTCGATAAATTTGAATATCGCCGTGGTTATAAGTTCTCGACCTATGCCACTTGGTGGATTCGTCAGGCAATCACCCGCTCTATCGCTGACCAAGCACGTACCATCCGCATCCCTGTGCATATGATTGAGACGATCAATAAGATCAATCGTGTGTCTCGTCAATTGCTACAAGAAATGGGACGCGAGCCGACGCCTGAGGAATTAGGCGAACGCTTAGAGATGGACGAAGCCAAAGTCCGTAAAGTATTAAAAATCGCAAAAGAGCCTATCTCAATGGAAACCCCTATCGGTGATGATGAAGATTCGCACCTAGGCGACTTCATCGAAGATGGCACGATCTCAAGCCCTGTTGACGATGCGACGGCTGCTGGTCTACGTGAAGCGACGCGTGATGTATTAGGCAATTTGACTGAGCGTGAAGCACGCGTGCTCAAAATGCGTTTTGGTATCGATATGCCGACCGACCATACCTTGGAAGAAGTTGGTAAGCAGTTTGATGTGACGCGTGAGCGTATTCGTCAGATTGAAGCAAAAGCATTGCGTAAATTACGTCATCCATCACGCTCTGAGCATCTGCGCTCTTTCCTTGAAAATGACTGATAAGCCCCCTATAAAGACAGTAGCTTTTTAGCACACTGTCTTTATATATCGCAGAGTATATAAGCCTAAAAGCTGAGCGCGTCTCAGCTTTTTTGTGGTTAATCGATAGTCGTTTGTTAAAATACTAGCCAATTTTAAGACTCAAGCCCCATTATAAAATAGCACTAAGGACTCACCCATGAGCGATAATCAACAAAACCCTAAAAAAGATGTCAACGTCTCTCAAATATCGTTAGGCAATGACAAAATTAAAGGCAAAAAAACCGACATTCAAAATCCTGAGTTGTGGGATTTTCCGATGAATTACCCGATGAGTATTATCGGTAATGAAGGTGAACATGAGACTTTGTTGAACGAAGTCAAACTCATTTTAGGCAGCCAGTTTCCGGATTTTGACTTAGCGTCTATGCAAGTCAAACCCTCAAAAACAGGACGCTTTCATTCTATACGGGTGAACTTATACTTAACGACTGCTGAGCAAGTCAATACCCTATATGCGTCTCTTGATGCGGCTAAGACCGTACGCATTGTGATGTAACTTATGATAGGGTTGACAGTCTCTTGCTGCCCTCTATCAAATCCTACTATCATGGGCGTAAATTCACTGAAGATAATGACAATCGTCACTCATTTGGGTGGCGATTTTTTGTGGTTTGATGTACAATCTGCGCCCGCATTATTATTGCCGTGACTGCTTTTACTAGTCAACAATTTACGAGAAAATAAAAAGCAAAGAGTGATTAGATTTTTACAAAAAATTTATTATCAAGCTCATTTGCGTCTAACCCTTATGCCATCGTCCTTTGCCCAAATTCGGACAACGTATAAGCCCTCAGCAACATAGTTTACCGCTAAAATCAATATAGCATTTTCAAAATTTTCCCGCTATATTGTGTCCACCTATTAACAAACACGCTATATGTAGTGCTCAGTGATTTTAACCATCACCATGAGCCGTGGCTAGCTTTTGCCTCAAAAAAACACTCTATCATGAGCATATATATCGCGTTATAAAGCATGCTTGGCGTCCTTACACCGCGCGGCATCACTAATAAGTCATTCAGTAAATAACTATCAAGCAATCAACTTACGAGGTCAGCATGACACATATCGATAAAATCCAAGTAACCAAACGTGATGGACGTTTAGAGCCTATCGAGTTAGATAAAATTCACAAGGTTATCGAGTGGGCAGCTCACGGTTTAGATAATGTGTCGGTGTCACAAGTGGAGCTAAAATCACACATTCAGTTTTATGAAGGCATCAAAACACGTGATATTCACGAGACCATCATCAAGTCAGCAGCAGATCTTATCTCTGAAGATACGCCTGACTATCAGTATTTAGCCGCGCGCTTGGCCATCTTCCATTTACGTAAAATTGCTTATAATAAATTTACCCCGCCGCACCTTTATGATCATGTCAAAAAGCTTACTGATGCTGGTAAATATGATCAGCATATCCTAGCCGATTATAGCCGTGCTGAATTTGATGAATTAGAAGAGTATCTGGATCACTGGCGCGATATGAATCTGGCTTATGCCGCTGTTGAGCAAATGGCAGGTAAATACCTCGTCCAAGATCGCGTTAGCAAAACCGTGTATGAAAGCCCACAGTTTTTGTACATGTTGGTTGGGATGTGCTTGTTTAGCCGTTACGAAAAGTCAGAGCGTATAAACTATGTGAAGCGTTTCTATGATGCGACTTCAGAGTTCAAAATTTCACTACCAACCCCTATCATGTCTGGTGTGCGTACGCCATCGCGCCAGTTTAGCTCATGTGTATTGATCGAATGTGGTGATAGCCTAGACTCTATCAACGCGACCACTAGCGCCATCGTACGCTACGTATCACAGCGTGCTGGTATCGGCATCAACGCTGGTCGCATCCGCGCCCTTGGTAGCCCTATTCGTGGCGGCGAAGCACAACACACTGGCTGTATCCCGTTCTACAAACTATTCCAAACAGCAGTGAAATGCTGCTCACAAGGTGGCGTCCGTGGCGGTGCTGCGACTCTATTTTACCCATTATGGCATTTAGAAGTTGAGTCATTACTGGTACTCAAAAACAACCGCGGCGTCGAAGACAACCGTGTCCGTCATATGGACTACGGCGTACAGTTAAACAAAACGATGTATACCCGCCTCATCAAAGGTCAAGACATCTCGCTATTCTCACCAGGCGATACCCCTGGCTTGTATGATGCGTTCTTTGAAGATCAAGACAAGTTCGAAGAGCTATATACCAAGTACGAAAATGACCCTGCTATTCGTAGCCGCCAAATCCCAGCAGCAGATTTGTTCAGCTTGATGATGCAAGAGCGTGCCAGCACAGGTCGTATCTACATCCAAAACGTCGATCATTGCAACACCCATAGCCCATTTGACGCGACGGTTGCGCCGATTCGCCAGTCAAACCTATGTATGGAAATCGCGCTACCGACCAAGCCACTTGATAACATCAATGACGAAGAAGGCGAAATTGCCCTTTGTACGCTATCAGCGGTCAACTTGGGTAAAGTCGAAAACGTCAGCGATATCGAAGAGCCAGCCGAGCTCATCGTCCGTGCGCTTGATGCCCTGCTCGATTATCAAGACTATCCAGTAAAAGCCGCTCAAAACGGCAGTATGCGTCGTCGTACGCTCGGTGTAGGCGTGATTAACTACGCTTATTACTTAGCTAAAAATGGCGTACGCTATTCAGATGATAGCGCCATTGGTTTGACGCATCAAACATTTGAAGCGTTGCAATTCTATCTCTTGAAAGCGTCAAACAAATTGGCAAAAGAGCAAGGCGCTTGTCCTGCGTTCAATGAGACCACGTACTCGCAAGGTATCTTGCCGATTGATACGTACAAAAAAGATTTGGATAAAATCTGCCAAGAGCCGCTACATCTAGATTGGGAAATGCTACGTACTGAAATCACCACGCACGGTCTGCGCAACTCTACCCTAACTGCCTTGATGCCGTCTGAGACCTCTAGTCAGATTGCCAATGCGACCAACGGTATCGAGCCACCACGCGGTCTAGTATCTATCAAAGCGTCAAAGGATGGCATCTTGAAGCAAGTCGTGCCTGAGATTGAGAAGCTGAAAAATCAGTACGAGCTACTATGGCAAATGCCGAACAATGACGGTTACCTAAAGCTGGTCGCTGTCATGCAGAAGTTCGTCGATCAAAGCATCTCTGCCAATACCAACTACGATCCCGTTCGTTATGAAGGTGGTCGTGTACCAATGAAGATATTGCTAAAAGATCTGCTAAACGCGTATAAGCTTGGCGTGAAGACGTTGTATTATCACAATACGCGTGATGGTGCGAACGATGCCCAAGCGGATATGGAAGATGATTGTGCTGGTGGGGCTTGTAAGATTTAGACTGATGGATGGCGGGTTTGGCTTTTAAGTTGAATCCGCTATTTTTCGTTATGATTAGACATCAAAATTTAATCAACACGTGCATACAAAGGGATTTTTATGTCTTCAAAACAGCAATGTGACAGTCGAAATATTCCTCTTCCTATCCAAAGAGAAGTTAGGCAACGCTGTGGTTTTGGCTGTGTCATATGTGGTTTACCTCTCTATGAGTACGAACACATGGCAGAATGGGCATCAGTTAAACGTCACGTCGCTGATGAAATAACCTTATTATGTGACCAACATCATAGAGAAAAAACTGGAGGTTTACTTCCTAAAGAGGTTGTAAGCAAAGCCAATTTAAACCCATTTAATCTCCGTGAAAACGTATCTAAACCATACAATTTACACTTTTCAGGAAAAGATGCTGAAATTGAGATTGGTGGTAATAGTTTTACTTGTGAAGACTTAGGCTATGGGACAGCAATGGTTCCTATAAGCGTTGACGGTACACCTCTAATTGGATTAATTATAGCTGATGGACATCTTTTACTAAATCTCGTTATATTTGATGAATATAATAATCCAGTTCTACATATTAAAAACAACCAGCTGTATTACTCTACTGAACCATGGGATATACAATTAGTAGGTACAAAACTAACTATCCGTGAAGCACACAGAAAAATACTAATAGAAATAAATTTTCAGCCACCGAATAAGGTGGTTATTAGTCGAGGTCGATTTTTAAGGAACGGTGTTGAGATTCTTGTTAGACCAGAAAATATCTTGATTACAAACAATTCTTGTTTAATTAGTGGATGTCGCGCCCATAATTGTCATGGTGGTCTTATAATTGGATACCATGAACATCCTATGGGAGGTTTTATGGCTTTAGGAGGAGTTCCTCGCTATTTAGGAAATCGCTCAGAAGCTCTGAGTTTTGAGCGCGAATCTATGGCTAAAAACGAAGTTGATAACTTTTTATAGCAAGCATAGGTTGGGTATGGTTTTAAATACTCAACACTTTAATTAAATAACTCGTTGGATTTCATCCTTCGACACCAACCTAATTACAACTTTGAAATTTAAAAAAAACAAATAAGACATAATTTTCGTGCTAATATTGTCTCTATATTTAGAGAAAAATTTTAGCGGAGAATAAATAATGCAACCAATATTTGCAACGCAAACAGCCAGTATCTCAGAGCTGAAAAACAACCCTTCGGCACTGATTAAGCAGTCAGATGGTGAGTCCATTGCTATTTTAAATCACAATAAACCGGTGGCTTACTTGGTTTCGACAGATATGTTTGAACGTATGATGGAAGCGATGGACGATATGATACTAAGCCAAACCGTTAGTGTACGGATAAATGATGGTCAAATACCTATAAAGGTAACATTGGATGACTTATGATCTTGAGTTTCACCCCTTAGCGTTAAAAGAATGGAAAAAGTTAGCACCAACTATTCAGCAGCAGTTTAAGAAAAAATTACAGCAGCGGTTATTAGACCCTCGTGTTCCTGCTGCACAGTTATCAGGTCATAACGATACTTATAAAATAAAATTGCGCACGATAGGCTATCGTCTGGTGTATACCGTCAAAGATGATGTTGTCGTTGTATACGTGCTAGCTGTAGGTAAAAGGGAAAATAATAAAGTATATGACAGTCTTGCGACACGCCAACCATAATTGAAACATAGATAGAATAAAAATGACGGAGGTCATAGAGTGCAATATACCGCAATCATCAAAGACGGTGGTTTGTTTATCCCAAACGTATTTTCAGACCTAAACGATGGTGGCTCGCATATCGTACAAGTGGAAGTCGACATCGCAGGCGTCCGTGAGCAATTAGGCGAAGGCACAGCAGCAAGACCAGAAGCATTAAAGAAAGTCACCACAAAAGTATTGAAAAAACCAGTAAAGAGAGTGACTAAAAAAGACGTACAGAAAGAAATGCAGCAACTATCAGATGATGAGGGTTTGAGTGCGCTGCGTAAGAGTGCGATCGATGAATTGGAAGGTTTGGACGATAGCGAGCTGAGTGAGATGTTTAAAGCGTATATGAATGATGGACAGATGCCAGAACAGATATCTTTAGAGCATTTGTAATATAATCCAATCAAACCAAATCTAGTCAAAACCCTATAACTTAATAACCCTATCAATGATAAAGGCAGTCCCATGACTTATTCGATTTTTTCCCAAACGCCAAACAATGCGCTAACAGAGCCGATGTTTTTTGGTAATCCGGTCAATGTGGCGCGTTACGACCAACAAAAGCACCCTATCTTTGAGCAATTGATCGAAAAACAGCTGTCATTCTTTTGGCGTCCAGAAGAAGTCGATGTGTCAAAAGACCGTATGGACTATGGCAATCTGTCCTCGCATGAGCAGCATATCTTTATCAGCAACCTAAAATATCAGACGCTGCTCGACTCTATCCAAGGTCGCAGCCCAAACGTCGTGCTATTGCCACTGGTATCGATTCCTGAGCTTGAGACGTGGATTGAGACGTGGACGTTTTCTGAGACCATTCACTCACGCAGCTATACCCATATCATTCGTAATATTATCAATGACCCTGCTATCGTCTTTGATGACATCATGCAGAACGAGCATATCCTAGGGCGCGCGGCGGACATCGCTAAGTATTATGATGATTTGTATTACAGCTCATCGCTATATAACCTATACGGTGCAGGCACGCATACGATCAATGGTAAGCAAATTACCATCGATTTAAAATCACTGAAAAAGCAGCTTTATTTGTGCTTGATGGCAGTCAATGTCCTAGAAGCCATTCGCTTTTATGTGTCGTTTGCTTGCTCATTTGCCTTTGCTGAGCGTAAGCTAATGGAAGGTAATGCCAAGATTATTAAATTGATTGCTCGTGATGAGGCGCTACATTTAACCGGTACGCAGCATATTCTTAACCTCATGCGCATCGGTCGTGATGATCCAGAGATGGTCGATATTGCCAAAGAATGTTTCGAGGAAAGTATCGAGATATTCCGTAAAGCAGCTGAGCAAGAAAAAGAATGGGCAGGATATCTGTTCAAAGACGGTTCAATGATTGGGCTGAATAAAGACATTCTTTGCCAATATATCGAATACATCACCAATTTACGTATGGAAGCAGTTGGCCTACCAGTGGCATTCCCGAACTCTAAATCAAATCCGATTCCGTGGATTAATACGTGGTTGTCGTCTGACAACGTACAAGTTGCCCCGCAAGAAACAGAGATTAGCTCGTACTTGGTCGGTCAGATTGATTCAGACTTATCAGACAGCGATTTTGATGATTTTGAGTTATAGAAGATAGTTTTTCAAGATTGAGCTTTTAATATAGTCGATTCATCATAGAATAAGTGTAGTGCTGCTGGGATAAGTTTTGCGCAGCCTCTGTCTGCGTAGGCACAGCAAGCAAGTAAAATTTATCCCAGTAGCACGTTATAATAATTGTACTTATTTTATTTAGGATTGACCATATTATAAAAAGATAGGATAAAACTATGACTTGGGTAATGACGAGTAAGAAGCAATTTTACTTGCATGATGACGAAAGCTTGCTTGATGGATTGCTACGCACCGGACATGATATCAATTATCAATGTAGGGAAGGTTATTGTGGCAGCTGCCGCATCAAGCGTATCGCCAGCTCACACGTTATTGATTATCCTTTTGAGCCGCTTGCTATGATTGAAAAAGATGAAATCCTACCCTGCTGTTGTAGAGTACAAGGCGTGATTTATGTCAATCATGAGCTGATAGAAAAGTAGCTGCTAAATCAATAAATTACTAACCATTCGATCAATCAAAACTTATTAAAAAAGCGCGCTATCTTATAGATAGCGCGCTTTTTGTTATTGCTCTTAGAGATCAGAGAATCGGTAAACACTCTTTTTACAAAGGTGCACCATCTCTTTCGAACAGTAATAAAAGCTCTTCACGCATGCGGTCACGTTCAGCCTCTGACATCATAGGGACATTTTGTTCTGGCGCTTGTAGCGTTGGTGGCTGCGCACCGCCAAGCGTCTCATCTTGAATCACAACGGGCACGGTGACTGGCTCTTCAACTGGACGCTCCTCTAGCAATATCTTCACTTGCGCATTTTTACCTTGACGTAAGATTTGCGCATGCAGCGTGGTATTAGGTGCTTTACGAGCGACATACTGAATCAAGGTATTGGCATCAGTCATCTCAACCCCATCAATGGTCAAAACAATATCGCCAACTTTTAGACCGCTCTTAGCAGCTGGGCTCTTAGGAACCACGTTAAGTACCTCTACGCCTGTTGATGATTCGAGCTGTGTCGGATCTCTCAGCTGCGATTGTATCTCAATACCCAGCCAACCACGACTGACCTTGCCATCTTTGATTAGAGCATTCATCACTTGCTCAACGATAGCGGTAGGAATAGCAAATCCAATCCCCATAGAGCCACCAGAGCGTGAGTAGATGGCAGTATTAATACCAATCAGCTCACCACGTGCATCAACCAATGCGCCGCCCGAGTTACCCGGATTGATAGCCGCATCAGTTTGAATAAAGTCTTCAAACTTATTGACGCCAAGCCCTGTACGTCCAGTCGCTGAAATAATACCTTGGGTAACGGTTTGACCGACACCAAATGGATTACCGATCGCTAGTGCTACATCGCCTACCAGCGTTGGTTTTTCACGAAAGCCCAACGGTGTAAGCCCAGTCATATCGACTTTAATCACTGCCAAATCACTATCTGGGTCTGTGCCAATTAATTTTGCACGGCTTTTACGACCATCATTAAAAGCAACGGTGATTTCATCGGCTTTTTCGATCACATGGGCATTGGTGACGATATAACCATCATCCGACACGATAACGCCTGAACCTAGGTTGGTATTGCCTTGCTCTTCTGACGGTGCGCCATGATATTCAAAAAACCGGCGCAACACCGGATCGTTCATATAAGGATGTTCTGCCATCGTCTGCGTGGTATAGATATTGACCACAGACTGGGAGGCTCGAGCCACACCATTATGATAAGAGGCGATAGGCGTTGGTGAATCCGATACCGGCTCGGAAGCTTGCTGCTCAGCAGGTGTGGTCTTTGGCGGCTCCCATTTTGCCTCCGATGCTGTCTTCATACTCGCAAATAACCAAATAAAGGCGGCTGTGACCAATAGCAGTAAAATCCAAGGTAACCACCTTAAGAGACCAGCCTTGTTCTTGGCATTCGGGGATGACGACATATAAAAACCTCTATAATTTCACATAGACAATCGATATTAAGCCATATCAGGCGTACGCCTTGATATAAGGCACTTTCACATGTGTAAATTATAGCTGTCCTCATAATACAATGGTAGCGCATCGTGTACCGTTTCAGTTATTGGGCTTATCTATTCTTTTGCCGCATCATGTTAAAATGGTGATTACGAGAAATAATTCATTATTTATAAATACTTGAGCTACTTCAATTATTAATTGGAACATTGATAAGGGAATACTATGAGCACGCACGATGTCTTAATCACATCATCAAATACCATCATTACTGCACAATCCCTAACTGAATTTTGCGATGATTATTTATCAGCGAATGTGTTTAAAGATTATGCACCGAATGGTTTACAAGTAGATGGCGGTCGGCCTATTCAGCGTATTGTCACTGGTGTGACTGCCTGTGAAGCATTGATTGATGCCGCCATTGCAGATAATGCTGATGCAATCATGGTACATCATGGCTATTTTTGGAAAGGTGAACCTGCCCCATTGACTGGTATGAAAGGTCAGCGTATTCGCAAGCTTATCCAACATGGTATCTCCTTGATCGGCTATCACCTACCACTCGATGCCCACCCCGTCATTGGTAACAATGCCACATTAGCGGCGGCGTTAGACATGACCATTATCGGAGCACTTTATCCGACTGAGACACACCCGGTTGGTAATATTGCCATTTGCACCGCACAGAATGCTCAAAGCCTTATCGCTCAAATTACTCAAACATTGGGGCGCATGCCATTACATATTGCCGCTGAGTATAACGTCGATACTAATACCAGTAATAAGTTAATTGAACGGATTGGTATCTGTACGGGCGGCGCCCAAGATATGATTGAGCAAGCAGCATTAATGGGCTGTGATGCATTTATTTCTGGTGAAATATCAGAGCGTACCACTCATATTGCCCGTGAGCTTGGCATTGACTATTTTGCTTGCGGACATCATGCGACAGAACGCGGCGGCATTGAAGCATTAGGTAGGATTGTTGCTCAGCAGTTTGACTTACCAGTGACATTTATCGATATCGATAATCCTGCTTAAGCAGCAGAAACTTATTTTTCTCCTAAAAAAGATAGGTAAGCAGATTTTTGCCTACCTGTCTCTTCTATTTTTGCCAGTAACAGAACAAACTTATATTCACTAAATCGAAATTATGCTGCAGAAAACAGGCTAAATCATTACCGTCTATAGTGCTATTGTTAAGTTTTATCGCAATTTTCTTAACCACACTTGAATAATCAGATGAATATCTGCATATTACTATCTGTAGAAAGAATGTCTTGTCATGAGACTCCCCATTATTACAGCTTCCGGTTATGGCACTAAAATGATGATTGAGGTCCAAAATCCTATTATTTTTACTTTTTCAATAGGGCTGTAGATAGCAATCAATATAATATCACCTCGGCTTATATATTCTTGAATAAGGTGATATTTTCTATTTTAGTGTTGCAGTAGCGGTACAGCAAACTGCTTGATGGTTTTTTAATCATTGGCTTTTATTGATCAGTCTTATTTATCAGACAGATTAACTTGCTTGTCTTTATTGCTGGATAAACGGTATGAGTGACCATTTACTCTCAACATAGTCAGAGTATTTGATTATCCATACCAGCGTAACAACTCTGAGCATATCCTGCTCACGCCACGTTTTTCCAATAATTTATTCATGACCTTACCGATGTTAAAGTGTCTTTTAAATAATGTCGTTTAAATAGTTCGAATCACAGCCAAGTCTATCATTGATGAAGGAATCATCTGATTTAGCGCCTTTGCGGTGTTTTGCAGCCTTTTTTTAGCAATCAGGTATTAAAGTGCTTTTTTATGCTCTTACACCCCTTGCTATAAGGTTGCCAGCTGAGACTGTACGGCTATATTTAAACAAGATGTTATGAGATTTATATGCTCAATAAGTATGTAAATTTTATAGTATTTAAAATGCATCTCTATTTATGCTGCTGATATTGGCGTAAATGAGCACGTATTTTTATGGTAAGTAGGATGGCTAAAATTAGGAGACATCCATGCAGCGAATTACTTATCGTGCGAAAGCATCTGCGCGAGGGGCTAAACGCCGTATCTCATATATATTGCGTCCATCTAAACGCTTGCTAAACACCGAAAGTAACATCGTTCCAGCTATTGCATCTATCAAAGTGACTCGTTTCGCCAAAACCAAGAAATTGGCGCAAATCTCAAGCATCGCCCTACTCTCACTCCCTGCTGAGAGTCTGACGACCATGAATAACCAAGTACCAGCTTATGACCATGTTATGCTGGAGAAGACCTTGACCATCGCTGCTGTTCCAGGCGATAGCACTTATTTTGCGACCGATGGCTTCCAACATGGATTTGGTTACGACTTAGTGCGTAACTATGCTGATGAGCTTGGGGTAAAAGTCACTCTCAAAGCTTATGCTGATGAGGAAGCTGCGCTAAGAGCGTTACAGTCAGGCGATGCGGATATGGCATTGACCACGGCCAGCACCCAATTAAAAAGCCAGCTGAATTTGTCTTCTATTAATGTCAGCTGTGGTTATGATGCCAGTTTGACCAAAAATGGCTTGCATCCTAAAGTAAGCTGGACGTTTAATTCTGCCAATGATCCATTGTCACAAAAAGCCAGCTATTTTTTATGTGATAGCATCAAGCTTGATAATACTCAAAAGCTAGCCGCCTTTTATAACCAAGACTTATTAAAAGATGCCTATAGTCAAGATCATTTCAAGACCACACTGACAGAAAAGCTTCCTGATTATCAGTCTTCGTTTGAAGAACAAGCGCGCAACTACAATCATGATTGGGAGCTTTTGGTTGCCATGGGTTATCAAGAGTCGCACTTGGATGCCAATGCAGTCTCTCCGACCGGAGTACGCGGCATTATGATGCTGACTAATAATACGGCAAAGGCAATGGGCGTCTCAGACCGTGTTGACCCTTACCAAAGTATCGGCGGCGGCGCTCGTTACTTAGAGCAGATGAAAACTGATTTTGCCGATGTGCCAAAAACGGATCGTATTTGGTTTGCGCTTGCCGCTTATAATATGGGACCAAATGCTGTTAAAGGTATTCAGCGTAAATTGAGTGCCAAAGGTATCGATGATAAAAGTTGGGCAAATATATATGCCTATCTGTCTGATAATAAAGCGTCAAATAGCCGCTATGGTCAAGCCATGCATTATGTGAGCAATATCAGAAGCTATCTTGAAACGATAAAAACCGCCACGGTTTAATCAGATATTGATAATTGATACTGCCATAAAAAAAGCTGCTCTTTGATAAGAGCAGCTTTTTTATTAACAACATTTATTCAAATACGAACAGATTAGCGATTAGGCACCGTTAAGCGTTGACCGCGTTGCAGCATGGTATCGACTGCAATATTATTCATATCCGCAAGCTCTTTGGTTGAAACGTCGTATTTACGTGCCAAACCAATCAAGCTGTCTCCTGAGCCAACCGTATAGCTGACCGTTACTTTCGGCACTTTGATGGTCTGACCACGTTGTAATTGAGCTTTAGTCGAAATATCATTGGTAGCAGCCAAGTCTTCAACTGAAACACCGAAGCGGCGTGCTAAAGCGATGAGTCCATCGCCAGACTGCACCTTATAGCTTTCTGTGTTGCCGAGCTTTTTGCCGCTATTACTGGTAGCTGGCGCGCTATCAGACTTACTATTTGTCTCTGTGCTCACCGAACTACTGCTCTTGCTACTGGCCGCAGCATTGGCACTAGTACTCACGCTACCTTTAGCAGGAATGGTAATCGTGCGACCTAAGATCAAGTTAGAATTGGTCTTGAGATTATTAGCTGCTGCCAAATCACCCAAGCCAATATTGTAACGCTGAGCAACACCCGTCAAAGTATCGCCTGATTTTACCTTGTAGCTGACTGCCTCATCGTTTAGCTGACGATCAACCAATTCTTTTGATACAGGAACTTTAATCGTTTGTCCACGTTGCAAACGCGCCTTAGCATCAAAGTTACTGTTTACGGCAGCAATATCTTCTGCGCTGACCCCAACACTATTAGCAATGCCAATCAAGGTATCCCCTGATTTGACTTTATAATTACTAGTCGGCGCTGAGCTTGAACTGCTGGCTTTGGTTGTGGTGTTATTGCTACTAGCAGTGCTCTGTGTAGCAGTAGGCGCACTGTTAGAAGTAAAGTCTACACTAGCAGGTACTTTTAAGGTCTGACCGACGTATAATGAATCTGTCGTACCAATATCATTAAGACTGGCCAATGTCTCAGTCGTTATATTAAATTGGCGTGCAAGTGCAATCAAGCCATCACCCGCTTTTACTTTATAGTTTTTGGTCGCAGTCGATGACTTCTTAGGTTTAGTAGATGGCGCGGCAGGAGTGCTGACTGGCGCTGTTACTTTGCCTGGGATAAGCCATAGTTTCTGACCTCTTAATAAGTCTGCACGGCTGCTCAAATTATTATAACTTGCTAACTGCGTCACTGATAAACCAAAGCGATTGGCAGTACCTATAAGCGTGTCGCCGCCTTGTACCACATAACTTTCAGGCTGGCTCGCGACAGTACTGCTGGTAGCGCTCAATGGCTCGATAGTTTTGGCATTATATAGATACAAAGTACTACCAGAGAGTAGCTTGGCACTGGCATCCATCTGATTCCATTCTGCAATATCGCGCCAGCTCACACCAGAGCGACTGGCGATATTAGCCAAAGTATCACCGCGTTTAACCGTATAAGTGGTACGTGTGCCTTGCGGTTTTGGCTTACTAACTGAGGTTTTTGGGAAGCTCAGTTTCTTCTCTTGTCCCGTGGCTTCTAAGACGGACTGCTGCGTCTGTACGGCAGATAGATTGATATTACCATCGGCGTTAATGACATTGGTTTCAGGCGTATTAATACGAATTTGATTGGCAATAAAATCACGCTCCGCTTTACTTAGTGGCGGCTCTTGAATAATGGTATTGTTTTGAGTGATTTGTGCTGATGTGGTCGGTAAGCTGTTACTACTTTTCAGCTCAGCATTGATTTTTTTGGTCTCTGCTGAGGTTAAAGGTGGCTCTGTACGCACTGAGGCACTGCTACTATAAACTGAGCTGCTGGTCGTTGATGACGATGGCGGAATATAGCTGGTGGTTTGCTGCGGGACGCTCGCACTGGCAGCATAGTCAGCAAGACCTTTGCCAGTACCCGGTAATGATGAGCTGGTAGTATATGGCTTATTATTATAGCTTGGCGTTGTTGACCCAGAGTAGCTTGGCGTAGTCGTCGTAACAGCATTGCTAGAGGCGAGAATATTACTACTGCCATTACCCCTCAAAGCGCTCAGCTTCACATCAGTGGTCAGACTGACATCATTAGGAATAATAATACGCTGCGGCCCTGATGAATCGATACGTGCTGAGGTTAACGCTGTATTTAATCTTTCTAATTCATCGTAGCTAACACCCGTGACTTGCGATACTTCAGCTAAGCTTACGCCATAGTTGACAGGCACACTACGGAAATGCTGACGGTTAGCGATAGCCGGTAAATAGACACCGTATTTTTCAGGTTTGGCAACGATTTCGGCAACTGCCAAAAAGCGTGGTACATAGTTCATGGTTTCAGTCGGTAATCTGAGTGACCAATAATCGGTAGGTAAACCTTGAGCTCTATTGGCATCAATGGCTTTTTGCACACGACCAGGACCGGCATTATAAGCGGCCAACGCCAGCTCCCAACTACCAAACTGATTGTGCAATGCCGTCAGAAAGTCATAAGCGGCACGTGTTGACTCAATCACATCACGGCGACCATCATATGTACTGCTTTGATTTAGACCATAAATACGTCCCGTACTTGGAATAAACTGCCATAAACCTGCTGCTGCCGCACTACTGGTGCCACTTGGATCGTAGGAGCTCTCAATCACAGGTAACAAAGCCAGCTCAGTTGGGATATTGCGACGCTCTGCCTCTCTTACTGTGTGATAAATATAGCGACTGGCACGCGCTGTTAAACGGTTTAAATAATCCTGTCTACTGGTAAACCAGCCTTTTTGTGCTTCAATACGCTGATTATAAACAGGCTGTCCACCGTTCATCCGATACCCAGCTCGCAGGCGATTCCACAAGTCACCATACTGTTGAATAGCAAGTTTGTTGCCCTCAACCATAGTCATATCAGTGGCTTCCAATAAATCAGCAAGCTCATCTAAGCTTTCAGCATCCAAAAATGCAGTCGAATAATCTGCATTTCCCGTTGGCTGAACTTGCGTGGTAGGACGCTTAACCACAGCTGTGCTGCCAGTCGCCCCCGTCTTTTTCACCGCTGATGTATTACTACACGCACTAATAAGAAGAGTTGACACCGCAAGCGTCAATGGTAAAGCTATGAATGAGCGATAGTTTGATGACACAGTAGACATGATAATGGAAGTTTCCTAACAACGAGAAGTGATGAAATAAAGTTGATCGACAGTATAGTACGCAATATCGAATAAAGACCAGCTCAATATAAAAGATAATGCACAAAAATTAATGTGCCCTATCATTGATGGCTAAAGGTTCCGCTCATTGGCTGACTTTATTATTGAACGAAGACTAATTAATCGTAACTTGGGATACAGCACGCAAAAGTATGGCGTCACCAGTAGACAAAGCCAGTGTCACTCTTGAAGTAGTAACAAAGGAGACCTTTTGACCATCTTTGACCCAGCTTTCATTGGTCGTTACATTGGCTTTTGCTTGTTCACCTGAAATTACAATGTTATCAACATTGATGTCATAGCGATAGTTTGAGGTATTGCCCCAACTATTTTGCAGCAATTTTAAATAAGCCTCTTTATCCAAACTGGTAGACTTGCCTTTTCTTGACAACGAAATCAATGCCTCATCAGAAACCAAACGCGCCACCTGATTAATATTTCGATTATTAGCGGCAGACTTCATAGCAGTTGCGTAGTTTTGTACCAAGGCTTCAGTCATGGTTGCTGCTTGCGCAGTGATAGTTATGGTGCTGACAGCAGCAACGATTGCCGCCAAGCTGGCACCTTTTATCAATAGAGCCAATAGCCCTTTTCCCCATAGTTGTTTCATGATATTCCTTAATGGTGGCTTTATAATCATTACTATTGAACGACAATGAAATAGCTACGATTTAATTATAGAGTGCTATTTATATCCAATAAATCTTATACTCTAAACTTTTAACTACTGACGAACTAGTATCTTCAATCGATGCAGTAATTAACGAGTATTTCTATTGATAGGCATTTCTAACAAGTGCTTTTATATTAGATTTCTAGCAGCGTCTTATTAGGATACTTTTAGCCTATCACTTAATTCTCACAGCCATGTGACACCCTGTGTAATTATTGCGACTACCTCAGTAAAGTATGCTTTTTGAATAAATGAGCTATCTTATAAAAAGCATACGATAAACTATCAGTAGTTTACGCAGTAAAAACTGACTAAGTTTTTACTGCTTATTCTCAGCCGTATAGTCTTCATAATGCTCATCATCGCTCAGCTTCATACCCAAACGCTCGACACGTCTGTCCATCATTTGCCGTGCCAATGCTTGCATGTCTTCAACGCGATCTATCTCATCGACAATCTCAAGACCTAAGAGAGTTTCAAACACATCTTCTAGAGTAACTAAACCTTTGACTTCCCCGTATTCACCGACCGTAATGGCAATATGGATACGGTTTTTCAGCATCAGCTCAAGCAAATCAAACAATTTCATCTTTGAAAAAACAAAAGTAATGTCACGTTTAAACTGCGTCAATGGCTTGTGTACAGCATGATTCACTTTTGCTAACAGCATATCTGTTTTCAATACAAAGCCTGTAATATTATCCAAATCACCATCATAAATCGGTAGTCTAGAAAAGGTCAATTTTGGACGATCAACCAGCAACTCTGCTACTGTTTTATTCTCTTCAAAAGCCAGCATCACCGAACGCGGCGTCATAATATCTTCAACCTTAATAGCACCAAATGCCAGTAAGTTTCGGATAATACGCGACTCTAATGGATCGATTTGTCCGGCTTCTTCACCAATACTGGCAAGCGCGGCAAATTCGCGACGGCTAAAGGTTTGTGGCTCTTTACCACGTACCAGCAGCTTGGTGAGTTTTTCTGAGATCCAAATTAGTGGATATAGCAGTAAAATAATACCACGTACAAAGTAGGCAACCATGCCACTGAGTTGACGCCAGTACATCGTACCTAAGGTCTTTGGAATAATCTCAGATAAGAATAAAATAGCAAGGGTCATGATGGCAGAAAACAAACCAAACCAAGCACTACCAAATACAATCGTCGCTTGCGCACCTGCGCCTATCGAGCCTAGTGTATGTGCCACTGTATTCAAGGTCAAAATAGCAGCCAAGGACTGATCGATATTATCAATCTTTAGGCGTCTTAACATATGGGCTTTTTTTGGATTGCGCTCTTGAACATCAGCGATATAAGACGGCGTCATCGTCAGGAGTGCTGACTCTGCCAGTGAACAGATAAATGAGATACCAATGGCAACGAGTACATATAGTATGAGCAGCAATATGCTACTTGTACTTGGGTCCGCTACTCCTTCAGCTGCCCAGACCGTTTGCGGTAGCAGCAGCGTTATCCAGACAGATAACGCCAACAATGATTTGATACTCAATCGAGTATCGCCAAGCATCGTCGGGGGAGGTTTGGCAGAGGCGTCTTTACGACAAGCACGCGAACGATGTAAACGAGGTACAGACATAAAAGAGGTGAACAAGTTAGGTAACCTAAACAAAGAAGTAAAAGGAAGTCACAATATATCATGAGCAGAGCCAAGCAGATAGAAAATATTATCTGATATGGTCTGGATCTTTGATATATAAATGAGCACATATCGCTCAGCACAATGGCTTAAATCTTACTGTAAAAACTGGCGACTATTTGCTTTCGATAGTAGCATTGATGCGCTTATTTCACAATAAATCGCTATATATTTCAATAATCAAGACACATTTGAGAATGAGAGAAATACGGGTTTCGCTTGATGGCATGTTAACTATTTGCTATTGGGCTTGTTTTATAAGTCAATGGTTTCTATATAATGTAGACAGTTTAAAAAGTAAGATAGGCAAAGTAATGCGCTATCAACATGCCTTTAGCTTAAGAAAAACATAACCAGCTTATGATTAACAGTTACCAAGTCTGGTATTTTTTGCTACTATGCGTCTAAATTAATTGTTATCTATAACTTGTCGAGAGAAACTATGTTGTTATTTATCCAAGCCGCTCATGCTGCTGAAACTGCCGGTGCGGCATCACTGTTCGGTCAAATCTTATTACCAGTTGCTTTTTTTGCTATTTTTTACTTTTTGGTGATTCGTCCACAATCAAAACGTACTAAAGAACATCGCGCTATGGTAAGTGCTTTGACAGTCGGCAGTGAAATCATATTTGCTGGTGGTTTGATGGGTCGTATCAAACATTTGGAAGGCGATTATGCAGTGGTAAGCTTAAATAATAATACAGATATCAAGGTACAACGTGCTTCTGTTATTTCAGTATTGCCAGCTGGTACCATCGAAAGCGTTTAAACGTCATTGGCATCTTTGATAATTGATATATGTGATCGTTAAAGTTATTCAGCACGATAATGACTGGCTATTACTGTATCAGCATCAATTAACAGTTGTAATGATTATAAAATGACCGTACATTATTTACGGTCATTTTTGGCTTTACCGTTTTATGCTTTATTATCATCGCGGATGATCACAGTGGTGCACTATCATGGCTTCTATGGCAGCTAAATAAGCACCTCACCATTGTTATCGCTAACTTCCCATCTGCTAACTTGTGGCCTGCGTCGCCAGTAGTTTATCAACCTAAAGAAGTGATTATGCAATATCCCGCTTGGAAATACCTACTCATCACCGTCGTACTTATCATTGCCGGTCTATACGCTGCTCCTAACTTATATCCTGACGAACCTGCCGTACAGATTACCAGTGCTGCAGCAGGCACACAGTTGTCTGATGGCATTTTAACGCAGTCACAAGACTTGTTAAAAGAAGCTGGCTTGAACTACCATGATGGTACGTTTAAAGGTAACAGTGCATTGGTACGTCTTGACAATCCAGTCGATCAGCTCAAAGCTCAGGAAGTATTGAGAAAAAACTTGGGTGAGAACTATGTGGTCGCACTGAACTTAGCGCAGACAACGCCGCAGTGGTTGCGTGATATCGGCGCAAAGCCCATGAAACTTGGTCTTGATTTGCGTGGCGGCGTTCGTTTCGTCTTAGAAGTTGATATGGATAAGGCGCTCGAACAACGTCTGACCAGTGCCAGTCGCGATATTCGACGAGATCTAAGAGCTGAGCGCATTGCTGTTAAAGGTATCAAAAACGACAAGCGTAGCGTGGTATTGCATTTTTCCGATACAGACACTCGTAACCGTGCCCAAAACGTTTTGCAAAGCTCAATGGGTAACACCTTTGCCCTGCAATCTTCTATTGATGAGCAAGGCCCTGCCCTGATTTTGGCGTATAACGATGCAACGCTTGATGAAATCAACAGCTATGCGGTCAATCAAAACTTGACTACCCTACGCAATCGTATTGCTGAGCTTGGGGTAACAGAAGCCTTGGTACAATCACAAGGTGCTAGCCGTATCGTCGTTGAGCTACCAGGTGTACAAGATACCGCTGAGGCAAAACGCGTCCTTGGTCGTACGGCCAATCTTGAATTCCGTATGGTCGCTGAAGGTGCCGAAAACTATACAGGCGGTATTCCGCCTGCCGGTACTGAAGCATTCCCATTTGAAACCCTTGATGGTCCGCCAGTATTATTAGAGCGCCAAGCGATTGTCACTGGTGATAAAGTTACCAATGCTCAAACCGGTATTGATGAAAGTGGTTCACCTGAGGTTAGTATCACCTTAGACAGTGCTGGTGGTAAGCTGATGCAGAATGCTACCCGTACAGCGGTTGGCAAACAAATGGCAGTATTGTTTATTGAAAATAAACAGCGCATCGCTTATGAAGAAGACCCAGTTACTGGCGAAACGATTGAAGTTCGGACGCCATATGCTGAAACAAAAGTCATTAACCGTGCAAATATCCAAGCAGTACTAGGCTCATCTTTCCGTATCACTGGTCTGGATAGTAGTGCTGAAGCCGCTGAGCTTGCATTGTTACTACGCTCAGGCGCGTTAGCGGCACCAATGTATTTTGTTGAAGAGCGCACCATTGGTCCATCACTGGGTCAGGAAAATATTGATAAAGGCTTATTCTCTACGCAGGTTGGTTACTTACTAGTCTTTGCATTTATGATTATCTTCTATCGTCTGTTTGGTGTGATTGCCAATATTGCTCTAGCAGTTAACGTTATTATTATTATCTCTATTATGTCCATCTTAGGCTCATCACTGACGTTACCGGGTATCGCTGGTATCGTATTGACCATTGGTATGGCGGTCGATGCTAACGTTCTAATTTTTGAGCGTATCCGTGAGGAGATAGCTAATGGAGTGAGACCGAAATCGGCTATCGTGGCAGGTTTTGATCGCGCCTATAGTAGTATTTTCGATGCCAATATCACAACCTTACTGGTCGCCTTTATCTTATTTGCAATTGGTACAGGTCCGATTAAAGGCTTTGCGATTACTTTAGCCATTGGTATTGTCAGCTCGCTGTTTACGGCTATTTTGGTCACCCGTGCACTGATACAAATTGCTTATGGTAAGCGTAAATCTATCAAACGTCTGAGCATCGGTTAGGAGAAAACTATGGCAATCGATAATAACAATCCTCTAGAAAAACAGAACAATCCTGAACCGAATGGCTCAAATAATGAAGCAACTACGCGTCGCCGTAAAAAGCCGCGCCGTGATGGCAAAGGCAGTAATACCCAAACCAATAACGCCACTGCTAAAAAATCAGCTAATAAAAATCCGCGTAGTGGCAAAAGCGCTGATAAAGATAGCCAGGTGCTCGCGCCTGCTGCTATCGATCCTAACTTAGCATTGGGTGACGCTGCTGACGATGCAGCTGCCTATGCCGAAGGCGGTATCAAAGCCGTTGGTGATCAGCGTATCATCCCTTTTATGAAGATAGAAAAGCCAATGGGTATTTTATCAATCATTTTGGTGATTGGTAGTATCATTGCAATTGCGGTCAATGGCTTAAACCTTGGTCTTGATTTTACCGGTGGCGTGTCAGCAGATGTGCGCTATGAGCAATCTGTCGAGCAAGGTGATGTGGTTACTGCGTTGGCAGATAATGGCTTTGATGATGCAGTCGTGCAGTACCTAGGCACCTCGCAAGAGCTGCTAATACGTTTGCCGCCTCAATCTGATAACATCGATGGTCTTAACACCAGCTTGAGCGAAGCATTAGCGCTACCTAATAACGATGTTGAAATCAGCAATGTGAATATTATCGGTAGTCAAGTGGGTAATGAGGTTTACTTAAGCTCAGTCATGTCGATTGTGCTTGCACTAGCGTGTATGCTGGGATATGTCGCCCTGCGCTTCCAGTTCAAACTGGCGCTTGGCGCGGTATTGTCCTTGTTCCATGATGCTATCGTGACCATCGGTGTCTTTGCCTTATTTGGCTTCCCATTTGATTTAACAGTACTAGCAGCCATCTTGGCATTGATTGGTTATTCATTGAACGATACCATCGTTGTCTATGACCGTATCCGTGAAAATTTCCGCCGTGTCCGCGGTATTAGTCCGCGTCAAACGATTGATTTGTCATTGACAGAGACACTACGCCGTACGATTATGACCATTTCAACCGTGCTATTAGTGGTATTAGCAATGCTGTTCTTGGGCGGTGATGGCTTATTCTGGTTCTCAGCTGCACTGTTTATTGGTTTACTTGCTGGTACTTACTCCTCTACCTATATTGCAAGCTCGATTCCTCTAGCGATGGGTCTGTCACGTGATGACTTTATCGTCAAAGTAAAACCTGAGTTTGAAGAAGAAATCGTGACTTTCAATGATCCAAAGATGTTTGAACAAGATTGATAATGGCACCCCTGCTCACTTGGTAAATTCTCTATTAAGTGAGTAGATAAGCGTGATCATGAAAAAAGCACCTAGACTCTAGGTGCTTTTGTTTATGTATCATGGTCAAAATCAAATCAATACCTAAAAATTTTAGCGCTGCTATAAGTTATTATCCTTAGCACTACCTATGAGCATTCTTAATCTGCCTATCTAAGCGATTGCCTTATGTCATCTATCCTACCGCCACGTCCTATGCCGCCTATTGATACTCGCTATGCACGTATTATCGCTATTGCATTGCCAGTATTATTGGCAAATCTTGCAATGCCACTACAAAGCGTCATTGATACAGCTATTATTGGTAATATGAATGATACGGCAAAACTTGCTGGTATCGGACTTGCTGTACAACTGCTATCACTATTGCTCGTCAGTTTTAACTTTTTGCAATATGCCTCGTCTGGACTTTCTGCTCAAGCTCTTGGGCAATTAGATAATAGAAGCACTGCTCATAACGGCGAGTTAAAAGATAACCGTGGTCAGCAATCACCGCTGTTGTCCATCTTGCAACGCGCTTTGGTTTTGGCATTTATGATTGGTGCCGTTTTACTACTGGTAAAACCTTGGCTCATTGATTTTGGTCTACAAGCGCTTGCCGCCAATCCTGATAGCGGCGATGCAGCAAAGACCTATTTAGATGTGCGCTTTTGGGGTGTGATTGCTGAGCTAATGAACTTTGCTTTTATTGGCTGGTTTGCAGGTCAAGGCAAGACCCGTTATATGCTATATCAACAAGGTTTTATCGCTATACTCAATATCATTCTGACACTATTTTTTGTTTTTGCAATGGATATGGGCTTGGTCGGTGTCGCATTGGGTACAGCGATTGCCTTCTGGCTAGGCGTAGTATTGGCATTATGGTTAAGTCGTCTACATTTGAAAATCTCTTGGCAGGCGTTATTTACCGCTGACCCGCAGCATTTTAATAAAGATGAGATGCTTAGGCTATTTTCACTAAATAAAGATATTTTTATTCGTACGCTTATTTTAACGTTAAGCTTTGCTTGGATTACTCGACTCTCTGCTCAAAGCGGCGATGTCATACTTGCTGCCAATGCTATTTTATTACAAGTATTGAGCATCTCAGCCTTTGCCCTTGACGGGGTGGCAGTCTCTGCTGAGACGTTAAGTGGACAAGCAGCAGGTCGACGAGATTGGTCGCGCTTTCGCATTATTGTGAAGCGTACTGGCATCGTGAGCTACGGTCTTGCTATCCTGCTAAGTACGATATGGTGGCTTGCCATGCCCACATATTTACAGTTTATGACCAATATCGAACCTGTTTTTACGCTCGCTTACGACTATCATTTATATGCTGTCCTGTTACCACTTGTCGGGGTTGGTGCTTACTGGTTAGATGGGATATTTTTTGGTTTAACAGCAGGTAGCATTATTCGCAATGCAGCCCTTATATTAGCGGCTATCTTTTTCCCATTGAGTTGGTTGTTTTATCAGCAGTGGGATATGACGGGCATCTGGCTCAGCGTATGGTGTTTATTGTTGCTAAGAATGTTGATACTTGCTGGATTTTTATACCGTGCTCATCAAACTGGTGGCTATGAAAAACTCCAACTTGACCATTGACCATTGACCATTGACCATTGACCATTGACCATTGACCATTGACCATTGACCATTGACCATTGACCATTGACCATTGACCATTGACCATTGACCATTGACCATTGACCATTGACCATTGACTGATCAGCATTACACTATTAAGCTCCCTTTAAAATTTAATAACAAACAAAAATGGTAAAAACTAGGATGTGACGTGAATACTCAATCAAATGAGATCAATCAAACTCAGGTACAGGGCTATGACTGGACAGAAGGCTTTAAAAAAAGCTTACCAGTTGCCATGGGTTATTTGCCAGCGGGCATCGCCTTTGGTGTGCTTGCGCAAGTTGCCGGTATACCAGTATGGGCAACGATTATGCTCAGCGTGGTGTTGTATGCGGGTGCCGCTCAATATGCCTGCCTACCAATGTTAAGTGCTGGATTACCGATTGGCAATATCGCAACCAATATTGCTGCTATTAACTTGCGTCATGTTTTTTATGGCATGCCGTTGTTACAATATCTACCAAAGAATAAAATAGCCAAGACCTATTGCTTGTTTGCTCTAACTGACGAAACTTTTTCGGTGATGACCAGTTTGCCGAATGAATCACGACAAGCGTTGATAGTGCCCATAAGCTTATTCAATCAAAGCTGGTGGGTATTAGCAGGTGCGATTGGTGTAATGATCGGTAGTGCACTGAGTGATTTAGTACCGCATTTGGATTTTGCCTTGGTCTGTCTGTTTGCGATTTTAGCTTATGAGCAATTTCAAAGCATCAAACGTTATTTCCCTATTATTATTGCTGTCATTGCTTTAGTTATCGCCTCGTTCTTTACCAGTAACTGGTTATTATTGGTAGCGATTACGATTTGTATGCTTATGATTTTAGTCCGTGGATTTTGGGTGCAGCGCAGTGTGCAAGGAGGCAGTAATGAACAGTAGTTATCTAATTTTTGCAACGTTCGCGATGGCAGCAGTGACTTTTATTACCCGCGCTCTACCCGCTTTAATACCCAAAAAGCTACTGGATACGCCTTGGCTGCATCGATTAAATGAAAGTTTACCGTTATCGGTCATGGTACTACTGATTTTAACCAGTTTGTCTTATCAAGGACTGTCACACAATATTGCTTTGAACAGTGCAGAGGTGCATTTATTAATGGCACAAATTGGCGCTTTATTATTGGTATTGTTTGTCTATCATATTAGCCGTCAATTACTGGTCAGCATGGTGGTCGGTATCACTGCGATTAATGGCTTTTTATGGTTATTTAATGATTTTTTAATCTAAAGAATCACTCTTAAAACTATATATTTCGACAATAAATTTAATAGCAAAAAGGCTGAATTCATTGAGAATCCAGCCTTTTTTACTTACTTTATCTTAAGATATAAAGAGGCTTAAAGTTCTTCTACACCCATCATATCTACTGGCGTATCAGCGACTATTTGTACCCCTTTTTTACCCTTTTTAGCAGTGTCGTTACGCTGTTCTTGCAGATGCTCAAGATACGCTTCATTGATTTGACCAGTGATGTAGCAGCCATTAAATACGGCACAATCAAAACCTTCAACTTTACTATGCTTAGTATCTTTGACCGCTTCAATCAAATCGTCCAAATCTTGGAAAATTAAGCGGTCAGCACCAATGATATCACGCACTTCTTCAACGCTATGTCCTGACGCAATAAGTTCGCTACGCACTGGCATATCAATACCATAGACATTTGGATACTTAACCGGTGGCGCTGCACTGGCAAAGAATACCTTGCGCGCACCTGCATCGCGTGCCATTTGGATAATCTCATGGCAGGTTGTACCACGGACGATTGAATCATCAACTAAGAGTACGTTTTTACCTTTAAACTCTAGTGGCACTGCACTTAGCTTTTGACGCACTGACTTTTTGCGTTGCTGCTGACCTGGCATGATAAAGGTGCGACCGATATAGCGGTTTTTCATAAACCCTTCACGGTACTTGATATTCATCTTTAGCGCTAGCTCCATCGCTGAGGTACGCGAGGTATCAGGGATAGGAATGACCACATCGATATCATGATCTTCACCCCATTCAGCAAGGATTTTATCGGCCAGTTTTTCACCCATACGTAGGCGTGATTTATAAACGGAGATATTGTCCATAATAGAATCTGGACGGGCAAAATACACATATTCAAAAATACAAGGTGTATATTCTTTTTGCTCAACGCACTGATGCGTATGCAATTTATGGTCCAAATCAATAAATATAGCTTCGCCTGGCTTAACATCACGAACAATACTAAAACCTGAACCGGTCAGAGCAACCGATTCTGATGCCACCATATATTCTGTGCCACCATTAGCTGCCATGCGCTTACCAAATATAAGCGGACGAATACCGTTTGGATCACGAAATGCTAGCAAACCATGACCAGTAATCAAAGCGACTACACCATAAGCGCCTTCAACACGGCCATAAACCGATGTCACGGCTTCAAAGATGTCAGCAGGCGTTGGATGGGTTTTGCCTAGATTTTGCATTTCATGTGCCAGCACATTGAGCAAAACCTCAGAATCTGAGTCGGTATTTAGATGACGACGATCTTCTTGATAAAGCGACTTCGCCAAGCTCTCAGCATTGGTCAAGTTACCATTATGTGCCAGCGTGATACCGTAAGGCGAGTTGACATAAAAAGGCTGCGCTTCAGCACTGCTTGACGTTCCAGCAGTTGGATAACGCACATGACCGATACCAAACTTACCGACCAGCTTTAACATATGGCGATTCATAAAAACGTCACGTACCATGCCGTTTTCTTTGCGTAAATATAAACGTCCATCCTGTAAAGTCACAATACCTGCCGCATCTTGCCCACGGTGCTGCAACATGGTTAAGGCATCATACAAAATTTGGTTGACCGGCTCATGAGCTGCGACCCCAACGACTCCACACATAGTTGTATCCTATTTTGAATTTGAACCACACATTAAAAACACAATAACGGCATCACTACTGATAAAATCGCTTTAGTTTGTGACCTATCATATGCCGCCAAGCTGATGATGTTTGCTAAGATTAAAATCTTTTTAAGAAGAGAATGATCTATGACACAAACGGTTGATGATTAAGCTAATAATTAAGCAGTGATAATTGATGGATGGTATTTTACGAATATTAGATGCGGTTGAATAGCTTTTTATTCAACCCTTATGATTGATTGACCTGATCCCAAGCCATCCCAAACATGTCTGAGACGAGCGCTTTACCGACAGGCGCATAAGGTAACAGCTCAGGTGCCAGTACAGATGTCTGCCACTGCGGCATTTGTACCAATAGTGGCGCACTAATGCTAAGAATCACCAAAACCATCAGCACATTTTTAGCAGCACCTAATAGGCCACCTGCCATCTTATCAAGTACACCCAAACGTAAGGTTTTTAAGACACCTGAAAAGACAAAAGCAACCAAGTGCATGATAGCCAATATCGCAATCACTACCAATAAAAAAGCAGCAGCCATCTGTAAGACAGGGTTCTGGATGATACTCGATAACTGCGGTGCTACGGAAGCGGCCAATCGACTTGCTGCAATAAGAGCGATAAACCAACCGACCAAACCAACTGCCGTCTTAATCAGACCCACTTGAAAGCCGCGCCATAAGCCTATTAGCACCACAACAGCAATCACAATGTCTAAACCACTCATGTTTACCGCCTCGTTACTTTATATCTTTTGTATCAGGTGTTGAATTAAGTATTAGATAACAAGCCTTCATACTTTTAATCTAATCCATATAGCTTCAATTAATTTTCCATCGCGTCGTAATAACCACCGATAGACTGTATACAAGACTGTACAAGCCCAGGCCCTTTGTAAATAAGCCCTGAATAGAGCTGAACCATATCTGCGCCCGCTTCGATTTTCTTGACAGCTTTAGCGCCGCTATCGATACCGCCGACCCCAATCAATGCCACTTTACCATCCAGCTGATCAGAGAATTGTTGTAAAATCTGCGTACTAATGTGGCTGACCGGACGACCTGATAAACCACCTGCTTGATCGCCATCGGGCAAATCTTCAACGCCTACGCGGCTCAACGTGGTATTGGTCGCAATCAAACCATCAATCTCGAAATCCAGCAGTTGCTGAGAGATATAATCTACCTGTATTGGATCTAAATCAGGCGCGACTTTAAGAACCAATGGCACATAAAAACCGTATTCTGTTGCCAATTGACTGTGACGGTTTTTGATCGCATCTAACAGGTGGGTTAATGCTTCTCCGCTTTGCAGGTCACGTAAATTTGCGGTATTTGGCGAAGAGATATTGACAGTGATGTAGGAAGCATGTGGGTAAACACGCTCTAAGCAGTAAACATAGTCATCAGCCGCTTTTTCAACTGGCGTTGCAGCATTTTTACCGATATTAATGCCGATATTGCCTTTGTATTTACAGCGCTGCACATTTTCAATGAGGTAGTCGACACCTTTATTGTTAAAACCCATACGGTTAATAATGGCGTCTGCTTGTTTGAGCCTAAATAAACGCGGTCTATCATTACCAGCTTGCGGCTTTGGCGTGACCGTGCCTACTTCGATAAAGCCAAAACCAAGCTCAGCTAAGGCGTCAATATAATCGCCGTTTTTATCCAGTCCGGCTGCTAGCCCAACAGGATTAGAGAATTGCAAGCCCATGCAATCAGTTGGCTGCATAGATTGACCATAAACCAAACCTAAAACCCGCGCTTTATGAGCTTTATCCAATAAGGATAAGGTCATTTCATGCGCGTGTTCAGGGTCCATATTAAACAAAAAAGGGCGAAGTAAGGCATAAGACATAGTAACGACAGACCCTGCTTGAAAGTGAAAATGAATAAAGAAAACCAATGTGGTCAAGCGCAGCGATTATATCAGCTTAGTCGAAATAAGACCAAAGTTTCATCAGCCAATTTTACTATAGAGAATATATAGTGAATTCAGTATTAAAACGATACAGCGGGACTGGAGTAAATTTTACGCAGCCTCTGTCGGCGTAGGCACAGCACGCCAGAAAAATTTATTCCAGTTCCGCGTTGCAATATAGCGTATCTATTTTATTTGGAATCGACTATAGATAGCTACTCTCTATAATAAGATGTAGCTCAATTATTAAGGGACAGGTCGACCATCCGCTAAAGCAATCCAGCCTCGCACGATACGGTATAAATGCCAAATAAAGGCAACACCCATAATAATAAAACCAATGCTAGCCAGTAATACCGAGCCGACAGCGATATTACCGCTATCCGCCATAATACTCACGCCAAAGCTACCAAGAGCAAAAGTGATGATGCCAATACCCACGATAAACCATACGATGCTGTACCAAAATGTTTTAATCTGCCAGTCAAAGTGCGTGGCAAGCCATGTTCCATCAGCATCACGACGTTTGGCATAATTCATAAAGATAGGCACAATCCACAGTAAACCGGCAGTAAAATAACTGAGTACATATAATAAATACGTAATGTGGTTATACGTTACTAAAGAGCGGCTTTGTTTATTATTCATATTATCACTCATCGGATTATTTATATGATCACCTGTCATGGCATACATAGCATATTGTGCTGATTATAAAACCCTACACATAAATGAGGCATGAATTTTAAAGTGAAACATTTGTTATAGCTATTTTATAGTGTCTAAGAAGTACTTTTTCAATAAGGTCTGTTGTATAAATGGGTTTGTTAGCATAAAAGCTATTGGCTACTTCTGAGTAAACTTTATCCCAATGCCCCTTGCCCCTTTATGATGAGGTCACGGTAGCCTGAACCTGAATCGCTTTAGTGAGTAAATCTTGCTGCATAGACAACTGAGTGAATTGCCAGCCTTGTTGTTCAAGCTTACCAAGGGCAGCACTCACCACTGCTTGACTCGGATTATTAAAGCTCAATTGTACCGTCTCACCATTAGCAATTACTTGCGCCTCTACAATGCCTGAGTTAGTCAACAGCGCATTGACACTACTAGCAGCAGGTATTACCTCTGCACCATCAGTAGTATTGGCAGCCACTAACGCATTACTATCGATATTACCTGCTTGAGCACGCAACCAAAAATAATCAGCAACCTGCTCTTGATACTCGCTTTTACTATTGTTGGCTGCCTGATGAATGCTGTAACCGCCATAACCGCCAACAAACAATAGTAAAAAAGCAGACAGTAGTAGCAAAGCTAACTGGTCACGAGAAGACAATGCTTGCCAGCGTACAAATAGCAGGTTTTGATAGCCTGTTATTCGCGCTGATAATCCACTTGTCTGCAGCATCGTTGAGCTACGTTTGGTACGGCGCTGTAGTATTTTCATCATTACCCTTTATTGCCGACACTGCTGTTGTTTTCTATGACATTGACCGTTACTTGACCGCTAAACTGCCCTTGCTCATTGCCATTCACTTGCTCTAGTTTTGCCGTTAGACCTTGCGCGACGAGTGTAGCAGTAAACTGATCAAGACTGCCGCGATCAGGAGCAATCAACGTAAAGCTAAGTGCTGAAGGCTGCATAACCAATGCTTGCGCTTTTAATGACGACTGTTTAATCAAAGGGGATATACGCGAAAGGACTGCCATATGTGACGCGGGTGCTTGGCTATCGCTACGCAATTTTGGTTGTAGTTGAACTTGTAGTTTGGTACGCGTACTGAGTGGCTCATTTGGAAACCAAGACTGATATTGTGTCGCAATCTCAGTCTTAGTCGCAGTTGTTGCCTCATTATATTGATACCACTGCACCGCATCGGTCGCCATCTGCAATACTAGTGCTGATAACGCCACCATCATCGCCACACGAAGATAAGGTGACAACTGCGAATCCGTTGACTTAACAAAAAAGTTCAGCGCATGACGCTCTGCGTTATCAAGTGGTTTTGGCGTCGTTACTAGTGTGGTTAATAACAGTTGATGCTCAGCTATCATGTCAGCTGTAATCGCGGTAAAGCTGCCTGCTGCTATAGAGTTTTCGAGCTCAGTTCGATTAGCAAGCTCATTATCAGTCGTAATGATATCAGAAACGTAGCCGTTATCGTAAACAGGGTCATCAATGGCAGGTACTATCAAGATCTCGCTTAAATGCGGAAAACGCTCAAAGATTAGCGGTAAATAGCTGACTGCCATCCCTTGATATAAAGATTGGCGAAGCAACACGGTTTCTTTGTCTTGATATAGGGTAATTTGCTGCCCAGCCCCTTCTTCTGGCAGTGGCAATAATAGAAAATCAGGCAGCAAGGCGATGATATTCATGCCAGCAATCTTTGCGCTTTGTTGCCATAACTCGATATCACTTTGTGCCAGCGCATATAGATGGTGCGTGTTGTTATGACTCATTTGCCGAATAGCCAATTGCTCAACAGGCGTTAAAGACGTTTCTTCAAACAAGTACTGCTTGCCACTACTGCCTAACTGCTTAAGCTGAGTGCTGTTTAGCTCCGTATCGACCTGTAACATATGGGTAGATGGAAAATAAAGACAAATGGCTTTTTGGCTATTTGCTTTATAGCGACTATAGATATCCTGTAGCTGCTGCCAACCCTCGACCAACTGCCAGTGTTGACTGTCTTCATGCCAGACCGCTAGTGGACTGTGCTGCGCTCTTAACCAAACATGTAACACCAAATGTGTCCTCAATTGTTAAAGCCATAATATATCAAAGCTATCGTTTAGCTAAAATGCAGATGATCTAGGACCATCAACAGCAGCACTATTATTAACCATCAATAATAACTTATATTAATAAGGCTGATCCGGTACAAAGCGGGCAATCTCGCGTGCCATACCTGCCATCACAAAATCCATCTCAAACACACGTGCTTCTGCCAAAGCAAAAGACTCAGGATAGTCATTGATTAGTAACCCTGCGATATAAGCAACGATAGACATATGACAAACCACCACCAGACATTCAGCTTCAATGTCAGCAATCTCATTCAACGCTTGACGCGCATCGTCAGACGGCGTGAGATTGTCTTGTATGCTCGATGGAACAGTAGGCAGTTGTGCCTGGAGTTCTGCCAGTGTTTGCTGTGCCCTCGCATAAGGACTGACCAAAAAATAATCGGGATGATAATGCGTAGTGATATATTTTGCGGTCTGCTTTGCTTGCTGCTGACCAAAATCCGTCAGCTGGCGGGCGCTATCGGGACGCGTCTCGTCTTCTGCTTGACCATGGCGCATCAAAATAATTTTCATAAGTTATCAGCCTTTTTTATTGTTGTTATATCGCCAGTGCAAATTATAAGTAACTCTCTTTTAATGACACGCTATTGCTATTGCGCTAACAACCTCTTATTACTTATTACCCTGCTTACTTTTATCCTCTTTTGATTGGCTGTTTGCAGTTTGCATTTGCGCGGTCAGCGAAGCATTACTGTGGTCGTGCTCCATGACAAATTCAACATCACTACGGAACCCTGCTTCCATCAAATGTAGCGCAACACCAAGCGCCGCTTTGTCTTCATAAATGACGGCATGTAACGCATGAGTAATAGGCATATAAATGCCTTCTTTGGTGGCTTTTTCATGTACTTGCTGAATGGTATTCACCCCTTCAGCAGTTTGTCCCAGTTTTTTGACCGCTGCATCAATCGTCATACCACGACCAAGCATATTACCGATACGATAATTACGACTTAACTCGGAGCTACAAGTGGCATACAAATCCCCGACACCTGATAGCCCTAAAAAGGTCAGCGGATTGGCACCGGCATGTACACCAAAGCGACTCATTTCCGCTAAGCCACGGGTCAATATCATGGCTTTGGTATTTTCGCCAACTTCGTAAGCAGCTGCCATACCCATAGCAATGGCATAAATATTCTTTAGCGCACCGCCAAGCTCAACACCGCGGATATCATCACTAGCAAATACTCTAAAGAATGCACTATGTAATGCCGCTTGTACGGCATGACGTAATGGTTCAGATTCACTAGCGATTACCGTAGCAGATGGCATATTTTTCATGATTTCTATAGCAAGATTTGGACCAGACATCACGCCAAAATTTACTTCAGGTAGCTCGTCTTTGATGATGTCACTCATCAGAGAAAAAGTGTCTTTTTCCATCCCTTTGGTCAAAGAAACAATAGACTGCCCACTAATAAAAGGGGCGATACTTTTAAGCGTTTCGCGAAACGCCAATCCCGGTACGGCAATGAAGATAATATCCGTATCTTTGACTGCGGCTTGCAGCTCATGACTGTATTTTAGGCGGTCATCAAGCTTATAGCCTGGCAGGTATTTTTTATTCATTTGCGATTTTGCCATCGCTTTGACCGTACGCTTGTTGCGCACCCACAACGTGGTATCGCAGCCATTGCGTGCCGCTAGGTTTGCCATGGCGGTGCCAAAGCTACCGCCGCCTAACACTACTAAACGCAGCTTGGTCGGATTTTTATGTATCTCTTCCATTTTTTTTGCTACGGCAGATTCCACCACACTTGGATTTAACTTTTTACGTCCAAGACTAGATTTGGTGGCACGCTCAATGATACCAGACAACAATTTATTTTGTTTTTCAGCTATTTTTTGCTCAGCTTGTGTGCTGTCTACGTTGGTATCTGTGCTTTTGTCATTAGCGCTTATCATATGTTTTATCCGAATTGACTGACTTTGTGATAAATTCATTTATGCTGAGTATACAGTGAGCGCAGCAAAATGTATGAACAATTATTTGTACAAATTAACAGTATTCTTTAGGCTACTAGCTCAGCCAAACAGCCATTCTCGTTAAGTCATTATTTAGCTATGCCCTTGGTTGCCCACTATATTACGCAATAAAGACTTTTATTGCTCAAAGCGCGTCAGTGGTTCAATATCAATCGGCTTGCGCGTAGGCATATCACAAGGGCTGCTACCGGTATAAACAAAAGCCGTGACATAATCATCTGCACTTACATCGAAATATGCTTTAACAGCAGGCTCATTACAAAGTAACCCAGTACGCCACACCGTACTAAAACCTTGTGCCTTTAGCGCTAAGATAAGGTTTTGAACTGCCGCACCCGCACTAAGCATCTGTTCAAAGGGTGGTACTTTTTTATGCGCTTGCATTTGTGTGACGACAGTAATAATAACAGGTGCACGTAATGGCATATTATAAGTTTTTTGCCGATCTTTTTCAGATAGGGTATCGCCTTCTTGTGCTGCTTTGGCTTCAGCTGCCACCAAAAATGCACGACCTAGCTCATGACGAGCATTACCCTGTGTGACGATAAAGCGCCACGGCTGTAGTTTCTTATGATCTGGGGCAGTCACTGCGCAATCAATAGCGGCTTTTATCTGGCTTTCTGTCGGTGCAGGGATACTCAGATTACCGATACTACGCCTCGATTTAATCCAATTGATCAGTTGTTCATCGGTCACTTGTGAGTTGGTTACTATCGGACTTTCAGTATTATTTGACTCATCATTATTATGGTCGTGACTCTTTTCAGAGGTACTCATGGTCTATCCTTATTCATTATTATAAGTGTTTAGCGGTTAGGCACATTTGCCCATTATAAGTAATATTATTATAGTTTTATGAGATATAAGTAGAAGCAAACCAGCTGCTGCTATATTGTTATAGAGTAGCCAACAGTATTTGACAGCAACTGGTTTTTAATATTTAAAGAATTGAATAAAATCTATGCTGCATCCGAATCTTCAGTACGATGCTCCATTTTCAGATAATCTTCTGACTGCATCTCAAGCAGGCGCGAACGTGTACGTTCAATCTCGAACGCCAGTTTTTGTCCTTGATATAACTCAAGAATCGGCTGTTGCGCGCGCACCAATAATTTGACACGGCGATCATAAAACTCATCGACTAAATAAATAAAACGTCGTGTTGGATCCCGCAAATCATCATCGAGCGCTGGTACGGCATTGATAAGTACGGTGCTGAACTGCTTAGCGATTTCAATAAAATCAGATGCCGACCGCGGCTCCATGCATAAATGACGGAAGTCGCAGAATAAGATGTCATCGGTACGCGCATTAATCCTGATTTCACGACCATTAACAGTGATAGGCTCATTGCTGAATTTTTGATTGTTAGACAAGCTGGCAAAACGGTTGGCGAGCCAGTGATGATTGGCTTTGGTCATGGGCGACTCGTATAGCTCGGCTTGTTGCAGCACACGCAAGCGATAATCAATACCGGAGTCGATATTCATAACGCTGGTATGCTTCTCAACTTCGGCAATAGCTGGCATAAAGCGATCTCGATGCAAGCCATCTTTATAGAGTCCAGATGGCTCAATATTTGATGTCGCTACCAATGTAATACCGCGATTGAATAGCATCGTAAACAGATCACCCAAAATCATCGCATCAGAGACGTTAGAGACAAAAAACTCATCAAAACAGATAATCACCGCTTCAGCATAGATGATATCAGCGACTTTTTCTAACGGGTCGCTCTCGCCTTGCAGCTTATGTAGCTCTTGATGTACTCGCTGCATAAAATGATGAAAATGTTGACGCATTTTGCGCTCAATGGTTAATGAATCATAAAACATGTCCATCATCCATGTTTTACCACGTCCTACCCCGCCCCACATATACAAACCTTTGGGTGCAACAGGTTTTGCTTTTAAAAAACTAAAAAAGCCTTTTTTCTGTACCGCGTTATCATTGAGCTGATGGTAAAGACCATCCAAGTAACTCATCGCCAAATACTGCTGCTCATCACGAGTAAACTCATCCGTGCTGATGGCTTGCTCATAACGCTGTAAGGGAGATAAACTCATAATACGACTCATCATTAAACAAAATAAATATCAGAATAAAGTATTAATACCGACAATCGCTACTAACTTATGATTTTTACACTGAGATAGTAGCAACTGGTTTATCAGAATGGCTTATCACAACCATTCTTTAGGTTAACACAGCTTAAAGTTGTAAAAATAATCCGTTAACTCTTAACAATACTGATTAGCGCAAAGCTATTTTAGGTAGCTTAAAGAGTATCAAGCGATCTGTAGCCAATACTATATGTCGCCGTTATACGTATGCTGCTCCAAAAGCTTTTTCAGCTCAGACAAGCGCCCATGGAAAAAGTGTCCTGCGCCATCAACGATACTGACATCAATCCCCAAGCGCTCTGCAAATGCTTGCATATTACTTGGATCAATGACCTCATCCGCATTCCCATAAATCTCAAAGGTTTTATCAGCAGGTAAGTCTATATCACTGCTGTCATTTTTTTCGACTGAGGGAGCAATGAGAGCAATCTTAGATATCTCAAAATCATCCAGTCCCCATATATGAGGTGATACCAGTACTTGCTCAGCCACTCGCGCTGTCACATAACCACCAAAGGAGAAGCCGCCAAGCCACAATTTGCGTGCCGGAGTTTGCTCAGCAATCCATTGTAGCACGGTCAATGCATCGACTACTTCTCCGTCTGCATAATCATGCTCACCTGTTGATTGTCCAACACCGCGAAAGTTAAAACGTACCACGTGCATGCCATTATCACGAGCAAAGCGGTACATGGTCGTCACCACTTTATTATTCATCGTGCCATCGAACAACGGATTGGGATGGCAAAGCAGCGCAACGGTATCCGTATTTGGATCATTAGAATTGTCTTGTTGCCAAAGCGCGTCAACTTCTAACACGCCAGCAGGAGCGGGAATCAATTGCATATAATACTTATTAGTTAAGAATGAATAGCTCAATTATCCTAGATATGGTTTATATTTCAAGTGATTTGCTGTGTATTGCTGCTATCTGTCGAATTTTTACTATTAATCATAGAAAATTGTCAAAAAATATAGCAGACAGATATTGCTTATGACAGACATTGCTTATGACTTTTGGGCAAACTTAGCGCACCTTTATCGCTGTCTATTTCGGTAGGTAATACAAGCGCAATATCGAACACAATAACCGTCTAGACACTCAATATATCAATAGGGTAAATTCATCGTTTGATAAAAGCTTTAACGTATCTATAGTCAGAGAAAAGTAATATCGATACATCAAGTACTGCTGATATTACTTTTTCTTGCTTGCCGTGCCTATGCAGACAGAGGCTGCAAAAAATTTATACCAGCAGCACTGTAGCGTTTTTGAGATATTTTAACTATATCTGTCACTTTTAAGTTCATGCTTTCATTTTTACTTTACCGGAATTAGGAAATACTTATGAAGACTTTTAATAAAACGGCTACTTTAGCAGCCACCTTAGTCGCTGCCCTCACTTTGAGTGCCTGTCAAACCACGCCTTCATCGCCCGTTATTCAACGTGCCAACTCTATTTATGAAACAACTGGTATTGCCAATACCAAGATAAAAGCTCAGCAAAACGCACTAGATAGTGCTAAGACTACTTGCCGAGGCAAACAGGTGATTATCGTTGAGGATCAAGTGAAATATAATGGCATCTTAAATGAGAGTACAGGGCGTATGATTGGTCAAGCGAGTGCCGTGCTCGGTACCATCCTTGGCACAGGCTCACCAAATTTATCACGTGATGATGACTATGAGTATATGATCAGTTTCCGCTGTCAGTAAGTCATGTCATAAAGCTGCAGTTATATATGTAGTGTATTAGCGATAACTTAGAGCCAATAAGCTTGCGATAAAGATACAATATCAATCGCTGCTTGTTGGCTTTGCTTTTTGTGTAGAGGCTTTTAGGTTAAACTACCCTATCTTGTCTTTTACGTCACCTAGCTGGTCTCTAAGCCCTCACTATCTTTGGTCTATTATTATGCGCAAACCCAACCTGTCAAATACCAAGCACACTAAAGTATTAGCGCCTGCCAAAGATTTAGCGACCTTGGAGGCAGAGTTGGCAGAACAAGAAAACAGTCTAGAGGGTAACTTAGAAGATACTGTCCTGCGCCTTAGTGATTACTTATCAGCGGTCGATATGGTGATCAAGCAAACTTTTAATCACCGTGTTTGGGTCAAAGCTGAGATACGAAACTTATCCAGCAAAGGTGGGCATTATTATTTTGAATTGGCAGAAAAAGATGACGACGGTAAAGTCATTGCCAGCTGCCGTGGCAATCTATGGCGCTTTAAAGCGGCGCGGGTTTTAGCCAAGTTTGAGCGCGCAACGGGTATGCCACTGGACCGTGATTTGACGGTTTTATTAAAGGTATCGGCAGGTTTCCATGCGCAATACGGCTTCTCTCTCACCATTGAAGATATTGACCCAAGCTATACGTTAGGCGATTTAGCGCGTCAATATGCTGAGATGGTTGACCGCTTGGCAGGTGAAGGATTATTAAACCTGAATCAGCAGTTGCCAACTCCGTTTGATATCGAGCATGTGTTGGTCATCGCTCCTGAAAAAGCCGCAGGGCTAGGCGATTTTCAAGCGGACGCCAATAGACTCGCTAGTACAGGCGCTTGTCATTTCCATTATCATAACGCCACTTTTCAAGGCAATCATGCCCCAGCGGAGATTCGTCAAGCAATCATCAGTGCTCAGCAGCAATTTGAAAATACTTATCAGCGCCTGCCAGATTTATTAGTCATTATCCGTGGTGGCGGCGCTGTTGGTGATTTGGCTTACCTTAATGATTATGAGCTTGCTGCTTTAGTCGCTGAGCAACCTGTCCCTGTTTGGGTTGGGATTGGTCATGAGCGTGACAAAGTTATCTTAGATGAAGTGGCTCATACTAGCTTTGATACGCCATCAAAAGTCATTGCGGCTATCATGGCGCATTTAGCACAGCTGGTCACTCAGACACTGCAATATCAAATGCAGATCAAACAAGCTGCTCAGCGTCAATTAAATACCGCTGAACAACAAACTGCGCGCCAATTGAGCCAAATACAATCGCAAACCATTGGTCAATTAACGGCACTACAAAAAGACAGTGCTTATGCGTGGCGTAGTATCCAACAAAGTGCACATCGTCAAGTGAAACAAGCAGCCAGACAAGCAAGCGAGCTGCATATACAGACTCAAGCCTCTGCTTATCAACAACTTTCACTCGCCTCTACTTATAGTAAAAATCATCAGAAAATGATTATGCAAAGTGCTCAGCAGCAGTTAATACAAGCAAAGCGTGATAGCGCACATCTGCGTGATATCGTACTTTTACATCGACCGTCTCGCGTGCTTAAGCAGGGCTATAGCATGCTGACTGATGAACAGGACCAACGAATACTGACCAGTAGCAACCAGCTTTACCCGGAGCAGACCATTCATATCGTCCTAAAAGACGGTAAAGCAAAAGCACAAATCATTGACATTAAAATGGATAAGAAGCCCACAAAATTTACAGAAGCTTCCACTTAACCCCATAATAATATTTCACAATTATTTATTACTTTTACTTTAGATATTAGGAAACCTTATGACTACCCCTATACGTAAACGCAAAAAAGCCGCCCCAAAAACTTTTAAGGCGGCCTACGATATCTTAAAAACCAATGCTGCTGAATTGCAGCAACAAGATGAGCCTGATATTGATAATCTCATGACCACTGTTGAAGAATCGATTGCCGCTTATCACATTTGCGAGACTCGTATTAACGCAGTACAACAAGCTTTAGATGCCGCATTCTCTGAAGAAAACAAAACGGTTGCAAGCGAGAACTAAATAGCCGTTTTGTCGTGCCTAAATGGCTTTTAATGAAAGCTATTCAGGCTCGTCCACTTCAAACACTTGGCGCAGGTAGGCAAGATAGGTATCATTATTGATCATTGTCTTGCCTGGACTATCAGACAGTTTAGCGACCGGCTGACCGTTGCATTCAACCAATTTCAGAACAATATTCAATGGCGTGATGCCCATATCATTGGTGAGATTGGTGCCAATACCAAAGCTGGTTTTGATTTGACCTTTAAAATACTGATGCAAATCCCACGCCTTATTCAGATCCAAGCCATCACTAAAAGTTAACACTTTGGTTCTTGGATCTATTTTTAGCTTTTGATAATGAGCAATCGCCTTATCACCCCAAAGATACGGGTCGCCGCTATCATGACGCAAACCATCAAAAAGCTTGGCAAAATACAAGTCAAAATCGCGTAAGAACGCATCCATGCCAACGACGTCAGTCAGCGCAATACCCAAATCACCGCGATACTCGTGTACCCAAGCTTCAAGTGCGGCTTTTTGCGAATCACGCAAACGTACATCCAGTGCCTGAAATGCCTGCATAAACTCATGTGCCATCGTACCAATGGGCGTCATGCCAAGCTTTTTTGCCAAATAAACGTTGGACGTGCCGCCCACTATATTTGGCTCAGCTTTGTGCAAAGTCTCAACCACATGAGCTTGCCAGTCTTTATTAAACCGTCTACGTGTACCAAAATCAGCAACGATAAAAGGAGGAATATCACGGCTATTGCCTGCTTGTTCGGCAGCATAACGATGTAACAACTCCACTTTCTTCTCTAAGCGGCGCTGCCCTTCTTCAAGCACACTTGCATCCGTTAATACTTTAAAATATAGCTCATTGACAATGGCTAGTACGAATACTTCGAAGAACATCGCCTGAATCATCGGACCTTCGATATCGATAAATAGGCGACCTTTGTCATCGGTAGTTACCGTGATAAAACGACGTTTTAATTTAAACAATTCCAAGTAATCAACGAAGTCTGAACGCATAAAGCGCAAGCCACGTAAGTATTCTAGTTCATCTTCTAAAAATCGCAATTCACATAAGCTGTCTAGTTGCTGCTCTAATTGCTCTTTAATATCAGCAAGTGGATAAGCGGCATCTTTGTTATTACGGCAGCGAAAGCGGTAGACACCATGGGTCTGAGGAAACTGATGTAGCATGGCTTGTAGCATAGTAAATTTGTACAAGTCGTTATCAAGTAACGAGGTAATAATAGGCTCAAAAGTAGTAGAAGTATGGGTAACGGTCATGTTACAGCCTTAAATACAAAAATGAAAAATCGCTAAACGAAGCAAGCGACAAATAGGTGGACATAACGATATAGTCAATGAAAAGTAATATCGACACATTATGTACTGCTGATATCAATTTTTCTTGCTTGCTGTGCCTACGCAGACAGAGGCTGCAAAAAATTTGTACCAGCAGTACCGTAGCGTTTCTAGAGTATTTTGACTATATATATTACTGATAGAACAATCATAAGCGTTTGAGTATAACGAACTTTAGATTATTTTTCAGAGTTCACTATGGATTGCAGCAAAATTACTACGATTCATAGCAGTATTCATCACATTATTAGCCGACTATCACCTATAAGAAAGACGCTAAGAATACTCTTAACGTCTTTTTATAAAATTATTAAACCATGTTATTTACTAAGGTTTCGCAGGTTTAACCAACTTCACCAGTGGCGCATAGCCTGACTGAGGCATCACACTGACTGGGATAAACTGCAATGCCCCGCCATTGATGCAATAACGCAGACCGCCACGGTCTTTTGGACCATCAGGGAACACATGACCCAGATGCGAATCCGCTACTCGTGAACGAATCTCAGTACGTACCATGTTAAATGCCATATCGTCATGTTGCGTAATCACTTGCTTATCAATTGGCTTGGTAAAACTTGGCCAACCACAGCCTGAGGCATATTTATCAGTTGATAAGAATAAAGGCTCACCGCTGACCACATCGACATAGACACCGGGTGCAAACAAGTTATCATATTCATGACTGAACGCCCGCTCAGTACCTGCATCTTGAGTGATATCATATTGTGCTCTGGTCAAAGTGTTTTTTAACGCGCCTTTATCAAACCCAGCATAACGCTTAGGATCTAACGTCTCAGCGACAGTAGTTACTGATGCAAGCTTAGTACGTACCGTGTCTTCAGGCTTGTCATCGGCAAGGCTTAAATCAACATGGCAATAGCCATTCGGATTTTTCGCTAGATAATCTTGATGATACATCTCAGCTAAGTAAAAGTTGTCCAATATTTTGTTTTCGACGACTATCTTTTGCTTATATTGACTTTGTACACGCTTGATTGCAGCATCAACTACTGCTTTATCTGCTTTGTCGGTGTAATAAACCCCTGAACGATACTGTACGCCGCGATCATTACCTTGCTTGTTTAAACTGGTTGGATCAACCACGCGGAAATAATACTTTAAAATCGTATCAAGGTCGGTTTTATCAGCATCATAGGTGACTTTGACTGCTTCGGCATGCCCTGAACCACGGATTACTTGCTCATAGCTTGGATTGACCGTATCGCCATTGGCATAGCCTGATACAGCATCTACGACACCATCGACTCGCTCCATATAGGCTTCTACGCCCCAGAAACAGCCACCTGCTAGGTAGATTGAGCGGGTATTAATTGCCTTACCCTTATTATTATAATAAACGCCATTTTTTTGCTTAATAGTCTCAATTTTACTGTTGTTATCTAATGTTTGTACATTTGCAGGCTTAGCACTACCAGCTTTGAGTTCAGCAAAATCATTATTCGCATTTTCAGCAAGGGCGTAGGCTTGCTCTGCTGACATATTACCTTTGACCAAATGCACCAAATTACCGTTTTTATCGAGTATTGCCCAGCTTGGATAAACCTGTACGCCAAGCGTATTAATCAGCTCGCCTGAGGCATCAATCAATACTGGCAGCTTAGGATAATCGGCTTGCACGCCAGCATACCAAGTGCTGAATTCGCCATCGGCTTTTTCATTCAGATGACCGGGGCTTGCCACAGTGACGACATTTAAACCAGAAAATTTAGGATCCGTGCGCCATTCTTCAGTTTCTGCTAGCGTCCCTAAGCATAATGGGCACCAGCTCGCCCAAAACTTAACCAAGGTGGGTTTATTAGGGTCAATCACAGCAGAGCCATTTTTACCCAGACCCTTGGTCAGCTGCGGCAATGCTTGCATTGTTTTGAGCATATCGGATGGCAACATATTACGTGAGCTTTTCATGCCGCTGTTTTGCTTGCTTGTGCTATTACTGACGTTATTCTCTGCACTACTCATCTGCCCACAAGCCACCAATATACCGGCACTCAAGACCGTCGTGACGCCAAACGCACTGATATTCTTTAACCAATGTGACGCAGCATGCGGTGAGGCTGTCGCTAAATCGTTAGCGTTTTTATTTTCATGACTATTAGCGTTATAACTATTAGTGTCATGATTGTTAGTGTCATGGTGGTTTTTTTTATGTGGCATGAGATATCCTTTTGACGAAGTCTTACGACCATAAGCTACAGGTTATAGGGCAGCTTATGGTCTTCTTGCGCTATTAGTTAAAGTGAATGAGTAAAGGTTTTGGAGCGATAAACATACTGTAAAAGGGTGATTCAGGCTTAGTAAAAGCTATAAAACAAAATAGAAATAGAGTGTGAGGCTAGAGTTGAAACCTAATGCTGTATCTGTACCTATAGTGGCTTTAGCTTAGATAAAGATATGATATGCTTTAAGTATAACTACCATATTAGAGTATCTTAATAGTATATACTGATAATGGAGTTTTCTTTAATAGTAAAAGAGGTGCTGCTACACTTTTTTAACAGCATGGAAATAGTAGAGTGATAGATTACTTTAGTCGAACTGTCTTTTTGATAAAATAATGATGATGACACAAGTCGCTATATAGTCAGTTCAAAATAAAAGCGATACGATTGTAATAATGTGCTATTGGCTATAATTTTTTTGCAGCCTCTGTCACGCCTGCGAACAGCAAGCAAGAAAAATTTATAGCCAATAGCACTGTATCTTTTTTAAAATGAATCGACTATATATACCTACTGCTTAGCACCCATAAATCTAGCGACATACTCATCAGTGGGATTATGACGTAAGTCGCTTGGTGTGCCTGTTTGCACCAAACGTCCACCATTCAAAATACTAATACGCTGACCTACCTTGATGGCTTCGTCAATATCATGGGTGATAAACACGATCGTCTTATTCAATCGTGCTTGTAGCTCTAATAATTGATCCTGTAGTTGAGCGCGAATCAAAGGATCTAGCGCCGAAAAGGCTTCATCCATGAGCAATATAGGATTGTCCATTGCCAAAGCACGTGCCAGCCCAACGCGTTGCTGCATGCCTCCTGACAGCTCATCGGGATAGCTACTCTCTAGATTGGATAGACCAACTTCATTCAGCCAGTGCCGAGCAACCTCATGACGCGCTTTGAGACTCATTTTTCGTACCCGCAAGCCGTAGGCGACGTTTTGAATGACGGTCAGATGAGGTACCAGACCAAAATGCTGAAATACCATACTGACGGTTTGCTGACGATAGTGCTGAAGCTCTTTATCATTGAGCGCTAAGATATTAATAGCAGAAGATGGTTCTCCTTTCTCTACTGGCAAGGCATCTTTATTTGTAACTACTGAGTTAGATACTAACTTAGTCACAGAGTTTTTAGCATTGATAGCTGTGTTTACCAATATCTTGCCACTGGTTGGATCAATCAGACGATTGATATGACGTATCAAGGTTGACTTGCCGGAGCCTGACAACCCCATAATACAATGTAGCTCGCCCGCTTTGACCGCCAAATTAATATCATAAAGCCCGACCGAATAGCCGGTTTGCTCTTTTACCGCAATACTATCCATACCCTCAGCCAGCAATGCCAATGCCATTTTTGCTTGTGCGTGACTGGCGTTATATATCTTACTGATATTTTCTAGCTGAATATGATTCATTGTCGTTCTCTTTGTTTTTATTTTTAGAATTTTTATCTATTAAGATTGATTGATGTAGTTGAGTTATTTTAAAACCGACACAAGGCATTATTATGTCTGCAAATAATCGTTAACCAATCGGGCGTCTACCAGCTTCAATGGTTTTTTGGCGCGCACGCTTACCTTGCCCAAACGCCTGAGTAATGCGGTCAATGATAATCGCCACAATGACAATCGCCGTACCTGCTTGTAAGCCTTGACCAATATTGAGCGTTTGAATAGATTGCAATACATCTTCACCAAGACCTGGCGCTCCGATCATGGACGCCAATACCACCATAGACAGTGACATCATGACGGCTTGGTTTACCCCTGCCATGATACTGGGCAGCGCTTGTGGTAGCTTAATCCAAATAAGTAATTGCAGATGAGTACTGCCAAACGAGCGTCCTGCTTCCACCATTTCATGATTCACTTGAGTAATACCTAAGGTCGTCAGACGAATAAGAGGCGGTAATGCATAAATAATGGTGGCAAACAGCGCTGGCACTTTACCGATTCCAAACAGCATCAGTACCGGTATCAGATAAACAAAGCTTGGCATGGTTTGCATCACATCTAATATAGGCGTCACAATCTTACGCAATAGCTTACTTCCTGACATGGCAATGCCGATAGGAATACCAATAACCACCGTCACCCATACTGAAACGATGAGCAATGCCAAGGTATCAATTAACGCGCCCCATAAACCAAATGCCCCAATCAAGAACAACCCAGCGCCGCATGCTAAGGCAAACCAAATTTTACGTACAGCAAACCATGCCAATACCGTCACAAGGGCAATAATTAGCCATGCAGGGATAAGCGTTAATAGGCGCTCAATAGGAAGCAATAAATACGTTAAGGCGACGGTACTGATCGTACGGAATACGTCGCCATGATTGCGAACGACGCTGGCTAAGGTGTTATTCAGTGGAGATTCAAGTGACCATGAAGGGAAGATAGATGATGGGTCTGCTAGGTTCGTACTAGATGCTGTTTTATCAGTCACGATAGCAGCACCCGTTAAGCTAATACCTAATTTAGCTGCAAGATTCGTCGCTGCCTCGTCCGATAACCACTGCTGCCAAACTTGGGGGTTATCACGCAGAAAAACAAAGGCTTGCTCTTCTCCGCTACGTTTGCTTTCACTCATCTCTAAAATAGCACCATTAAGCTCAGCGGGGCTAAATTGGATTTTTTTGAAAACATCTGCAAGCTCAGGATTGGCATCGATAAATGGGGTAGATACAGCGATACCTAAAGGGGATACGGGGAATCCAGACACGCAATCAGCTGTACCATCAGCGAGTAGTAAATCTTGCCAGCAGGCGTCATCATGGGCAGGAAATTCCAATGCGGCAAAATCGTATTTTGCCATCAAACCTGTCGGCTGCCAGTAATAAAATAAGAGTGGCTTATGCTGCTCAAAAGCGGAGGCAATTTCGGCATCAAGGGCTGCACCTGTGCCGGGATGGGCATTATTAAAATCACTCTCCAAGCCAGTATTTTTAAGCAATCGCGTATTAAAAATCTCACACGTCCAACCAGATGGACAGTTCATAAAGCGTGATTTGCTAGGGTTTTCAGAGTCTTTAAACAGCTCAGCGTATTTAGGCAGATCTTGATAACGACGTAGACCCGGGTTTTCGTCCAGTACATATTTAGGAACATACCAACCTTGAGTTGCACCGCCCTTAAGCGTGTCACCAATGACAGCGACTTTATTCTGCTCAATAGCTTGTGTCATGATGGGTGAGCGCCCTATCCACTGCTCTCCAATGACTTGGATATCATCTTGCGACAATGCTGTTTCAAGTGCAGGACCTGCTCCCGGCACCTCTTCTACCTGACAGCCATAACCGCTTTCAATGATGTATTTTAAAACACCGCTTGTGAACTGACCACTCTCCCATGTCAATGCCCCAAATTTAATCGGTGCTTGACATGTTGGCACAGCAGCTGATACTGGCAAAGACAGTAAGAGCGAGCTTATAAGCAATAAGCTAAATGCAATCCATTGGCGCACGGCGTTATCCTATTTATTATCTTTATTATCTTTATTATCTTTATTATGAAAGCGGCTGTCATTATCCTAATTTGAGCAATTAATAAGCCTATCATCTACTACTGATTTTTATCTAAAACAAACAAAACTATCGTTTAGTGTCACTACAAAGTGTAGCGATTTATAACACTGATAACAAATGATTCTTTAGACAAAAAAATAGCACCTACCGTAGTAGATGCTATTGATGGATGCATGTGGGTAAATACTATCTATTCAATAAGGCAACTATTTTAAACTGCTATTTCAAAAACAGTGCCATTGCCTTTTTAAATAAGCCACCATAGGGCGGTAACAATATATTTAGCCCATTCAATTTGGATTGTACAAAGATAGGTTTCATATGACTCAAACGATCAAATCCAGCTTTACCATGGTAAGCGCCTGTACCTGAATCGCCAACACCGCCAAACGGCAAGTCATGCTGCGCTACATGCATAATCACTTCGTTGATACATAATCCGCCCGATACCGTATTGGTGCGTACCTTATCGATATCACGGCTATTATCACCGAAGACATATAGCGCTAACGGTCGTGGACGGGCGTTAATAAATGCAATCGCATTATCAAGAGTGTCATAGTGCATGAGCGGTAAAACGGGTGCAAATATCTCGTTTTGCATCAAATCACTCTCAGGCGCAGGCTCGCTGACAATAACTGGTGGCATGAGACGCGTTTCAAGATTAGACGTCGCATCAGTGAGTCTATAGACACCTTCACTGGATAAATTCTCTAAATAGCCTTTAACACGCTTGAACTGCTGAACATTAATAATGCGCGAGTAATCAGGATTGCTTTCAATATTGGGATAGTGTTTCTCCATCCACTCTCTTGCCAGACGCACAAATTCATCATGATGTTGGCGCTGGATCAATACATAGTCAGGGGCGATACACGTTTGACCTGCGTTTAAAGTCTTACCCATCATCACACGATTGACAGCATTTTCTAGGTTAGCACCCTCTAGTACTATGACTGGTGACTTGCCACCGAGCTCAAGCGTGACCGGTGTTAGATTGGGTGCTGCCGCTGCCATTACCTTTTTACCAACAGCAGTAGAGCCAGTATAGAGCAGGTGATCAAGAGGCAGCTCACTAAAAGCCGCTGCAATCTCAACTTCACCGATGACCACACAAACCATATCTGCTGAAAAATAACGTGAAATGGTTTCTGCAAACGTTTGCGCAAATTGCGGCGCCGCTTCACTCATTTTAACCATGATGCGGTTACCAGCGGTAATCGCGTCAATCATCGGTCCTATCGCCAAGAATAAAGGATAGTTCCAAGGTACCATGATACCAACCACACCTAATGGCTGTGGCAAAATCTCATTATGGGCTGGCATATATAGTGCTGAAATCGATACTCGCTGCGCCTTCATCCACCTCTTACCGTGCTTTTTGGCATGACTGATACCCGTAAAGCTCGGAAACAGCTCGGCAAATTGAGTTTCTGATTCACTACGATAGCCAAAATCAGCACTGATAGCATTAGCAAGTAGCTGTTGATTGTCACTCAGCATCAGCTCTAGATTATCGAGTTGGTCTCTACGCGTTGCCCAATCATTGATAGGCTGAGTACGGCTTAGATTTTGCATGCGTGAAAACTGTGACTGCATATCTGCCACGGTTTTGATAATACTAAGCCCTTCGTGCTCATCGTATTTAGGATGCATCGCTTGAACCTGATTGTTTTGATCGCTGTCTGTCATATATCTTCCTTGTCATATACGTGAGAGTCAGCACGTTTTGTCAAACTTAAGACTCTATAGCTATTATTAGACACTAAAAATCACTGATATCACTCTATTATCCTTGTAAACGTGTTATCTATGCAACAAAGCCTAATAGTGAATAAGGCTAAAACATCATTTTCTTAGATATTACTTTTGTTTAGTACCATTTAATGTAGCCTATTGATTCCTGAATGAACAGCATCTTTAATGCACCCATGCGTTTGTATACGATGCGTACCTGCTCACTACAAGGTTGCCTTTTGTGGCTATTTTATTCTTTTATATTTTTCCAGTTCGATATAATTAAAATTAAAATTTGGGCGACAATATGAAAACTGCTACACTCAATGACAGTAATATTAACAATAGATAGCCCATTTTACATAACAAAAACATAAGACAGCCACTCTCATGCCAAATACTATGCAGGCGCTTAATACGCAACCACTTAATGAAAATCTTATCACAAAGTCACTCACTGCTGCTGACTATGTGGCTACTCTTGATGCCATGCTATCACGCACGTTAGAGCGTATTTCTCTTAAAAAAGAGCAAGGACTACGTACGCCTGACGAGTTATGGATTGTCGATCACAATGACGTTTATACTCTTGGGCAAGCAGGTAAAGAAGAGCATATCCTGCAACGTACTAATACGCCTATCATTAAGACGGATCGCGGTGGTCAGGTAACATGGCATGGACATGGTCAGCTGGTTATGTATTGGCTGTTTGATTTGGACAGTATCAGCTGGAGTGTGCGCAATATGGTCTCACACGCTGAGCAAGCGATTGAGGATGTGGTCAATGACTGTCTCAAGAGCACAGCATCAACTGACACCAACCATATCAGCGCCCGTGCCCGCCGTGATGCCCCAGGTGTCTATCTATATGCTGATATGGCTACAGAAACGGACAGCGCTCCTACTAGTGATGAGATAGAAGTTGATAATACCATTATGATTGGCAAAATCGCGTCGCTTGGCTTTAAAATCAAGCATGGCTTTAGCTACCATGGTATTGCCATTAATTTAGATTGTGATTTATCAGCATTTAATGCTATCAATCCTTGTGGTTATGCTGGCATGCAAATGTTGCGTTTGGCGGATTTTGTTAATATGAACCAAGCGACCAATATACAGCCAAATAACCTACCGCTTACCGATGACAAAAAAACACTTACCTACGAGCAATTTACGCAACAGCTCATCGAAAATATCGCAAAACGTCATACAGGACAGATACCACTGCGTGAATTAGCACCAAAATAGGTATTTTTTGCATAATCCTTTTTTGCATAATATCGTGCGCGCTTAGACTTAAGCATTGTGAGAAAATTTGATTCAAACTTGTTATAATCGCACACGGTACAAATTGGGCGCAGTAACAAACCTTATACGCCGACTTTAACCCTTTACGATTCAAACATTCATAACAAAAGCAAATTGGAGTATTTTATGGCAGATTTTAACAAAATTTTGGACGCAGGCGACGTCGACGGCGGCATTATTAATGTCGTAATAGAAATCCCAGCTGGTAGTAGCCATAAAATTGAGTGGAATCGCGAGTTGGCCGTATTTGAGCTTGATCGTGTTGACCCACAGATTTTTGCCAAGCCTTGCAATTATGGTTTTATCCCACAAACTCTTGATGAAGATGGCGACGAGTTAGATGCGCTTATCATCACAGAACAGCCTTTACCGACTGGTATTTTCTTAAAAGCGAAAGTCATCGGTGTGATGAAGTTCGTTGATGATGGCGAAGTCGATGACAAAATCGTCGTCGTACCTGCTGACGACCGTGATACAGGCAATGCTTATAACAGTCTAGCGGACTTACCAAAGCAGCTGATCAATCAGCTAGAATTCCATTTCAGTCACTATAAAGACCTCAAAAAAGCAGGTACAACGGTGGTTGAATCTTGGGGTGATGTAGAAGAAGCCAAAGAAGTGATTAAAGAGTCTATCCAGCGTTGGAAAGATCTATAAATTAAACTGAAAAATTGATGAAAATACCGCAGCTATGATGATAACTGCGGTATTTTTTTGCTTGAATTTTGACTGCACAACAAGGTTATAATACTCCAATCTACTTATTATCATGTTCAAATAAGGACAGTCATGTTTGATTCTGATTCAGGCTCAAAACCTGCCAAAGTAAAATTACCGAAAACGGTTGTTATGATGGTCGAAAAAGGCAATCTGGTCATGGCAATTAAGACGTTAGCCGCTGACGAAAATATCAGTATGGATGCTGCAAAATCTCGCATCGATGCATACGAGCTTGCTCTCAAAAATCAGCAGCAGCAAAAATTAAACAGTATCGCTAATAAACAAGGCATTCCTAGTCAAGCCATGAGCTTTGATAGAGAAACAGTCGAAGATGATACTGAGCGCTTGATTAAGAGTAAAGTAAAAAGCACACCAACGGAGCAAAGCTTCCAAAGCCTACAAGAAGGCGTTGACAGTCAGCTCAATGATTTAGGCTATAAAAAACCCCTACTGCCCTACTGGGCAAAGCGACTACTCATCATTGCTATCATTATGGCTGGGTTATTTTGGATAATGTGGCGTGTGTTTGGCTAGTCTGTTCTAAATGGTTCCATTATACCAGTCCGTTTTAAGTGGTCTGTTAATAGGTTTTTGAAGGGTGAAATAGCTGGTTCCCTTGAGGTATAACCCAATCGAACCTATTGAAATAGCTCATCTAGTTTTACGACAGCATCATCATATTCTTTGCCTGGATCTAGAAATGCTGTTTTAAATGAATAGTAATCTGCCAAAAACTCCAATGAGCATCCGCCTAAAGATTTTGCTTTTTCCATAAGCTTCATTCTAGAATCAAAAGGTATATACCATGAGTCATCTTCTAATAAGCACTTAACTAACATATCAACATCGAAGCATTCTTCTACTGCTTTATCAAATTTACTGAAAACATCTCTCCATGCCCCCATATCTGCATCTACTTTTGCTTCAGACATTTCCCTAATTTGTGTACTAATTCTACAGATATTCACTTATACCTCTACTTAAGTTCCAGAAAACAAATATCCAAATATATCTATAATATAGCTTAAAACATCCTAAACATAAGCTACGATAGAGAGATCGCAGAAGCTAACTTAGTAATTTTTAATCAATGACCTCATAGGCATGAAGATTATATCTAAAATCTGCTGTTCGATGCCTGTATAGCGCACCGATCACGATTTAATACTATTTTCAGGCTTACAAAACTTATTAGTCAATATAAGGTTAATTAAATAAATGGCTCATTTGGATATACATGCTAATGCAGAGATTGGTAAATCCTTAGCAGGGTTCACATTAGGTGAAAAATTGGAAAGCTTTCTTCATTTTATCGATAAGACAGTTGATGGAAATATTAAGGAATGGACGGTTGATTTAGCCTTAGACAATACAGGCGTCTTACTTTTTGAGATACCAAATAATAACGGATATACAATATATTTTTCAGAACCTAAAATAGAGTTAGGCTTTACTGAAAAAGGAACTCTATGCGATATTAGCGCTGGTGCTGGTTATAAAGGTGATATTTTTGAAGGTAACATTAAAATTGGTAGCCGTATTGGAGATATAGATCATGCCTTAGTTTTGGACGATGCTGAAGATATACATTATCTTGCTGATAACGAAGGACAGATCATTGAAGGGATGTACTTCGTAGCTGGTGGCTTAGAGCTTGAAGAAGATCCCGACTCCATTATAGAAGAAGTTAGGATTTATAATTACAACTTAATATAACAACTATTCTGGTCTAGATACCATCTTACTCAAGTAACCTTGCATGGCCCAACAAGTACACTGTGAAGTACATTACAATGAAATAAATGAACAAAACCATTGCTACAATTAGCTTACAGCCGTAGATTCAAGTCCTCACTAGGGTACCGAACCGGTGAAAGCACCTGATTAGTTCGCCATATGTATATTAGCAGTACTCTAAAAAAACAGCTTCTCCTATAACTGATTCTATTGGTGCGCTGATAATGGTAAGCTCAATGCAGAAAACAGGAAATTATGCTTATGGAAATAAATGAATGCGAAGAAAAGTTTTGGAATAGTGACTCTTTTCATTATTATTTAGAGAGTGAAGACACATGGGATGTTGATAAATATTGGGATCTTGAATATTCACTAATAAAGTTAAGTAAGTACCTGAACGACAAGAATATGATAGAAAAAAATCTTGCAAGAAATATTTATTACCTAGGAAATAGTATAAGTAATCTAGTCTGTGCTCATAGGAACTCTACAGTTGCATGGACATGGACATTTGATACATATAGATATAGCGAAGATGACATTGATTATTGTATTGATAGGTTTAATCACCTCATGAGAGTTTTATGGCAAGCTGGTAGCTACAATCATGAAGAATCAATAAATTTTTTTAGAGAAAATCCGTTGTTTAAAGATACTTAACTATAATACTTTATTAAAAATCCTCACTAGTAAACCACACATTTTTCCAATAACGAGCCTTATGTTAAATAGAAATCCACTGCTGCCTACCCGTCTATATCATTATCAATGCTTTTAAGGCACTAAAAAAGGATACCGAAGTATCCTTTTTTTGGTTATATATAATAAATATAATCTAGTGATGCTCACCCGGTAAGATTCTGGCAAAAGCACGTTGAGCAAGGTTTGGTTTTTTATCTGTGGTTTGAGCGGCGCGAGTGCTTGGAAAAATGCGATAACCCATCGATTGAATACCAACGTTAATCGCTGGTGCTAATGAATAAGTAGCCGACGCAAACTTGCCCATGTTACTGGCAATACTATTTGGCTTATGAACGATCGCTTTGGCGACCATCATTGCCGCCTCATCTGGCATAAGCGCTGGCATATAACGATAAAGCTTAGTTGGCTCAATCATCGGCGTGCGTACCAATGGCATAAAGATATTGGTTATCGTCACATTATCGCCTTTGACTTCGGCAGCTAGGCAACGGCTAAAGGCATCCAAGGCCGATTTTGAGGCGACATATGCGGCAAAACGCGGACTGTTTGCCAATACACCAATTGATGAGATATTCACAATTTGACCCGTTTGACGTTCAATCATCGTCGGCAAAAACCCAAGAATGATTTTGACTGCGCCAAAGTAATTGATATCCATGGTACGCTCAAAATCATGGAAACGTTCAGTGGATTCGTGAACCGAGCGTCGTATCGAGCGACCGGCATTATTTACCAAGACATCAACGTGACCAAAGTCCGCCAAAATTTGCGTGCTAACTTTTTCAATGGCATCCATATTGGTCAAATCACAAGGATAATAACTTGCCTTACCACCAAGCTCTTCGATACTTTCTTTAACCGCTTTTAGCTTCTCTTCAGTACGTGCCAACAAAATGACATGAGCACCGCATTCACTAAGCAAAAAAGCAGTACGCTCACCAATACCGCTTGAAGCCCCCGTTATAATAACATTCTTGTCTTGAACTGCTTTACCGATTGCTTTTTTTGAGGGGTTAGCCATGAAACATCCTTTTAAAAATTAGACTTCCGTTAATATTTACCTAAATCATAACAAAGAAATATAGGTTAAAGGAAATAAATAAGCAATAAAGCCAGTTTAACTGGATAGACATTCTTATTAGATGAAGTATGGATCACTTTGTGCTCGACATATGCTCTTCACTGTCTATTCATGAGCATTCAAAAAATCCTCTACCACACGGAACTGTCCGGCGGTACTTTCCTCACCATACATGGCTTGCCTAAAGGCGTTAGAGTTCGGAATACCGGTGGTATACCAAGCAATGTGCTTGCGAGCAATACGGCAGCCTGAGTATTCACCATAAAAACCGTATAGCTCTTCTAAATGTGTCAGTACAATCTCTTTTATCTCGCTAACACTGGGTGATGCCAGCGTCTCACCTGTGCGCAAAAAATGCTCGATATCGCGAAATATCCATGGTTGTCCTTGGGCAGCGCGTCCAATCATCACCGCATCACAGCCGGTCAGCTCATAAACGCGCTGCGCTTTTTGCGCACTATCGATATCGCCATTTGCAATGACTGGAATGCCAATGCTTTCTTTGACCTCACGTATCAGCTCATAACGCGCCTCTCCGGTATACATATCTTCACGCGTGCGTCCATGGATGGCAATAGCAGCTATACCCGCTTGCTCTGCTCGCTTTGCCACGCGCAAAATATTTTCACGTCCATTCTCATAGCCCAAGCGCGTTTTTAAAGTAACGGGCGCATCGACGGCATTCACCGCAGCATCTAGCAAGCGCGCAACCAAATCCTCATCTTGCAATAGTGCAGAGCCTGCCAATTTACGGCAAACCTTTTTGGCAGGGCAGCCCATATTGATATCAATAATTTGTGCACCATTATCAATCTGATAACGCGCCGCTTCTGCCAATTTATCAGGTTCTGCGCCTGCAATTTGTGCCGAAATAGGCGCAATCTCATTATCGAAATTGGCACGATAGAGCGATTTTTTGCGCGCATACAGTGCCGTATCAGCGATGATCATTTCACTGACTGCATGACCTGCACCAAAGGATTTGCACAATCTTCGAAAAGGGTTGTCTGTCACGCCAGCCATCGGTGCAACTATCAAACGGTTCTCAATCGTCAAGCCGCCAATCACGAGTGGCTGCAATAAAGGATGGTCTGAGGTAGGATTAGACGAAAGTAAAACTGGAGAATCAATAGACATAAAAAACGGCTTGATTAGCAATGAAAACAAGCCGTTATTCTAAGGATTCGTGCGCATATTGCAAGGGATTACGTAATCATTTGCTCAGCTCATAAAGTTTATCAACATTGAATGTCCTGTTTAATATACCTATTTATCAAAAACACTGCCCTGCTCAAGCGTTATATCTTCATCATGCTCTTGCATACGCCACGGTAGAATATCTGGTGAGACATTGACAAAGTGTAGATATTTCTCAAACTGATCAATAATGTCATTAATAATCGACACTGATTCATAACCATATAAATCATAGGTCTGACCACCACGGCGCAAATACACTTCAGCACGGTAATGGTGCTCTTGCGGCAATTTGTTTGCCATATCTTCCGTATAATAATCAGGAATATCATGCTCTGATAAGCGAACCTCGTACCAGAACTCCACATTATCGCCACTTCTTAATTCTAATACAGCGCGGTTATTGATCTCATCATAATTCACATCAGGTAACCAACCTGTATCGGCGAACTTCTCAGCCACTTCGTTCATAGAAGATAAAATCGTTCCTCTGATATAACTAAGCACTTTATCGCGTGTTGGCTGCTCAGTCATATAATCAATACGCTCGCGCCAAGCCTCTAGTTTCAGTAGATGCGGCGGCAAATGATTGTCGTTACCTAAACTCTGGTTACGATGACCTTCAATACGTAGCGCTCGCCACATGCCAAATATCGAAATCAATATAATAACGGCAAAGGGTAAGGCGCTGACAATAGCGGCAGTCTGCAATGCTGTCAGTCCACCAGCTACCAGTAAAGCCGCGGCAACTGCCCCTTCAGTCACTACCCAAAAGGTACGTTGCCACCATGGCGTATCACTGCGTCCACCCGCTGCAAGAGAGTCAATCACCAACGACCCTGAATCCGATGAGGTCACAAAAAAGGTAATAATTAATAGTACTGTTAATGACGACACTATCTGAGTAAAAGGCAAGTTCTCTAATAATTTAAATAACGCAATTGCTTGGTTGTTCTGCACTTCAGTAATGAGTGCATCGTAGCCATCAACCATAATCATATGGAGCGCTGTATCACCAAAAACCGCGAACCAAAAGAATGTAAAGAAGGTTGGTACTAACATCACGCCTAATACAAACTCACGGATAGTACGACCCCGACTAATCTTGGCAATAAACAATCCGACAAAGGGTGCCCAAGCAATCGTCCATGCAAAGATAAAGAGTGTCCAACTGCCGATCCAATCACTCGATTGATAAGCCTGTAAACTAAAAGTACGCTCAACAATATTGCCTAAATAGCTGCCCGTGTTTTCCATAAAGGCGTTTAGAATAAAGATGGTTGGACCCACGATAAAAACAAACAGCATCAGCCCCGTTGCTAACATCATGTTCAAAATTGAGAGTCGCTTTACCCCTTTATCCATGCCAGCGAGAACAGATGCCAAAGCTGCTAGTGTCACCAGCGCAATGATAATCACCTGAACTGTAATACTAACAGGTATCGTATTTGGTAATAGATAATTTAACCCGGCATTGATCTGTGATACAGAAATCCCCAAACTGGTCGCAATACCGAACATCGTGCCCACAATGGCAAACACATCAACAGTATGTCCAATCGGACCATAAATTTTATCACCAATGAGTGGATATAGTGTTGAGCGCATTGACAAGGGCAAGCCATGACGAAAAGAGAAATATGCCAGCGACAAACCTACCACACCATAAATCGCCCAAATATGAAAACCCCAGTGAAAATAGGCAATTTGCATTGCTTCTTTTGCGGCCTCAATAGTCTGCGGCGTTGAAAGCGGTGGACTAGCAAAGTGTATGACTGGCTCTGCTACGCCGTAAAATAGTAAAGCAATCCCATACCCTGCTGAAAATAGCATGGCAAACCACTCAAGAAAATTATACTCAGCCTGAGCATGATCTGGTCCCAGTTTAATACTGCCATAAGACGAAAACGCCAAGACAATGATAAACATCAAAAATATAGCGACTGCTAACATATAGAACCAGCCGAAAGTCTCAGTGGTAAAATTCAGAACGGTGCTAAATAGTTCCCCAGCAGACTCAGGATTAATGGCAGTACCAATCACTAATAGCAGCATAATGGCTGCTGCCGGCACGAAGACGGGCAAAAGAATAGTGGAACGGGAGGATTTGTTCTTCATAAGCAGATTCTTGTATTAACGATCAAGTAGACTTAATATTTACCACAAAACGATTACTAACCCCAGTATTGCTGCCCATTTGTCACATTACTTGAACTATTGTTACAGCACTATTACCTAAAAACAAAAAAGGCAACTTGTTAGTTGCCCTTTTATTATTATCTAAAGAGTAAGTACTATCTGTTCTTTTAACTCAGAACAACGATAGACGTTTTTAAAATTACGCAGTAATAATCGCTGCCAGTTGTTCAGCTGTTTTTGCAAGCTCGGCATGATCTGCTTGTGTGACGGCATGGCGACCAAGCTCATGAATACTAGAAGGAATCAGGTGCACATGATAATGAAAAACTGTTTGCCCCGCTTCTGCACCATTTAGCTGCATTTGGATAATGCCTTCACGATCAAATACCTGACGCTGGGCTTCCATGACTTTTTTAGCCGTCATCAACACAGCTGCCGCATATTCAGGTTCAAGATCAGCTAAGTCCACCGCTTTTTGCTTAGGAATGACCAAAACATGCCCCTTTGCTTGTGGCATGATATCCATAAAAGCAAGAGTCTTATCATCTTCATAAACTTTATGATAAGGGATATCGCCATCGAGCATTTTGGCAAAAATATTATCGTCTTTATAAGTAGTTTGCGGATTGGCTTGGCTCATTATCTTATTCCTTTAACCTGTATTATTATTGAATCAAAGTTAGTATTGATTGGATAGCGAGTATTAAACGAATACCTACACCATTAAATATAGTGGACGAAATCTCACTTAAGTACAAGTATCAGATAATCACTGATTGATCCTCATGAACTAACTTGCTGCTCTCGTTGATGATTAAATTATTGACGAGCCATGCGCGATAAATGTTATATTAATCTACTCTCTCGATGACCTTACCATGATGGATTTGACTGCCTTGCCAACTCAATTATCTAATAATACTGACGCTCATACGCAATCTATCAATGACGCTACCATAAACAATGATGAGCATGAGCAAACGCTTGGGGCAAATAACCCTCCAGCTACTGACCCAAATGCCATTATATTAGCGCAAGCATTGACTGATAAAGCCATCAGTTGGCGTATTCATAACTGTAAAATCAGTCAAAAGACCATCACTCAAGACTTACCGCTGCCATTTTTATATCATTATGACAGTTTGGACGATGTCGTTAAGCAGACCTATCCTTTAACCCCAAAGCTACTGGTACAATTTAATACGCCGATGACAGCGCAAGAAGCTGCCAAGCTAGTTGGTATTGACGAAGCACTCATATCCAATCCGTGGCATGTCAAGGTGATTGGCTCATTGGTGGTGTTCAGCGAAGCATTACAACTCGCTGTCCGTTTGCATTGGACCAATACGGGTAAAGAGACGCAGCAGATTTATACTAAAGATAAAGATGATGCTATCATTGCAGCCTTTAAAGAATGGCAGTTTTTTGGTCGTATTGATATCCTGTATAAAAACAACAAACAAGCGCTGATTAGTATTGACGAACAGAGCATTGATACAGAAACCAATCAGCCGCTACCATTGACGATAGAAGCCAATATGGAGTATCAATACCTACCAGCGACTCACGCCTTAGTCGTCATTGCCAAGCTAGAAGCAGATAAAGATGAGCTCCCTTGGTTTGAAACCGCTATTTTGGAGCGCATTGCATAAATGATTGACCCTTAAGTCTTGTTTGTTATAGGTTAATTATTTTCAGTTACTCATATCTAATGGTATGGTAACGACTTAGTATTATTCACTAGTACTCTCCCGGTATAAAAAGCACACTATCAACATTGCAGCGGATGCTGCACATATTAATAAATCTCGCTCATTTGTAAGGAATACCACATGGATTATAATTCAAAAACCTCTACCGGCGGTCGTAATATGGCAGGTGCTCGTGCCCTGTGGCGCGCAACTGGCATGACTGATGGCGACTTTGGCAAACCTATTATTGCCATTGCCAACTCTTTTACCCAGTTTGTACCCGGCCATGTGCATTTAAAAGATTTGGGACAAATGGTTGCACGCGAGATTGAAAAAGCGGGTGGCGTGGCAAAAGAATTTAATACCATTGCTGTTGATGATGGTATTGCGATGGGTCATAGCGGCATGTTGTATTCACTACCGAGTCGAGATTTGATTGCTGATTCTGTCGAGTATATGGTCAATGCCCACTGCGCCGATGCGCTAGTATGTATTTCTAACTGCGATAAAATTACTCCGGGTATGTTGATGGCAGCCATGCGCCTCAATATTCCCGTCGTCTTTATTTCAGGTGGCCCAATGGAAGCGGGTAAAATTATCGCCAGCACGGTCGCACACAGTCATAATAATGATGGTAGTAGCGACGTCCATAGCACTGACAGTAAAGGTAATGCCATTCGTAAGCTTGACCTCGTCGATGCGATGATGGACGCGGCCGATGATAGCATTAGTGATGAAGATGTCGCTGCTATTGAAGCCTCAGCGTGCCCGACTTGTGGGTCGTGCTCTGGCATGTTCACTGCCAACTCGATGAATTGCTTGACCGAAGCATTAGGATTGGCATTACCGGGTAATGGATCATTATTAGCAACCCATTCGCTACGTCGCGAGCTATTCTTAGAAGCTGGTCGTACCATCGTGTCACTAGCCAAACGTCGCTACGAGCAAGATGATGATTCAGTCCTACCGCGCTCTATCGCTACTAAAGCTGCGTTTGAAAATGCCATGACTTTAGACATCGCCATGGGCGGCTCTACCAATACTATTTTGCATTTGCTTGCTGCTGCACATGAAGCCGAAGTCGACTTCAAAATGCACGATATTGACCGTTTAAGTCGTGGCGTCCCTTGTTTGGCTAAAGTTGCCCCTGCTTCACAAAAGTATCATATGGAAGATGTGCATCGTGCTGGCGGTGTCTTTGCGCTATTGGCCGAGCTTGACCGTGCTGGTTTGCTACATACCGATTTGCCAACTATCCATAGTGCCACGATGAAAGAAGCGATTGATAAATGGGATATTATGAATCCTGACAATCTTGAAGCACGTGCACGCTATATTGCAGCCCCTGGTGGCGTACGGACGACTGAGGCTTTCTCACAATCAAAAGAATGGTCAAATCTGGATGTGAACCGAGAGTCAGGCTGTATCCGAAGTACCCAACATGCTTATTCAACTGATGGCGGTCTTGCCGTTCTATACGGAAACATTGCTGAGCGTGGCTGTGTGGTCAAAACTGCCGGCGTTGATGACAGCATCTTGGTTTTCACCGGACGTGCACGCATCTTTGAATCACAAGATGACGCAGTAGCAGCGGTGCTTGATGATCAAATCGTCGCAGGCGATGTGGTTATCATCCGTTTTGAGGGTCCAAAAGGCGGTCCTGGTATGCAAGAGATGCTCTACCCGACGACTTATCTAAAATCTAAAGGCCTAGGCAAAGAATGTGCGCTGCTTACAGATGGTCGCTTCTCTGGTGGGACATCAGGCTTGTCTATTGGTCATGCCAGCCCAGAAGCCGCTGAAGGCGGCGCCATTGGCCTCGTGCAAGAAGGCGATACTATCCATATTGATATCCCAAACCGTACCATCAATATGCAGGTCAGTGATGAAGAGTTAGCTGCTCGCCGCGAAGAAATGGAAAGTCGTGGACGTGATGCTTGGACACCCGTCAGCCGTGAGCGTCATGTCTCTCCTGCTTTACGTGCCTATGCTGCAATGACCACCAGTGCCGATACGGGCGCTGTACGTGACGTCAGCCAAGTTGAACGTTAGACAATAATATTTAAGTACCCTTCTTGAACTGAATTTATTAAGCCTGCGCAATGCAGGCTTTTTTTCACCAAAAAACAACGTATCTGTCTATTTAATCACTATCTGATAACGATTTTTTGCGATATTTAGATATTTTTACCGTCATTATAAACGGATACTAAGTGTGACTTTTTTACACTTTAAATCAAATATAACAGCGTGCACCAACCTCATGATTGAAAACTACAATTTATTCTTATTGGTTTGCGGCATTGCCTTCGTATTCGGTGCGCTATTTCCGATTATCTTTAAACGCACGCCTATCTCCTTGCCCATGCTGCAATTAAGCTTTGGTTTGCTGATGGGCTATTTTTGGACAAGTTTGGCATTTTTGAACCCTATCGATAATGGACTGATTATCGAAAAACTGACTGAAATCGTAGTGTTGGTTTCTTTAGTCGGTGCGGGTATCAAGATTGATACTGAGCTGTCTTGGCGATTATGGCGTCCGACGATGCGCCTACTCCTGATTACCATGCCCATCGGTATCTTTGCGATGGCAGTATTAGGTTACTATGCCTTTGGTATGACGATAGGTGCTGCGATTTTACTCGGCGCTGTCCTTGCCCCAACGGATCCGGTATTGGCCTCTAGCATTCAAGTGGGACCGCCCAATACTGGAGGTGAAGATACACCACGCTTTACCTTAACCTCAGAGGCAGGGTTAAATGATGGTCTAGCATTCCCTTTTGTATATCTTGCGATTAAGATCGCAGAAGCCTATAGCGAAGGAGAGCGTTTTACGGGGGATATGCTGTGGTCTTGGTTTACCCATGATGTATTGTGGAAGATTGGCGCAGGGTTACTGGTCGGTATTGTCGTTGGCAAAGTCATGGCAAAGTTGGTGTTCTCAAAGTATAGCCGTGAGACGACTATGTCTCAAGGTTATGTGGTCATTGCCTTAACTTTGATGGCATATGGATTGGCAGAATACGTCCATAGTTATGGCTTTATTGCCGTGTTCGTCGCGGCATTTGCGTTCCGTCGTTCAGAATCTGAACACACTTACCACCATAAATTGCATGATTTTGCTGAGCAATCAGAAGGTTTACTCATGTCACTGGTGCTTGTCATCTTTGGCATGTTCCTTGGACAAGGTCTACAAGCTGGCGTTGAGCTAACATGGCGCGTCTACATCGTCAGCTTTACTTTTTTATTATTGATTCGTCCGCTTGGCGGCTTTATTGCCTTATCAGGGCTGAATCTACCGCGCACTGAAAAATACGCTATATCAGCCCTAGGTATCCGCGGCATCGGTACCCTGTACTACTTATCTTATGCACTCAACCAAGGGTTTTTTAATGATGAAGATGCCCTTAAACTTTGGATAGTGTGCTCAATTGTGATTTTGGCGTCTATTTTTATACATGGTTTAACAGCAAAACAGCTGCTTAAAATGACACCAAACAAAGCGCAATAATAAGATAAACAGTATTTCTTTAACTAAAAAATGCTATTTATAAATCACTAACGCTGATTAAATTTCAGCATCAATTAGACCTAGTATGGCTTCCGTCAGCGCAAACTGGCGGATATCGTTGAGCATGGTCACATCAAAATTATGGACAAAGGCAAACGATAGCTGCCGCTCAGGGTCGCACCACGCAACTGAACCGTTATAGCCCATGTGTCCAAAACTTTGTGGCGCATGAAATTTTGTATTGTGAGTGTTTACCTCAAAATTATCGCTATTACAAATACTAAAACGGCGATGATAACCCAAGCGCCAATCCATATGGGCTGGCATAACGGCATCCATACCAGTGACTTGCGGCGTTGATAGCTGCTTAAAGGTTGCCTCATCAATGAGTGTTTTCCCTTGCCATATACCACCACTAGCCAACATCGCATAAACCGTCGCCAGTGCATGTGCTGATGCGACGCCATTGGCAGCAGGGATAGTAGCTTGTAAAGTCTGCGGATGATAATAGTCAATCGGTTCTTTGCTCGCAAGTAACAGGGCTGCTTTATAGTTTTTAAGATTCAGCTGACTGTTATCAAAGTATAGACGGTTGATTTGTGCCGTATCCAATGTTGGCAGTACTTTCTCTATCTGCTCTTTATTATCAGCTGTTACTGATTGGATTGCATACTGATTGGCTGCTTGTTGTTGTTGCCAGCAGGCATAGCTCGGTAAATCACTATAAGCTTGCAAGGTATCTACTGAATCTGGTTTTAAAACTGGTTTATGACGGCGGGAACGTGGCTGCGGTTGTGAGCTTTCTTGTGCATTTTCTGACACTTCTTCTACTGACTCAAAGTTTTTAACCAATCGCGCAACCTTGTCGACCTGATTTTCTGGTACACCAAAGTAGCAGCTGTTGGCAATGCCTAATGGCTCTGTTAGATAATGGCGTAATGCTTGAGCCAGTGGCATCGCAGTAACGGCTTCTATCACGCCGCCCAGCACCCAACCATATACCAAGGCGCTGTAAGCACTGTCGTATAATTCCGCCTGCTCAGGGGCAGTCACAGGCATTGCTGCAATTTTCTCTAGCATCATACTCCAATCAAGGACGATTTCATTATCGAGGTCAATACTTTGAATCGAAAAAAGATTGGCTTGATGCGACATCACACTGCGTAAAGTGATTTTCTCTTTATTTTGCACGCCAAATGCTGACCAGTAATGGGCAATCGGTAGATCATAATCCAGTTTTTTCTGTGATACCAATACATGAACCAGTGTCGCCAAGATGCCTTTGCCAGTCGAAAAGTTCAATGATAAAGTATCTGTATTCCATGATAAATCAGCACGTGCCAGTCCCACACTTGCTTGTGCGATACATTTGCCAGCTTGATAAACCACTAATGCGCCGCCTGCCGGCGCATCATCAAGCTGCAAATCTGTTAGCAGTTGTTGAAGCCGACGTTGGATATGATTGTCAGTATATGTACCGACGTTAGCGTTTTGATGGGTAGTTGTAGAGATGCTTTCATTATTATTGTTCATAAGTGCCCTGTTCTATTTTATATTTATGAAGTTATTCAGTTTAAAGCCTGTCATACATCTTATCAGGATAAAAAATCTCTATCCTCCAAAATATTTTTATAATGTATCACACAATAAAAAAGGCAACCCTAAGGTCGCCTTTTTTATTGTTAGGAATATTTATGATTTAACGCGGTACTAGCAATCGATTATGAACCTCTTCTGCAAGTTTAGTCAAACCATGACTACGTCCACGCTCCATAGCCGTATCCATTTTACGTCCACGTAACCAACCAGCCCGTAAGGCTATGGCAGCGCCAACACGATTGCCAGAGCCACAATGCATGGCAATTTTTTTGCCATGATGCTGACGTAGTATGTTATCAAACGCCAGTATTTTAAGCTGTTTCAAGTCAGCAGTGCCATTAATAGGTAAATGCTCGTATTGCATGCCTGCCTGCTCTACAGCTGTACTTTCATCGAATTTCAGCTCTTCATCAGGCTGCAAGTTAATAACCAACTCAACTCCAGCTGCTGCCAATGCGGCCACCTTTTCATCATCAAGCGCACCGCATACGATGGTATTTTCATCAGGACGAAAATATGGCTCAAATATGGTGGCAAGATGGATGCCATTATCGTTGCTACTAGTGTCGGCACTGCTAGCCTCGCCAACTGCTGTTTTGTCTACCGCAGCTGAATGATCAGAGCATTCGGTACTTTTTGAATTTTCATGTAAAGTCATAAGGATAAATGTGTTCAATAGTAATGATTTTTGATATAAAAATTATATTTTACTTCGCTTCATCCTGCAAGGTAATCACACCAGCAAGATGCGGCTTGTCATTTTTTGCACTAAACAAACCAAACTGGCAAGTATCTTCTGCGCCTTCTAACTGAGCAAGTGGATCAGCGATAAGCTCTACTTCAGATGGTAAGAAAATAGGCAGCTTAAATGACACCTCAACCGTACAAGCATCAGGCAGCTCGCCCATCATCGCCAAACACTTAGCTTTTGACCACATACCATGAGCAATGGCTTTTGGAAAACCAAAGGCACGCGCTGATAATGGATGCAAATGTATCAGGTTAAAATCACCAGAGACAAACGCATAACGGCGACCGATATCTTCTGGCACTTCAAAAATACTGTGAACACCCTCTTCATTGATTGATGGCTTAACGGCTACTGGACGCGGCGTACTCTTTTTGTCCTTACTGCTGGCAGGTTTTTTGCTGCGTGATAGATAAGTCGACGTGCCTTCCCAAATGATTTCGTCTGCTGCTTTTACCGTGGTGACAAAATCAAACTGCTGACCTTGGGCATGGTCACGCAAATTATCAAACATCACTGACATAGCAACCGTTTCACTCTGCTTAATGGCACGATACTGGGTCACGCTGTTATCGACGTGAACCAGTCCTAGCATAGCAAATGGAAATGGCTCTTTGACCATCATATTCATCTGTAACGCCTGTGAAAGCACCGAAAAATACGTAATTGGCACATTGCCATCGTCTGCAAAGCCGCAAATTTTACGATAATCATTTAGATTGCTTTGATCAATATGCAAATCATCTACAAAATATGTCGCTTGCGGCAACTCATCGCGGCTGACTTTACCATTATTACCGATAGGCAATAGGCTTTTGACAATATTTGCATAGGTAGTATGCGCTTTGGGCAACGCATCATAATGTTTGTCTGACATAATACATCCTAAGTTGGGATTGAGTAGTTTTTTGATGGCATTTAATATGCTATGAATTCGATGACTAAAATATAAGATGAAATCCTAAAATAGGCGCAACGATGTTTGGCTTATTGTCACTTTGTTTTTATCATAAAAAAGCCACCCTTGGGCAGCTTTATTACAATTTATGAGCAGTTTTTTCGTAAGCATATGTGAAGTAACGTCAATACCTTGTTTAATAAAGGCAATTAACGACCAACTTCATGGCTCACATAGCCTTCGTTGTCATCTGCATTGTCATCTGATATAAGAACAATTATGCACCTAATAAGCTTTGACCGCAAACGCGGACAACGTTACCATTTAGACCACCAGAAGCAGGTGAGGCAAACCATGCGATGGTTTCTGCAACATCGACTGGTAAACCGCCTTGGCTCATCGAGTTCATACGACGACCTGCTTCACGGATAGCAAATGGAATCGCTTCAGTCATTTGCGTTTCGATAAATCCTGGCGCAACTGCATTGATGGTCATGCCTTTTGCATTGTCTTCTAGCTGCTTGGCGGTTGCATTGACTAAACCAATGACACCAGCTTTTGAGGTCGCATAGTTGGTTTGACCCAAGTTGCCAGCGATACCTGAGATTGAAGACACACAAACGATACGTGCAGCATCTTTTAGTACATCGTTATCTAGTAAATAACGGTTGAGCTTAGCGATACTGCCCAAATTGATATTGAGCACCATATCCCACTGTTTATCATCCATATTTGCTAGTGTTTTATCGCGGGTGATACCAGCATTATGAATCACTGAATCCAAACCACCACGTTTTTGTGCAGCTTCTGCAATTTCTTTACCAGCATCAGCACTGGTAATATCAACTGTCAAAGCCGAACCACTAATTTCACTTGCCACTTTCTGCAAGTCAGCTTGCTGCTGTGGTACATCTAAACAAATAACATGCGCCCCTTCACGAGCCAATACACGGGCAATTGCTTCACCAATACCGCGACTTGCGCCAGTGACAAGCATGGTTTTGCCACCTAATGGTTGGTTCCAATCGACATCGACATTGGAACCATTACTGACACGTACGACCTGTCCTGACACATAAGCTGAACGCGCTGACGTAAAAAAACGTAGCGTTGAGTCTAAATTCTGTTCTGCGCCTGCTTCAACATAGATAAGCTGTGCAGTAATACCACGTTTGAACTCTTTACCAACTGATTTTACAAAACCTTCAAGGGCACGCTGCGCCAATGCGGCTTCGATATCAGTCAACGCTTCTGGTGGACGACCAATGACGATCACTCGACCTGATTTTTCGACACGGCGCGCAACGCTATGAAAGAACTCGTACACTTGTTTGAGCTCTTCAGCATTGCTAATATTGCTGGCATCAAACAATAAGACTTTAAACTTATCATCACTGCCAGTATTGGCTTTGGCTTTAACGCCTGCATCCGACAGGGTATCTTTTACGTCATCACCACTATTTACAAAGATTTCCGTATGCAGCTCTGACAAAATACGAGCCACTGACGCACTAACTGCGTTATCGCCACCATTAGCACGACCAACCAACACGCTGCCACGTACCAAAGGTTGACCACTATCAAAACGGTCAAGATCTACTGGCATTGGTAAGCCCAAATTCTTTGCGACCTTTTTACCAATAGACGACTGAACAAAATCACCATAACGGTCTGACATAATATAATCCTTTAATTGATGAGTAAGATAATAGTAAACAAGAATAAAATGTATCTATGATGAAATGCGCGCTATTAAAGTGCATTGATTATAAAACTACCTGTATAAAGCGACATTAACATCATCATTTATAAATAATAAGTACTTATTAAATAGGTTAGAAACGGTCTTAACTATACACATTCATACCGAATAAGTCCAAAAACCACTAATGTCCATAGCAATATGTAGACAAGCCAGTATACAAGATGGTCTATTTTTCTGCCGTTAAAGGATTTTAGTTTGTGCTAAACTAAGACCTATAAGTTATAGCAAATCCATTTATCGATAACAATATATTATCAAACCTACGATTATGCAATGCTTTTAATCAGCACTAGCCAGTTTATAAAGCTTGTATTTATCCTTGTAAATACTGCAATATCTACGGTTAAGCGTCACATCGTTTGCTAAAGATATACAGTAAGGTTATAAAAAGCGTCTTATGCTGTATGACAATAATGTGTAATATATATCGCAATAAATGGTAATACATATCTAAAGTATTTTAGGTGTTTTTAGAATAAAGACTTCTATTATTTAAATATTTTTTTGATAACTTCCCTTTTCTATTTCTACCCATATTTTTTAAGGATAATATTATGAGTAACAAAAGCAATCACCCAGATAGTCCTGTTGTTGAGACCACCGTGGTAAAAGCCAGTGATGCTAAGAGCACTGATACTGCTGTAAAATCAGACACCACTGATGCTAAAAAAACAGATGCCAAAGCAGCAGAACCAAAAGCTGATAGCGCTAAAAAAGAAACCGTAGCAAAAGATAGTAAAACCACTGCTACGAAAGAGGATAACGCAGCTAAAGAAAGTGCAGCAAAAGGTAACAGCGATAAAAAAGAAGCACCTAAAAAGGCTGACGCGACTCCTGCTAAGAAAACAAATACTGTGGCTAAAAAAGCAAGTACGACTAAGCTTAGCTCAGGTCAGAACCGTGTGGCTATCCTAGGTGGCAACCGTATCCCATTTGCTCGCTCAAACGGCTCATATGCTGATGTTAGTAACACGGATATGCTCACTGCTGCGTTAGATGGTTTGGTCGAGCGTTTTAACTTACAAGATGAAAAAATCGGTGAAGTCGTTGCTGGTGCAGTTATGAAACTGAGCCGCGATATCAACTTGACTCGTGAAGCGACATTAAATACTGCACTTAACCCACATACCCCAACGTATGATATCTCTCAAGCTTGTGGTACTGGCTTGCAAGCGACGTTTGCTTCTGCCAATAAAATCGCGCTTGGTATCATCGATTCAGCCATTACTGGCGGTGTTGATACTACTTCTGATGCGCCTATCGCAGTCGGTGATGGCTTACGTAAAGTATTGATTAAATTGGGCGCAGCTAAAGACAATAAACAACGCCTAAAAGCATTGATGGGTCTAAACCCGAAAGATTTACTTGATACGCCGCAAAATGGTGAGCCACGTACTGGTTTATCTATGGGCGACCATCAAGCGATCACTACGCTTGAATGGAACATCAGCCGTGAAGCGCAAGATGAGCTTGCCTTTAATAGTCATCAAAACCTAGCACGCGCTTATGACGAAGGTTTCTTTGATGATTTAATTACCCCATATAAAGGTCTGACCCGCGATAACAACTTGCGTCCAGATACCACTTTAGAGAAGCTAGCTAAGCTCAAGCCTGTTTTTGGTAAAAAGAATGCCAAGCCAACCATGACCGCTGCTAACTCTACCCCATTGACTGATGGTGCATCTTGTATCCTATTGGGTACTGATGAATGGGCGGCAGCACATGGTCTAAAACCATTGGCTTATATCGTCCATCAAGAAACAGCGGCTGTTGATTTCATTGGTAAATCTGGTGATACAGAAGGCTTGCTCATGGCACCGGCCTATGCTGTACCGCGTATGCTTGAGCGTGCTGGTTTGACGCTACAAGATTTCGATTTTTATGAAATCCATGAAGCTTTTGCTTCACAAGTATTATCAACGCTTGCTGCATGGGAAGACGAGAAGTTTTGTGAAGAGCGTCTAGGTCTTGATGCGCCACTAGGCTCTATCGATCGTAGTAAGCTAAACGTCAACGGCTCATCACTTGCTGCAGGTCATCCATTTGCTGCAACCGGTGGTCGTATCCTAGCCACTGCTGCCAAACTATTAGATCAAAAAGGCTCAGGTCGTGCACTTATCTCTATTTGCGCCGCTGGCGGTCAAGGTGTGACTTGTATCTTAGAAAAATAGTAATATGTAAATACAACGTGTAAGACTGACTCAGTTTTAAAAATACCCTTTAATCTATTGATTAGAGGGTATTTTTTTATCTAAAAAAATATTGGCTACTTTATTAACACAATAATGACGCCTGCTCTACTCATAGAATTGAGCGTGCTATGCTAAAGTAAAGATGGTTATAAAACAGAATAAAGATATTTGTAAAAACGACACTTATATCGACGTACTTTTGGATTTAATAGACTATAAGATAGTAACAGCATAATAAAAATATTTATCAGGAGCGCATCATGGGTAAAAAACCCTTAATAATTGACCCGACATCTTTAACCGAGCAAGAACGCAGTAAATTAACTACACCTGAGCAAGTGACATTCATAGAGCGTATGGATAAAGATCTTTTGAACGATGAGCTAAAACGCAAGATGCACCAAGACTTAATTGACAGTTATGATGAAGAGCTTGAGAATGAAATAGACGATTATGTACGCGATTTCCGGTTTGATGGTCGCGAGATGAGTGAGCAAGAGCGGTTAGATCGGCGTACCTACTTTCAAGAGCTGGTACGTTTACAACGTGAGCTGATTAAACTGCAAGATTGGGTCGTTGATCGCGGTGAGCGCATTGTGGTGATATTTGAAGGGCGTGATTCTGCGGGTAAAGGTGGGGCAATTAAACGCATTACCCAACGATTAAACCCCCGTGTTTGTCGAGTGGCTGCGCTACCTGCACCTACTGAACGTGAACAATCACAGTGGTATTTTCAGCGTTATGTGGCGCATTTACCTGCTGCAGGCGAGATTGTCTTATTCGATCGTAGCTGGTATAACCGTGTGGGCGTCGAGCGTGTCATGGGGTTTTGTACGGATGCGCAGTACGAAGAGTTTTTTCAATCAGTACCAGAGTTTGAGCGTATGCTGGTACGTTCGGGCATACGTTTGGTAAAATATTGGTTTTCAATTACTGATGATGAACAGCATTCTCGATTTATGAGCCGGATTCATGACCCACTGAAACAGTGGAAGCTGTCAGCGATGGATTTGCAGTCACGGCGACGCTGGGAAGATTATACAAAAGCAAAAGAGACGATGTTTGAGCGTACGCACATTCCTGAAGCGCCTTGGTGGGTGGTTGAGGGCAATAATAAAAAACGTGCAAGGCTCAATTGTATTGCCCATTTACTTGAGCAAATTCCGTATAAAGAAGTGCCACGCGATGAGGTGGAGCTACCTGATCGTAAGCGCGATGATGAATATTATCGCGAGCCTATTCCTGATGATATGTATGTGCCGCCGCGCTATTAATTATTAGCATTCACACTGTCTAAAGAATATTGCTCATAAAAAAGCCTTATAAAGAGTTATAAGGCTTTTTTTATACAGTTATTATGATTGCTGATAAGTATTAAAACTACATAGTATAAGTAGCCTGCAAACTGTCAATCTTACCTGCCAATAAACGCTCAACTTCGTTCTTTATTCTCAATCCCGTAATGTCCGTGCCCATTTGGACTGCAAAACCTACTGGTCGACCACTTTGAGCTTTAGAATTAATCCAAACTACCTTGCCATTCATAGGCAAACGCTCGCTAGAATTGGGCAAAGTAACAGCAATAAAAACTTCGTCACCCAGTTTTTGCGCTCGATCAGACGGCACGAACAATGCCCCATTGGTAACAAAGGACAGATAGCTTGCATATAGCATATCTATGTTTTCAATATGACAGGTTAAAATCCCACCACGTCCTGGCATTGCCATAGTCAGCTCCCTTTATCCATGAGGTTTACAGTATTTTTTCACACAGGGTTATCTTGTATAGTATTAGAGTATACATACTGATAATAAGTTAGTGGCATGCACTGATATGCGAAAGCATCTTTAGGCTTTGTTGTCTATTATAAGCAAGCCAAATCTTGCATCAGCTTATCATAAGCGAATTTTTCTTGCACGTTTTGTTGCAGCGCAATTTTTGTCTGTTGTAAGCTATGCGCAAACACATCTAACCCACTATCAATAGGTTGATAATCATTTAAATTGATTAAAAAATTAATGTCTTTTTGCTGCGCTTCAAAGCCCAAACCAACACGGCGGATATCGATTATCATGAGTTCAGACAGCTGGATAAATTCGACAATACCAAGCTGGGTTTGCCAATAGTCACTTGCCGCCACGCTACTGCGCTTACCGCTACGTAATGCCTGCCATGTCGTCAGCCATAGCGTGCGCTTGCTATACCATGGCGCTTGAGCCAGTGCCACAGCTGCTAAAGGCGCACCATTTGCTAACTGGATAAGCTGCTCAATGGCATCTGTACCAACCGCTTTACGATGGATATTGCTACCCAATGCTTTAGTCATATAATCTACTGCGACAGCAGGGTCAATCGTTTGTAATGCCAATTGCTGAACGCGGCTTTTAATCGTTGGGAGCAACTGTGCAGGGGCATCACTAATCAGAAATAAATGGACTTGGGCTTGGGGTTCTTCCAATGTTTTAAGTAGCGCATTGGCAGCGGCAATGGTCATTTTCTCAGCATGATCTAACACGCAAATACGCATTCCCTGCCCGCCTTGATAAATAAAAGGCTGCAAGGCACGAATATCATCCACCTTTATTTTTAATGATGCGTTACTAGCTGTCTTAGCAGATTTTTTATCTTTTGTACTATTAGTTAACGCTTCTTTTTGAGCGCTACTATCAGCATTGACTGGGAGGCTAACCAGCGGTAACACTTGTAAGCTTGGATGCGTACCTGATCTAAGCCATTGACAGCTCTCACAATGCCCGCAAGCGCCGAGTGGATGCGCATCACGCGCGCGGCATAATAACCATGCCACCAATCGCCATACAAAAGCGCGCTTGCCCATGCCTTGCATGCCAGCCGCCAACAGCGCATGAGGTAAAGACTGCTGCGGCGCTAGTACCCGCATTGTCAGCTGCGACCAAAGTTCGTGTTGCCATGGCAATAGTGGCGCAAAATACATATCATCTGTCATATTTGTCAGCTCACTCATGGCACTCACTTAATATCTTTCAATTAAAAATCTGTGTTAGAGCATAATTTCTAAGAGTAATTTGGAATAAAAATAATGCTATAAAATTTAATTAAAACTATTTTAATAGAAACTGTATTTTTATTGCTTAGGCTATTCTACATTAATAATCTTGGAAATCTGTCAAACTCATGGCATTTAAACGATCCAAATCTTCTTGCGTATCGACACCTGCAGGTAATGAGCAGGCAGCTTTAGCAATGGCGATATGTCCACCATTTTCCAACACACGTAATTGCTCTAAGCTTTCTAGTATTTCAAGCGGCGTTTGTGACCAGTGAACAAATTGCTGTAGCAAACTGACACGATAAGCATATAAGCCTAGATGACGATAGGCATTTTTTGGCGGCTGTTTATTATTCTCACTGGTTAATACAACGTCACGATTACAAGGAATCGGCGCGCGACTAAAATAAAGTGCGCGCTGTTGGTCATTGGACTTCTGACTGACCACTTTAACGACGGATGGGCGCATAAAGGTATCATAGTCCTCGATTGGCTCACACAAAGTGGCCATGACGCTCTCTGCATCTTGTACCAATAATGTTTTAACTTGCTCTAACAATAATGGCGGTACTAGTGGTTCGTCACCTTGCATATTAACCACTATATCATGGGCAGCCCAGCCTTTGATGGCAGCTACTTCAGCCAAACGGTCCGTGCCTGAAGCATGTTCACTGCTTGTCATCACCACATCAAAACCTGCATCTAGACAAATTTTTGCAATCGATTCATCATCGGTTGCAATACACATATCATCGGCAAAATCCGCCAATCGTGCTTTTTCAGCCACCCAAAGTATCATAGGCTTGCCGTGAATGGTTAATAATGGCTTGTTAGGTAAACGCGTACTTTTTAAACGTGCAGGAATGACGATATGAGTTTTGACGGGCATAAGGGCTGATGACATAATCTGTTCCTATAAAACCTTTTAAATCTTTATATGATAAACGCTATATTATTGCTTTCTCATGCTTATATCGATGTCCAAGGTTTGCAATTGCTGTTGTAAACTCTCGTAACAACTGTTTGACAATACTGCGGTCACTGGCAATACCCATAATCTGCTGACCAGCTCTTTATACTCATCACTCAGCGCTTGATTAATAATTGCTTGCATTATCAACGCTCTTATTTTCACGGCATCTTTACTGGTCACGATAATAGGATGATCAGTATACTGCAACAGTTCATCCAGACTAAAATCATAATGATCAGGATAAGGATGCGGAATAACTTCAAAACCAAGAGCATTTAAAGTATCAAAAAAACGCTGAGGATACCCAATGCCGCTCACCGCATGTACCTGACTGCCTTTCTCAGGTGCCATGGCTACTACGGCTAAATTATCCATCTGATTATTAGATGACCACAACAGTTCCAAATCATCCGCTTGTAAATGCATCGTTAAATGCTCAGTTAAGAGCTTGTTATAGTCAGATTTATTATGTATTGATGATGCGTCTGGCTTTTGATGATAAATGACATTAGCACCCTTTAATCGTGAAATGGGTTCGCGTAAAAATCCTGTCGGTAGCAACTGTTTATTCCCAAACCCTCGCGCCGCATCTACCACAACCCATTCAATATCACGTTGCAGCGCATAATGCTGCAAACCATCATCAGCTATAATCAGCTGTAGCTCTGGATAAGCCTCTAGCAAAATAGCAATCGCTTGCTGACGGTTAGGAGATACTGCCATGGCTGTCCCTGTCGTATTAACAATGAGACATGGCTCATCACCGACGACATTAGGGACGCTCTCTGTATTAACCAATAATGGCATCTGGCTGCTATCACCGCCATAACCGCGACTGATAACCCCTACTTTAATGCCTTGCTGCTGCAAATGTCGAACCAAAGCAATAATTAATGGTGTCTTTCCGCTACCACCCACCGTGATATTACCAATCACCATGACTGGAATAGGCGCACGGTAACTGGAAAAAACACCTACTTTATAAGCTTGGCGGCGTAGTACCATCAACAGTGCATACAGCCAACTCACTGGCAACAGTAGCCAAAGCCAAGCCGCTTGACGTTGCCATGCACGTATTATTACCGTTTCAATATTCATAATTATTCAAAATCACGCGCATACATCTGCGCATAATGACCATGCAATTGCATCAGCTCAGCATGGGTGCCAAGCTCAACAATCTGACCACCATCTAGTACAGCAATGCGATCAGCAGACTCAATTGTAGTCAATCGATGCGCAATAACCAGTGTCGTGCGATTCTTCATAATGTTATCGAGTGCTCTTTGTATATAATATTCTGACTCATTATCTAAAGCACTAGTAGCTTCATCCAATATCAAAATTGGCGCATCTTTTAGCAGAGCACGGGCAATCGATAGGCGCTGACGCTGACCGCCAGAGAGTTGCAAACCTTCAGCACCGATTTCACTTTGATAGCCATTTGGCATTTGCATAATGAAATCATGAGCAAAGGCATCTTTTGCTGCTTGCTCAACTTCGACTGGGGTTTTATGAGCCAAACTGCCATAAGCAATATTATTAAACACAGTGGTATTAAACAGTACCACTTGCTGATTGACCATCGCAATCTGAGCACGTAAGCTTTCAAGCTTAATGTCTTCAATGGGCATACCATCGAGCGTAATCTGCCCTGAAGAAGTGGTTAACGTGCGTGTGAGCAAATTGACTAAAGATGATTTACCCGCGCCACTACGTCCAACGAGCGCTACTGTCTCGCCTGCACGTATATCCAAATTAAAGTCGTGTAGTGCCACGGTTGAATCTGGATAAACCAAGCCGACATTATCCAGTTTAATCTCACCTGCCAAGGTAGGGCTAAGCACACCAGTATCCGCCTCTTCCGGCTCATCTAATAAAGCAAATATCGATTCACCAGCCGCCAGCCCTCTCTGCAGTTGTTGATTGACATCCGTCAATGAGCGTACTGGCTTACTTAAGAGACCTGCTGCTGCGATATAGGAGATAAACTCACCAGCTGAGATATCATCTATCACCGCAGGACGTAATGCTAGCCAAACCACGACTGCCATTGCCATTGCCATCAATAACTGTACTGCTGGGGTATTGATACTATTGGTCACAACAACCTTCATGCCTTGGCGCAGGTTTTTCTTAGACGTCACATCAAAGCGCTTAGACTCGTATACTTGTCCGCCATAGTTTTTGACCACTTGATAACCATTGATGACTTCATTGGTGATATGACTGACATCACCCATCGTTTCTTGAATACCCTTGGAAAGCTTCAAATAACGCTTTGAGGCAACCCGGATAAGCCATAAAATCGGTGGCAGCACAACGAATAAAATCAGAGTCAAACGCCAGTTGCTATAAAGCAAAAAGCCCATCAAGGCAACCACGGTCAGACCGTCACGTAATAACGTTTTCATCGAATCGGTGCTAGCAGCGGTCACCTGCTCAACATCAAAAATAAGCTTAGACGAAATCGTCCCTGCCGGATTGGCCAAATAGAATGAACTTGGCAAACGCAGTAACTTATTAAACACCTCTACGCGCAGCTCATAGACCAAGTTTCGCGATACCAATGCCGTGTAGTAATTACCCAAAAAGCTACCCACACCGCGCACAAAGAACAACATCACAATAATAAACGGAAATAAATCTTGCTTACTTTGATCGTTCTGATTGATAGCATCAGTGATGTATTGCAAGAGTTTGGCAATCCAAATCTCGGTGGCGGCATTAATAGCAAAACCGATAATGGTGAGTAATATTGCCCACCAGTATGGTTTTAAATAAGCCAGTAAACGCATGAGCGTCTTGCGTTTAGGCGGATTTAAGGTCACCACTGTTGGTGCTACTGGTGTTTTAGCAGAAGTTTTTGTAGAGTCAGGTTGGTAAGCTTGGCTCATAAAAGCCTCAATATAGGTATAAGAACGAGAGTGAATGGCACTGATAAAGCAGTAACTTGCAATGATGTATATAGCCATAAAAAAGAGTGATGGTGCTTAATACTGAAAACACGCTATAAGCCAAGCTTATTCAGATTTATTGCGGTAACGCTTGACCAAGTGGTACCACGGTACTAATGTTTATATTTAAAAAGCCCAATTTACCAGCGATATCCATCACTCTTACCACTGATTGATGTGTGGCATTGGCATCAGCGGCAATCACAAATAGCATATCACGATTACTGCCCGCCTCTTGCTGCAACATACTGGTGAGTTCAGCTTCATTGCTGCTGGCAAGGGTAATACCATTGACCAAATAGCTGCCATCTTCTTGCACGGCTACCTCAATACTGTTTTTATCGTCGGTCAGTGCCACACCTTCCGCTTCAGGCAAAATAATATTTAAGCGGCTAAAGTGATTGAACGAGGTTGCTAGTAGCAAAAACACGATTAAAAATAATAAACAATCAATCATCGGGGTCAGATTAATTTCAAGCGGCTCAACGGTTGGTTTTCTAAAGCGCATGTCACTCTCTTCAATAGTCGTGATATCCGATACTAATCTGACCAATATAGCGTTTTCACAATGCCATTATGGCGCTGCTAAAAACATAACTATAGAGTGGCCGTTGCCGTTTTATCTAAATCAAATCCGTCAATTGAGTGCTGATCTCTTATGCTAGCATCTACTGCAGCATGAGTAACTTGCTTAGATGTATTAGGAATATGGGTGTTTTCTAACAATTGATAATCGTACAACTCTTGAACCATCAATCCTGCTTGGGTTTCAAATTGCGCATTGATATCGATGATACGGCGCTGAAAATAGCGATAGGCTACCAACGCTGGGATGGCAACTATCATGCCAGCCGCAGTCGTAATCAGAGCTTGCGACACCGCTGCAGCAAGCATCGTTGGGTCTTGCATCGCACCATCAGTAATCGCTAAGAACGATGAGATAATACCCAGTACTGTACCCAACAGGCCTAGTAAAGGGGCAATCGCTCCGATAGTACCAAGCATATTGATGTTTTTTTCTAATTGATGGACTTGTACGCTGGCACGATTTTGCATATGCATCGTCATCGACTCTAAGCCGTATTGACGATAGAGCAAACCCGTTGCTAGGATATCACCTAGCGCAGTCTTTTCTTTGACATTCATCAGCTGCGTACGACCAATGTCACCATTTTCACGAAGGCGAGTAATCAGCTGCTCACGCAATCTATTTGGGGCAACCTTGTTAAACTGTAAGGTATGGCTACGCTCAATAATAATCACCAATGCTAAAATAGAGCACAATACAATAGGTGTCATCAGCCAACCACCCGCTTTTACCAACTCCCACATATCAACTCTCTTCTATATTTTGATAAAAATAGCGGTCATCAAGACTATTTAAATAAGCATTAGATTAAATACACACGCAATATTTTAAGCCTGTGCTTCCATATGCTTAATTAAAGCGGCTAATTGATCTTGACTGTGGAAGAATATCTCAACACTACCCTGCCCGTCTTTTTTATGCTTAAGTTTCACTTCAGCGCCGAGCATATCTGTTAGTCGCTGCGTCAAACGCTCAACATCACGAGACTGTACTTGTTCGGTGCGACTGGCTTTTGGCGCTGGCTGCAAAATAGATTTAACAAGCTTTTCAGCTTCGCGTACGGTCATACCACCATCGATGATTTTTTGAGCAATGATAGGCTGCTGCTCAGATGATAACGCTAAAAGCGTACGCGCATGACCCATATCTAAGGCGCTAGTAGCTAGGTGATCTTTGACCGTGTCGTGCAACTGGTTTAAGCGCAGAAGGTTTGATACGGTAGTACGTGCTTTACCCACGACTTCAGCAATCATAGCGTGACTCATACCAAATTCAGTATGAAAACGCTGTAATGCTGCTGCTTGCTCAATCACGGATAGATCTTCACGCTGGATATTTTCAATTAATGCGAGGGCAATCGCCAGCTCATCTGACAAAGCACGCTCAATCGCTGGAATGACTGACTTGCCTGCCATTTTCGCCGCACGCCAGCGGCGTTCACCGGCGATGATTTCGTGCGTAACAAAAGCTTCGCTTTTATCTTCTGTGGCGAGTAATGGACGAATAACAATAGGCTGCATGACACCATGCTGTTCGATAGAAGATGCCAATTCTGCCAGTGCCGTTTCACTCATGTCACGACGCGGTTGATACTTACCAGCCTGCAAACGGGTAACATCGATTTGCACCAAACTGATTTGGTCTTCAGATCCGTTACTTTCACTCACGTTTACACGATTGCCATTGGCAGTATTTTTACTTACTGTACGCGGTGTACGAGCTTTACGTTGATTGGCATCTTTTGACTCAGAAGCGGCAGTAGATTTTGCATTAGCGGCAGTTTTGACCGTCGCTTTTGTCTCTATTGGATCAGCTGGTAAAGCCTGCTCACGCACGGCTATATCGTCTTGCAAGGCAGAGGCGGTGATTTGCTTTTCTTTTTTGATTGACCCTAATAAGGCGTCTAAACCTCGATTGGCAGCCAACCCTCTTTTCTTCGCCATGATTACCTATCCTCTAACGCTAAAATAAAAGCCAAATGTTTTAAATTCAATAATAAATACGATGTGCACAATTTTGTTATCTGGCTGATTACTCCAGTGATCCATTATTTTTTATAATTGATCATTTTCTCTTATAACCACATAACTATCGACTTTGTTTCATGACTTCAGCGGCCAATTTCTGATAAGCACGTGCGCCCTTTGACCATCTCTCATAAGCAATGACCGGTAGACCATGCGCAGGCGCTTCAGCCAAACGGATATTTCTTGGAATAATGGTTTGATACATAATCTCACCAAAGTGCGCTTCCAGCTCAGCAGACACATCACGGGCGAGCGTATTGCGTGCATCAAATAATGTTCTGACCACACCGCGAATATATAACTTAGGGTTCAACTCTGTTAAACGTTCTATCGTTTGAGACAAATCCGCCAAGCCTTCTAACGCATAATACTCGCATTGCATCGGAATAATAACGCTATCAGTCGCCACCAACGCATTAATTGTCAATAAATTTAAGCTGGGCGCGCAATCTATAATCACATAATCATAGGCAGGTTTTTGTGCCGCTTTTTGAGCTTCAATCAACTCTGCCATTGCCGTCTTAAATAACTCATGGCTGTTGGTTTTGCTCATCAAAGTGATGTCCATACCCGCCAAATCACGATTGGCACCGATGACATCGAATCCTGCCGGACTGCTAACAATAGCGTCAGATAAAGCCACCCCATCAAGGAGCACATCTGCTATCGTCAGTGCCAACTCATTCTTATCGACACCCGTACCACTGGTCGCATTACCCTGTGGGTCTAAGTCAATGAGCAGTACGTGCTTGCGTTTGGCAGCCAAGCTGGCGGTCAAATTTACCGCCGTTGTGGTCTTACCCACTCCGCCTTTTTGATTCGCAATCGCTATGATTTCCATACACTCACTCAATTTAATTAGGATCTGTTACTAATTTTATTAACACGCGCTTTTACTGAAAACATAAACATGAGCACAGCATTTACCATAAAAAAGATAGTTTCATGGTAAATGCTGTGCTCATAGCTTAGACATTTTTATAAGACAATTCAATTAAATGACGACTATCATGTAAACGTGGCACGTTTAATTTAATGGTCTTAAACTGCCAATCGTTACTTAAAGCGTCTAACTCTTCTTCACTTGGCGCTTTGCCTTTCATCGCACATAGATAGCCATTATCTACCAATCGCGGCTCGGCAACTGCAACAAAATCTATCAAACTGGCAAATGCTCGAGAAGTAACTACATCATAGCTTGCCTCGTGCGCTTCAATACGCGATGCGATAGGCTGCATATTACTCAAACCAAGCTCACTGCTCACTTGCTTAATAAAGCGGATTTTTTTCTGATTGCTATCAAGCGCTGTACATGAGCGCTCAGGCTGACAAATAGCAATAATCACTGCCGGCAAACCTGCGCCCGTACCAATATCGAGCAGCGACCCCGAGGGTAAATGGGTTATAATAGCCAAACAATCGATAACATGTTTGATAAGTGCTTCTACCGGATCAGTAATCGCGGTCAGATTATACGCTTTATTCCATAATAAAAGCTGGTCTAAATACAATAATAAGCTGCGCTGCTGCTGGGCACTCAATGTTAGACCCAACTCGTCTATTGCTTGCGCTAAGATATTCGCCAATGTCTGTAATTGTGCGCCAAGCTTTACAAAGCCTGTCGGATCAATATGGATATTACCCATGGTAGCAGAGGATAAAGAAGATTTAGAGGAGTCTGACATACAAGGGTTTATCCGTTTTTGACATGTGAACCGTCTATTTTATCATGCAGGCTGCTTATTGAATAGTTGCAGATTGCGCCAATGTGCGTCATCTTATACTATCTACGCCTATATTGAGCTGTTATTCTTCTTTAACTGTTCTACTATTATTGTTTTATAATTACTATTAGTAAACTTTTATTCGCTAAGACATAATCGCTCATGATACAAATTTGCGCTCAATGACTGCTTTAAAAAACAGCGATATCTTGTAAGATGTTCTATTACTATAAATGCTAATGTATCCATTGCCCCATCAAAAAAACCAAAATCAATCACCATTTAATATTTTTAAGCGACTGACCCTATTCCTATGACAGAACAGCCAAACATACCCCTGAATAAAGACCAACAAGACATTAGCGATAATACCGCAGAGGCTATAATGCCTATTAGTGGCTCAAGTAACAAGCATCCCCATGAAGAGCCCTCAGCCAATAAGGAATCATTTGATAAAAATTCCTTAAATAAGAAGAAATTGGATAAAAGCTTAAAACGTAAAAAAACGGCCCGCAAGTCGGTAGAAAAAGAAAATAACCCTAACGCTACTGATGCGCCTATTACACCTCACCCTATATTCATAGAAGTCAGTCAGCGCTGCCTCGTCGCGGCAAATCAGCTTAAACGCTATAGTAAACCTAGTCTGCTGCCAGCCGATACTCGTAGCGCACCCGATTTAGATATTGGTTTTGGGCAACAGCGGGCGCTTAAGGCGTTGCATACGGCACTCGATATTCATGCTAGTGGCTATCATGTGTTTGCGGCTGGCGAGAATGGTTTGGGTAAACGTACGGTGATTAGTCGCTTGCTCAGTCTTATCGCAGCCGATGCACCGACGCCGGATGATTGGGTATATGTACACAACTTCACTGACCCACGGACGCCACTGGCACTACGCTTACCTGCTGGTCAGGCCGCTGTCTTGCAACATCAAGTCAATACTTTGTGGCAACAAGCCAAAAAACGGCTGAGTCAACGCTTTCGCAGTGATCAGTATCAAAGCAAGATAGAAGCCATCAAAAATGACACACATCAAAAGGAAAGTCATGCCTATGATGTGCTCAATGCTGAGGGCAAGCAGTATGATCTAGCGTTAACGTTTCGGCCGTTTGATAATAAAGCCGTTTTTGTTCATCCAAGCCAGCTTGCAACAGAAACGAGCGATATGGATGATAAATCAGACAAACTCTCCAATAGTCATAAAAACAATACCCTTATCAATGACAATAAGGAAGCGACGACCGTTAGCACCGATGAGAGCGATGTTAAGGCTAATGATAGTTCATATAGCAGCGAATATGAAACTGAGCTAAATAATTTTGCTCAAAAAAATCATATGCAAAAACGTCTGAGTCAGCTGACGATTGCTTTAGAGCAATTAGAAGATGAAGCCAATGATGCCATCGAGTCGCTACATCGCAATATTGCCAAGCGAGCATTACAGCCATTGTTTACCCCTATTTATGAGCAGTTCAGTGCTCAACCACTGGTCGTTGAGTATCTAAAAGTAGTCTTTGCCGATATGGTGACTCATGTCGAGCGTATCGTTAATGGAGATGATGAAGAGTTTGTAACGGCATTGCTCGCCACGACGCCTAGTAGATATGCGGTCAATGTTATTAGCAGTCATGAGCCTGATAGTGGTGCGCCCGTTATCTTTGAAGACTTGCCTACTCACTTAAATTTATTAGGTCATGTAGAGCAGATCACTCAATTAGGTACGGTTACGACCGATGTCAGCATGATTCGTGCCGGCGCTTTACATCGTGCTAATGGAGGTTACTTACTGCTTGAAGCCAGTCATCTGCTTGAGCATCCTTATGCGTGGCAAGGTCTTAAGCGTGCACTACAGTCTCGTAAAATTAAACTCTCAAGTCTTGAGCAAATGCTGACCTTAACAGGTAGCTTATCCTTATCGCCTGCGCCCATTGATCTTGATATCAAGGTCATTTTATTAGGTGAAGCTGACTTGTATTACGAATTACTGGAGCTTGAGCCGGAGTTTGATGCGGTATTTAAGGTACGTGCTGACTTCCACGATGATGTGGTTCGTACTCATGAGCACGAGCTCGCGTTGGTCGGAAAGATGGCAGACATCATCGATTACGCCAATCTTTATCCATTTGATAGAAGGGCACAAGCTGCTCTACTTGAGCATTTAAGTCTGCAAGCAGAGGATCAAGACCGTTTAAGTCTGCACAGTGATTTGCTTATTAAGCTGTTGCATGAATCCAATCGCCATGCGCGTTTGGGCGGACAGGATATCGTCAGTGCCAAACATGTGGTGCAAGCTATTGAGGATATGGATGAGCGCTCAGGATATTTACGCGACCTCTATTGGGATGAGCTCAAAAACGGTCAACAGCTTATTCAGACCCAAGGAGAGGCAGTTGGGCAAGTCAACGCGTTAACAGTGGTAAGCTATGCCGATAGTGAGTTTGGCATGCCTGCCCGTCTCACAGCGGTCATTCAGCCAAATATCGGTACGGGTGAAATCCTAGATATCGAGCGCGATGTTGATTTGGGCGGTAGCTTGCACGCCAAAGGTATGCTGATCATGACCAGCTACTTAAGAGCATTATTTAGTCAGCACCATGCACTAAATTTTAGTGCTTCACTGGCGTTTGAGCAAAGCTATGCGCATATTGATGGTGATAGCGCGACTGTCAGTGAGGGCTGTGCCCTATTATCTGCTTTAGCAAACGTACCGATCAATCAATCTCTTGCGATTACAGGTTCTATGAATCAGCTTGGTGAAGTACAAGCCGTCGGCGGCATCAACTCCAAGATTGCAGGTTTCTTTGATGCGTGCCGTGAGCAAGAGTTGACTGGACAGCAAGGCGTGGTCATTCCTATGGCAAACGTCAAGCAGCTTATGCTACGCGACGATATCATTACCGCTGTAAAATCAGGTAGCTTTCATATATATGGGGTGCACACGCTCAGTGAAGCGCTCACATTAATGACGGGATTACCTGTCGATACAGTGAATAAGAAAAGTCGCTACCGCAAAGAGACGTTGTTTGGTAAAGTCTTAAGTCGTTTGATGCTATGGGATGAAAACCAAAATACAGATGATGATATTGACGATAAAAAATCAAAAAAGAAAGCCAAAAAGAAACGCCAAGCCAAACGCCAAAAAAAAGAAGATAAGAATAAAGTCTCTAACAAAGAAAAGGCTATTAAAGAACAGCTTATTAAAGAGGATAACGATATCATCGTAGAAGAAGTTATTATAGATGAAGCACGCTAGATATTAGGGTGCTCTGTGCAATGCTATATAATAACCATCTGCTGATGTCCTTTCATGCTCATACCAATGTGAATAACCCGCTGACTTTATAATCGTGACATTACAAAGGTTATCTTTTCATGACTGTATCTCATACCGACATTGCTCATACTGACAATGATAATCGCGACAATCAACAGGCTACTGATGAGCAAGCAAACACTGTTGCATTTTCAGACAATAAAGCCGCTGATGATGCAGCTGATAGTCGTCATGGTGCTGCGACAACAGCGCGGCAGTGGCAAGTGTTGTCACAATTACAACGTAATCGTTGGGTCGGCACCACTCATGTCTATGAGCAGCTGATACTGGCAGGTTTTGATATCAGTTTGCGCACAGTACAGCGCGACTTAAACGCCCTTGCCAAACGTTTTCCTATCGAAAAAAATAATGCCAATCCACAAGGTTGGCGCTGGGAAGACGATGCGCCGCTACAAAGCTTGCCGCATATGAATCTATCTCAAGCGGTTGCCTTTAATATGGTGGAAGCCAATCTAAGCCAGCTGCTACCGCCAGTTATTTTAGATGAGTTATTTCCTTGGTTTGATTTGGCACGTCGCCAACTTAAAAACAGTAAAGTAACCCATTCATGGATTGATAGGGTTCGCATTGAACCCGCGACCCAGCCTTTGATTGCGCCGCACATTGATTTGGACAGTAAAGATAATATTTATCATGCTTTATTTTATCAATTACAAATCAAAGCCAGCTATACCCGTAGCAACAAATCCCAAGCCAGCGAATATACCTTAAACCCTATTGCTATTATCCAACGCGGGGTGGTTATTTATCTGCTCGCGACCCGCACTGATGATAGCGAAACTATCATTCGCACCTTTGCCCTACATCGATTTGCCAGTGTTGAGATATTAGAGAGCGCAGCAAAAACGCCTGATAATTTTCAGTTGGATAACTATCTGGATGCAGGTGGTATGGGCTTTAGCCACCCCTTATTCCGCCAACTGCCCAATCATGGCAAATATACAGCGATTGAGCTACAATTTACCAAACAAGCTGGCAAAAGCTTAACAGAAAGTAAGCTCAGTGATGACCAAATTGTGAGCATCAATAACGATGAAACCTTGACCATACAAGCAACGGTGAATCTAACTTCTCAGCTGGTTTGGTGGTTACGAGGTTTTGGTAATGGGCTGCTAAACGCCAAACCAGAGCTGCTTTATCAAGCGGTATTAGATAAAGTAGTGGAAGATATCTAATTTTTTACGCCATTCTTACAAGCACTTTTATAGCTTCTACATCTACCTAACTCATTCATAAAAAAACCAAGTATCAAAAGGATTATTATGTCGACCACTACCCCATCGCCACTACTTTCAGACAGCTTAAGAGGGTTGGGTTTGGACGCAGGAACTTTGTTTTTTGGTCTCAATTATGAATTTACCAAGGTTGAACAGACAGGCTTATTTAAAAAATTAAAGAAGCGTTTTAATAAAAATGCAAACTCCATGGATCTTGATTTGGCTTGCGTATTATATGATGACAACTGCACCATCAGCGACATCGTTTGGTTTAAGCAGCTGCGCGACAAAGCCGAATCGATATGCCATCAAGGCGATAGTTTGAATGGTAAAGACCGCGGCAACCAAGCGATGTATCTTGCACCGCTTGATCAAGAGCAAATCAGACTATATCTGGATGAAATCCCTGCTCATATCACGCATATTGCTTTGATTGCCAACTCCTACTACGGACAACCTTTTACCAGAGTTAAAAAAGGCGAGATTCATCTCAGCGATGATGAAGGTAACCGCTCTTTTGAGGTCAATTTAAAGCAGCTGCCGCGTGACTGCGTGACACTGTGGGTCGCCCATTTGCGCCGAGAAGTAGATGACTGGCATCTAACGTTACAGAACCTGCCACTCCCTGCAACAGATTTGGCAATAGCGGCGCAACAAGTGGCGCATGAATTGGCTCGTGCCCTACCGATCCCGCAAGCCATATATAGCTAAAAGGATGTGCCGCGCTTAATTAAAAATGGTCAATCGCGATACAAAGCCATTGACCATTTTTAATTCTATATGGGCGATTCGATACAGAAAAAAGCCTGTGATAACTGGCATAGTTAAAATATCTTCAAAACACTACAGTGCTGCTGGTATAAATTTTTTGCAGCCTCTGTCGGCGTAGGCACAGCAAGCAAGCAAGCAAGAAAAATTAATATCAGCAGTACTTGATGTATCAATGTTACTTTTCCCTGACTATAGTCCTTTGCTATAAGCGCTCACCGCAATGTGGACAAAAATTCTTTTGCTGCACATCTCTTTCACGGCGCTCAAGCTCTTGCTCACGCAGCACTTGCAGCACAATATCCTGCGCTTGCTCTTTATCTAAGCCAAGCTCGCGGCGGATTTTTTCAATCATCATCTGATTTTGAACCAAATCAAAATCACTATCAATCAGCTGTCCCCTGAAATCCTGCTCAAGCTCTTCACGGCGCTGACTGAGCTCATTTGCCAAGCCGGTTGCCAAAATACCAGCAGGTAACGCTGCTAAACCAACGCCCAATATAGTAATAATAGCGCCTAATATTTTACCAGCATTGGTAATCGGCGTCACATCGCCATAACCTACCGTTGTTAGAGTAACTACCGCCCACCACATGGCTTTTGGTATCGATTCAAACTCTTCTGGCTGTGCATGATTTTCTACTAGATAGATACCACTAGAAGCGGTCACAATCATAATTATTAAGATAAAAATAACCGCTTGGAAGGAGCCTTTTTCCTTACTAATAACCACCAACAAAATACGCAATGAGGCAAAATAACGAGTCAATTTAAGAATACGAAACAAACGTAAAATACGCAAGAAACGCAAGTCTATACTGACAAAGAAGTTCAAAAACGCAGGGACAATGGCAATCAAATCAATCAATGCAGATGGACTTCTTAGCCAATCCCAGCGCTGTCGCCATGTAGTATTGCTTGGCTTGGCTTCAGCAACGCTCCATATGCGAAGCAAATATTCAATAGAAAATATCACAATAGAAAAATTTTCAAACCACGTAAAGTATTCTTGATAAGGGTAGTACCAAGTATCAACAGACTCTGCAATCACCGCAGTGACATTTGCCATAATCAAAAAAATAAGGAAATAATCAACACAGCGACTAAAGAGCGTATCATGCTCATCGTTTTGCAAAATATTATAGACAAAAAGACGCAAGCGCCGTATAGATTGAAATAGCATGCCGTCCCTATGCGGTGTAACACCGAGCTTGGATGAACAAAAAAGCCGTTATGAGAGTCTGATTATACTAACTTTGTATAATAAATATAGACAACCAAGACCAATATGATAGCAACGGCGAAAAACGCTATGCGCAATAACCGCTCTTCAGCGCGCCACTCATGACTACGTTTTTGGGCAGGTAACAAGGATAAGCCACAGATCGGGCAACAAGAATCTATTTGGTCTAACACTATCAATGAGAGAGCGTTGTCACAGCGCAGTGGAGAATTACTACAGTAGCCAAGCATAATAGATAACCGATCCCTTTATAAAATAATGGCATATCAATAATAGCAAAAACCTACAATCAAAATAGGTTATGCCATAAACTTTAACGTATCAAAACCTTTCTCATTGTAACTTTACGCATAAATATCTGAACGTTCCGCTTAAAACCTTACTATTAGTAAGGTGTTTGTACTATAATAGATAGCAGATGTTACAGGTTAATCCCTAGCCTAATATTATATGTTGCTAACTTATGACATCCCTCATGAGCTAGCGACCATTATCTAAACGTTGAGGAATTAAACGATGAAACTACAATCCCTAGTTTTAGCCGCTGCTACTGCACTTACTATGACCACTGCTTTTGCTGTACCTGCTGGTACTTGGACAGTTGCCGCTGGTGCACACTATGTTGATCCTAAAAATGATAATGGTGATGTCACTATAGGTGGCACAAACTATGCTGTAGATGTTGATGGTGATGTCCGTCCAACCATCAGTGGTGAATACTTTATCGCTAATAACGTTGGTGTTGAACTACTCGCTGCCATTCCATTTCATCATGACTTTACCTTAACTGATGCTTTAAATAATGAGATCACTGGTAGAACTCAGCATTTACCACCAACGCTTTCTCTACAATATCACTTCGATGATTATAACCTACCTATGAATGTAAAACCGTTTGTGGGTGTTGGTGTAAACTACACGATGTTCTTTAAAGAAAAAGCAAACGTTGTAGGTACTGAATTAAAGCTTGATGATAGCGTTAGTGTTGCTGGTCATATCGGTCTTGATATCCCCTTTGCAGCCTCTGAGTCTTTCCGTATTGATGCTCGCTATATGGACATCAAAACTGACGCTACTTTAAATGGTACTGATATTGGCAAAATCGATATCAGTCCTTGGGCTTATGGCGTTGCCTTTGTAAAACAGTTCTAATTTATCAGAGTTATAAGCTAAATATCATAAATAGAAAGCCAGCGATAAGCTGGTTTTTTTGTGTCTATTATTTATCTATCATTTGTTGCAATAACAGCTATAAAAAAGACCATCCGCAGACAGTCTTTTTATGATTCATAACATATTTAAGTAATACTAAAGTTTATAGCAAGATACGGCGCGGGTCAGCAAGCAATGTTGCGACATAACGCGTGAATACTGCCGCATCAGCACCGTTAATCACACGGTGATCATACGATAATGACAATGGCAACATCAAGCGCGGCTCAAAAGTTTGCTTATCAGCATTCCATTTCGGTTGCATCGTCGCTTCTGATGCCCCCAAAATACCAACTTGTGGCCAGTTCACCAATGGCGTAAACGCCGTACCACCCAAGATACCTTGACTTGAGATAGTAAAGCTTGCGCCTTGCAAGTCTTTAGTACTTAGCTTTTTATCACGGGCTTTGATGGCCAACTCGCCGATTTCAATCGCAATTTGCTTAATACCTTTTTCGTGAGCATTTTTAATCACTGGCACGATTAAGCCATCATCTGTTGCTACTGCAATCCCCATATTTACGCTTTTACGTAGGATGACTTGGGTATTGTCGTCACTTAAATGACTGTTAAAACGTGGATGCTGGGTCAATGCATAAGCCGTTGCTTTGACAATAAAGGCTAAAATTGTCAGTCCAACACCTTCAGCTTTCATACTGCCTTTAAGCTCACTACGCAGCTGCTCTGTCTCAGTGATATCAGACAAATCAAACTGCGTCACCTGTGGCAAGTAAGTGTTGTAATTCAGCTGTGGAATCGACACCTTTTGCAAGCGAGTTAAGTCTTGGGTTTCTGTTTCGCCCCAAATCTCAACGTTACTCATATCAGGTAAGCTTGGTAAGCTGGCTCTAGATACACCGGCTCCAGTAGCGGGTGCAGCTTGTTTTGTCGTCAAGCTTTGCTTCACATGAGCAAATAAATCTTCTTTTAAGATACGTGCATTCAGTGCTGAACCTGTTACTTGGCTAATATCCACACCCAACTGACGGGCAAGTTTACGCACGGCGGGACCAGCATAGACATCAACCATTTTTTCATTGACTTGTGCTTCGGTCAGCTTATTACCTGTACTGCTTTTTGCAGTAGTACTAGCAACTTGTTTAGGCTCAGTCGTAGCTTGTTTAGCAGCTTCCTGACTTGAATCAGTCTTTTGCTCGCTCACTGCTGGTTTTGAATCTTGCGATTGAGCGACTGGTGCTTTGGCTTCACTCGTAGCATTAGCATTGTCTGAGCTTTGAGCGATGATGACAATAAAGTCTTGACCATTGGCAACCATATCGCCTACTTGTATCAGTATTTTCTGGACTTTGCCGGCTTGTGGCGCTGGCACTTCAACCGACGCTTTATCTGACTCGATCAGCAAGATAGATTGATCAGCAGTGACCATATCGCCAACACTGACCATAATCTCAGATACTTGCGCTTCATCGACGCCTAAATCTGGGAGCGCATGCGTGGTCGCTGTTGCTTCTTGCTCAACAGGTTGATCAGTATTTGACTCAACGGCTACCTTATCGCTCTGCTCTTCCTTTTGCAGTTCTTCTTGCTCAGTATTAAGAGACTTCTCTTGAGTAGCAGCAGGTGCTTCTGTGCTTTGACTTTCATCTTGACTGTCATTCTCGCTTTCAAGCTCGATTAGCACCATACCTTCACTGACTTGATCACCAATCGCAACACTGATTTTAGTCACTTTACCAGCAGCAGAGCTTGGCACTTCGACCGAAGCCTTATCTGACTCAAGTAAAATAATATTATCGTCTTTTGCAATGACGTCACCAACTGCAACCATAATTTCACTGACTTCGGCGCTATCGACACCCAAATCGGGGGCTTTAATGTCCATTTTTCATTTCCTTGTCTTATGGTTATTTTTCTTCGACATCATCATTATTAAGTAAGGTTGCATCGGCTTGATCTTCGGCGCGACCTTCACTGCTGATTTCATCATCATCTTCAGCAACAAACTCAGGTACAGGAATCGGATTGATGTTGCCAGGTGCTGGAGCGTCTGGAGAATAGTCATAATATGACTGTTGCTGCCATGCAGGCGGATGATCGATATCAATATTTAAGCTAGAGATCGCATCTTTAACCAAACGCATTTCCACTTCGCCTTCATCAGCCAAGCGTTTTAGAGTAGCAACAACAATATGGGCGGCATCAACGTTAAAGAAGCTACGGAGATTTTCGCGGGTATCGGAGCGACCATAACCATCAGTACCTAAAGTGGTATATGGACGGCTATCTGGCAACCAAGCACGGATCTGTTCTGAATAGTTGCGCATATAATCCGTTGCGGCAACGACCACACCTTCGTGCGGTGCAAGCTGTTCAGTAATCCATGGCACGCGCTCTTCATCCATTGGATGTAGACGATTATAGTCATCACACGCCATACCATCACGTGTCAACTCATTAAAGCTGGTCACACTCCAGACGTTCGATGTGATATTAAACTCGTCTTTTAAGATACGTGCCGCTTTTTGCACTTCACGTAAAATAACACCAGAACCTAATAACTGAACTTGCGCAGAACCATTATCTTCTAGCAGATACATACCACGTTTGATGCCTTCTTCAACGCCTTCTGGCATTGCAGGTTGCTCATAGTTCTCATTCATCACGGTGAGATAGTAATAAATACGCTCGCCTTCAGCATACATGCGGCGTAGACCGTCATGCATAATCACTGCCAACTCATAACCAAAGCACGGATCATAGCTCACACAGTTAGGAACGACGTTGAATAAAATTTGCGAATGACCATCTTGATGCTGCAAGCCTTCACCATTTAACGTCGTGCGACCTGCCGTTGCACCCAATAAGAAACCCTGTGCTTGACAATCACCAGCGGCCCAAGCCAAATCACCAATGCGTTGGAAACCGAACATAGAGTAGTAGATGTACATCGGAATCATCGGTAGCGCATTCACTGAATAACTGGTTGCCAGCGCAATCCACGCACTCATTGCACCCGCTTCGTTGATACCTTCTTCTAACATATGACCATCGATGGCTTCTTTATAACCCATCAAGGCTTCACTGTCTTCAGGCGTATACTTTTGACCAACGGCAGAGTAAATACCCAATTGACGGAACATACCTTCTAAACCAAAGGTACGCGCTTCATCAGGTACGATAGGTACGACGCGGTCTTGGATGTCTTTGTTCTTTAGCATTGCTGATAATAGGCGCACAAACACCATGGTGGTTGATTGCTCTTTACCGTTACTGCCTTTTAAAACCCGATCAAAGATAGATAAATCAGGGATATTCAAAGGAATATGACCACTACGGCGATTTGGCAAATGGCCACCCAAGGCTTCGCGGCGACCTTTTAGATACTTCATCTCTGCTGAATCTTCAGCTGGACGATAGAACGGAAGCGTCTCTAACTGCTCATCAGTAAATGGCAAATCAAAACGGTCACGGAAGTACACCAATGCTTCTTGATCAAGCTTCTTGACTTGATGCGATTTGTTAACCGCTTGGGTGGTGGATAGACCATAGCCTTTGACGGTCTTCACTAAAATAACCGTCGGCTGACCTTTGGTTTTCATGGCTTCACTAAACGCGGCATAAACCTTCATCGGATCATGACCACCACGGTTCAGACGTGAAATATCTTCATCCGTTAAGGCATCTGCCATCTCTTTTAATTCAGGATACTTATTAAAGAAATGCTCACGGGTAAATTTGGCATCGCGCGCTTCATATAGCTGATACTCACCGTCGACTGTCTCTTCCATACGGTGTTTAAGGACACCGGTATCATCATTAGCAAGCAGACTGTCCCAGTTACCGCCCCAAACCACTTTAATCACTCGCCAGCCTGCACCGCGGAATACGGATTCAAGTTCTTGAATAATTTTACCATTACCACGAACAGGACCATCGAGGCGCTGCAGGTTACAGTTAACGACCCAAATCAGGTTATCCAGCTTTTCACGACCAGCAAGAGAAATAGCACCTAAGCTTTCTGGCTCATCTGTTTCACCATCACCTAAGAACGCCCAAATCTTACGACCTTCTGACTCTAGCAGTTTGCGGTTTTCCATATAGCGATGTACATGGGCATGGTAGATTGACATGATAGGACCTAAGCCCATCGAAACCGTTGGGAACTGCCAATAGTCCGGCATCAAATAAGGATGTGGATAGCTTGATAACCCTTTACCACCGACTTCACGGCGGAAATTATCCAACTGATCTTCAGTCAAGCGACCTTCAAGATAAGAACGGGCATACATACCTGGCGCTGAATGACCTTGATAATAAATCATATCGCCGCCGAAATGATCGCTAGCAGCACGGAAGAAATGGTTAAAACCCGTTTCATATAGCGTCGCACTAGAAGCAAATGAGGCTAAGTGACCACCCAAATCGTCATCGTTTTTATTGGCGCGCATCACCATTGCCAAGGCATTGTAGCGAATCAAGGCACGAATCTTGCGCTCGATCGTCAAATCACCTGGGTACATCGGCTCATCTTCAACGGCGATGGTATTGATATAGGCCGTATCTAAACGGTTAAAGGGCAGGCCTTCTTGTACCCCCATATTGTATAAGGCTTTCAATAAGAACTGCGCACGATCTTTATCGGCATGCTTAATCACAGACTCAAAAGCTTGCAGCCATTCCTGCGTTTCGCTGCTATCAGCATCCTTGTAATAATTCATCTTTTCTAATCCTTTTTTATCAGTCATCCCTACACGGTGGCAGGGTATTATTAAATCACAGAGTTATACATATTTTCGTAAGCAAACGATTTACCTAATGCCTTCCTTGCTGCATCTCGTCATTCCATTATATGTCTTGGCTATTACAGACCAGTGCTAATAATCAGCAACTGTAGCTTGGCATGGGGTTCAAACAGACATCGTAGTAAAAGTAAACGACAGCCGATATGCGACTTTCATCATCAAATGATATTGACGCTCTATTATAGGGGTTTATTTACGTATTGTTTATAGCTATAAAGAAATGCCAATATGACAAGTATTTTTAAAATAAATAGTGATTATGTTTTTTGAGATATTTGGGAGGTTTGTTGGGATATTCTTTGTAATGAGCGGTAAATATAATATTTAACAGAAATATATGTATTTGGTCATATTAAATCTACCATTCATCCGTTTTCTAGGAAATTTACAAAATTATTGCTTAATATGATGAATTACGTAATATATACAGATTTTTGGTTATGTTTATCGTGCGTATTTACATAAATGATTGTTAGTGAATATCAGTTTATAGGGATAGCAATATGTATCAGACTCAGCGCTTCGTAAATGTAATAGTTTCACAATTATTTGGTGAATATCTATATCGAATATTGGCGTTGATGACAGCGATAGTTTTTCTTGCAATCAGTAATTCATCATTTGCACTTGCACCTAATCCTGGAGCTAACCTAGCATGCCCAGCTAGCTCAACTAAGGGAATATTCGATAACAGCAACTACACTAAGCTCAAAGAGAGTTTTGACACAAATACTTATCAGCCTATGACAAGTACGTCAAGTTTGTCTATTCCATTGAAAATCAAAATGACTATTGAAGATATCAACGTTAATACTTCTGGTAATAATACTACGATCACAGGAACTAGCGCCAATCCGGCTATGGATATTAATAGAAATTTCAAAGATCTAACATCTCGTTCTGATATCACTTTAGATTTTCAAAACACTGGGAATAGTGACTCTCTTTATTTAAATAATGTTGCCATAAGCGCGTTTGATATTGATAAAAGCATAGGCAGCAATAAGACAGGTTGGGATGATTTAGTCAGCATCACTGGCATAACCCGAAACAATACTAAGATTAAAGGGACTTTTCAAAGACTATCTGGATCCAGTGTCATTGAGCTGGCAAATGGGCTTCAGACCTCTTCTACAAATGCATCATTTAACTGCACTGCTGCTCTTGATACAAATTGTCAAGGATCTGTCTTATTTAGCGAGGATATCAGATCGGTCACTTTTAGCTACACTAATACTAATAATGTAACTACTCCTACAAGTCAAAGGTTTCAGTTTCGAGTAGATAGCTACTGCTACACGCCACAATATACTTTTTCAGGTATCGTTTTTAATGATAATGGCGGTATCACAGATGCTAGTGCTACTAATGCCAATATTACAACGGGTCCTTATGCTAATAACGCTAATTACTTTAACGGCATATTCGATAACACTACACCTAATGCTGAAGCTGGTATTACTGGTAGTACTATTGAGCTTACTCACTGTACAAACGGCTCTATTTACGGTTCGCAATTAGTTGATGCTGGTGCATCTACTATTGGTCAATATAAGATAAATGTTCCTATTACTACCATCAGTGGCAATACCAATAATCTCTGTCTAATAGAAAAAAATAATAATACCGCTAATGTCTATACTATCCGTACCAATAGTGATAAGAAAGTGATTGCATTTGCAAATACCACTTACCATTATCCAGATAATAACTTCGGTAGAGTCATCGCTGCAAATGCTGCTTTGGTATTACAGAAATACCAGTTTGTAAATGACTGTAATGCCAGTACTTTAAATTATACTACAGTACCAACTACTTCTGATCCAAGAACTGGATTTAGCATGGACTCTATTTTAGGCAATATTACTCCACAGCAATGTATTGCTTATAGAATTACCGCCACCAACCGTGCAAATATCGCAATCAACGATTTTGTGATGCGAGATGTGTTGCAGAAAAAAGGAGTAAACGGTGCTCAAGTCACATCAGTACTTGCCAATCCTCCACTCTCAACGACTGATTATAATGCTGCAGAAAACCCCGCTATTGGAGCAAACGGTGAAGTCAAAACCAAAACTCTTACCCTCAATGCAAGAACCAATCGCAATTTTTACTTCAATACCAAATATGGAAGTACATCGAATCCATAGTGATTACTTATCTTATATCGTCCCTAACATTAGAAAATCAAATTTTTCAACAAAAGCCCTATCTCAAAAGATAGGGCTTTTACCGTTTAGTCGCCTTAAAATGCCGTTTGTCTTATTTATAGTGAAATTATGTATTTATTTTGTGACAATACCCTTAAGAAAAAATCTGTCATTACCTAAACTTTTATAGATTACTGATTACGATTTTTGAATCATATAAGATGACATTTAAGTCTCATTAATAGCAATAGTGTAAACAAGGAATACTATATGAAAGGTTTTAATATTTTACGCACCGCCTTATTAGCCAGTTTAACATCGGTATTATTGTTAAGTACCGCTCATGCCGATGACGCTTTAAAAATGGATTTAACTGCCAATCAAGTCACTAAAAACGCTGCGGGCAAAACTAGCTATGTGCCCGTTCGTACTGCTCCAGCAGGTACTGTTATTCAGTATAAAGCCACTTATAGCAACACCATCAATAAAGATATTCAAGACTTAGCAGTTATCTTGCCTATCCCTGCCAATATGACTTTCACTGGTGAAGCAAGTCCATTAAGCGCTCAAGCTAGCATCGATGGCAAGAACTATATGGATATGCCATTGATGCGTAAAGTAGATGGCAAGATGGTCAAAATTCCGTTTTCTGAATACCGTACCCTGCGTTGGAATATCAAGCTGTTACCTGCACAGAAAAACGCCGTTGTATCCCTCAATACCATCGTTGAATAGCACACTTATAACGCCTTTTATTTAAATACCCTAGGAAAATTACTTTATGAAATCTAATCTATTCAAATATTCCATGTTGACTGTTGGTATTGTTACTGCGATGGGTATTACTACTGTCAATGCAGCTACCCCAACAGGTGGCACTTCTGGTTCTTTTAACGTGACCAACAAAGCTACAGCTTCATACACCGTAGCTGGCAATACAACTTCACAAACTGCAGAATCAAATGTAGTCACAGTTAATGTTTCTGAAACTGGTTCTTTTAGTTTAATTTCTACTGTTGTTGATAATACACCTAACGATGATTTTGGTAGAGATCGCTCTATTAATGCACAAGCAAACTCAACGGTAGATTTCACTCATACATTGACCAATGGCGGCAACGTTAACGATACTTATACTGTAAATATTACCAATGCGTCTGGTGATAATTTTGATTACAATATCGCCAGTAGCGTCATTAAGTACCAAAAAGTTAATGCTGCAGGTATTAATGTTGGTGAAGTGAAGGATCTTAACGGTGGTACTATCGCATTAGCGCCAGGCGAAAAAGCATTAATCACTATTACAGCCCGAGCTGATACTAAACGTGTTGCGGATACTAATGGAATATTAACCGTAACAGCTGAAAGTACTTACCTAAAATCGAAACCTAGTAATACCACTGCTACTACTTATACTGCAACTAATACTGATAATGCTTTAACCAAAACGCCACTTTATGCTATCACAAAATCGGCTACTACCAATCTTGGTAATAAAAACTTAGATTTAAATAATGCCAATGCTTATGTCGATTACACTATTACTGTCAAAAACGAAGGCAACATTGATGGTACTGCGATCAGTATCTCAGATGATCTACCATCAGGTTTAGTAGCTATAGCAGCAGGACAAGATAACTATATAGAACCCACTGTTGCAGCATCTAATGGTAGTGTCGCTGGTACTGCTGTCATCTCGAATAGCGATAAAACAATCACTGTAGCTGGTCAAAATATCAAAGTCGGCGAAACCATTACAGTCACTTTCCGTGCCAAAAAGGCAGACGGCGCAACGTCTACTAGTAGCTCATTTGTCAATTATGCAGTCGTCAGAGACAATACTAAAGATGATGATACTGCTAACACTCCCGATATCATCGATAGATCTGATAATGGGCTCACTCCAGGCGGTCCTACTGAAAGCACTTACGAAGATCCAGCTAAACCTCTAGTAGGTGCAGACAATAATAACAATGCAACAGTAGAAACGACTAACCAACGTCGTGCTATTGCCATCACTCCTGGTGCAAACAAGGAAGTCGCGCTTGTTACTCCAGTAACCAACAATGAAGTTTCCAATACTTATACTTATACCATCACCAACAATGGTAATGACATTACAGAAGCAGCAGGAACAGGTAATAACGCCAATGCGGTCAAACTGTCTATAAAACCCACTGCTACTAAGAGTCCCGGCATTATTGATGATCCTAATATCAGTATCACACGGGTATACGTAGACGCTAACGACAATGGTAAGTTTGACACTGGCGAAACCGAACTTACTGGTGTAAACGGTATCTATGATCTTAACGCTGCTACCCCTCTCGTAAATGGTACGCGGACAGGATTAGCTCCAGGAGCCTCTGTCAAAATTGGCGTACAAGTTGCTTCGACAGGTCAAGGAAGTAACAATCCGAACTCTACAACAGATAATGTAAACAACATAGGTAACTTTGAAACTTTAACAGTCGCTGTACAGCCTAATGGTGCAGTTAACGGTACTGCTGCACCTACTAGTACCGCTACCAATCCATTGTCCACAACATCTACTACAACCTTGCAGGGCATTAATCTGATGAAATATCAGATAGGTGCTGATTGTGATGCTAACCCTGGTGTTGCTGCTGAAGGGTGGTTGACTACGAATGCTAAGGCTAAGGCTGATCAATGTGTATTCTATAAACTAGAAGCCAAAAACACCTTTACTGATAGTAATAGAGTTGTTAACAACCTTATAGTTTCAGATACATTAGACTCTAAACTTACGTATCAAGCTAATAGCTTCTCAGCGTCTCCAACAGCTACTAGCCAAACCCTTGGTCAGTTGATAACAGTAACCTTTGCAAGTATAGCTGCTAATACAACTGCCAACGTTATATTTGCTGCAAAACCTTCACAAACAGGTACTAACTCAACTAATCCTTAATAAAAAATTAAATATCATACTTCTTCGAAATCTATAAGTATCACAAGATGCTTATAGGCTAAATCTCTAGCTTGAACCAATCGATTTTGAATAGTCAAGCTAGAGACGCTCCATTCTGTTACCCCTTTATATTTTATTGGATAAGCGACTTATTATGATCTCTAGTGTAATCAATACGTCTAAAAGCTTAACATCAGGCACAGCCAAGGTTTCGGCTCTGACGCTTGCTATGTTGCTTATGCAATCAAATATGGCTTTTGCTGCACCTAATACTGCTGTACAAACTATCAATAATATCGCTAACGCAAGCTACTACGTCGACAGTCAAGCTACCATCGTTATCTCTAGCACCTCCAACCAAGTAAGTGTTCAATCATCTGCTTTTCCTCAGTATGGTATTAGCCTAACCTCGCCGTTAACAAAGACTATCGCCCCTGGCTCGACCGTTAGTTGGAAAAACCTTCTAACCAATACCAGTTACAGTGATCAGACTATCGATTTGAGCCTGACTATACCTAATAGTTTATCGAACATAAAACTCTATCAAGACTTGAATAACAACGGGCGCTTCGATGATGGTGTTGATAAAGAGATTAAGTTAAATAACAATCTAACCGCTCAGATTACTTTAGGTCAAAGCGAGAGCATTGAGCTTACTATACAAGCATTATCTGATACCAATGCTAAAGCCGATGATATTGCTAGCATCAAGCTTGGTGCTGCTGTTGTTGAAGACCCTTCTATTACCGCTTTAGTGAGTGACGAGCTAATCATCGTTGAAACACGTCTCGATTTTATGCTTTATTCATGGGATGGCTATAGAAGAACATCGCAAGTTGGTGAAAATATCTATCTCGAAGCCAGCTGTGCTAAATGTAATGTTCAAGATAATAAACGCGATCAAGTATGGATAACCATTACTTCTTCTAAGACTGGCGATACATATTCACTCAAAGCTCTCGAGACTGGCGACAATACTGGCAAATTCCGTATAGAAACACCAACAGAAAATAATGCTAATACCATTAATGACGATATCATTCAGACGCTAGAAGGGGATAATTTACTCGCTACGTTAGATGCTTATATCGACTCAAATGGTATACGACAAGAAATTAAAGAAGCTATCAGTACCAACATTGCCATCGTTAATGATATCCCAACCCTGCAAGTTACCAAAGAAGGTGATGTCAAAACTGCCTCACTCGGTGATTATGTTAATTATACGATTAATATCAAAAATGATGGTACCAGTACGGCTTATAACGTTGAATTAAAAGACGCTTTACCGCGCGGCTTCGACTACGTTGGTGGTAGTGTGAGCATTGACAAAGCACAAACCACTGAGTTTAAAACCGATGGCAAATATCAAGTTTTAAGTCTGGGGAATATGGATGCCAAAACTAGTAAAGATATTACTTATCGCGTATTAGTTGGTTCATCAGCATTAGGCGGTGACGGCATTAACCGTGCGACTGCTATTGCCAAAACTGAGCAAGATCAAAGCCTCGTATCAAGAGAAGCCCAGTGGAAAGTAGAAGTCGATCGCGGTGTTATGAATACAGACGGCATCATCGTCGGTAAGGTCTACCACGATATCAACCGCGATGGCATTCAGCAAAAACAAGATGGTGAGCTTGGTGTTGCTGGCGTGCGTATCTATATGGAAAACGGTAACTTTGCTGTCACTGATCCTGAAGGTAAATATAACTTTTATGGTATTAGTGCTAAAACCCACGTCCTAAAAGTTGACCGCACTACTATTCCAAACGCCACAGAACTGGTCACTCAAAGCAATCGTAATGCTGGCGATGCAGGTAGCCGTTTCGTTGACCTAAAATATGGCGAGTTACATCGTGCCGATTTCGGCATCGTTGGCGGTATGGCGGACAGTACTGAACGCTTAAACGCAGAGCTTGTTGCGCGTAGCAAAAGTATCGGTGCCAAAAACGATCGCTTAGAGCAAGCAGTTAAAAGCGAGCTAACTTTAGATCCTGACTATAACCGCGATAATAAAGACAATATCAATGCCAGCGGCTGTAAATCTAACGATGTTTTAGATGCAGGGATTCAATGCGATTCAGCCATCGTCAATGAAATGGTCAACCCATCTGCCAATCGCGTTGAGATGGCAATTACTAAAATTGCACCTCCTGTAGAAAAAGAGTTAGAAGAATACCTTAAAGAAGTGGCAACTAATAATGTCTCTTTCATTAATTTGAGTGAAGGTCAGCAGCTCAGCACTTATAAACAAATGGTACAGGTACAAGCCCCACTGGGCTCTATTTTCACTCTATATGCCAACGGTAAAGCCATATCAAGAGAACAAATCGGTAAAACGGCTGAACAACAAAAGCAAAATGTCACTGCATTTGATTATTACGCAGTCGATTTAAAGCGTGGCACTAATACTTTACGCGGTGTCGCAACCGACGTGAATGGCAAAGTTATCTCTGAGCAAACTATCAAGGTATTAACACCGGATATTTTACAATCTATTAGTTATCGTACCCAAAAACAACTGGTGGCAGCTGACGGCGTCAGCGATTATCAAATCGTTATCAGTCTAAAGGATCGTGATGGTCGTCCTTATATAGCATCAACTCCTATCACCATTGATACCAATATTGGTCGTATCAATTTGGCAGACAGCAGTAAAGACCAAGCCGGTACGCAAGTTACTGTCAATGGTGGTGAGCTATTGATCTCCGTGACTGCGCCAAGCGTACCCGGTAAAGGTGAGATGATCATCGATACAGGCAGCAATAAGCAAGTAATTCCGCTACAGTTTACGGCTCAATTGCGTCCATTAATAGCTGTTGGTATCGTTGAAGGCGCGATATCGCTCAAAGACTTTGATGGTAGTAATATCACTGACGCACAAGGTGCATTTGAAAAAGAATTACGCGAAATAGCCGGTAACGATGATTACTCAGCGACGGGTCGTGCAGCAATGTTCTTAAAAGGCAAAGTACGCGGTGATTATCTATTAACGCTTGCTTATGACAGCGACAAAAAAGGCGAGCGCCTGTTCCGTGATATCGAGCCGGGCGAATACTATCCCGTTTATGGCGACTCATCAGCCAAAGGTTTTGATGCGCAATCGACGAGCAAGCTATATGTACGTCTAGATAAAGGTCGCTCATTTGCCATGTATGGCGACTTAAAGACTCAAATTGACAACGATGAAGGTATTAAGCTCGGTCAATACAATCGTACGCTGACTGGTATCAAAGCTCAGTTTGAAGATAGCAACACGCGTATTACTGCTTTTGCCGCTGAAACAAGCACCTCACAGCGTGTCAATGAAACTCGTGGTTTGGGCATTTCAGGTCCTTACCCGCTTGCTAATGATTTTGATGCAGTATTAGAAAATTCAGAAACCATAGAAGTAATCACCCGTGATGCTAATAATCCTGGACGTATTTTGCGCCGTGAGACCTTGACGCGCTTTGCTGATTATGAAATTGATCCTATTAGCCGTAGCTTATATCTAAAATCACCGATTGCTAGCCAAGATATCGATGGCAACCCTATCTACTTACGCGTTACTGTCGAAGTTGATGAAGGTGGTGAGAAATATTGGGTAGGTGGCGTCGCTGCTAAACGACAATTGACTGATAAAATTACTATCGGTGGCAGCTATATCAATAGTGACGATCCACTTAATAAAGAAGAGCTTGCTAGCGTTAATACTGTGGTTAAGTTTAATGACAAGCTAAAACTGGTCGCAGAATATGCCAAAAACAAAGCTGAGAATCCAAATTTCGAGCCAAGCAATCAGATCAATGCGGACAAACTAACAGGCGATAATGCTGAGGGTGACGCTCTACGTATCGAGCTTGACTATGATAATAAAAAGCATACCCGTGCAAAAGCTTATCATAACGATACCGATATCGGTTTTGTCACTGGCGCGTCACCACAAACTGCTGGTCGCACCGAATCTGGCATCGAAATCATCCACACTTTAAACGAGAAAAAGACTGCGCTTAAACTTGAAGGCGTACGCACAGAAGATCATATTACTGATGCAAGTACTGAAGGCGTACAGGCCAGTATCGAACAGCGTTTAAGCAAAAATATCGTTGGTGAAGTCGGTGTACGTTATTACAAACAAGAAGGTGCTTCACGTAATATCCAAGCAGCAACAGATGTAGTTAACACTGATATCGTAGACGATAATGATCGACCAATTTTCGATGATAATCTCATCAATCAATCAGCGCTTAATGGCGTAAGCAACACTGAAAAAGATATCGAAGGTACCACTGCTCGCGCCCGTTTAACTGCGCGTTTACCGAAGCTGAATAACTCATTGGTATTTGCTGAGTATGAGCAAGATATTGAACACAGTTCACGCAACGCAACCTCTATCGGCGGTGAAACGGCACTGGGTAATTTAGGTCGACTTTATGCTCGCCATGATTTAATCAATAGCTTGTCTGGCAGCTATGGTTTAGACGATTCTGAGGAGCGTCAACGCACTGTTGTCGGCTTTGATGCCACTTATATGAAAGATGGCAAGGTTTATAGTGAATACCGTATGCGTGATGCCATCAGTGCTCGCGAAGCGGAAGCTGCCATTGGTCTAAAGAATAAATGGTATGTGCAAAAAGGTTTGACGCTTAATACTTTACTCGAGCGTGTCGAATCTTTAGAGGGTGAGAAAGACAGTACCTCAACTGCAGCAGGTTTTGGCGTCGAATATCTTGCTAACGAAAATTACAAAGCATCAGGGCACCTAGAAAAACGCTGGGGCGATACCAGTGACACCTTATTAGGTAGTGCTGGCGTTGCCTATCGCTATAACGATGAAGTGACTTTATTAGCCAAAGATATTTATTCAAAAGTTGATTATGATGATGGTCATCGGACTATCAATCGCTTTCAACTTGGTGCTGCCTATCGCGATTACGATAGCAATCAGCTTGATATGCTGGCCAAGCTTGAATATCGCTTAGATGATAATGCCACTGGTGATGACCCTTATCAAAAGGATGCTATTGTTTGGTCATGGAGCGGTAACTACCATCCAACGCGCCCATTAACGTTATCAGGTCACTATGCAGGTAAATATACCGAATACGATGCTCAAGGTATCACAAGTGACAATACCGCTCATGCTTTGTATGCTCGTGGCTTATATGATATTAGCGAGCGCTGGGATATTGGTTTACAAGCAGGTACTTATTGGAATAAGCAAGCAAATGACCTAGCCTATTTAGTTGGCGCTGAAGTTGGCTATAGTCCAATGAACAATTTATGGTTATCGCTTGGTTATAACTTCATGGGCTTTGAAGATGAAGACATCGCTTATGAGGATACTACTATCGAGGGCGCTTACTTTAGACTACGCTTCAAGTTTGATGAAGATCTATTTAAGCGTGAAGACCCACGTAAAAATAAACGTGCAGCACCTGTATCCTCTACACTATAAGACGGTCAATTAAAAAGGCACCATCTTGAATGACGTTTTTCTGGAATCGTTTTTGCTTATTCGCATGCACTAAAGCAAGATAAAGACTTCAAAATCTTATTCCAATAGCACTATATTTTTGAAGTAAATTGACTATAGCATTTGATAAGCGATAAAATCAGTCTCAAAATTGCCAGCACCGATACTTATCAGCTTACTACAAGGTTTTCGCGTTATGCTTTACTCTACTATTAAAGTAGCTACTTATAAAAATCCAATATGTGCTGCGTTTTCAGCTGTTTTGCTATTATCAATGACTTCATGCGTATCAACTACAGCTACGACTCTTCAAAAAAGTGCTCATATCACTACTATAGACACCTCTGATTACTGCCAGAGTCAGGATTTAAAAGCGACATATAAAAACCAAAATTCGCAGCAACGGGCGATGAGCTGTATGCTAGCAGAACTACAGCATTATCAGCAAAAAGATAAAACTGCGCAGCAACAGTACTTTGCTTATAAAGCCCAAGCTTGGCTCAACTATGCCATCCATAAAGACAGTATGAATAGTCGCTCACCTGCTGGATTAGAAGCGGCAAAATCTGCAGAAGCTATTTTGCAAGCATTAAAAAAAGGCTCAGAAAACGATCTTGTTCTTATCCAAGATATATCTGCCTCATCAGCGCTAATGCGACCTGATTTATGGGCAACATTAAGCGCCCTCAAAGACAGCGATGGTATTGCAAGCGCTCCCCGCGAAATAGCATTTAGTGAAGTGGCATTAATTTGGGCAGCGACCGACCAATGTGAACATAATTCACGGCAGGCAGGCAGTCAATTTCGCATGGCTGACCGCTGGCTTGAACAAGCACGTGAAGCTTTTGTTAATGCTCACAATTCTAAAGAAAACGTGGCATTAGAAGGGCTTATCGTACGTTATTATGAGCAATACTCGCCTTTCGATGCAAGTGGTGAGCGCTGTAATGGACAAGTATTGCCGACACTTGATCAAATGTAGAAATTTTATTCACTATAAGTATATTATAAAGCTTCTACATAAAAATTTAGCAAAAAAATCCGACATATAAATGTCGGATTTTTTTAATGTCTGTCTTTAAAACTTAATAGACAGACTAACGGTCTTTACGCGGTAGCTTCTCTGGCAAGTAACAACGCAGATAAGCGATAGATGCCGTATTAGCTTCTTGCAGATACTTATCGGTAATACGCTCATGACGACGATAAGAAACAGTAAAGATCGCATTCACGATACTAAAGGTAATCAATAACACATCTTGAATATCTTCAAACTTAGGCACTTCATAGCGTTCAGCCAAACGATCATAGACCAATTTTACTACTTGGTGATCCATATGCTCGCCAAAACTGTCGCCTTCAAAATCAGGCGTATTGGTATCATAAATTAATTTGGCTTTGGTTTGATCTTCATCAAAAATTTGTACACAGCGATCAATCAGCGCTGTAAGATACCCTTGCCATCTATCATATTTAACCGTCTCAACGGTTCTCAATACATCTAAAATATCAATAGCATTTAAAAAACGCAGCGCCAAAAATATGGCTTCAATATTAGGGAAGAAATGATAAGCAGACGCCCGTGGAATACCCGCTTCTTCGCAGACAGCGGCAAGCGTAATATCATTGATAGATTGAGTTTCACTCAACTTTTTAGCACCCATCAACAATTTTTGACGGCGGGCGCGTCCTTGCTGGCTAGTAAACTTAAACTTATTCGGCACCAGCTTTTTTGCCAACTCCGAATCTACTAGTACATCTTCAATTTTGTCGTCTTTATTTTCACTCATGATAAATCTCTTAATGTTATGTCATATCTTTAAAAATATAGTGTTCATCGGATAGTATGCGCCCTAAATCAAAGCACCATTTCTATCAATCATATATGGATTGATAACACCGCTACTATACTCAACGAAGAGGCATAATAAACGCTTGTACACTATCAAGCAAGGAACAAGAATAGGTTAAAAACAATTCAGTAATTAATTATTAAATAGTGTTAATTGTGAAGCTTTATTTTTGCTCTTATAATACCATGGTCGATCACTCTATCTGCATAATCCCACTTTAAATGGTCATTAAAGTAGTCAACCCGTTCAACCTGACCGAGCGAAAACTTACTATCAGGTAGAAATTCTTCAGAGACAAATAACTGATCAATCACTTCTGGCATACCTTGATAGATATGCGTGTATGCTACATCTTTCATCCAACCATAACGGGCTTGAATACGAGCAGCATCAAACAGCGCGACGTCTCGCATGCTCTTGTCATAGTTGACCTCGCCAGTCTCAGCCATCAGCTGGGTGGTCACGCTTTCAGTCACATCATTCATATCACCAAGCAAAATCAAGGGCTCACGAGTATGCTGTAACCTATCTATGATAGAAAGCCGGATAGAAGCCGCTTCTGCCGCACGCATACACAAACTACGCAACTTGGCACGAATACGAATGTTTGGATCATCCATATCTTCTAACAAATTACCAGCCTCATCACGTAAGAAAAAAGCACGTTTACTTTTTAGATGAGCGGTAATAATCGTTATCGGCTGACCAAATGCATCTACGCGCAATACAAGGGGCGGACGATTAAAGCGCTGATAAGGACCAACATCAGGGATATCAATGACCGCTTTTGGGGCAATCTCTTCAAGCAAACTGGTCTCTAAGTGCGCAAACCGACTAATGATACCGACAGCAGGCGTATTTTGCGCCCCTTTACCTTGCGTATATGAATTTACGCTGTCATTACTTGCCAGCGGAATAACAACATGTTCAGGCTTAAAGCCCAATGATACTGCTAAAGCTTCGAGCGCTTCACTGTCCCATACTTCCTGGACCGCAATAATATCAGCATGCGCCTTTGACAGTAAATCTGTGATACCGCGTAACTTATGTTCGTATTCGTGATTAGTATATGCAGGTGCGTTTGGATAATAGAGACGATTGGGATTGGCAAAATTGAGCAGGTTGGCAGTTGCTATATAAAACTGCTTATGATTACTTTCATTATTGTTGGTCATAAACTGCCTATTATTCTATAATTGTTTTTACATACGGTTTCTAACTATTACTTATTGGCTAGTTTTAACAATAAAGCATATTATATATTCATACATAGTAATATACAGTAAAAAAGCCTCCAAAGAAATCTTTGGAGGCTTTAAAATAGCATAAATTCAAATTATTGCGTCTGTTAACAAAAAATGTCTACAATCGAACTAAACCCAGTAATAAGACAGTAAGCTTTAGTCGTGTTTGCTTACTTGAAGCAAGTATACTATTAGCAGCACTTGCATGTTATTCGCTGACTACTTTATAAACTATCTAACCTGAGTACTTAATATCTTATTAAAATCAGCATAAATACATTAAGAAATACGGTTCCATGCATCACGAGATGCTCTACGTGCCTCATTCCATTCCATACGTGATTCACCTTTCACATTGTTCCATGAGCGCTCTAAATCTGACTCATGATCTTCAAAGCGGGCATCAGCGGGATAACGTGCACGGTTAGCATAGCCTACCGCGTAAGCTGGATGCAAATCACGATCGAAATCATGACCTTCTTGATAGTAATCGGCATTGGCATACTCTGCACGCCAATATGCTTCTTCACGCGTTGGATCAATCGCTTCGGCTGCTGCATGACCTGCACCGCCACCGACAATTGCACCAATTGCTCCACCAATAAGCGTGCCTAATGGGCCTGCCATCGTGCCAATAGCAGCACCTGCTGCTGCGCCGCCAATACCACCAATACCTGTACCTACAGGGTGTGAGCCTGGCTCCCCTGTGATTGGATCAGCATTCAGATCACTTCTTGCTTCTTTCGACATATGCTTGACAGCAGTACGATCAATCGCATCATGATCCTCTATAATGTTGTCATTTTCATGTCTAATAACAGTGTTATTGATTGTCTGATCATTACCAGTCAATCGGCGCTCGTTGTCATCGATAATACGCTCTCTATCACCAACTTCAAGATAGTCATCAGTAATCACACGGTTATTCGGGTCTGTAATACGGCCATCGTTATTCATAATATATTCCTTAATTGATTTGTTATATATTCTATTTATCATCAATCCACTCAATAGCAATATAAGCGAGATTAAGCGTTTTATTAAATCTTCTAAAGTATAGGAACTGAGTTCAAAGACAGATAGGTCGAATATGTAAACTGTGTCAAAATCACGATGGTATTGCGTTACAGTCTGTATCTATACCAAAACTTTGTCAATTGACGTAGTTTCTAGGTGAGTCAATTATATAATATTAAAAAACGGCTATTAAGTAATAAGCAAAACACTATCTATCATGGTAATCAAGGCACTATTAATGCTCTACTGATAGCTTGTTGCCATTTATACAGATGCTTTTCACGCACATCTATAGACATATTAGGCTCAAAAACTCGATCTACCTGCCATGAGGCCTTCATCGTTGTATCATCATATAAACCTGTTTTTAAGCCAGCAAGTAAAGCGGCTCCTTTTGCGGTAATCTCTGTGTCTCTTGGACGCAGTACCGGCACATTCAATAAATCTGCTTGGAACTGCATCAACAAATCATTGTTTGCCGCGCCCCCATCTACCCTTAATTCAGTGAGTGGATGCGGGCTGTCTTTTTGCATGGCAATGAGCACATCGTATGTTTGATAAGCAACCGCCTCGAGTGCTGCCCTTGCAATATGAGCTTTGGTCGTACCGCGACTCATACCAGTAATACTGGCACTGATATCTGAGCGCCAATAAGGGGCACCTAATCCCGTAAATGCTGGCAGCAAAACCACCTCTTCACTGCTCTCAACTTGCCGAGCCAAGTCTTCTACCTCGCCGCTTTTTTGAAACATACCTAGGTTGTCACGCAGCCACTGTACAATTGCACCCGCCATAAAAACACTGCCTTCTAACGCATAAGTTACTTCTCTACTTGGAGGCTGTAGCATGCGTCTGCCAGATTGGACGATTTGTTCGAACGAGAGATTGTCTGGGCGAGTTGGTGCAGATTTTCGTTGCCATGCAATAGTTGTGAGTAGCTTATGTTCACTAAGCAGCGGCTTTTGACCGATATTCATCAGCATAAAACAACCGGTGCCATAAGTATTTTTAGCCATGCCCGTCTCAAGACAGCCTTGACCAAAAAGTGCTGCTTGCTGGTCACCCAATACTGCATGAATTGGGATTTGTTTGGCAAATAATCCCTTTTTGGTTTTGCCAAAGTCGCCATCGGATGGCAGGACTTTGGGCAAAATATTCATGGGTATGCCAAATCGGGCGCACAACTCCTCCGACCATGCCAGCTTATGGATATCGTATAGCAAGGTACGAGAAGCATTGGTCACATCGATGACATGCTCACCACCTGTGAGCTTATATATCAGCCAGCTGTCTATGGTGCCAACTGCTATCTCGCCTTTATTGGCGCGTACGCTTAATTTAGGATTTTGATCTAGTAACCAAGCGATTTTACTGGCACTGAAATATGGATCTAAACGCAGACCTGTAATACGTTGCACTTCGCTTGCCATATCACCTTGGCTATTATTGTTGCTAATATTACCTTGTGTCGCATTCATTAAGTCTTCAGTAGCAAGCGCTTCACAGTAGCTAGCGGTACGCCTGTCTTGCCAAATAATAGCGGGGGCAAGTGGCTTACCTGTTTGCTTATCCCACATGACAATAGATTCACGCTGATTGGTAATAGCGATACTGCTAACATCGGTGGCGAGTAGCCCTGCCTGATTAATAACGTCATGAGCGCAGCTGATTTGTGTCTGCCAAATTTGCTGGGCATCTTGCTCAACAAAGCCTGCTTGCGGTGTCTTTAAGACCGTTGGCTGCTGTGCCATTTTGATTGGGCGCGCATGATCATCGTACAATATAGCCCGACTTGACGTTGTCCCTTGATCTAACGCTAAAATATATCCTGCCATTACTCACATCCCATCTTGTCTTATCTTATTTGAGTCTAATATTATTATTTATTAACTATAAATTTATAAAATCTAAAATTCAGTATAGATAATGCTATCCATTTTATAGATAGTACTTACAAAAAATTTAAACCTATGCAATTAGAAAAATCAGAGGAAAAACAAGTTACTAGCCTATATCAGCCGTTTATTAAATGATGCTATTATTCATTATAGTTAAAAGCGTTACCATAAACCCTTTTTTGATACAATGCAGAATAAGCAAATAGTGAGCATTGACCCGTCACTATTGTGGCACTACAGTGTACGCTTTGTCATCCATAACAAATTTTAGATCGAATCATATTTGATAATTTAGTCTATTTAGCAGCACACTTTGCATAATATTTAGCTTAGATTATCTCTAGCATAAATAGTACTCAGCATGACTAATACTGTTTATACATTGCGTGTGATTCTAGACACCTTTTAACTTGTACCTTGCATTCTAATTAATGGCTTACGTGACCTATGAAATTTGCTCTATCGACTCTGTCCACTGCCGTGATGACGATTACGCTCATGAGTATAGCGGCGACTGCCTCTGCACGCGCTAATGAGCATATGAATGAGTCACAAAATGAGGTGATAGCTGTCAATGTGACACAGATTATCGACGCCGACAATCAAAACAATGCATTACGTGCACTTGATATGGTCAATCAAAATATCACCTCTAAAACGGTATCCTCTAAGCATGCAGCTTCTGCAAACAAATCTTCTATAAACGAAGCTTCTGTAAAATCAGCGACGATACGTGTCGACAGTACGGGCGAGGCCTCTGGACGTCAAGCAGCTCTAAGCACGCTTATCGATCCTATTACCCATAAAAGCATAGAGAACAGCTATCCGTTAGAAGTGTCTAGCTTGTTAAGTCTTGAACAAGCGCAAAATATTTTGTTGCAAGTATCCCCAAAAATCGCTGCCAATCAAGCCGCTATTGCTGCCAGCGAATATCAAACGGACGCCCTTAAAACTATCTACCACCCACTTGTATTTGCCCGTGTTTCAGCCACTACCTACAATTTGGATGCGGACATTGATCTATCGTCGCTAAAAAACGGCATCGTTAATGATATTAATAATGGGGTTGGTGACATTATTCCGCCCATTCCAGATTTGCCAAATTTTGGTGAATTGGTTGGTGAGCGTATCCCAGATAACTACGAGTTAAAACGCTCAGGCTCTACGGTGGGCGCAGGACTTGGGGTAGTATGGCCTATTTATACCGCTGGACGTACTGCCGCTCTGACAGGCGCGTCCAATGCTCGTACTCAAGAAGCCGTAGCTGACAGTATATTGGACAAAAACGAGCTTTATAACACCTTGATTGAGCGTTATTTTAAAGCGCAATTGGCAATCATTGCCGCCTATCTACGCGACGATGCCTATGATACCTTGCAGCAGACTGACCATATGGCACAGCGGCTTTTTGAAGAAGGTTTTATATCGCGAGTTGATCGCTTAGAAGCGCAATCGGCACTTGCTGATGCCAAAAGTGAATCTGTCAATGCCAATAATGATGCACGTCTTGCCATGATAGCTTTACAACGTCTATTGCGCACTGAGTATCGCATTAAGCCTCGCACACCTTTGTTTGTCTCAAGCCGACCCTTACCTGATGTCAGCTACTTTCAAGATTTGGCACTGACCAATCACCCAGGTCTACAAAAAGTCGCCGCCAAACGTGCTCAGGCTCAGCAATTGCATGCGCTATCGGATACTGGTTACAAGCCGACTGTGATGCTGTATGGCTACGGGCAAATTGAAAAAGACCCAAGCTGGGTCGCTGGCGTCTCGGCGAGTTGGAAATTATGGGGCGGTCTGGATAAAACCGCATCACTGGCATCAAGTAATGCCAAGATACGCCAAGCTGATTTGTCTGAGATTGAAGTCAGTGACAACCTATTATTACTGGTTGAAAAAAACTGGCATGATGTGAATAACGCCCAATCACGCTATCAAGCTCTACAAAGCAATGTAGAGCTTGCGGCAGAAGTCTTGCGTTTGCGCAGGCTTGGACTACAAGAGGGTTTGAATACGCCAGTCGAGATTGCCCAAGCGCAAACACAGTCGTTAAAAGCACGTACGGAGCAAGCGCAAGCAGCTTATAGCTATGTTCAATCACTTGCTGCTCTTATGCAAAGCTGTGGTACGCCCCTTGCCTTTAATGCCTATCTCAATGCCGCCGATATTCGGCTACCCACTTTATATGACAAATAACATCGCCCATTTATCGTCTTAGCAATATCAGACGACAAACGATTTATTTTGCTTATTACCGACTCTATTGCTTTAGGAATCTCACTGTCATGACTGAATCTACCAATGAATCAGGCGACTCGCGCAAACTAGGTGGCTTAAATACATCGACTGGATCGACCAATACTAACGATAATCCAGCGCCCACGAACATGGATTCTACGGTCGATGCCAATGATGCTGATGCGTCTAAGACTGATATGAATAACAGCACTGATGCCGATAGGGACACCAATACTGATACTAGCATTGAGCCGGAGCAAACGGTGCCAAGCTATAAGCGCCAGTCAGTAAAAGATAATAAATCAACAAAGATTAAAAAGGCGATTTTGGCGCTGGTGATTTTAGTTATTTTGGGCGTGATTGCTTATGGTTTATACAAGAGCAATCAGCATAGCGAGCCGCAAATTATTACCCTCCAAGGGCAAATGCAAATGCAGCAAACGTCTATCGCGGCAAAAGTACCGGGACGTATTGCAAAAATATTAGTCACAGAAGGTGATGCAGTAACGGTCGGTCAACAGCTAATAGAGATGGATTCGCCTGAGATTAATGCAAAAATCAATCAGGCACGCGCTGGCAAACAAATGGCACAAAGCCAGCTGGATAAAGCTGAAAATGGGGCACGTCCGCAAGAAATCGCTCAAGTAAAAGCAGCATGGCAAGCTCATAAAGCAGCATCTGACTTGGCAGAAAACACTTATCAGCGCGTTAATCGTCTGTATGAAGAAGGACTGATGGCGCGGCAAAAGCGTGATGAAGCCTATGCACAATATTTGGCAACTCAAGATCAAACCGAAGCGGCACGGTTACAGTATGAGTTAGCGATGGAAGGCGCACGTAGTGAAGATAAGTCAGCGGCGACTGCACAAGTTGCGCAAGTCGATGCGCAATTAGAAGAAGCATTGGTAGCGAAAGAAGAAGCCAACTTAAAAAGCCCAATCTCTGGTGTCGTCGATAATGTCATCGTCAATGCAGGTGAAGTGATCGGTCAAGGTGTGCCGCTGCTAACCTTAGTCAATACCAATGATCAATGGGTCGTCTTAAATGTCACGGAAACCTACTTAAATCAGTTTGCGATTGGTCAGCGGTTCATGGGTACTATTCCCGCTTTATCATCACCTGAAAAGCCTTATACCAAGCAATTCACTGTTTATGCTACCTCAACCTTGTCTGACTTTGCCACTTGGCGACCGACTAACAATGACGATGGTTTTGATGTTCGTACCTTTGAAGTAAAAGCCCGACCCACTAACCCTGATAGACGTATTCGCTCAGGTATGAGCGTAGTTGTACGTCTCAATCCTGCCCTCGTTAATCAGAACCAAGAGTAAGCTATGCGCCTGACGAAGCTAAAGGATGCTTTTGTACGCAGTGCAGCTTACGAGCGACGTTTTTTGGTAAAAAATCCGTGGGACTTGGCGATGGTGTTCTGGATACCGCTGGCTACTGTGCTGCTGATTTGGTGGATTTTTTCACAAATACAAATCACAGACTTACCTATTGGCGTGATTGATAATGATCGGGGGCCTGTTGCCAATACGGCATTACGGTATTTGGAAGCCAATCCTAATTTGACGGTAAAGCAGCTATATCATACGCCTGCTGCGGCAAAAGCTGCTATCTTGCAGCGTGATATCTATGCAGTCGTCATTATCCCTGAAGATTTTTCTCGTAATATCTTATTAAGTAAGCCTGCTCCTATCGTACTCCAAGTCAATGCCCAATATGGCACCCACTCTGGCATTATCCAAACCAGCGTACAGTCTGTCATTGGTACATTGTCCGCAGGCGTTGAGATGAAGCGCTTGGTCAAGCAAGGGATGGCTCCATCACAAGCTGCGATTGCCTACTCTCCTATTAGCATTCAACGTATTAGCTTGTTTAATGCTGCGACTGATTATCAGCAATTTTTGGCATCGACAGTCATTCCTGCTCTGCTGCATATTCTGGCAATGGTCATTGGCGCAACAACGATCGGCCGTGAATTGCGTGACAAGCGAATCGGACGCTGGTATCACTTTATTAATGGCAGTCATGTTTATTTAATATTACCACCTAAAGATGATCAACCTAATAATGACAGCCAACCTAGTCCATTAGATAATGTCTCAGCCAGTCAAAACCAAGCACCAGAAGAAGTAAGTATACCGGTATTGATATTTGGTTTATTGGGCAAGTACTTTTGGCCGCTACTGGCTTATAGTATTTGGTCGATATTGGCTTTATGGCTGGCAGCGCCGCAACAATCGATTGCTATTAGCGCGCTCATGGTAACCTATATAAGCCTTGTATTATTAATGATGTTATCTTTCTGGCTTGGCGCTATATTTACCTTAGGCTCCTTCTCATTGCGTATGGGTTTATCGGCGACGGGTTTTATCTCAGCACCTTCTTATGCGTTCGCTGGAGTGACGTTTCCTTATGTCGCTATCAGTAAGAATGCCCAGCATTGGTCAGATGTGCTGCCGCTTACCCATTATCTTAAGCTGCATATTGCACAGTTACAGATGCAAGCGCCTGTCATCATATCCTTACCGATTGTTTACGGGCTGACACTAGCAACACTCGTTACGCTATATTTAACGGCTTTACTAAGTAAACGCGCATTAGCGCATCCTGAACGCTGGGGAGCACGCTGATGTCATCCAATTCAAATCATAAATCGTCTACTAAAATAGTAGTATCAGAGGAAATTCTGGCATCGCCAAGCTTCTTTGGCAGCTTTTTACAAACCATAAAAGACGTGTTTTCTGATAAAGGTGTGCTGTTACTATTGATGATTGCACCGATTATTTATGGTTTCTTCTATCCTTGGCCGTATTCTACGGAAGTTGTAAACCACGTACCTGTTGGCATTGTTGATAAAGACAATAGTCCTTTATCGCAAACCATCGTTCGCTATGCCAGTGCCAGCCCGCAACTAGATACGAAACGCTTCTTAAATGAACAGCAAGCCATCGATGCCATGTGGGCGGATGACATCGCAGGCTACATGATTATTCCAAGCGGACTTGAACAGCAAGTGTTGTCAGGCAAAGCCGCTAGCGTCAGCGTGCTTGGTAATGGCGGCTATTTTTTATTAAATAAAAACGTACAAATGGGATTTTTGCAAGCGGTTAGTACTGTCTCAGCTGGCATTGAGGTAAAGAAAAACGTGGCACAAGGAGCGTACTTAGCGACTGCTTCTGCCAAAACCCAAGCCTTACCGTTAAAGATTATCCCTTTATATAATCAAACGGAAGGTTATGGCGCTTACGTCGTGCCAGCGGTGTCTATTCTTATCTTGCAGCAAACGCTTTTGATGTCAACGGCGATGTTAATCGGCACTTGGTATGAGCAACGACGCCATAGAACTAACATTCGTGGCTGGCTTGGGCGGATTGCCGCGCTAAGTATGTTTAGCTTTGTGATTGGCTGTTTCTATTACGGCTGGGCATTTGAGCTTCATGGCTATCCGCGCGGGCAAAACATGCTCGGCAGTTTATTATTCTTGCTGCTATTTTGTCCGACAGTCGCCACACTTGGTTGCGTGCTTGGACTTTGGTTTCGCCAGCGCGAGCGTAGTATGCAAATTTTAATTTTTAGCTCATTACCAATGTTTTTTGTCAGTGGCTATCCGTGGCCTGCCCATCAGCTTCCTGAATTCTTACAAATTATTCGTTGGTTATTGCCAACGACACCAGGTATCAATACTTCCGTGCAGCTTAACCAAATGGGCGCCAGTATCGCGCAAGTAGCGACAGGATTTTATGCGTTGGCAGGATTGTGGATTTTTTACTTTATTCTACTGTTGCTATTCCGCTGGTTAACGTCAGAACGTAAAAATGCTTATTAAAGTTAATAACATATTAACCATGATAAAAAAAGCGCCTGTATAATTACAGACGCTTTTTTATTGACTCAGTTTAATATCATTAATCGTTAGAACACCCGATTAAGACCATTCAATGCCGCAACGCGATAGGCTTCTGCCATTGTTGGGTAGTTAAAGGTGGTATTGACAAAGTATTCAAGCGTGGCATTACATTTCATCACTGCTTGCCCAATGTGGATAATCTCAGAGGCATGATTGCCGTAGCAGTGAATCCCTAAAATCTCTAAGGTCTCACGGTGGAACAAGATTTTTAGAACGCCTGAACGCTCACCAATGATTTGTGCGCGTGCAAGATGCTTAAAGAAAGCCTGACCGACCTCATAAGGAACTTTAGCATCGGTTAATTCTTGTTCCGTTTTACCGATACATGAAATCTCAGGAATAGTATAAATACCTGTTGGTACGCTCGATACGGGCTCTGCATCACGGTCACCGACCATAAATGCCGCCGCACAGCGCCCTTGATCGTAAGCGGCAGAAGCTAATGAAGGCCAACCGATAACGTCGCCCGCTGCATAAATATTTTCAACTTCGGTACAGTAAGTATCATCAACTTTCAGCTGACCGCGGCTATTGGCTTCTAGACCTAGGCATTCTAAATTTAAGCCTTCAGTATTACCTGAGCGTCCATTTGACCATAAAATAGCGTCTGACTTGATTTTCTTACCACTTTTTAGATGCAAAATCACACAGTCATCATGCGTTTCTAAATGGTCAATCTCTTCATTGCTGCGGATAACCACACCAAATTGACGGAAATCATGAGCAATAGCGTCACTGATTTCACTATCCAAATAGCTTAGCAGTTGGTTCTGGTTATTAATCAAATCTACTTTATAGCCAAGACCGGTGAAGATAGACGCATACTCACAGCCAATCACGCCAGCGCCATAAATAATGATTTTCTTAACCACATAATCCATCTGTAGGATTTTATCAGAATCAAATACGCGTGGATGATTAAAGTCTAAGATATCAGGGCGATATGGACGGCTACCGACCGTAATTATAGCTTTGTTAAAGGTGATCGTTTCAAAGGAATTTTCATCAATTTCGATACGTATCGTGTTTTTATCGATAAAATTTGCCCAACCATGAATCACTTCGATTTGGTTGCGCTCATAGAATCTGGTATGTGTCTGAACCTGTTGCAGAATCACTTTTCGAGCTTTAGCTAACACGATATTCAGCGGGACTTGATGATAGTCCATGGCCTTAGTAAACATCTGGTCACGGCGAAAGTTAATCAAGTTAAAAACGGACTGGCGCAAAGCTTTACTTGGAATCGTACCAACGTGGGTACAGTTACCGCCTACTTGCTCACGCGGGTCAATGACCACCACTTTCTTGCCCGATTTGGCAAGTTTCATGGCAGCAGCTTCACCCGCAGGACCTGCACCTAATACGACCGCATCATATTCAAACTCATGCTTATCGCTTTTTAGACGTTGTGAATCCTTAGTAAAGCCCGATTTTACGTCGATACGTGTATCATCTAGTGGATTGACCAAATCTGGATGATGCATGATGTCTTCAGTAACTTGCTCATGCGTTTGTTCGATTTTCTCTTTCTTATTTTTACCCTCAGTATGCTCGGGGTTTGGCACACGACCACTTTCCTTATTAGACACTTCAGTTTTAATATCTTTACCAGTATCATTGGTCGCGTCGCCTATCGTTTTGCTTCCCATCGTGTCCTCTTTATTCATTTATGAATCTGTTTTTTAGCTCGCGGACGCCTTCATCTTTATAAATGTCTAGATAAAAATATCCATGGTGCTAAAGTGTGTCCACCATACGTGGTGATACGTTATTTTGCAATACAGCCACCACTACAACCGTTTTTTTCAAAAGTATTGTTTTTCAGAAAAATAGAGACCTAGCTCAATTAGCCAATGCGGCGTTTCAGACCAGTCATCTGTAATATACGCGTGGCAATCTCTTCAACGGACATCTCTGACACATCAAGGCTTGGAATCCCCTGTGAGGTATAAATTCCTTGTATTGCGCGCTGTTCTTGCTGACATTGCTGATAACTTGAATAGCGACTACCCGCGCGGCGCTCTTGGCGGATTTTCACCAAGCGATCCGTATCGATAATCAGACCAAACAACTTGTGTTTATGCTCACGCAATGCTTTAGGTAGCTGGTTATCGTTTAGATCTTCTTCGGTTAAAGGATAATTGGCCGCTCGAATACCAAATTGTAGTGCCAAATATAATGAGGTTGGCGTTTTACCAGAGCGTGATACCCCAATCAGAATAATATCTGCTGCGTGATAATGACGGGTACGCGCGCCGTCATCGTTATCTAAAGCAAAATGCACCGCATCAATACGCTCTTTATAAGTCTCAGAGTCAACATTATCATGTGCATGACCTGAATGCCCATCTGGCTCCACGCCTGTCTCTTCTGCTACGCGACCGATGAGACCTTCATACATATCAAGATTACAACTGTGCGCTGAATTGATTTTTTCACGAATCTCAGGACTGACAATGGTATCAAATACCAATGGCAGCAAGCCATCTCGCTGATAGGCGGTATTGATTTGCACAACCGCATCTTCAGCACGTTCTAGATTATCCACATAAGGCAATACTCGAGTCTCAAAAGGCACTGAAGCAAATTGGCTTAAAATAGCACGCCCAAGCGTTTCTGCTGTAATCGCCGTGCCATCAGAGATAAAAAACGCCGTTCTTATGTTTTGAGCGTTATCAACTTCTAGTGCTTTCATATTTTGAATCGTAGAATTGGGTTGTGGTGACGAATGATTTACATACATAACGTTGATACCTTATTTTTAAATCCTTGGTTGAAACCTCAGTAGCAGCCTTTCATTTTTAGCATCTAGCGCTTCATAATTTAGTCATATGCGTCTCAAATTTTCACCTTTATTATACGCATAATAGACGCTTAATAGTAATCAATGTTACAGGCATACACTTAGACTTACATAGATTTTTAAGACTCAGCTCACTGTAAGATCGATATTTATCGTGCCAAAATTTATGATCTAGCCTAATAAATATGTAGCAAATCTCACAATTTGTAGCTTTTTCATCATTTTTTTGCTTCAAGCTCTCGAAATTCTCAAAATATAGGGGTATAATCGACCATTATAATCTTTACTAAATAACCTTATTTTCTGGAGTTATCATGGCAGCGCAATCTACAGCACTTGTAATTAACCTTGATCAGTTAGGAAAAGACGACATTGAAATGGTCGGTGGCAAAAACGCTTCACTTGGTGAAATGATCAGCCATCTATCTGATTTGGGCGTTAGTGTTCCAGGCGGCTTTGCCACAACTTCAAATGCTTTTTACCAGTTTCTAACAGAAACAGGCTTACTTGACAAAATTAACAACGAGCTTAAAACACTTGATGTTAATGATGTCAATAAACTGGCTGAAACTGGCAAAAAAATCCGTACTTGGATTATTGAGCAAGAACTGCCAAAAGATCTTGAGCAAGCGGTTCGTGATTCATTCGAAGCAATGAGCGATGGTAAAGAAATCGCGGTTGCGGTACGTTCTTCTGCTACTGCTGAAGATTTGCCAGACGCCTCATTTGCCGGTCAACAAGAAACGTTCTTGAACATTCGCGGCATTGATAACGTCCTAATCGCGATTAAAGAAGTTTTTGCTTCTCTTTATAATGACCGTGCTATCTCTTATCGTGTGCACAAAGGTTTTGAGCACGAAGGCGTAGCATTGTCTGCTGCTGTACAGCGTATGGTTCGCTCAGAAACTGGTGCTGCTGGCGTTATGTTCACACTAGATACCGAAAGTGGTTTTGATCAAGTGGTCTTTATCACTTCAAGCTATGGTCTAGGTGAAATGGTTGTACAGGGCGCCGTAAACCCTGATGAATTCTATGTATCAAAGCAATTACTTGCTAACGGCAAACCTGCGATTATCCGTCGCAACTTAGGTAGCAAGCATAAGAAAATGATTTATGGTGATGAAGGTAGTACTACCAAATCAGTTAAAGTCATTGATGTTGAAAAAGAAGATCGTATGCAGTTCTCTTTGTCTACGGAAGAGCTGACGTCACTTGCCAAGCAAGCGATGACCATTGAAAAGCATTATGGTCAAGCAATGGATATCGAGTGGGCAAAAGACGGCGATACCAATGAAATCTTTATCGTTCAGGCTCGTCCTGAAACGGTTAAGAGTCGCCAAGACAGCAATGTCATGGAACGTTATATCATCGATACGACTAACGCTAAAGTATTGTGTGAAGGTCGCTCAATTGGTCAACGTATCGGTTCAGGTAAAGTCCGTATCGTTAGTAACCTAAATGAGATGGATAAAGTACAAGAAGGCGATGTATTGGTATCAGACATGACGGATCCGGATTGGGAACCAGTCATGAAGCGTGCTTCTGCTATCATTACTAACCGTGGTGGTCGTACTTGTCACGCAGCGATTATCGCTCGTGAGCTAGGCGTCCCTGCTATCGTTGGTTGTGGTAATGCCACTGAGCTGTTGGTTGATGGTCAAGATGTGACTGCTTCTTGTGCTGAAGGCGATACTGGCTTCATTTATGAAAGTCAGATTGATTTTGAAGTACAGACCAACTCTGTAGAATCTATGCCTGAGCTGGCATTCAAAGTAATGATGAACGTTGGTAATCCAGATCGTGCCTTCTCATTTACCCAAATGCCAAACGAAGGTATCGGTCTTGCACGTCTTGAGTTCATCATCAACCGTATGATTGGTGTACATCCAAAAGCCTTACTGAACATGAACAGCTTGCCACGTGAAATTGCACAAGCCATTAATGAGCGTATCGCAGGTTATGCCTCACCCGTTGACTTCTATGTGGATAAATTGGTTGAAGGTATCTCAACCCTAGCCGTTGCTTTTATGGATCAGCCGGTTATCGTTCGTATGTCAGATTTCAAATCAAACGAATATGCTAACTTGCTTGGTGGTAAATTATACGAGCCATCAGAAGAAAACCCAATGCTTGGTTTCCGTGGTGCTAGCCGCTACGTGTCTGATAACTTCCGTGACTGCTTCGAGCTTGAGTGTAAAGCACTGAAACGTGTCCGTGATGAGATGGGCTTGACCAACGTCGAGATTATGATTCCATTCGTCCGTACCGTTGGTGAAGCCAAACAAGTCATCGAATTGCTTGAGAAAAATGGTCTAAAACGTGGTGAAAACGGTCTACGCATTATCATGATGTGTGAGCTACCAACCAACTGCTTACTAGCAGAAGAGTTCCTAGAGCATTTTGACGGTTTCTCAATCGGTTCAAACGATTTGACTCAGTTGACTCTAGGTCTTGACCGTGACTCAGGTATCGTCTCACATCTATTTGATGAGCGTGACCCTGCGGTTAAAAAGCTGTTGTCAATGGCAATTGATGCTTGCCGTAAGCAAAACAAATATGTCGGTATCTGTGGTCAAGGTCCATCAGACCATCCAGATCTAGCTTTATGGCTCATGGAGCAAGGCATCAGCTCAGTATCATTGAATCCTGATTCAGTATTAGATACTTGGTTCTTCTTAGCGGGTGAAGAAGCGAAGTAAGCTGTAACGTTACGTCACAACGTTAATTCACACCGTCATTTAAGATACAATCACTAGGGTCTATTTGATTTTTTCAAATAGACCCTAATATAATGTATGACCAATAGTGACTGAAAAGCAGTTTTTTAAAACAGTGACTTAAGACATGACTAACTATGCAGGCAATTATGCAGATTTTCCTTGCTCGAAATAACGTACAAGCCGGTCCCTACACTTTGGATCAGCTCAATATTATGCTCACCTCTGGTGAAGTGCTATTAGATGATTTGGTCTGGCATGACGGCTTAGATCAGTGGCAACGCGTGGGTAACTTAACTAATAATCAAGCCTTTTATCGCCCAACTCATGTAGCGATGCCTGAGGTTAATGATTCTATCATCAACAACGTTACTATCTTCCCAGAAGACGATGCAGCAGATACCAATAAAGACAAACAATCGGTATCGCTAGATCGTTTATATGGCAAGCCTGAACGTTCTAAAGACACTGCTAAAAACACCAAAGCAGATATGACAACCAATCGTCATCACACGCCAAATAGCAACGTGTCATTAAATAAGTCTAACGCGACCAAGGCTGCTTCAGCGAAAGATAAAGTAGTGGGTAATGTGATACTCGCTCCTATCATGTCACGGATATTGGCAACGGCGCTGAATGCTTTACTGTATTTATTAGCTATTTTTCCACTAGTCATGGCATTGACCAAGATGGATGTCGACTATACCAAGTTCCAAAATATCCAAGATATGGACGCTGCTTATCAGTACTCAGTGACATTGATGGAAAGCTTGCCTAGCAGCACGTTGATGATCTCGCAGGTCATGGTCTTTGGTTTGTTTGCCTTGCAATTGTTATTTATCACTTTACGTGGTCAATCGCTGGGCAAAATGATTACGGGTATTCGTGTGGTTGATCAAACCACCCATCGTCTGCCATCATTTTTAAAGCTTATTGGTATGCGTACCTTTTTGCTGTTTATCATTTATAACTTACTATTCTCGTTTACCAGCTTTTTAGGCTTTGTCCTTATTGCTATTCATTATTATATGGCGTCTAAAAGCCCTGAAAACATTGGTTGGCACGACAAATTGGCCAAAACTTTGGTAGTTAAAGCAGATAGTAGTCAATTGATAAAAGAGCCAAAAATAAAATAATCCTATTTTTGATTATTCATAATATCTCTTATGTTTGTCATAAAAAGCGACGTATCAGCGTTGCTTTTTTATTGATAAAGAAACAAGGTATTCGATTAATAATTTTTATTAACAGTTGCGCATTGATTAACCTTTGTGTTCATCAGTGACTACTGTTATAATACGGCGCTTTATAAACTAAGCTTATTCTCTGTTAATTATTTATAATAATGGGTAGGATTTGAGCTTACCTTATAAATCTCCTTGCTATTAACATAGGGTTAATAGCTACTAATCCGTAAGGAGTCATAATGCGACATTACGAACTGGTGTTACTTGTACACCCAGACCAAAGCGACCAAGTGGTCGGCATGGTTGAACGCTATATCAAGTTAGTTCAAGACAACAACGGCACTATCCATCGTCTAGAAGATTGGGGTCGTCGTCAACTTGCTTACCCAATTAACAAGATTCACAAAGCTCATTACGTTCTTTTCAACATTGAAACTGACGGCGAGACTTTAGCTGAACTTGAAGAATTATTCCGTTATAACGACGCGATCATTCGTAGTCTAGTTATGCGCCGTGATGATGCTGTCACTGAAGAGTCGCAGTTAGCCAAGAATGCCGATGAAAAACGCGCACGCAAAGCTACTACTCGTCGTCCAGACAGTAATGATGACAACGACAACCACAGTGATGACTAATTAAAGGAGCATAATCATGGCACGTTTTTATCGCCGTCGCAAATTCTGCCGTTTCACTGCTGAAGGTATCACTCACATCGATTATAAAGATGTTGAATTGCTAAAACAGTATATCAGTGATAATGGCAAAATCGTACCAAGCCGTATTACCGGTACGTCTACTAAATATCAGCGTCAACTAGCGACTGCTATCAAGCAAGCTCGTTATTTATCGCTACTTCCATACACTGATAACCATCAGGGTTAACCGTTAACTAGGAATGACTCATGCAAATTATTTTGTTACAGCGTATCGTCAACCTTGGCAAACTCGGTGAAACTGTCGATGTAAAACCAGGTTACGGACGTAACTTTCTTATCCCTTTGGGTAAAGCACTACCTGCTACTAAAGCTAACATTGAAAAGTTCGAAGCACGTCGTGCTGAACTTGAAGCTGAAGAAGCAAAAGAAGTAGCGGTTGCTCAAGAACGTGCTGACGCATTAACTGACGTTAATGTTATCATGCGCGCTAAATCAGGTGACGAAGGCAAGCTATTCGGCTCTATCGGTACACGCGATATCGCTGAAGCATTGACTAACTCAGGTCTAGAAGTTGACCGTGCTGAAATCAAGCTACCTGAAGGCACTTTGCGTCAAATTGGTGAATATAATGTTGATATTCAACTACATCATGACGTTACGGCTACTATTCTAGTTACCATTCTTTCTGAAGATGGCGACAACGAAGATTTAGACGAAGACAACGCTGCAGACGAAAACGAAGACTATTCTGAAGAGTAATCTTTAGCATACTGAGTTTTAGTCGCAATAAAAAACCAGCAACTTTAGGTTGCTGGTTTTTTTTGTGTTGGATTTGGACTTCGTTATTTATATTAGTACTGATACAGACAATAAACACTGTATACGCAATGACAAAAGACTATTGATAACGTCTGTTGTATTCTAATCCTACTAGTCACTATGCTGACGATATCTATTTTATGAATGAAATCTAGGATACCATGATAAATACTGATGACACTTTACGATGTACTCAAGGCAATGACTTTTATACCGAAGGCAAAACTTATAAGGTTGGTAGAATCGTTAATAATAAATACTTCCAAATATTAACCGATAATAATACTGACCATTGGTATGCGACCTTAGATGACAAAGGCATTTATGTGAGCTTTGATTCGGCTATAGCAGAAACTGAGAGAGCATGTTTTGAGAAGATTAATGATCTATCAAATGACTGTCAGTAGCATTTCAACACTTTTAAACTATAATTAAGGGGCTGTCCTAGATAACTAGTTCAGTTCCTGTTTAACCCATTGTTTCAGCTGATGTAATTGACGTTTTGGATCACTGTAGTTAAAACGCCACTCACATTCCTTTAAAAACAGATGGAAATGCTC
>NZ_VOBF01000006.1:0-179270 GCF_008369245.1 Psychrobacter sp. ANT_H56B
TTGATAAAAAGAACTTCCCTCTATTTTTAAAAGAGTGTGAGTTTAGATTCAATTATGGCGCACCGTCTAATCAGCTTAAAACGTTGAGAAAATGGTGTGATATTTAATCCTTATCTACTACAGCCCCTAAATCTTTATAGGAACAAGCTTTGTATGGATAAGCTTATTCCTATAGAAAAGTATCCATCAACATAAAACAAGCACTCAAAAGTATGTTAAAAACAATGAAGTAGGTATTAATAGACAATGAAAAAAAAGCTTGCAATGAGATGCCATCAATAGCATAATTTTTTCACTATAAAAATGGTGGACTTATGTATACAAGTATTTTTATTCAGAATAGAGCAGGGCATGGGTGGCAGTTTTTATCGATCAGTGTGACGGGTATTTTGATGAGCATGGCCGCTCAGGCTATCACGCCTGAGCAATACCAAGAGCAGCGTAGCGAAGCCTTAAAGCAACAACAGCTCATTAATCCCAATGTCACGATCGATACCAACGTCTTTAAGCCTGCGCCTTCAGCCTCCATCATACCTTCTGCTTCTCAGAGTACTGACCCAGCTTCTCTTCCCTGTTTTGATATCAATAACATTTATCTAACCGGCGAGCTGAGCGAGAAGTTCACTTTTGCACTGACGCCTTATACGATGGGCAAGTCCTCCTTACTTGGCAGCTGTTTATCGGTCAATGACATCAATCAGCTGGTCACCAACGTTCAAAACCGCATTATCGAAAAAGGCTACGTGACCACTCGCGTCTTGGTACAAAACCAAAACCTTAAATCTGGCAATCTATTCCTCACCCTCATTCCTGGACGTATCGATCAGATAACGGCGGTCGATATTAAAGCCAGTCGTCCTATTTATGTCGATAGCCGCCTCAATAGTGGGGGCAACCCTGCCAACTTCGCACCTGCCATGCCAATGCGCTCCGGTGATTTATTAAACGTTCGTGATATTGAACAAGCGCTTGAGAACTTTAAGCGTGTGCCTACGGCCGATGCAGATTTCTCTATTGCGCCAAGTAGCCGTATGAGCACGCCGGGCTATAGTGATATTGCAGTCAAGTGGCAGCAAGACAAGCGCTGGCGCTTATCTGCCTCTGTTGATGACTCAGGTCAAGAGAGCACGGGTATCTATCAAGGTAATGTGACTTTTTCACTAGACAACCCGACTTGGCATAACGATTTGTTGTACCTCTCTTATAACCATGATCTTGATGGTGGTAATGACAAGAATGATGGCAGTTGGGGCTATAACGTCGGGTATGTATTGCCCATTGATAATACCCAACTGACCCTGACGCACAGCGGCTACAACTATGATCAGACGGTTGCCGGTGCCAATCAGGATTATATTTATAGTGGTGAGTCTTATAATACGGAAGCGTTAGTTAGCCATTTGGTCCACCGCGACAATCATAGTAAAACCTATCTAAAAGCAGGTGGTTATGCCAAGCAGCAAAACAACTATATCGATGATACCGAAGTTGAAGTGCAGCGTCGCCGCACGGCAGGTTATAAAGCAGGTATTGGTTACGAGACCATCATTGGTAAAACCCAATGGATAGGTGATGTGATCTATCAGCGTGGTACCGCTGCCTTTAATGCCATCAGTCCGCCTGAAGCCTTATTTAATGAAGGCAGTGCGCGTGCCGGTATTGTTAAAGTCGGTGTTGATGTGGATCGACCAATTAGACTTGCTGATACAGCGCTCAATTACCATGCAGCGTTTAAAGGGCAATATGCGACAGAGGCATTGACACCCAATGAGCGCTTTAGCATTGGTGGTCGCTATAGCGTACGAGGCTTTGATGGCGAGCGTAGCTTAAGTGGCGATCATGGTGCGCTATTAAGACAAGAGCTCAGTGCCTATCTAGGAGATAAGCCGCATGCGGTTTATGCTGGTATTGATGCTGGTTATGTGAAGCTCGACAATGCTGCGCAAGATGATCTGCTGCTCGGCAATCACTTGGTTGGCGGCGTCGTTGGAATTAAAGGCTATGTCACGCCGATTAGAACCAGCTATGACTTATTTGCTGGTTATCCTTTAGCTCAGCCCGATAACTTTAGTGATAAAGAGTGGGTAACGGGCTTTAGCTTGGGTTGGCAGTATTAAGACTCGCCTCTAAGCGCTATCAAATTTCTTAGCTCAAAAAATATTTGTCATAAACAATGCTATACCTAAGGACATCATTATGAACAGTGGTTGCTACCGAGTTATCTTTAATAAAGCCCGTGGTATGCTCATGGTGGTGTCAGAGGCAGCACGCTCTCAAGGTAAAACAGGTAATCCTGCTAATGGCGGTAGTAAAATAAGCCAAGTAGCAGGCGCTTCGCAAACGGCTGCTCAAACAAATAGTACCTATCAAGGCGGTCAGCTTGTAGCGCTGCGCTCACATGTATTATTGGCGTTAGGGCTTGCCACCATCGTTGCTAGCAGCGTCAGTATCAGTCATAGCGCTTATGCTGATGCCACGAGTATTGTCGCTGATCGTAACGCTGCTGCCAATCAACAAGCAACCATATTAAAGTCTTCAAACGGCACCACTCAAGTGAATATTCAAGCCCCAAGCGCGGCTGGCGTCTCACGCAACGTCTTTAGTCAGTTTGATGTGGGTGCTGATGGTGCTATCTTAAATAACAGTCGCACCAATGCTCAGACGCAGCTTGCTGGTTGGGTTGAGGGTAATCCGTATCTGGCTCGCGGTGAAGCCCGCGTTATTCTAAATGAGGTCAATTCAAGCGATCCAAGTCGCTTGAGCGGCTACACAGAAATTGCAGGCGGACGAGCTGAGCTGGTGATTGCCAATCCTGCTGGTATCAGTTGTGCCGGTTGCGGGTTTATTAACGCCTCGCGTACGACATTGACCACCGGTAATGCTTTGATGGATCAAGGCAAGCTCACTGGCTTTGATGTGTCAGGTGGTAAGGTTCGTATAGACGGTGATGGTTTGGATACTAGCGGCTCTGACTACACGCAGATTATAGCTAAGACCTCTGAGATTAATGCCGCTGTCTACGCTAAGAATTTAGATGTCATCACTGGCAGCAATAAAGTCAGTTATGAGGCTGATGCTCAAGACACTGTCATCACTTCAGCGAATAGTAATGCTAGCAACACTACAACCGGTGTGGCGCTTGATGTGTCGGCACTTGGGGCGATGTATGCAGGAAAAATCCGTCTGATTGGTACCGATAAAGGCATGGGTGTGACCAATGCGGGTAGCATCATTGCAAGCTCTGGTGGCTTACAGTTAGACAATGATGGTAATTTGATCAACTCAGGGAGCCTGATTGCCAATCAAGGTAAGGTTGATATCGCGACTAAAGGTTTCAGCGTTGATAATTCAGGAACGATTGCAAGTAGCCGTGATACCGCCACGCTAAATAGCAGTACCTTAAATAACAGCGGCGTGATAAGTAGCCGAGGCACCTTAAGCTTGCAGCAAACAGGCACTATCGATAACTCAGGTGAGATCGCCACTGGTAGCTTTGATGTAAAAGCTAACGCTCTAAATAATAGCGGTAAATTATTGCAAACTGGCAGTGGTCAACTGGCAATTGATACTAGCGCTTTAGTTAATCAACAAGGCGGCATTATCGGTCAAGATTTATATGCTGACGCCAGCATTCCGCCTACTGTCATTCCTACTAAAAAGCCACCAACGACTGCGACTAATGGCAGAAGTGTGGGTGTAGATAACAACGATACGACGCAGCCATCTGAGCCCAATCCTGTACCACTACCTGTTATCTCCCGTGATGGCAGTATCAGTACCAGTAATGTCACTAACACTGGTAGTATTTATAGTAATGGTAAAATTAACATCGCTACCGACACTGTGGTTAACCAAGGCAAATCCAGCTTAGCCGTCAGTCGCTTAGATATTGCTAATAACGGCAGTCTAACCAATAACGGTAGCCGTTTGCAGCTTGAAAACATTGACTGGCAGTTGGCAAACTTTGATAACAGTAATAGTCAGATTACAGCGGCTAATACTATCGCTATTACTTCTGTTGATCAGATTAATAATACTAAAGGTACTATCGAGGCTGTCGGTAATATTAAGCTTAACGCACAAAGCATGCTAGATAATACCAGTGGTTTAATACGCTCTAATGGCACCATAACGACGCAAAGCTCAGCGTTTGATAACACTGAAGGAGAGCTTAGCAGTCAAGGGGATATCACTCTTGATAGCCGTGGTAACTTGACCAATAATAAAGGTCGTATCCAAAGCGATAAAAATCTAACGATTAATGCCAAAAGCTTTAGCAATACTGATGGCACTATCATCGGTGTACAACGTGCTGATATTAGTGTCACTGACGACATCACTATCAATAGTAGTAACAATAATATTCAAGGCAAGACTCTTGCCTTAACGAGCCAAGGCAATTTTACTAATAGTAGCAAACTAGTGGCTCAAGACGCGCTCACTATTAAGGCCAATAGCATCGATAATACCATTGGGGGTGAGCTGATCAGTAATGGCACTACTGAGCTGAGTGCAAAAACTGATATTAATAATCGCGGATTAATCAACGGCTCAAACACCCACTTAGATGCTGGCAGTACTGTCAATAATTATAGTGGTGGTCGTATCTATGGTGATCAGGTCGCAATAGCGGCTAACATGCTCAATAATACTCCGGACGCCATTACTAATACTGATAACTCAAATCCTGCGCCTGTCATCGCAGCCCGCAATCGCTTAGATATCGGCGTCACTACCCTAAACAATAATCCCAATCAGGCGCGCGCTGGTAAGTTTAATGCAGACTTCAATGATCAAGCTCGTCTGCTTAGTAATGGAGAGCTGCATATCGGCGGCAGCTTAGATGCTAATCATCAAACTATAGGCCGTGCGACTACGGTAACCAACAAAGGCGCTTCTATCGAGTCTGTCGGTGATATGACGATCAGCACAGATCTGCTGAATAACGTCAATGCTGACTTTAGAAAAGAGGCGTTCCCTGTTGGTGAAGTTGAGAATAAAGAACAGTTTGCAGCAGGAGGCGATGATGCACGAGCGTATGACCCAGATATAGATGGGCGTAAGTATGACGCGGCAGAGGTAGAGCTACGCGATGATAAAAAGCTTGATAATGAAGATCTTTACGTTATCGCAACCAATCAGCCATTAGGTGCAAGCGGTGGCGAAAATTTCTACATTTTTAATTTCAATCAGCGCATCACCGAAGACAGAACGGTCGTCTCAGACCCCTCTAGAATCATTTCAGGTGGCGTGATTACCTTGCAAGGGAATCAGCTTAACAATGATAAAAGTCAGCTTGGACTCGGTGAAGGGTTTGTAGTCACTGGTGATAGCGTTACCAATGTAGGCGAATCAGATCTACAAGGCTTTAAGATCAAATATATTGAAGACGGTAACGTGATTTACCGGCATGTCGAATCTTCAGGACTAACAGGTAGCAAACATAAAATTGTAAAAGACAACTTAGGTGCTTATGTTCAAGCCCCTGAGAAATTAGAGTCTTATCAGTTGCCGATCTTAGAGCAGGACTTAGATAAAGTCGTGATCGCTCATGATATAACAGACAACGATAACCAACAGATCATCCAAACGCCAACCGATGAGATTCGCAGCAGTGATAGTGCGCCCACGCTACCCAACAGTAGCTTATACGGCGTCAACCCTGACAGCGATGCGGATTATCTGATCGAGACCGATCCTGCTTTTGCTAACTATAAAAACTGGCTATCATCAAGCTACATGTTAGATAGACTTAAGCTCGATCCTAACATCACTCAAAAGCGCTTGGGTGATGGCTACTATGAGCAGCAGTATATTCGTGATCAGATTATGATGCTAACGGGTCGCTACTATCTAGGTGACTACCGTAATCAAGACACGCAGTACCAAGGCCTGATGGATGCAGGGGTTACTACTGCCCAAACGCTAAATCTACGTCCGGGAATAGCCTTAACAGATGCTCAAGTCGCCACCCTCACCACCGATATCGTTTGGCTAGTACAGCAGAATATTACCCTTGCTGATGGTAGTATTCAAAAGGTACTCGTACCCAAAGTCTATACCCGTCAAGCCGTTGGTCAAATCGATGGCACAGGCAACCTAATCGCTGCTAATAATATCGACATGCAGCTTACGGGCGATCTGAGCAACCAAGGCAGTATTGTCGGTCATAAAAAGGTTAAGATTAACGTCAGCAATCTGACTAATCAAAATGGCGGCCTTATTGCAGGTGACTATGTTCAAATAGGTACGCTTAACGACTTAAATAACCTTGGTGGCACCTTGCAAGCGGACAACGCCATGCAGCTTAACGTCGGTGGCGACCTGAATAACAAGAGTCTCACTTACAGCACCGAATCTGTTAAAGGTGCTAGCAACGCAACACGCACAGATATTGCGCAAATTGCCAGTATCTATGTTGGCGATGGCCTCAAAGGTCAGGTGGACGCCAATAGTAATGCCCTAACTACCTTTGTCGCTAATGTCGGCGGCAATACCACCTTTGCCGCTGGCCGTCTTGATAATTTAGGCGGTAGTAGCGTTATAAACACTACAGGGGATGTCAACCTTAATGCTGTCAATGTGGGCTACCAATCCAACAGTATTGGTGATGCCAATAACTACTATAAGCAAGGTGAATCCTTAGATATAGGCAGTCAAATCACGGGTAGTGATGACATTATCATCAAAGCTGGTAATAACATCACCGGCACCGCCACACAAATCAACAGCGATACTGGCACCATTGGAGTCATCGCAGGCAATGACATCACCTTCGTTGAAGGTCGCTACTCACAAAACTTAAGCACCGCCGTCAAAACGGTTGATAAAGGAGTCTTTAGCACCACTAAGACTCAAGACCGTTTTGACTCTCAAAGCGATAACTCTGTCACCAGCAACATTGAAGGCAATCAAATTGCTATTCAAGCCGGTAATAACATCAGTCTAACCGGTACTAACGCCATCAGCGATAAAGGCACCAGTCTCACTGCTGGTAGCAACATCGACATTCTAGCCGCGCAAAACACCTCAAGTGAAAGCACCTTTAGTCAAACTAAAAAGTCAGGATTATTTGGTGCCGATGGTGCCGATGGTGGCATGGGCTTTACCATTGGCAAACAGCAAAACGATGACAGCAATGCCAGCACTACACTAACCCACACCGCAAGCAATGTCGGTGCCATCGACGGCAACGTCATTATTAGTGCAGGTGGTAAGTATCAGCAGACTGGCAGCAATATCATTGCAGGTATGGGTGCTGATAGTGATAAAGACATCAGCCCTACGGATCGTGGCAACACCGTCATCCGTGCAAAAACGATCAACATCGATAGTGTCAAAGACGTCTATACCAATCAAAGCGAAACCAAGTTCAAGCAAAGCGGACTTACCGTCTCAGTCTCTAACAGTCTTGTTGACAGTGCCAAAAGCATTGACAGCTTAATCGACGCTGGAGGCAACACCGACAACGTACGCATGAAAGGCATGGCAGGTGTTGCTGGTGCGCTAAAGGTCAAAGCCCTTGCTAAAGAAGCTAACAAAGCCGCACAAGGACTACTTACTGGCGGTGTCAATGCACAAAGCCTTAAAGGCCTTGGCAACACCCGCATTCAAGCCACTGTAGGCACTCAAAAGAGTCAATCTAACAGCTCAAGCTACACTGAGAAAAACCAAGCGTCTAACATCACCACCAACAACTTAGCACTGATCGCCACAGGCGCAGGCACTGATAGCGATATTAACGTCAATGGCAGTAACCTGAATGTCACTAATGATGCCCTCTTTAAAGCCGATAATGACTTTAACCTAAACGGCGTCGCGCAAAACAGCAAAACTCGTAGCACCAAATCTAGCTCAAGTATGGCTATTGGCGGTTATATGGACAGCAGTGGCTCAGGCGGTATCACTGCCAGTGCTAGCAAAGGCAAAGGGTATGCCAACAGCGACTCAGTGACTTATGCCAACACTCAAGTCAACGTTGGTGGCACGACTACCTTTGATATTGCTAACGACGTCAACGGCAAAGGCGTTGTCTTTAACACTGATAAAGTTCAAGGCATTATCCGTGGCAATGTCAACATGGAATCGCCACAAGACACTTATACCTATGACAGCAATCAAAAGAGCGCAGGCTTTAACCTTGATGTTGACATCATGGGTAACGGTAAAGGCTCAAGTTTCTCAGCCAATGGCGCTAAGACCAATATCACTGCCGACTCTAAGATGGTAGCCCAGCAAACAGGCTTCTTCGCCAATGAAGCCGATCTAGTCGTTGAAGGCAAAGGCACCTTTACAGGAGCCGTGTTCCTGACCTCAGAGGAAGCACAAGCTAAGGGAAAAAGTAACATTGTCTTCAAGCAAGGCGTCACCTCAACCGACATCATAAACACCACAAGCTATCAAGGTGATGCGATCTCTGTTGGCCTCAGTGTTGGTAAAATCAAAGATAAACCACAAGCGACGATGAATGGTCTCGGCTATGGCAGTGACGGCGATAGCAACAGTAGTATTACTAAAGGCGGCGTCAGTGGCTATAACGACGAGCAAGGCATATTCACGATGGACAACCGCGAAGCACTTGCTGGTAAGCTTGAGAGTGTGTTTGATGCCAATCGTGTCACTGAGGAGCTGGGGGCGCAGACGCAGATTACTAAAGAGTTCGGCAAGGAAGCGCCGAAGGCCGTTGGAGACTTTGCCAATAATCGTATCAAAGCGATTATAGCTGACACGACTCTCAGCAATGCAGAGAAAAATGCAGCTATTGCCAAATGGGATGAAGGCGGAATCTATCGTGTCGCTGCTCATACGGCGCTTGGTGCATTAGGTACAGGTAGTGTCGAGGGTGCATTAACCACAGGTGGTGTTGCAGCAGCTGCGCCAACGCTCAATGATGTGCAAGCTAAAGTAGTTAAAGCGCTCATTGATAAAGGCATGAGTGCGGACATTGCCGAAGGCACTGCAAGCGGTGTGATTAGTTTAACTTTATTAGGTGTTGGTAGTGCTGCTGGACTTGATACGTCGAGTACAGTGATCGCTACTAATGTGGATGCGAACAATAGGCAGCTGCATCCGAGTGAAATCCAATTTATTTTAGATAAAGACCGTGTCAAGCGCTTTGCAGATAAATATGGTCTAACGGAGGAGGAAGCTAAGCAGTTGTTATCTTTGAATGCTGCTGCTATGTATGACTATAACTGGATGATGGCAGTGGATGAAATCGGTGCTGCAAATCCAGCTGTCAGAGTATTTCTTAAACAAGAGGCCAAAAATGCAGGATATTCTCAACTTTTCAACTCTGAATACATTACAAAAGAAGAGTTGTCTAATCCTTTCATAAACTTAAAAACGACCTTTGATGCTTATAGTGAGGGAGACAAGCATGTAGAGGACTATATAAACAACGTAGCTATTCCTGTCGATGACTATCTAGCACAGCAACTGTATAAACAGGGCCAAAAAGCTGGTTATGCAAGTGCAGGCGAAGGCGCAAATATAGCAACTGATCTAGGAACTATTTTCGAAGGTTTAAAGCAAGCGCCTAGCTATATTTATGAATCCGCTACAAATAATGAGGTCGGACCCATTGACTCTGCCAAAATGAAGATGTACTACGATAGACTTTTAAGATTACAAGGCAATTATTATGATGCTGGATTTACTTCTGAAAAGGAGTTTGCTGAAGCGCAACGTTTATATTGGGCAGGTGAAATGCTTGGTGCAGCAGGTGGCGCTGCTACTGGTCAGGTTGTAAGATTAACAGGTAAAGTAGGTGATGGAATTGTTAAGCTGCATACGCCTTCGAACGCTATTAACGTACCTAATAATAATCAAACAGGTGTGGTTGGAAACTTATCAAATATTGATAAAACCGGCGACTATGTTTTACCAACTGGAAGACAAAGTCTAGACCCAACTATAACTTCTTTTTCTCAAAAGACAGTGAGTTATCAAAAACCTGGTAAAGATTATAACTATGATACGATATTGGCAGATATGAAAACTAATAATGCATGGATAGGCGATCCAGTAGATGTCGTAAATATGCCTGATGGCGCACCAACTAGTGTTGATAATACTCGAATTCTTGCTGCGCGAGAAGCTGGCGTTAAAGTGGAAGCTAACGTTCACAACTATTCTGATCCTATACCGCTTGAAAGAGCAGAAAATTTGATATTTGAAGGTAAAGTTCCTAGTACATGGGGCGAAGCTATTGAGCTCAGAGTTAAAAAGCAAGCAACACAAAGAGGAGTATCTAAGGAATGGCCGGATACTTTCCCGAATGGCAGTATTTATGATCCAGAGGTTATGAAATAATGATCAAACAAGAAAGCTTTAGACCTTATCCAGTAGAGATTTTGCCAGCAGGATTCATTTATCCTGCTCGTTATCTACAATTAGCAAACTGCACTAACACGGTACAGTCTGATGAATATTTTCAATGGTGGTTCTTAGATTCTATAACTGAGGGAGCCAAGCTATCATATAGTCTTAGAAACAATAAAATTAAGGATTTTAACTTAATTCCATTCGCTCAAAACAGTGATTGGATGGCTTACTTTGATGGCGACGATTGTTCAGCTGATCCAAGAGTAATAGTAGTTGATCTTACTCATTTGCCTTCATTTATGATATTCGAGAATTTTGATGAATGGCTTGCTAAAGCTGAGCAGGATTACTGGTAATAAACTCCTCAGATTAATATTTTTAGAAAAGCGGGTAGTATGCCGAATTATCTTATTTGTTAATGGCAATATAATCTGATGGAACGGTGGAAGTAAGCCAAACGTTATTTTCCGCCTGATAAAATTTATAACCATTTTCTTGCATCTTGCGACTATCGATATTTAATACAACAGGTTTGCCGTAGCGCATACCTGTTTTTATTGCTGTGTCATAATCTTCTGTTAAATGGACATATTGCCTTTCTTTTGGTAAAAGCCCTTCATCGTTGATTTTCTCGATAAAACGTTGCGCCGTACCATGAAGAAGGCTTACAGGAGGAATGGCTTCTTCTAGTTTTAAGTCAATTTTCTTTAACGAGTGACCCTGTACTGCTCTAACAAACTGACGATCGTCCGAGATCGAAAAACGTCCTTTCTTATCATTCTCTACGATAGAGTAGATTTGCTCTAAAGTGATGTTGTTACCTGATGAATTGGTCAATTGAACCAATTTATTAATATTAGCCCATCCTTCACTATCAAGTATTAAACCTATAGACTCAGGCTTATGTCGCAAAATATAGCTTAAAAATTTACTCGTTTCGATATTGTTTTTTTTCATAATATGTCTCAAGGGAAGTATTTAGTATCTATTTTATCATTTTTAAGAAAGTAAGTTAGAAGTGTTCAAGGCTCAACATAGCGTTGGCTAAAAAACGACCAACATAACAAAAGAATGGCGGGCAGTATCAATGCGGGCAGCATAAAAGGCGTAGGCAACACCCGCATCCAAGCGACCATTGGCAGCCAAAAGAATCAGTCTAATAGCTCAAGCTATACTGAGGTCAACAAAGCCTCAAGTATTAATACTAACAACTGATGCCCGTCGCTAATCCCATACAGTTAAACTTGAAAGATTTTTATCACACCGCTTAACAGTAAGTCAAACCACATCTAGTTCAGCGATCAGTAGTCCTTCGCTAACAATGAAACACTGGGATACGATTTTTGGAGGGATTAAGGGGGTATATTAAGGCGCTTTTAGCAATACCGATCTGAAATAAATGTATAAAATATATACTTAAATAAATTAAAAAAGTATAAATTTTATACTTTGTAAGTGACCAAAATTAGTATATCTGACTTGATAAACAACATTAAATGACGCTAAACGTCATTTAGATAATTTCTTATTAACTCTTTATGCATAAGCGTTTGTAGGTTAAAGCACTTTAATACACATCAATGAAATATGGTGGTTCTAGCCTGTCACGCCGGGGGTCGCGGGTTCGAGTCCCGTCCGCTGCGCCATATTTAAAACGAATTTAGACTTTCGAGTTTAAGCAAGTTTCGCCTCAAACATTAGATTGTTTGAGGTTTTTTTGTGCCTGAATTTCTCTTTAAACCCTTTATTTTTATGAACTTGCCATTTTATTTTTTGTCACTTTTCTTGAAGCAGCTTACTCTCTAATAAAAAAATACCTGCATGAATGCAGGTATTTTTTTATTAGAGAGCTTTATAATATTTACATACCTCATTGTCTATTCCAGCTCTTCGATCAGCGCTTGCATCTCAGCGATTTCACGCTTTTGCGCTTTAATAATATCGTCAGCGAGCTGTTGCACTCTAGGATCTTCGATATCTGCTCTTGAGCTGGTCAAAATAGCAATCGAGTGATGTGGTATCATCGCTTGCATCCAATCGACTTGATCGACAGTTGCTTGAGAGCGCACGCCCCATATCCCAACGGCAAACATCAACACACTTAGTCCATAAACCATCAAATTAACTTTGGTTTTTTTGTACATATTACCCATAAAGGCGAGCATAATGACCGCCATACCCGCACCCATGTAGAGCGCCATATAAGCTCGGGTTTCGCTAAAGTAGATGTGATCCCACTCATAGGTATTGAAATACATCATGATGTACATCACAATCGTAGACGTCACTATCATCAGGGTGAACTTGATATAAGGGTTCATGCCCTGTTGATGATTCATGTTGTTTTGATCTGAAGCATTCATAGTATATCTCCTATTACATTAATAATATTAGAACCAGAATTTAACCCCCGCAGTCAAACTACTGCTATCAACTGATTCATTATGTTGACGACGCTGATCTCGAGCACTACCAAGCGCTGTCTCATAACTCACACCCACATAAGGCGCAAGTTGGCGACTGAATGTCTCATAAGTGAGCCTCACTTCAGCATCCATCTCGTTAAAACCTTTGGTAATATGATTGTCGCTGTCTTTTTTACTAAAGGCTGTTAGTCCTACTTCCGGTATCACAACCCAGTGCTGGCTCAAACGCCACTCGTATTCTGCGCCAAGGTCCAATCGAACTTGTCCATCAGAATACAGATAAGCTCTGGCATCGGTTTCAATAAAATAAGGCATAGTACCGACAATACCCGCCATAATGGCAGGTTTGTCATTTTCGGTATCATAAGCAACACCGGCCTCGCCATTCCAGAAGATACTTAGCGGCTTCCAGTAAGATAGTGAGGTCAGACTATCAATTTCTTTATCACCTTCGGTCTGAATACTACCTTCGCTGCGTAAAGAGAGGCGGCGCTCATCTACGCCATACCAAGCACCAACCTCATAATTAATCTGATCGTCGTTAAACTGATAACCTAAATCATCTACAGAAACACCCCATAATGGCATATCACCCATCATCATAGGCTTACCATACTGTCCATAGGGAACGCCGTTTGAGTAGTCGGAACTTCGTGCATCAGCTGGCGCCTTACCACCTTGCATACCCGACATGTCCATGCCACTGTGATCCATACCTGACATATCCATACCGCTATGGTCCATATCCGACATATCCATACCGCTATGGTCCATATCCGACATATCCATACCGCTATGATCCATATCCGACATATCCATACCAGACATGTCCATACCGCTATGATCCATATCTGACATATCCATGCCGCTGTGATCCATATCTGACATGTCCATACCTGACATATCCATACTACTATGATCCATGCCTGGCATCATCATGTCTTTTTTAGCAGTGGACGGGTCAGCAGCATTAGCAAATGATGATGCCAGCAGTACCAATGATGATGCCCCAGCGAACCGTAAACCTACTTTATGTATTTTCATCTCATCTCTCACCTATCAATCAAAGATTTGCTTAAATGACCGCCACTTCTCTAAACATACCAGCTTCCATGTGATAGAGCAGATGACAATGCCATGCCCATCGACCAGCTTCACCTGTGACATCAAAGCTGATTTTTTGTGCCGGCTGCACCATAATAGTATGCTTGCGCACCTGAAACTCGCCGTTAGGCATGCGCAAATCGCTCCACATGCCGTGTAAATGCATCGGATGGTTCATCATCGTGTCATTGACTAAGGTAATACGCACGCGCTCACCCGGCTTAATATTAACCGGTGTCGCTTCACTAAACTTAACCCCATCAAACGCCCAGATATAGCGCTCCATGTTACCGGTTAAATGTAGCTCGATCTCTCGGGTAGGCTTGCGCTGCTCTGCAAATATTGCCTCATCGACAGAGCGCAGCTGGCTATAGTTCAGCACCTTTCTATCAATGTTACGCAGGTTAATACCTGGATCATCAAGGTTCATACGTGGACTGTCCACACGCATGTCAGATTTGAAGTCATACTCAGTTTTGGCATGCTTGGCTTTATAACCATCAGCACCCATAGCGCCCATCATATCTGCCATGGTGAGCCATTCGATTTTGTCCATAGCAGGCGTTGCTGCACGAGCGCCTTCTTTGGTGGCAAGCGTCGCAGCGACATAGCCTGAGCGATCTATGTTTTGGGCAAATATGGTATGGGCATCTTTGGTTGGGGTGACAATGACATCATAGGTCTCAGCCACGCCAATACGAAAATCATCAATCGCAACGGGTGCGACATCAATACCATCGGTTGCCACCACAGTCATTTTGAGACCGGGTATGCGCACATCAAAGATGGTTTGCGCTGAAGCATTGATAAAGCGTAATTTAACGCGCTGTCCTGCCTTGACGATTTGTGCCCAATTAGCCGCGGTGGTTTTGCCATTTATAAGGTAGGTGAAGGTGTTTTCGCCCGACAAGTCAGTAAAATCAGTGGGCATCATGCGCATCTGATTCCACATTTTGCGTTTATCAAACGCAGTTTTCATATCCGTTTCAGCGATATCAGACAGTAGCTTCTTGAAGTCTGGCAGATGATAGTTGTCAAAGTCGGCGCGCTGTTTGAGTAGCTTCAAGAGATTATGCGGGTTGCGGCTGGTCCAATCACTGAGCACGATCACGTGGTCTTCATCGATAGGATGACGCTCACGCCCTTTAGGTTCAATCACAATGGCACCTAGCATGCCGGTTTGTTCTTGGAACCCACTGTGTGAGTGATACCAATAGGTGCCTGATTGTTTTAATTTGAATTTATAAGTAAAGGTGCTGTTTGCAGGAATCCCATCAAAGCTAATACCCGGCACCCCATCCATCTCAAACGGCACCAGCAATCCATGCCAATGGATAGAGGTTGATTCATCCATCTGATTATGAACACGTATCACCACCGTATCGCCCTCAACCATCTTTAGCGTCGGTGCTGGCAGTGAATTATTGATGAGCGTTGCCATGCTCTTTTTACCGTTGACAATAGCGGACTGTTTACTGACGTATAAGTCAAACTCTTTACCGGTCAATATAGGCACTTTATGAGTGTTTTGGTCACTATTGATAGTAGCGCTCTGACTGCCCGAACGACTTGAGTGTCCCAATGCACTACTGGCAATGGTCGGTATCAAGGAGGCGCCAAGGACAGCGGAGGATCCAGTTAAAAAACGTCGGCGGTTCAATATGTTCTGTTTATTCATAATGATGACCTAATTTAATTTGAGAGATGGTGGTTAAGCTTATGGTTATAATATTTAACGATACGTCAATTACGATTGGGAATCTTATTAAGCCGCTTTTAATGCTACTCACATTCAATTTATCCAGATCTCAGCCAAAACAACCATCAAAATTATAGTTGCTGCTGAGGAGAATCAATAGCGGCATAAACTTCTGTGGTGCCGTCTTTATTAAGCTGCATTACTTTATAAGGCATGAATTTATCTTGATACTCCATACCGGGGCTGCCAACTGGCATACTAGGTACGGCAAGACCAATGGCTTGTATAGGAGGATTTTCTAAGAACTGAGCCATGTGTTTAGCAGGGACATGTCCTTCAAAGACGAAACCGTCGGTAGTAACGGTGGTATGGCAAGAGCGCATTTGCTGTGGTACGCCATAGCGATCCTTGAATAAAGAGACATCTGCCACATCTTGCGCGGTTGCACTTAATCCATTGTCTTTTGCATAGCCTACCCATTCTTTACAGCAGCCACAGTTGGCATCTTTATAGACGGTCGCTGAGACGTTTTTGAGTAATGATGACGGGTCGATTGCAGGAGCATCTGCCGGAGCCGAACTTTCGTTTTGTACTTGTGCATTCTGAGTAGCAGACTGTTCAACCTTTACTGGTTGAGAATCAGGGACACTGGTAGTAGATTGGCTACAAGCGGCTAGTGTAAGGGGTAGTGCTGATACCGCCATCAATAAAAGGACACGACCGGATAACCAGTGATGTCCATTAGAAAACCCGTGTATGTAATGTCTCATCAAATCACCTTTAAGTGTCTATTATTATGCTCGATACTCTAAAAACCGGACCCTATATTTGTGGTCTTAACTAAAAACGTTAAATGCAGCACCGTACAGTACTGCATTGTTAATAACGATAACGTTTAATGATGATGCTTCTATATACAGACAGGGTTAATGCTGCATTCCAGAACCATCTTCCGACATCTCCATACCCATACCATCATCCGACATATTCATATCACCATCAAATGACATGTCCATCATATCGTCATCTATCCGAGTGGTTAGCATTGTGTACTGAGCTTCATCTAATTCAGGTAGCGATCTGATAAAAGCGACCATTGCCCACATTCTATCGTCATCATGGGAGGCGCCCCATGCAGGCATTCCCGAAGCCATAATGCCATGTTTGATGGCCCAAAAGCTTTGCTTTGCACCATCCTCAGTTTGATAACGTTTGACGATATCAGCCTTGGTAAAGTTGGGTGGCTTTGGATATAAGCTTTCGCTAAAGTCAGTTTGTACCACTCCCGGAGACAAGTGACAGCCTGCACACATATCCTTATAGTCCGCGCCACCAGAGCTGATCATGTCAGCCTTCTCTAAGTCTGGTACCACAATATCTTTACTGGCAGTTTGTATAGAACGATTGCGCGCAGTTTCTAAAAAGCTATACATCATTGGGCTATGCTCTTGGTCTGCACCCACGTTGACAATACCACTGTTGACAACCGTAAACATCCCAACGATTGCCACAAACAAAGTAAAGAGCACACCCAATAAAAACTTCATATATTTTCCTAAAAACTTATTTCCGTTAATTTCTCTCTGCTATTAGAGAGGAGCTGTGAGTTAACAGAGCTGAAATTTTTAAGATTTACTGTCAGTAGTCACACAATGTTTTTGGTACATTTGCTTCATTTTGCTCATATTGGCCATCATGGCTTTCATAGCAGGGTCATTCATGTCCATCTTGCTATGATCCATTTTTCCCATCATTTGCATATGCTTTTGCATTTTTTCACAGTTCATTTGATCTTTTTCAGCATGCATTTTAGGGTCATGCGCTAGAGCTGAGGTTGATACAACAAGAGCGATGGCAGTAATGGCGATTGATTTAGTCAGTGCTTTAAATTGCGACATAATTAATTCCTATTGATTGGATTAAGAGCTATTGAGGGTAAAGCAGTTAGACCAGCCTCAATGATACATTACTCATTCTGACTGGCACATGATATTAAGATTACAATATTGTCATCTTCACATATTGGGATTTCAATATCCCAAGTAATCTTTTAGTATTACTTCTCGCTATTGTAATTTTTCACAAAATATTTTTCAGATTGCAAGTGTTGATCCTGATGCTGAACCTGACACGCGACTCTCGCATCGACATAACCTTTCATTTGCGCGCTAGAAATTTGTGCATCGTTATGATCTGCGTTCTTTGCAAAACTAGTAACCGCATCACAACTACTAAGAATAGAAGCATCTAAGTTCGTGGTGTGAGCATTGGCCGCTGACATACCAACCAACATTGATACTGAAAGTAAAGCTGCTTTTTTTAATGTACTATATTTTTTCATTTAAAACCCTTTGAATTCAAATAATAAATCATTTAAGTAAGATAATTGCCTAACTCATAGAAGCGTTCTATATCAGAGACAAGCTTCTATGTGGCGTTGATTTAGAATACTAAATAGAGGCTGACAGCGAGATGACACGGACATGACGTTTTTGTTAGAAACAAAACAATACTGTCATCTGCTTGTCATTACAACCAAATGTCATTATCCGCTTTTATCCATAGAGCGCTGTTATAACAAGGACTTTTGATAAATATATAGATGATAATCTAACAACGTTAGTGATACGCTGTTGACAAATATAATGATATGAAGGTAGGCGACGATGAAAGTACTGTTAGTAGAAGATGAGCAAAAACTTGGAGAATATATTAAGAAAGGCTTAACTGAGGCCGGCTTCATCGTGGATCATTATATGACTGGTCTAGATGGCTATCATGCGCTAATGACTGAAGAATTTAGTGTGGTGCTGATGGATGTGATGCTACCTGACGTCAGTGGCTTTGAGCTGATACAGCGCTACCGTGCCGCTGGAAAGCATACGCCTGTTTTATTTTTAACCGCTAAAGATGATTTAAGCGATCGAATCAAAGGTATTGAAATTGGTGGCGATGATTATCTGACTAAGCCTTTTGCTTTTGCTGAGCTGATTGTTAGAATAAAAAGTTTGCTGCGACGTGCCAACCAATCGGACTATAAAAGCACAGTCATCCATACCGCTGATCTAAAAATGGATATTGCCAAACGCACTGTATATAGAGGAGACACCCTTATCAAACTGACTGCCAAAGAGTTTGCTTTATTACAGTTTTTCCTAGAACGTCAAGGTGAAGTACTGCCACGTACTGTGATTGCCTCGCAAGTATGGGATATAAATTTTGACAGCGATACCAATGTCATTGACGTAGCTATCAGACGTCTACGAATCAAAATCGATGATGGTTTTGACACCAAGCTGATTCACACAGTACGCGGTATGGGCTACAGGTTAGAGCCGCTGGCTGTAGGCGTGGGTGACGATGACAAAGATGATCCAAAATAAAATGAGATATAAATTTAAGAATCGACGTTGGCCGCTGTTATGGCGCACTGTTTTTTTACTGACCATATTTGTTGTCATCTCTCAAGTCATTATTTATATATGGGTTCAGCGCTCTGTTAACGAGCACTTTGAGCAAATGGACTCAGAGATCATTACTCATGCCGCGTTTAATTTGCGCAAACGTATGGTTGCCTTGGGCGAGGAAGTAGAGCCATTAACCGCTTCAAAGTCCCAATCACTCATTGATGACAATCACCTGCATTCTTCTTGGCTAGATTATGATTTAAAAACACTAATATCAGATAAAAATGGCAAATTATTATCCAGCGATCCCAGTAATTTCATCTATGATTTACCGACCGACTTTAGCTTGTTACAACTACGGCAGGACTATCGCGATCAGCAGTTTATGATCAAAATTAATAGTAGACATTATCGAGCGATGGTCATTGCAAACCACGAGGCTTTAGCGCTTATTGCGCTGCCTATCGATGTTCATCATCAGTATCTTATACATTTTAATCGCCAGCTGAGCTTGATACTGATCGCGATCACACTATTACTGGTGTCAATTGCCGCATTAAGTGTCTATTGGGGATTTGCGCCACTCGCTACTATCGTCCAAAAGATGAAGGGTATTAATCCTGAGCAGTTACATGAAAGGGTGGTGGTCAGTAATATGCCCTTAGAGCTACGACCGTTGGCTGAGTCTTATAACTTAATGATGGAAAAGCTAGAAAGTAATTTTGAATCGTTATCACGCTTTTCAGATAATATTGCCCATGAGCTACGTACTCCGCTGGCGACGCTTGGCACTCAAACCCAAGTGATGTTAAGTAAGCCTCGAGCGAGCCATGAATATGTTGAGCAGCTGCACCATCAGCATGACACCCTTGAGCAGTTATCTACGCTGATTAATAATATGCTGCTGCTAGCAAAGACACAAAAAGGGCTGTCTGACTCACAGCTCAATCAGATTGATACCGAGTCAATGTTCACTAAGCTTATTGATTACTATGAGCTAATCGCAGAAGATCGGAATATCTCTTTTGAAAAGACGGGCAACTTCCAAGCTGTGCTAGGAGATGAAAGCTTATTACAAAGACTGTTCGCCAATCTCATGTCAAATGCCATTTATTATGCTGCTAGTGACAGTGTGATCATTATTGAAGCCTCTAGTATTGAGATCCCGACTGTGCCTCATACTGTCACGAGTGATAAGCAAGATATGAGGTCATCTATATTAAATCCTGCATCTTTCAAAGTAGTAATCACCAATCGATTGGATCAACCATTGACTCAAGTAGAGGCTGATAAACTGTTTGAGCGCTTTTACCGTCATGATAAAACGAATACGATGCATTCGGGAACAGGCTTAGGCTTATCTATCGTGCAAGCTATCGCCAATGCCCATAATGGCAAGGTCAGTATTACTATAAAAGATGACTCTTACTTTCAAGTCAATGTTGAGTTGATGATGGCTAGATAAAGAAGTATCAAATAAGAAAATTCGAGCTTCTCGTCCCACGTAGCCAAATAATTAAGACTGTATTTAGATGTTATTGTTTAAGCAAATGTCGCCTCGATTATTTACATAATTGAGGCTTTTTTCTGTTTAAAAATTCTCCAAGTATTTCAGCAGCAGATTATTGACCATAGTAACAATATTTCTTCCTCCTTTACAAAATTAATATTCCTGACCATTTAGTCAGTTATTTTAATAAAATCATAAACTTAGATGATATCAATAACTTAGAGTACGTTTTTTACTGATATTTGGGGCTAAAATGCAGTTGTCAGCCCTTATAAAACATGCTTAACTGCTTCAAAGTGTTAATAATTACTGCCAAAATTGGGATTACTGAAATAAGTTATTAAGAAAATTTTTGTAGTTTTAGCAGCATTGATGCTTGTTTTGATGACGTTTTATTTTTATTGAAAGCTAATAGCCTTTTTCCCTCTAGCAGTACGGGTGCGTTTTAACAGGAAGTTAAACCCCGTTTATAGCCATGATATCCATGATGGCAATGTTGCTAGGCACCAACGACTGTAAATAAAGGAATACTACTGTGCGTGATCATTCATTTATAAGCCTATCCTCAATCACTAATAAGCTAAGCTATGCGCTTGTTGCCATTGCTGCTTTAGGCGCTATGAGCAGCGCTCAAGCAAAAGTGCTCTTCACTGATACCAGTATCTCAGCGCTTTACGGTACTGATTATGAGCTAGTGCCTCAAGAAACCTTAACCACCGTTACTTTAGAGCATGCCTCGACCCATACATGGGGTGGTGTATTTTTCTTTGTCGATCGCCATCAAGGTAAAGAAAATGCAGCAGGTAAAGAGTTTAAGGAAACCTATGGTGAGCTTGCGCCCAAACTTAAGCTGGCAAAGTTTGATAACAGCTTTATCAAACAAGTCAATTTAGCGGGGCAGTACGAGTTTGGCTCAAACAGTAACGGTTTTAGTCAAGATAACTATCTGGTAGGTGTTGGCGCGGATTTAAATGTCCCTATTCCGGGTATGAAATATGCATCGGCATCGTTATATCATGCGTTTAATGATAAGGACAATGCTGATGATCAACAGATTACCTTAACCTATGGCTGGGAGAAAAATAACTTTGTCATAGATGGTTATGTTGACTATGCATTTAACAGCGAAGATGATTCTGTGAAAGATAATATCCATATCAATCCGCAATTAAAATACAACTTACAAGAAGTGTTGGGTATTGATAACCGCTTAGAAGTCGGTATGGAATATAGCTACTGGAAGAATAAATTTGGTAGTGACAAAACGCAGAATGCCGCGAGCGCTTTAGTGAAGTTCCATTTTTAAACAGTTATGAATTTTTAAATATGATTAATAACGCCCTCATGCTAACTTTATCGGTTGGATGAGGGGTTTTTTGTTGTGTATGCAAGAAAATCGAAAGTCAGATAGGCTTAAGAAGAAAATAAAGATGCTAAAAAACCGCATAAATTTTAAATTTGACTCATGCGCTTATGGGCGCTGATAGAGTCGACTGACACTTGCAATCAGCGCCACCATGACCATACCCATTATGATAAGAATAGCAGACATCATGTGTGCTGCCTCGTAATTCAATGCTTCTACTTGCTCATAGATAGCAATGGAAACCACTTTGGTTTCACCCGAAATACTGCCACCAATCATCAGTACCACGCCAAACTCGCCAATGGTATGCGCAAAGCTGATTAAGCTGCCAAGGATGATACCGATACGAGCTTGCGGTAATGCTACCCGTATAAAGCGTCTGAAACGGCTAGGTTCCAGTAAGCTTGCAACCTCCATGACACTGGTTGGAATGCGTAAAAATTGCGCATAGACAGGCTGAACAAAAAAAGGCAACGAGTAAATAATAGAGCCAATGACCAGTCCTTCAAAGGTAAAGACAAAGGCGCTGATATTGTATTGCAACAGCCACTTACCGATACCAAAATTGGGGCTTAACAGTAATAATAAATAGAAACCAATTACTGTAGGCGGTAAGACCAGCGGCATCGCAATCACGCCCATGAGCATAATTTTGATGCGCCCAGCGATACGGCTGCGGCTGGGCTTCGCCAGCCAATAGGCGAATGGAGTTGCGAACACCAGCAAGCATAAGGTAGTGACACCAGCAAGCTTGATGCTCACCCACACAGGAAGCAGCATATCTGAGATAAGAGCAGGAGACATCATAACGTTACTGTTTATTTACCTTTTATCTAATAGCTCGCTTATAGCATGTTATATAGAGCATCAATTATAAAGTACCACTTATCACATCCTTTTTTTCAAACATCATGATAAGAAAACACATTTATAGCGATATTTAAAGCCATATGATAAGCGTGCTCACTGATAAAAGAAAGTATAAAACGGCTAGGATGGCTTTTTATTCATAGCGGCTATAGATAAATTACCGAACTGCTAAATAACCAGCTCTAGAGAAATAAGCTTGTCCTGTAGGAGAACGTAGATAATCTGTGAAATCTGCTGCATTTGCTTCATTAGTAATCAGTATGCCGTCTTGTAAGATAGCAGGATAAGATGTTGATGGTAAGAGGTAGAAATGCTCAGGTGTTGCTTTCATTGCTATGACTTGTGAGTGCGCAACAAAGCCATAGTCGACACTACCAGTATGGGCATATTGGAACGCTTGACCGATATTTTCCGCTTGGATAAGACGTTTTTGTCCTATTAGCGCCTCATATAGATTTTGCGTTTGTAGATAGGATTTTGCAGATGCACCATAAGGCGCAAGCTCAGGATTGGCAATGGTGATTTTGCTCTTATCATTGCTATTAAGTAGCTCAGTCAATGTGTTTTGATCGAATACACCGACAGCTTTGGTGGCACTATAAATGGACAGTTGCCCTTGGGTATAAGTAAAAGGCGTATGATTTGCAGCACCTTTAAAAACCTCATTTAGCAGCTGCGCGGGGAAGTCTTGGTTGGCTGCTAAAAAGATATCATATGGTGCACCTGAGATAATTTGAGAATAAAGCTTACCTGATGAGGCAAAAGTGACTTCTATTTCTTGGTCAGGTAAACCCTTATCAGTTTTGTAGCCCTCGATAACTTCAGGCAATACGTCCGATAAATTGGCAGCTGCAGCGATACGGAGTATTTGACTTGGCTCAGTGGTATTGTTGATCTCAGCTGGCAAGTCAGTACCTTTTTCTTTAGTACAAGCCGTTAGCATCAAGGCTAAGCTCAGTGCTGACACTGTTATATTCTTACCCATTATTGCTAAGCCATTTAGAAGAGTCGTCTTGATAATATTCTTGCTTCCAAACAGGAATGTCCGCTTTTATCGTATCTAATATCCAGCGGCAGGCATCAAAAGCAGGATAACGATGGGCAGAAACCACGCCAACCCAAACCGCCACATCACCAATCTCTAAAGCCCCGATGCGATGAATGGCAATAGCGTGAGTAATTTCAAAGCGCTTTTTGGCTTCTTCGATAATGGCACGCCCTTGATTGAGTGCAAGTTCCTCGTAGCCATAGTAGGTTAAGCGGTTGACGCTACTGGCATTATTGTGATTACGTACACGACCTTCAAAGCATACGAAAGCGCCGCAACTGTCATCATCAAGGGTTTTCTTTAGTCGATTTTCATCAATGTCTGAATCTAGTAGCGCAAAGCCATCACGTTCAGCGATGAGATAAGCCTCATCGATGCTACGCTTAATGCTCATCGACTGCCCATGTACTTGGTATGCCATATATTGTCTCTATTTATTATTCTTAAAATTTTTAGCGATACACATAAGCGTCTAAATACTATTAACCGCCTGCTACTGGAGTAATGAAAACCACGCTATCGCCATGATTAATCTCATCTGTCCACTTGGCAAAGTAATCGTTTACTGCCACACGCAGCTCTGACTGTGGACGGCTAAAACGATGCTTTTGGCGCAGTTGCTCGTATAACTCGGTTAATGACGTAGACTGTGGCACGTTTACTTTTTCTTCATGACAATTGGCTTCATCGGCTAAGCTGGCAAAGTATAAAACGGTGATATTCATCGTCGTATTTATATCGTCACTGCTTTCTATTAAATCGCTCATAGAAGTCTCCATTATTTATTAATTGCCAAGCTTTATATCTATCATATCGCTATGGCGTATTTACGCATGTTGATAGTCAGATTTGCCGCCCGTCTTATTCATCAGATGGACGTTATTGATGATGATGTCGTGAGAGATGGCTTTGGTCATATCATAGATAGTTAGGCAAGCGACGCTGACGGCTGTCAGTGCTTCCATTTCTACGCCGGTTTTATGCGTAACTCTGACAGTAGCAGTGACAGTAATGCTATGGTTTGCATCATCGTATGCAAAGCTTAAGCTGATTTTATCTAAGGGTAGAGGATGGCAAAGTGGAATCAGGTCATGGGTGCGCTTTGCAGCCATGATACCTGCGATATGAGCGGTCTGCGTGATACTGCCTTTTTTGGTCATACCATCAGCAGCTTTGATTTGCTCATAAATTATCGCAGGGAAGATCACTTGTCCCTGCGCACGTGCTTCTCTTGTCGTCGCTATTTTGCCACTCACATCGACCATGGTGATATCACCGTCGCTATCTAAATGCGACAAGGCAGTTTGAATGGTTTTTTGACTGCTGATATTCATTTATCATTTCTCTTAAATGGCTAGTTTTTCTCAGTAAATCTTATTATATGTTACGTAAGGCAATACAGGCACGCTCAAAATCTTTAGACGTATTAAAATTGGTAAGAGATTTCCAGTCCTCTGAAAACGTTACAGGCTGCACAATTGGCTGAATAAATTTCATTACTTGGCGCTGCCCATGGTCAATATAATGCTTTAAATCCGGCTCAATACTTAAGCGATAAATACCTAACAATGGATATAAATGATGCTCATCGGTGAGACAAATGACCGATTTATCTACAGCTTGCGTTATATAAGGTTGCAGTTTTTTCCATAAATCGGTTGCAGCAATCAAGCTATCACAGCTAATAACCATCAGCCAAGATGCGTACGAATTTGCCGCATTGACTAATGTCATTGAGCTGGTCAAATATTGTAATGCCGCCTCTATGGCGACCAATGCGCCGCCGGTTTCGATCTGTTCATTGTCATTACTAGCAAAATCGTCAACCGAAAGGTAATCAGTGATATGAATGATGGGCACTTGCGGGTTATTCAAAATCAAATCTGGATTGATACCAAAACCACGACCGTTATCTGCAATCATAATAGGCACATTATAAGCAGTGGCTGCGCTTAGTTTAAGCGTTTGCCTGACATGATAATCAAGCAATTGCTCATTGGTTGGTAGCATCAACTCAGCTTTAGGCGAACCCATACGTTTGGATGCACCGCCTGCTAAGATGACGATACCTGCTAAGCGATTCAAGTGATCTATATCGCTTGAGCTATTTACACTTTTTAAGGTATTTACAGCATCTGTCATGATTAATCGTGACCGGGGTTGGTACGCATAAAGTGCGGGACAAAATTGCATGGGCGCGTACGGCTATCCAGCTGCTCTTGTAAGATGCCTTCCCAAGCAGTACGGCAAGCGCCTGATGAGCCGGGTAGGCAAAAAATGCCTGTACCATTTGCCATACCAGCTACAGCGCGAGATTGGATGGTAGACATGCCAATATCATCTTTTGATATTAAGCGAAACATCTCGCCAAAACCATCTACTGACTTATCAAACAAGACGCTGACTGCCTCTGGAATGCTGTCTCTAATATAAAACCCCGTACCGCCAGTGGTAATCACTGCATGAACATTTGGGTCCGCAATCCAGCCGCTGACAACGGCTCTAATCTTATAGATATCGTCGGTAATCAGTTGACGATCAGCAAGCTGATGCCCTGCTGCGGTCAATTGATCGACCAGATACTGCCCTGAGCTATCTTCTGCCATCGTACGACTGTCAGAAACCGTTAAGATGGCGATATTAAGCGGGGTAAAAGGTGCTTGCAGCTTGCTCATGGATATTCCTTGATAAATATGCTTATTATGAAAAATATTGCTGATAAATAAATTAACCCCCAATCATCGACAAGTTATTCATAATGCCACTGTTCGAGTCATGAAGATGATGGTGCTCAGGTTTAATGGGCATAAAACTATGTAAAGTACTGACCAGTCCTGCAACATCATCTTGCTGCAAATGCTCACGAATGTCGTAATTGCCTTGATCAAATAGGCAAAGATGCACCTTGCCTTGACTGCTAACCCGCAGGCGATTACAGCTGTCACAAAAATGGGCTGCATATGGGGCAATCAGGCCGATACGCCCTTTATAATCAGGATGACTGTATTCAATTGCTGGACCGTCGTTACTGCCGCGTTCATGGGTTTGCCAGCCGTCTTCTATCAGATAATTGGTAATGATGTCGGTTTGGGCATGCTGAGCAAAAAATAAATCGCTGTTGTCACTGGTCTGCATAAATTCAATAAAGCGATAAGTGACTGCTCTATCTTTGACATAATCAATGGCATTCATTAAGTTTTCAAAGGCAGTTTCTGCCATCAGAATGCTATTTATTTTAAGCTTAATATCGGTGGTTGCCAGCAAGGTATCCATATCAGCCAAAAGTTGCGGCAACATATCAAAGCCAGTCATCTTATGGAAAGTAGCGGCATCAAAGCTGTCCATACTGATATTAAGCTGATTTAGTCCGGCTGCCTGCCAACTAGCCAAATGCTTACCAAGCTTATAACCATTACTGGTCATGGCAACGGTTTCAATGCCTTCAGTGTTTTTGATTGTTTTAATAATGTCTACCACATCACGGCGTATAGAAGGCTCACCGCCCGTAATCCTGACTTTTTTGGTGCCAACTTGAGCAAATCCGCGGATTAACGTAGCAATTTCAGCGACACTAAGCTCATCTTGTGGAGGTTTGCCTTGATAGCCATGGGGCAAGCAATATTCACAGCGAAAATTACAGAAATCAGTAATCGATAAACGTAAATAGGTCAAACGTCGTGCAAAGCCATCTGTTAATAGTTGAGCTAATAATGGTTGAGCTAGGTTAGCTGCAGAATCAGTAGACAAAACCGCCAATTTCGATGGTAAATGATCATCAAAAAAATTAGATGCAGCAGTAGGCGAATACAGTTGAGCATTTCCTATGGTGGGGGCAAGATGGTTCATAGATGATTACCATTAATATAAAATATAGTGTGTACTTTTAAGCGTTGCCTCAGGTTGTGAGTGAAATAGGCTATTCAGGTATAAATATGGCGGATTAACTACAAATAACAATCAACCGTCATTCAATTAGTGACTAACACCAGAGTAGCAGTTAGATAATAAATGTTAAGTTTCACACGGTCTATAGTATAGAGGTTTATTCACTGTATCATTTTTAAGCGACATTCACTATATCCAAGGGAAAGGTTGCACTTGTACGCTTTCGCCAGCGGCTACATTGCCAGAATCTTGTGCCAATACAATAAAGCAGTTGGCATGGCTCAGCTGTTTGATACGGTGTGATTGTTGTTTGGTAAAGCTTTCAACATAAAAACTGCCTGCTTCATCTTGGGTTAAAACGCCTCTTTGGAAGTCCTTACGACCCGCTGATTTTTTAACATCGTTTTTAAGTGTTGCCATAACTGTTAATTGCATGGGTCGCTCTGAATGAGACAAGCCTGCTATTTGCCACAAAGCAGGAGTCACAAACTGTAGCGTACCAACGACCGTCGATAGTGGATTACCAGGCAAACCAAAATATAAGACAGGCTTGGCAAGGTTTTGCGTCAGCTCACCAAAGACAAACGGCTTACCAGGTTTCATCGCGACTTTGTAGTGATTAATTTTGCCCAATTGCTCAATGACGGTGGTCAAAAAATCATAATCACCAACGGATACACCAGCGGTAGAGATCAGTACGTCACACTCTTGCATGGCTTGAGTGACAGCAGCCGTCGTTTTGTCTAAATCATCAGGGATAATCCCATAATCTTGAATAGCTATTGGTAAATCAGAGAGCAGGCTTTTAAGAGTGGGGGTATTAGAATTATAGATTTGCGCCAAACTTTTAAGCTCATTGCCAATCGCCACTAGCTCATCGCCTGTCGCGAATACACCAACAATTAATGGCTGATAGACGTTGACTTTATCAAAGCCTAAGTTAGCCAGTAAGCTGATATCAGCAGGATTCAGCCGCTTACCTTTGAGTAAAACGGCTTCTCCCGCTGCAATTTCTTCGCCTTGTTTGCGAATATGGTCATCAGACTGGGCAGTTTGACTAAGGATGATAGGGTATGGCTGTGATTTATCAATGCTATCTCTTATCTCAGCAAAGTTGGTATTTTCTTGCATGATGACGGTATCACATTCATCAGGTACGACCGCACCAGTAAAAATGCGTACTCCTTGACCTGACTGGATATCACCATTATAAGGGCTACCAGCTTGCGATTCGCCGATGATGGTGATGGTGGTATTTGTTGCAAGCTTAGTCCCTTTAGCAATCGCATAACCATCCATCGCGGATAGGTTCTGTCTTGGTATCGAAAAAGGCGAGACGATATCTTCAGCCAGTATGTGATGACAGCTGTCTAATAAATCGTAGTTAGCGACGGCTCTTTTATTAAGCGGATAGTCGTTATTATTATAATTCTCTACGCGCTGCTGTATCTCAGCTACAAGCCCTTCAACCGTAATCATAACCTTGTACTCATCTTATTAATGTTGAGCTATATATAGCATCAGACATACTTTATACCATAAGAATGACATGGCTGACAGGGATTTTATAAGCGGAGTCGTAAGATATGATTGAGGTTGTACGTTAAAAAATAGATAAAAATAGAGCAGATTTTCATATCACTTTACCGAGATAGTTTTTTTATCACTTGCTGGAAGAAAACGATGCAGAAGCTTCAAAAAACATCCCAGTAATGCTATTTTGTCATTAACAATTGCTTATAAGCTTAAGCCAGCTCTATACTCATTTTGGGACCAAAGGGTTCGTAATGAATGTTATCAAGGACATGGTCAAGGATGATCAGGCTATCAATAATGCTTTCCATAAAAGGCATGGAACCACAAACATAAATATCAGCAAGTTTAGGCAAATTGCTAAGCCAAGCTTCATTAAGAATCTGCCCAGACTCAAAGTAAAAAATGTGCTTTTCTACGTTTGTCGCAGTAGCCAATAGTTTATTAACTTCACTATCAAAAGCATGATGCTCTTGGTTTTGGCAAGCATAAACCCAAACGATAGGACGTTTTGGATTGGCGGTAACTTGAGCTTCTAACATGGATAAAATAGGTGTCACGCCAACGCCAGCACTGATCAGCACCAAGGGAATATCGTCTTGCTGCACCAAATCTTGGTCTAGCTCAAAATCACCAGCCGGTGCCGACAATAAAACCGTGTCACCGACGGCTAGATGATCATGTAAATAATTAGACACTAGACCTTTATGCTCATTGCGATTGTCACGTCTAACTGCAAATTGGATACCTTGATCGCTATTGGCTGAGTATAAAGAGTAGTGACGCAGAGCAATATGATCGCTGTCTGCTGGGTCTGTTTTTACGGTAATGTATTGACCAGCAGACAGTTTAATCTTGCTTAAATCGATAGTCTGATTGTTTACTGAATGGTCATTTACCGGGACGACGGTAAAGGCGGCGATATCAGTCGCTGCTTCTACTTTTGCCGTTACTATAAAAGGTGCAAAGCCTTGCCATATTGCCTGCTCATACATACCGTGCTCGATTTGGATAAATATCGAGGCAATCTCATCATAAGCTTCTGCCCAAGCCGTAAGGATATCGTCAGTTGCTGCATCACCCAATACTTCCTTGATGGCAGCAAGCAGATGCTTGCCAACGATAGGGTAGTGCTCTGGTAGGATTTGTAAAGCGCGATGCTTATGGCTGATTTGCGTTACTTGAGGCAATAACGTCGCTAAGTTTTCTAGATGTTTAGCCGCTGCCAAAACTGTCATTGCCAGTGCAGTCTGTTGACGACCAAGCTTTTGATTGGTTTCATTAAAAATATCAAGTAGTTCAGGATGCTCATGAAACATATTTTTATAAAATACAGTAGTAATCGCGATCCCATGCTCTTCGAGTACCGGTACCGTTGCTTTGACGATTGCTAATGTTTGTAGTGAAGCCATTGTGGATCCTTTAGTGAATATTCACATTGATAATATTTAGTGATTTAAGATTAATGAACGAAATTAATAACGATAATCAAAATTTCGAACCGCCGAATGAGCCAATAAAACGCAGTGACTCAACACTTAAAAGTCAAATCGTTAACCGATATTATAAGATTCATTTAAAATGAATCTTATAATATATTATCTTTGTTCTAATATCAATGATGCCATACTATTGTACTGATTCCGTTTGCCAACATTTCTGTATCACAATCTGATTTTATTTTACAGACGAAGGGGTTCGTTTGAGCAAAGTCCACATACATAAATCATTAGTTTTAAAACGCTACGATTCATTAAATAGGTGGCACAAAAAAGCCCTGTTAGGTACAGGGCTTTTTTTATTAAGCGATAGGTAACTTTTTTATTTAAAATAGCACTTTAGACATTTTTGCCGTGTTGCTTTTGCTGAATGTCTTTAGCTAAGTTGTAGCATTCATTGATATGGTCAGTAGCAATCTTCTTAAAAATCATATAGCCCATAGTACCTGCGACCAGTTGACCACCAAGTGGGATAAATTTGGTCACTTGCTTAGCAGCGATACGACCACCAAAGCCTTGCACTGTCTTTTTAACGATGCCACGAGTTGCCATTAAGCCTGCAAAGTCAACGGTACGATCTTTTAGCGCACTCCAGTGAATAGCGCGTGACTCTAAGTCTACCGCTGCTTGACGATCTTCGAGTAAACCAAAGCGCTCACTGATTTCAGGTAACAGCATTGTCAGCATGCTAGCGTCAATTGCCACATCAAAAAATGGTACCGGAACGATAGCCACACCAGCAGAGATTCTGGCGCGCTTTTTGACCATGGCGATACATTCTTTTTTGACTTGTTCAAGATTTAAGTTTGGATCAATCGTATTCGGTAGTTTTTCAGCTAAAGGGGTCGTTTTCATGAAATATCCTTAAAATAGGTAAAATTAGCAATTAAAAGAAAAAAATAAAACATAGAATAAATAACAAGCAACTGCAGTGTTTATAAGATGCCTACCATTTTATGTATTTATAAACGCCATACAATCGCTGCTTTGTAGCAAAATGCTGAAAAATAGGGGTAATCTGCACCGTTTTTGTAAATGAAGCCATACGCTAAAAATAGAAGTTTAGAAATAAATACATTGTCTAGGTGCGCTCAAATTATTCTATAAGTTACGTGATGATGGATGTATAAGCAATCTCTAACCTTGTACCGACATGCCAAAAATTACCTCTAAATTAATATTGTGAGCACTTACTAAAGTCAGTAGAATAGCTTCATGCTAAATTTAACTCCCCGTTATACCAGCACTCGCATTGACGAGTTGCCCGCCGCGTTGCAACCACTTGCCGCTCAATCATTGACGCTTGCTCGCCTATATGCCGCTCGCGGTATTATGCAGTCAGATGAGCTTGAGACACAGCTGGCTGGTTTGCTGCCTGCTGAGAAGCTAAAAGGTATCATTGAAGCGGTAGATCTATTAGATATCGCTATTGATGACGGTCAGCGTATTTTGATCGTTGGTGACTTTGACTGTGATGGCGCAACCAGTACGGCGCTTATGATGCGCGCCCTGACTGCCATGGGTGCCAAGGTTGATTTTCTAGTCCCTGACCGTTTTGAATACGGTTATGGGTTGACGCCAGAAATTGTCGAATTAGGTATTAAAACTTATCAACCGCAAATGATTGTCACGGTAGATAATGGTATCTCAAGCCATGAAGGCGTAGCGCGCGCGCAGGCTGATGGCATTACTGTCATTATTACAGACCATCATCTGACCACCAAAGAGACACCGCCTGCTGAAGCGGTAGTCAATCCCAATCAGCTTGATTGCACTTTTGCTAGTAAAGCTTTGGTAGGTGTTGGGGTAGCGTTTTACGTGCTCGGACGACTGGCAAAGCTGCGCCGCGATGCTGGAAAATCTACCGTACAAGTCAGTCAATATTTGGATTTAGTGGCGCTTGGTACGATTGCTGATGTGGGCGTACTTGATAAAAACAATCGTATTTTGGTCCATCATGGCTTAGCGGCTATTCGTCAAGGACGTGGCTCTCTTGGCATACTAGCGTTACTCGAGCAAGCGGGTCGAGATCCCAAAAAACTACAGGCGCAAGATTTTGGTTTTGTCTTGGGTCCACGTATTAATGCCGCTGGGCGTATGGATAATATGCGCATCGGTATTGAGTGCTTGCTAGCAGATGATTGGGCAACGGCGCAGCGATTGGCACAAGAGCTTGAGCAGCTTAATCGTACGCGTCGCCAAGTAGAAGGTGAGATGCGTACGCAAGCGGATAATATCGTCCAAGCATTAGCTGCTACTAATATAAGTATTGAAGCGGATGTTGAAGAAAGCGATGATATTATCGTTCAGCATAGGCTTGAGAAGAAGATCACTAATACCCGCAGTATTGTGTTATATCAAGATGACTGGCATCAAGGTGTTATCGGTATCGTCGCAGGACGTTTGAAAGAAAGCCATTATCTGCCGAGCATTGTCTTTGCGCCAGCGAATACTGAACGTACAGGTGCTGAAGATGCCATCAAAGGCTCAGCACGTTCTATTGCTGGCGTGCATATTCGTGATGCCATTGAACAAGTTGCCGAGAGCCATCCTGATTTAATCAGTCATTTTGGCGGTCATGCCATGGCAGCAGGACTGACGTTGAAAAGAGGCAACTTTGATGCCTTTGTGACAGCATTTAACGCGGTATTGGCACAGATGAAGGATGAGGTGTTCGCTGAGCAAAAATTCACTGATGGTGCTTTGCAAGCAAGTGATTTTAGCTTATGGTTTGCTGAGCATCTTGCAGAGTCTAGTATTTGGGGACATGGGTTTGCGCCGCCAGTATTCGACGGGGTGTTTGAGGTGTTAAGTTTTAAAGTATTAAAGGATAAGCATCTTAAACTGTCGCTACGTTATCCTGATGTGCAATATCCGATTGAGGCGATTCAATTTAATTTTGATAGCAGTGCTTGGGATTACCGTGCCGAAAAAGTACATATATTGTTTGAGCTGGACATCAATGAATGGAATGGCAAACAAAGCTTGCAGTTAATGATAAAAGATTTGGCGCTGGTAAAAGAGACGGTCGAAGCGAACTAGAGGCTTAACGGTACAGATAGTAACTGCGCTAATAGTCGCTAAGCGTCAATATTTCTATGCTTTAATATTTCCATTCAATGGTCGGAAACTGCCAATCATAGCGAATAGCAAGCATGCGTAAGGTAAAAATCGTTGCCATTGCTGAGATATCAGCAATCCAAGCGGTCACGCCAATATGGTGTAGCGCAAAGTAAAGGATACCACCTGTTAAAGCGGCGGTGATATAGATCTCTTGCTGTAGCACCAGCGGAATTTCATTGCAGATCATATCCCGCCGACAATAATCGTAATAACCCCGAGTAATAGTGCCACCGGCATATTTGCGCCCATACTATCAGCCACCTTGATACCGATTAAGGTGAAGGCTGACAGACCAATAGTGTCAGAGAGTTTAAGAAATGTATCAACGCGTCTAGAATTGGGGTGAAAGAATATCTGCATCACCAGTGAAGAGATGGTAATAACTGTCAAATAGCTCATAACTACCATCCAAAACAGTGGGTGACGATCCAAAATCACATCACGCACCGTACCTCCGCCGATAGCCGTCACAATCGATACCAGCAAGCAGCCGAACACGTCGAAATTTTTATGCTTAGCTAATATCGTCCCTGAAATACTACAAGCGACAATACCAATCATATCGAACAAATAAATCAGTGAGCGCGGGTTAAAAGTAGTAATCAAATCCGAATCTAAGGGAATAATGGGCATGAGTTATTCTCATTAAAGCACTGAGATTACAGTGCTACTGGTTTCTTCGCTCATCGTAAAAACTGGCTAATCTGTTAATCGATCAAACGAATCGAAGGCAAGTGCCAATCGAATTTTAATGCTAGCATACGTATGGCAAAGATGATAAATAGCATTATAAATTCGTTTATTGTCGCGTCTAGCCCCCAGTAGTCGAACGCCACATACGCCAATGAGCCTGCAATACTGGCAGTGATATAAATCTCACGCTGGAGTACGAGCGGAATCTCATTACAAATGATATCACGCAATAAACCACCAATAATGGCTGTCCAAACTCCCATCATAATAGCAATCATTGGCGCTATATCTTGCGTCAATCCCACTTTAAAGCCAATCACACTGAAGGCTGCTAGACCAATAGCATCAAAGAACTTGAGCGCGTTATCAATTTTATGATACAGATGAAAAAACATTTGCAAGATAAGAGAGGTAGCAGTAATCACAATGACGTAATTGAGATCTGTCATCCAGAATAAGGGGTGGCGATCAAGTGCCATATCCCGTAGTGTACCACCGCCGATAGCATTGACCAGTGCAACTAATATGCAGCCTGCAATATCAAAACCTTTGTGCTGCGCGAGCAATGTGCCAGCGATAGCACAGGCGATGATCCCAACCATATCCAACACATACAGCAGGATATCGGGGAAAATAAAGTTATTTATCATCGCTGTATTTAAGCCTTAACCATCTTTGGCAAATAATATCAGTCCCAGAATGATAAGCGCAATACCCACCAAGCCCAGTGTAGAAGGAAGGGCATTATTCAGTAATAACATGCCACCAATTAAAGCAAATATTACTTCACTAGCTTGGGTAGAATCTACGCCTGCCACCTCGCTCGATGTCACCGCTTGCTCACGGGCATATAAAAATATACTCGTCGCCGCCACACCTGCGAGTACTGCTACCAGTAACGTACTAAAAACCTGTGTGGTCGCTGGTTGCTCAGGACGTATGATTAAGCCTAATAATAACCAAAATGGCAAACTACCGAGGGTCATTAACCAGACTTTATTAAAGGCATTTTGTAATAAGGTTGTTTCAATCGCAGGAATGCGCGCAATGAGATTTTGTAAGCGTGACGCAGCTTGTCTATCGATAGGTAGGATAGGGGCTTCGGTAATGATGCGTTGGGTATGAATGTCAATGTTATCATCAGTGTCATTTGGCTGAAGATTATCACGAGCCTGTTGCTGCTCAGCACTGTGCTTGCGCGAATTATGAGACACTTGCCAAACCAGCTGATTGCCAATCGGATAACTGAATGCTGCAATCAGTGCAGGTAGCGCGCCATATAGCAGCATATCAGCCATAGGTATGGTATCAGCGAGAGTGGATGCATGTAAGCCTTCACTGACATTGACCATCACTACACCGATAAAGACGAGTAGCGCATAAATGATAAACTTTTTATCAAATCTTTGCCCAAATGCCACCAACACCAATAAACTTGTCACCACCGTAAACATAAAGGTTGCTGCAACCACCCAGCCGGCAACGTGGTCGCCAGCATAGCAAATACCCGTATAAAATACGCCAAAGCCGATACTGCCGGTGATACACCAAAATCGCCAATGCTGAAAGAAGATAGCGCTCAATTCTCTAATACGTCCAAAACCATGCTGCATCGCAATCAGGACAGTAATGATTAGCCACATGAATAAATAGCGTAGGCTAGCTGACCAAAACCAGTGCCCGCCGTCACTGCTCATCATCTCATTTAAAACAAAGGTGGAGCTAAAAAGCGCGCCCGCTAATAAGCCCAATAAAATGAGTTTGACCATAGCTGTCCCTTTCTTCCTTGGCTTGCTATTTATTTGAGAATCCATTCAGATTTTAGAGACTATTTGCCCTTGGCATCCGCCCAAATAATCTTATGTAGTTGCAATTGAAAACGTACGGGTAGGGCGTCGCCTAACATCCATTCGGCAAGCTCACGTGCGAGTACTGGCACTTCTGGGCTATTGTCGTTTGCTGTATCTTCATGTGCCACATTAAACATCGGTGAAAACCATACCGTACCGACCAAGTCATTTAGCTTATAGTCGATAAGCTTCGCTTTTGCCCAGTCATAATCGGTGCGATTCATGATGACAAATTTTATTTGGTCATGTTGAGTGAGGTAATCGAGGTTTGACCAAAGATTCTTATCAACTTCACCTGAGCTTGGGGTTTTCAAATCCATCACTTTGCTGACCGCTGGCGGGACATTTTCGACCGTCAGTGCCCCTGCCGTTTCAAGAGAAATCTCATAACCCTCATTGAGCAGACGCTTCATCAATTCAATAGCGTTAGGCTGGGCTAAAGGCTCACCACCGGTTAAGCAAATACGCTTGCAAGGGAAGCTGGCAATAGTCGCCATAATAGTCTCAAGCGACTGACGTTCGCCGCCACTAAAGGCATATTCGGTATCGCAGTAAACGCAACGTAGCGGGCAGCCGGTCAAGCGTACAAATATCGTTGGTAAACCTGAAGTCAGTGCCTCACCTTGCAAAGAATAAAAAATCTCCGTTAAACGTAACCCTGCTTCAGGGTCAGTAACAGGGATGGCAGCGGTGCGTAAAGATAACTCACTCATAATATTTCAAATACAGTTAAGGATTGATTGTGCCATCGAGCACATATCAAATAAAAAAGGTTTAAGAATCTGTCTAATGCTTGGAAATTCATTGCCCAGACAAGACAAAGATTATAACGTAAAGTCCTCTATTAAGCTGCTACCTAACAACAAAAAAGATGCTGGAGCATAAAGCTTCAGCATCTTTTTTTATTCAGACTTTTTAATCAATAATTATATGAGTAGTAATACAAATTTAAGCTAAACGTAATAACTCATTTACGGATGTTTTAGCACGGGTTTGCGCATCGACTTTTTTCACGATGATAGCTGCATACAAGCTATGCGTACCATCTTCAGAAGGCAAGCTACCTGGCACAACAACTGAGCCTGCTGGTACGCGACCACGATGAATCTCGCCAGTTTCGCGATCATAAATACGAGTAGATTGACCAATATAGACGCCCATAGAGATAACTGCGCCTTCTTCTACGATAACGCCTTCAACGATTTCAGAGCGCGCACCGATAAAGCAGTTGTCTTCAATGATAGTCGGATTGGCTTGTAATGGCTCTAGAACACCACCGATACCGACGCCGCCTGATAGATGGACGTTTTTACCGATTTGAGCACATGAACCAACGGTCGCCCAGGTATCTACCATAGCGCCTTGATCGACATAAGCACCGATATTAACATAAGATGGCATCAATACGGCGCCTGGCGCGATATAAGAGCCTTTACGCGCAACGGCTGGTGGTACAACACGCACGCCAGCTTCTTTAAACTGCGCTTCTGTCCAATCCGCAAATTTCGTTGGTACCTTGTCATAAAACTGGACATGCTCGCCCGCTGCTTGAACGTAGTTGTCATTTAAGCGGAACGATAGCAAGACAGCTTTTTTTGCCCACTGATTGACGACCCATTCCCCATCCTTTTTTTCTGCAACGCGCAAAGTGCCGTTATCTAGCTGCTCAAGTACTTGATTGATGGCATCACGGACATCTTGTGGCATGGTTGCTGGGCTATATTCGTTGCGGTTCTCAAAAGCTTGTTCGATGGTTTGTTGTAATGACATAAACATTCCTAGAATTGATGAAGGTAAATAAAAAACTTGCCGTATTGTCGCTAATTTGGCGACTTTTAGCAAACGTGATAGACGATACTATAATTTTGGGATTTTATGGGCTTAAGTATTGCTATTTATCCAGCCTAAGATGTCTTGGTAAACCTGTTCTTTATTCTGTTCATGTAGCGGCTCATGGCGCATATGAGGGTAGAGCTGCACAGAGACATGATCAAAATGTTGTCTGTCTAGGTGATTGGCAATATTACGAATACCGCGACCCATATCACCGATTGGGTCATTTTCTCCGCTGATTAATAACATTGGAAAATCTTTGGCAATCGTCATTGCCCAGTTTTTATGCAAGCCTGCATTCATCAGTGTAAAGAGGGTCATAAAGCCGTTATTAGTAAAATCAAAACCCGTCAATGGATCGGCTTCATAAGCTTCAACGGCGGCAGGATTTTCGCTTAACCACGCAAACTTTGATGAAGAAATACGATTATTAAGCTTGCTATTAAGTACTTTACTCATCACGTTAGCAAATAGGGCGTTTGGCTTTTTAGGCGCCGCTTTTGTTAGTAACTTATTGATAGGCAATAATACTTTGATCAATGGATTGGCATCCGCTGTGCCCATTAAAATAGCACCGGTAAAGTTGCGCGCATGGTGTTTAAGGACATTACGGACGATAAACGAGCCCATCGAATGACCCATGACGAAATGTGGCACATTCGGATGACGCGCTTTTAAGCTGTCCGCCATGACGATGACATCTTTTAATAATGACTGCACAGGATGCTCTTCACCAAAAAAACCTAAGTCTTTGGCTGATTTAACCGTTTTTCCATGACCAAGCTGGTCATAAGTGGCGACTGCAATACCGTGATCAGCTAAAAATTGCGCCACGTCTGCATAACGCCCGCTGTGCTCTGCCATGCCGTGTACAATCAGCAAGGTTGCACTAATGACAGTATCACTATGGCTCGGCTCAAAAAAAGTATGATGCAGATAATGGGTATTGTCAGAGGAAGTTATTTGTTCATTATTACTCATAAAAATCCAGTCCTTGAATGGTTAAGGGTATGATGAGATAGATTATATATTTTTTAGGGCTTTATTATAGGGATAAGTTATTGCTACAACCAATCTAATTGCGAAATTTGGCAACATTAGTATGTTGTTTGGTTTTTAGTGAGCGTTATGGTCTAGTCATTTAAACAACAGCTACAAAAATATCAACCATAAAAAAACCCCCATCAAAGTGATGAGGGTCTTGGCAAATGCCATAATCGAATCAAATATGACTCAAAAAATTTACTACTAAAATATGGCTCTCCAACCTGGGCTCGAACCAGGGACACACGGATTAACAGTCCGTTGCTCTACCAACTGAGCTATTGGAGAATAGGCGGTAAGTGTTTAATGTCTTACTGCGAGCTTAGAAAGTCTCTAACGAGTTCTTGCTAAGTGGGGCGTATTCTAGCAAAGATAAAAAATACGTCAAGCTTTTTTTGCATGTTTTTATACATTAAAGATATTAACGCTAGCGCAAAGGTTGCTGTCGAGCCAATTTGCGTCATATCTTCGATATCACTCTGTTTGCGAAGTAACAACAAATAAAGCAACTTGCTTATACTATAATTATTTAGATTTGATAAATAAAAGACTGCATTGGTTAATAAAATAATGCCAATGAAATTACATTGTTAATAGCTATAAAGCTGCTAAAGGCTTATAAGATAAAGATTTATCAAAGCCAAACCAAGAATAAGATAGTAAACGACGAAAAGGATATTTGCGATGACAGACACTGCTAAGAAACAACATATTGTGATTACGGGTGCGACCTCTGGGATTGGTTATCAGCTGGCAAAAGACTATCTGCGAGAAGGACACTATGTCTATGCCGTCGGTCGCGATGAGGAAGCCTTGTCTGAGCTCAAATCATTAGGAGCAGAAACTATCGATTTAGATCTAATGGATCGAGATAAGGTGATTGCTGCTTTTGATAAAATTACTGAGATTGATTTGGCGATTTGCGGCGCTGGCATATGTGAGTATCTAGATATGCCAAACTTTGATAGTGCGGCGTTTATGAAAGTGCTGTCGGTGAATATGGGTACGTTATCGCATGCCATTGAAGGAGTGCTGCCAAAGCTGATTGCTTCAAAAGGACGCTTAGTTGGTATTGGCTCAGCGTCGGCTTACGTGCCTTTTGCTCGTGCAGAGGCTTATGGTAGCTCAAAAGCAGCTATTCACTATTTAATGAAAACTTTACAGATTAGCCTTGCACCGCAAGGCGTGTCAGTGAGCTTAGTAGTTCCCGGCTTTGTAGAGACGCCAATGACCAAACAAAACGATTTTCCGATGCCGTTTTTACAGACTACACAGCAGGCAAGTCAAGCGATTCGTGATGGTATAAAAAGTGGCAATGACATTATTGAATTTCCCAAAAAACTGACGTTGCCATTAAAAGTATTAGGGACATTACCTGATATAGTTTGGCAACAGGTCAGTACAAAAATCAATAAAAAATAGCCAGTTTTAGTATTTTTGAACACCTATAAAGAAAATAACTAGGAATATTTTATGCCGTTTTTGCGCCGTAAATCTAAGCAGCTATCTAATCAAGTAGAAGCCGTTGTTAAGGCTACAAGCCGTCATTCAGAGGATGAGAAGGATGCACAAGTCAGAAAAAGTATCGCTATTATTGGCTCAGGGGTATCAGGTTTAACTTGTGCTCATTACTTGGCAACGCAATTTGACGTCACCATATTTGAAGCCAGTGATTATATCGGTGGACACGTAAATACCATCGATGTGACGTTACAAGATGGTAAAAAAGCCAAGCCTAATAAGGTTGAAAAAAGTGCCATAGATACCGGCTTTATTGTCTTTAATGAGCGTACTTATCCTAACTTCTTTCGCCTGCTTCATGAGCTGCAAGTACCATTTCAAGCAACGGATATGAGCTTTTCTGTCAAAAACGCGGCGCGTCATTTTGAATATAACGGTCATACGCTCAATACCTTGTTATCACAGCGCAAGAATCTTCTGAATCCGAAGTTTTGGGGATTTATTAATGATATTTTGCAGTTTAATAAACAGGTGCGTCAGCTGCGCCAAGATTATGATAAGGCGCGTGAGCAGGGGCAGGATATTGCTGTTTTTACCAAGCAAACGCTAGGCGAATATCTAGATACTAAAAAGTATGGTGATTTATTCACCGATAATTATCTATTGCCCATGGTATCTGCGATTTGGTCGACCTGTCTACGCGACGTACGAGATTTCCCCTTGGTATTTTTCGCTCAATTCTTTGATAATCATGGTTTGCTTGATGTGGTCAATCGTCCGCAGTGGTTTACGATAAAAGGCGGTTCTAAGCAGTATGTAAATAAACTGATCAAACGTTTTGTGAAGGCAGGTGGCAGCGTTCGCGTGAACAGTCCCGTGCAATCAGTGATTCGAGAAGATAACAAGGTGATATTGAACGTTACGGATACAACAGATAATAAGACGCAAGGTCTTGTGTTTGATGAAGTCATCTTTGCCTGTCATGCAGATACAGCGCTCAAAATCTTACAAGATGCCAATCCTATCGAGCAAGAAGTACTGAATCATTTTACCTTTACCGATAACACAGCCATTCTACATACCGATACCTCAGTCTTACCCAAAAAACCACTGGCGTGGGCAAGCTGGAACTATTTAATCGATGATAAAAATGCTATTAAAAAAGATAAAGAATCGCTGCAAACTGCCACAAAGCCCGTATTGACCTATCATATGAATATTTTGCAGCGCTTGACCAAACAGCATAATTACTTAGTAACTCTCAATCATGAGGTAGATGAGAGTCAAGTTATTAAGCGTATCGACTATAGCCATCCAGTATTTAATAATGAAATGATTGCCGCGCAAGCACAGTGGTCAAATATCTCTGGTAGTAGCGATTCGCACACCCATTTTTGCGGTGCTTATTGGTTCAATGGCTTCCATGAGGATGGCGTAAGAAGCGCGCTACGTGTCTGTCAGGCATTGGGATGCAATATCGATATTAAGGATAGCGTTGACCTAAGCCATTTGCCTGATGCTGAAAGCGCACATACGCCGTTCCGCTATAAAGATTTACCAGTAAAAGCAGACAAACAATTACGCAAACTTAAAAAACGTCAGCTAGTCACTGCCACTACCAATCAAGAGTTGGTGCAATACATTGCAATGTTGGCGCCCATGGCTAAAGCGTTTAAAAAGAAAAAACTGGGATTTTTTGCTGCTCGTAAAGATAAGCACTCGTAGCAGTTAAATACAGCATGACCAATTAAGGTTATTAAGTATGGTAGAAGCAGAACAGCCTAACAGTATAAGTGTAGAGCCTACCTTGGTAGATGATACTAAGCGCTTGCCGCACCAAATATTTCACGGAATAACTTGGCACAGCCGGTTGCTACCGAGTGTGCATAAATTTGCCTATCCTTATCGTTATTGGGGCGTCAACATTACTGCATTAGCAGCAGGGAAAACATTGTCAGAAGTGGATATCAGTTCATTTAGCGGCAATAAAATCCTAAAAAAGTTGCCATGGAATAAACCATTACTATTCTCTGGAACAAAAAAAGCCTTACAACAGTTTTATCCTGAGGATTACTTACAAGGATTGAGCATACAAGATAAAAATAGCCTAGGTAAAAGCAAAGATGCTGACGATAAAGGAGGGTATTTATCAGATGTTCAATCACTAGAACAACGTTTAATTCAAGCATTTATAGAACGGACGGGTAGTGCACCAACAGGCGATATGATTGGAATGGTCGTTTGCCGTAATGCAGGGATATATTTTAGCCCAGTAAATTTCTATTTGGGCTTTGATACAGAGCAAAAACCCAGCCATCTATTGGCAGAAGTATCTAATACGCCATGGGATAAACACCATTACTATGGGTTTTTATTAGATGGCGCAAACACTGAGTTTTGTCACGATAAAGATTTCCATGTCTCACCTTTTAATCCTATTGACCAGCAGTATCAGTGGCAAGTAACGATTAAAAGGGCAATAAAAAATACTGTCACCAGTAAAGTAAAAAGTAAGAAAGAAAAGCTGTCTAATCACTGCTTGGACGTTCGTATCGCTATAAATATCAGCGATAAGCGCGGTGAAGTATTAAAAACAGGTATTAAAATGTCTGGCGTACCAATGACGGCATCGACGATTTATGAGAGCTTGCGCAAAAATCCACTGATGAATATAACGTCTTTAATGCGTATTTATGGGCAGGCTTTTAAACTCTATGCCATTAAAAAAGTACCCTATATTAATTACGATGAAACATTAGCCGATAGCAAGCAGCAGAATGGCAATAATAAGCATGAGCAGTGACAGTAACTATTATGCCAAAACTTTAAAGGTTCAAAGACTCAAGAATTTAACGCAGAGCTTTTGCTATCGAATAATTATACAAGGATGGATAAATGATGTCAGCAAGACTAGCAAGCAAGGCACCCGTATCAAAATTAGGAAAAATCACTGCTCACATCAATCAAACGGTTAACGATAGTGCTATTTTGCAGCCAGTTAGTAATAGCGTGAATTATCTGGCGCGAAAAGCCATATTCCGAGCTTTGAAGCACATTCAATTTGGTAGTATTACTATCATTGAGGATTTTGTTGGGCAGGATGCTAAGCCACATTGTTTTGGCACAGCTGCTTCTAGCAACATAAGTAGCTCAGCTATCGGTCGTCATACATTGGATGTGACGCTGACCATTCATGATAGCAGCGTCTATCGTCAGTTATTATTTGGCGGCTCTATTGCGCTAGCGGACAGCTATATCAATGGCGAATGGGATACGGATGATTTAACGGGTTTGATTCGACTGGCAGCGCGTAATTTGGCGGTACTTAATCAGTTAGAAAATCGTTTTGCGGTTATTAGTAAAACCTTTGAGCGAGCCAATCATAAGTTACGCAGTAATGATAAATTGGGTTCAAAGTCTAATATTTTAGCGCATTACGACTTAGGTAATGACATGTACCAGCGTTTTTTAGACGATACGATGATGTATTCATCAGCAGTCTATAAAAAAGTAGATACGACATTGGCGGAAGCGCAGCAGCATAAACTCGCTTTGATTTGTGAGCGTTTACAACTGAAACCCGAAGATACTGTGATAGAAATTGGGACTGGGTGGGGCGGTTTTGCTATTTATGCAGCAACGCATTATGGTTGTCATATAACGACGACCACTATCTCGGATGCGCAATATGAAGAGGCGCAGCGCCGTGTAGAAGCGGCTGGACTGTCGGATAAAATTACCTTACTGAAGCAAGACTATCGCGAACTGACAGGACAGTATGACAAGTTGGTCAGTATTGAGATGATTGAAGCGGTTGGACACGAGTATTTACCGACGTTTTTTGCCAAATGTAATAGCCTGCTGAAGCCAACAGGTTTGATGGTATTACAAGCTATTACCTTTAATGATCAAAACTATCAAGACTATATAAAGTCGGTCGATTTTATTCAGACGCACATTTTCCCTGGTGGTTGCTTATTATCTAATCAAGAATTGACGACGCAGTTTACTGAGCAGACCGATATGGTCATCAAGCAATTGCATGATTATGGTTTTGATTACGCGTACACGCTACGGGATTGGCGTACTGCGTTTATGGCACAACGTGAGGAAATAAAAGCACTCGGTTATGATGAAGCGTTTATTCGCTTATGGGAGTTTTATTTCTGCTACTGCGAAGGGGGGTTTTTGGAACGTACGATTGGAGTCGTGCAAGTCACCGCCGTTAAGCCAAACAACATTGATGCATGGCATTCATAGGCTGCATTTTAGTCCCTATTATAAAAGGATCTTACTATGGGTTATATTTATATCTATCTTGCTTCTCTTGTCATATTTTTGGGCATTGATGCGGTTTGGCTGAAGACCATGACCGGTCTGTTTTATGAAAAGCGTATCGGACACTTACTTGCCGAACAGCCAAATATGACTGCTGCTGGGGTGTTTTATCTGTTTTACCTATTGGCGCTGTGTATTATTATTTTATACCCACAAATCAGATCAAATGCGCCGATTCACCATATCTTCTTATTGGGCGCTTTGATAGGACTGATGGCTTACGGTACTTATGATTTTACCAGCTTAGCGTTATATAAAGGTTTTACTCTGGACACCGCTTTGGTTGATTTTGCTTGGGGTGGTATTTTAACAGGTTCAGTGAGTGCTATCGTGGCTTGGCTTGCCTATCGTTTTCATTGGTTAAGCTAATCTAGTAGTTAAGTTAAATCGACTATATTTGCGCTGTCGGAATTGCTATTGTATAAATAGCACTTTAAATATATTCTACACCCGTTAAGGAACATTATGACGCAATATAACACCAGCTCTACCGCCAAAACAGTCCCATTAAACCATGAGCTGTATATGTCAGTGCTTATGACGCCAGATATGGCCAATTTTATTGGTAACGTCCATGGTGGGGATTTGCTCAAGATGCTGGACCAAGTCGCTTATGCCTGTGCCAGTCGCTATAGCGGTAGTTATGTAGTGACACTGTCAGTTGATCAGGTGATGTTCCGTGAGCCTATTCATGTTGGAGAGTTGGTAACGTTTGCAGCTAGTGTCAATTACGTTGGTAAGACTTCAATGGAAGTCGGCATTCGAGTAGAGGCAGAAGATGTACGTGCACGTACCGTTCGCCATACCAACAGCTGCTATTTTACCATGGTGGCGATTGATGAAAATCGTAAGCCCACGCTAATCCCTGAGCTTGAGATTAAAGATGCCTTGCAACAATGCCGATTTGACGCAGGCTTAGAGCGCAGAAAGCTGCGTATGGAAGGCTCGCAACGTATCAGCTGTGACATCAGTAAATTGACTAATAAAGTAGCAAGCGCATAATCTGCTCATTAATGCAGACAATAAACATACTCTCACCAAAACATTACTGATAAGAACAGATTTTTTGACTACAGTAAATGGAATCTAAAGTAACTAATAGATCAGCTAGTGTATATATATAACTAGTCTGGTTTTATACCTTAAACCATCCATTTATTGAGACCTAGATGAGTTTAAAGCCGCTAGAATCCAATCCAAAAGATGCGCCAACGCCGCGCGCTAATACGCATGGCATTGGTCGCTCACGCGCTCAAAACCCTTTTAATGCTTCAGATAATACCAATTCTGACCCCTCTAAATCTGTGCCAAGCCATGATGACAAAAAATCGAGCTCATTAATAACGGTTTTGATTGCAGTTGGTGCCAATCTTATTATTGCGATTGCTAAAACAGTAGCAGCGTTTATGACAGGTTCCGCTTCCATGATAGCGGAATCAGCGCATTCTTGGGCAGACGCGGGCAATGGTACACTGTTAATCGTTGCAGAGAAAAAGTCGGTCAAACCTGCTGACAAGAGCCATCCACTCGGCTACGGTAAAGAGTCGTATGTATGGTCAATGATTGCCGCGTTTGGCGTCTTTATGGCAGGTTCAGTAGTGTCTATTTATACTGGCATTACCGAGTGGAATGCAGCTGAAACTGAAACCAACTATACCATCGGTTTTATTATCTTGGCAGTCGCCTTTGTGCTTGAAGGATTTTCTTTAACACAAGCGTATTTGCAAAGTAAAAAACATGGCGAAGCGATTAATGTCAGTGCCATCGGCTATGTGATGGACACCTCTAATCCCACCTTGCGCGGTGTGTTCTTTGAAGATTTGGCGGCAGTAGTAGGTTTGGTTGTGGCAGCAGCTGCTATGGCAATGCACGCCTATACTGGCGAACCATTCTGGGATGCGCTTGGGTCTATCATTGTCGGTATATTGCTGGCAGTAGTGGCAGTCTTTTTAATCAGTCGTAATCGTGATTTTTTGGTTGGCTATAGAGTCTCAGAAAAAATGCACGATTATATTTTATCAGAGCTTATCAAGCATCCAGATATTGATAGTGTTTCTTACTTGCATTTGGAGTGGGTAGGTCCCAAAAAAATATTTATGGTCGCGGCGGTCGATATTGCTGGAAATCAACATGAACATGAGATTGCGCAAAAATTTGAAAGTATAGAAAATCAGTTTCGTAGTCAGTCATTGTTTCAAGAAGCTATCTTAACTTTATCTGTCCCTAACGCTGAAATCTTACGCTTACCTGATAATGAACATTTATAATCTATAATAAGAATGAGAACATAATATGAAAAGTCCTTTAAAACCGTTAACAAAACATCCTAATCGTCATACACAGATAGTGTCACCGTTGCTGGCATTAGTAGTGGTGACTTTGATGTCAGCTACTGCTGTACAAGCCAATGCAGAATTAATCGTACACAGTGATGCCAATCGAATTCAACAATCAAAAACGGTCACATCAGCACCCTATAGCGTCCGTAAGATTGATGATGCACAGAGTGTCAACCGTCCATTACCTACTGACATCTCTATTATTAAACTGATGCAAGTCATGCATATTGACGACCAAATCCAATCTATCGTCGATGGCAAGCAAGCGGCTATCAATGCAATCAATACGCAAACTCAGAATCAACAGGCGACTGATGAACCGTTGAATAAACGTCAACGTGAGCTACAAAATCAGATCCAAAGCGTGTTAGGGCAATATGCCAAAATTATGACCAATGGGATAGGCAATACGGCAGATATTCAAACCTTAACGCAAGCTTATATCACTGCTGCAAAAATTTACTATACGCAAGCGGAAGTGGATGCCCAAATCAAATTTTATGATACTGCTGTCGGTCAAAATATCTTAGCAAAACAGCCACAAATTACTGCCGCTTTTTTAAAGCAATCTTTACCGCAAGATACCTCAGAGACTGAAAACCAATTAAGTGAGCTATTGCCGCAGATGAAGCAAATAGTGAAAGGTATTTTTTAAAGTGTATGTTAGAAATATAGTTAAAGTTCCTAAAAGATCTATGCTAGTGCTGGTATAAATGTTTTGCAGCCTCTGTCTGCATAGGCACAGCAAGTAAGAAAAATTAATACCAGTAATATACGATTCATCGGTATTGATGTTTAATGATCCTAGTCAAAATCGTCAAACATAAAAAAGGTCACCATAGAGGTGACCTTTTTCTATTTAGCAAATAAGTTAATCTTATGTTGAAACGTGCTTATTTTTTAGACGTATCTTTTTTCGGGGCATTTGCACCGATAAACCAAGCATCTTTATCAACAGTACGACTTACTTCAGTCAATAAGTCAGCGGTATCTTCATCACCAGCATCGCTAGCGGCATCAATCCCTTCACGCAAAGACGCAGCAATGGTCTTATAGCGATTGGTCAGCTCACGAACATGCTGGTCAACGTCAGTAATATCAGTCGGGTAAGTCTCTAAGATAGAGTCCTCAACGACACGTTTAGAGATACCATTGGCTTTGCCGCCAAGGATAACAATGCGCTCAGCGACTGTATCATAAGCTTCTGTTAAGCGTCCATAAGTGTCATCCAATAACTGATGTACACCAATGAAACCAGTACCTTGAAGATTCCAATGACATTGCTTGCTATCCATACTCAAATCAATCAGGTTTGCTAAATTCGCATTCAACAAATCGATCATTTTTTTTGCAGTTGCGTCATCTATTCCACTTGCGTAACGTTCTCTCATATTCTGCTCCATTATTCTATTTTAATTAATTTAAGTTTCTAATTATCAACAGCTCTTTAAATTTTGATTTATTAAGGTGTTGCTGAATGATTATAAATTCATTATCGATAATAACAGCTTAAATAATAGATGGAACCCCAACATTTAGGCTTTATACAAGGGTCGTGTAATGAGTTTGTTAATCATGAAAACCTTTGTAAATTTAACCGCTAAAATAGACCCTTTGATAACAATCAGTGCACACGCCAGCATATTCAATCGTATTAAACTTTGATTTAATTGACGTTAAGTTAAGAATAGTCATATGCATTTTAAGCCTTATAAATATTTAGTCCTTTGGTCTAATGCCTTTCTCTGCGAATTTATCAAACAGCTGTTGCTGAGTTAAGTTGACTGTGTCATTGGCAAATTCATAATAATCAGGTTTTCTATCAATGAAAATCTGGCTCTCAAAAGTAAGGTTTGGATTCTCTTGAAACAGTCCTAGTGACAGAACATAAGTCTCAGAGCTAAGCTGATGATAATAGAGATTGGTGCCGCATTTATGGCAAAACGCACGCTCCGCCCATGCTGAAGAGGGGTAAATAGTCATTGACTCCTCACCTTTAATATCAGGTTTTGAGTGGCTATGTATCGCCATTAATGGTCCGCTGCCCCAACGACAACACATCGTACAATGGCATGCCTCAAAGGTATTGATATCTTCTAATTCTATGGTGACGTTACCGCACAGACAGTGACCTTTCATAACTCGTTCCTTGATTAATGGTCATTGAACTATACCTGAGTTTTTATATTTTTTATTGAGTGTTTGTGCATCCATGTGTAGGTGTCTAGCCCAATAAATGACCTTTAAAAATAAAGGTTTAACCCCATATTGTTATAAACCTAACCTCTTATAACCTTTTATAAATATCAGGAAGACAACCATTATGCGAATGCCTGAACCGCGCTCGTCGCGTCAGTTAAATCAATTGGCCACTCAGCTACAAGGCGAAGCTGAAATTAGTGGTGTCAACGCGTCTGGGACACAAATATCAAGTCGTGCTTTTGAGATGGTCACCGAGTTTGAGCCAGCAGGCGATCAGCCGCAAGCGATAAAGAAACTGGTTAATGGGATTAATGCTGGCATGGATGAGCAGCTATTACTGGGTGTGACGGGTTCTGGTAAGACCTATACCATGGCAAAGGTCATCTCTGAGACGCAACGCCCAACTATTATCATGGCACATAATAAAACGCTTGCCGCCCAGTTATATGGTGAGTTTAAGTCGTTTTTCCCCAATAATGCAGTTGAGTATTTCGTCAGTTATTACGACTATTATCAGCCAGAAGCCTATGTCGCAGCGAGCGATACCTTTATCGAAAAAGACAGCGCCATCAATGATCATATTGATCAAATGCGTCTGTCAGCGACGCGTGCACTACTTGAGCGTCGTGATGCAATTATCGTCGCCTCGGTATCATGCATTTATGGTTTGGGTGATCCAGAAAGTTATCTAAAAATGCTTCTGCACGTCGTCGTTGGTGACAAAATCGATCGCACTGCTACCATTAAACGTCTTGTTGAAATGCAATATACGCGCAATGAGCTAGACTTTGGACGAGGTACGTATCGGCTGCGTGGTGAGCTGTTAGATATTTATCCTGCTGAGTCTGAGCAGCTAGCGGTGCGTGTGCACTTGTTTGATAATGAAGTGGAAAAAATCACGTGGTTTGATCCTTTAACGGGTAAGACCGTGCGTACCGTGCCACGTATTACTATTTATCCAAAATCACATTACGTGACGCCGCGCAATAAATTGGAGGCTGCCAGTCATACCATCCGCGCTGAGCTTGAGCCGCGTTTAGAGTATTTCCGCGAAAACAATAAACTGATTGAAGCACAGCGTCTTAAAGAGCGTACTCAGTATGATCTTGAGATGATTCAACAGCTCGGCTACTGTAACGGTATCGAGAACTACTCGCAGCATCTCTCTGGTCGTCCATCAGGGGAAGCACCACCGACGCTGTTTGATTACATTCCAGAAGATGCGTTGTTATTTCTTGATGAGTCGCACGTGACTGTGTCGCAAATCGGTGCGATGTATAAGGGCGATAGATCACGTAAAGAGAATCTCGTCAATTATGGCTTTCGACTACCAAGCGCGATGAATAACCGTCCCATGAAGTTTGAAGAGTGGGAGCGTATCAAGCCTAAGACTATTTATGTGAGTGCCACGCCTGCATTGTATGAGCTTGAGCACAGCGAGCAAGTGGTCGAGCAAGTCGTACGTCCGACCGGTTTGATTGACCCTGAAATTGAGATACGTCCTGTATTGACGCAAGTCGATGATGTGCTGTCTGAGATTACCAAGCGCCGAGAAAAAGACGAACGCGTGTTAATCACAACCTTGACCAAGCGTATGTCAGAGGATTTGACCAGCTATCTCAAAGAATATGATGTCAAAGTTGCTTACCTACACTCGGATATCGATACCCTTGAGCGTATGCAGATTATCCATGAGCTGCGTACGGGCGTACATGATGTGTTGGTCGGCATTAATCTATTGCGTGAAGGGTTAGATATGCCTGAGGTGTCATTGGTCGCAATATTTGATGCCGATAAAGAGGGCTTCTTGCGTTCTGAGCGTGCTTTGATTCAGACCATTGGACGAGCTGCGCGTCATATCAATGGTAAGGCTATCCTTTATGCTGATCGTATTACCAACAGTATGCAAAAAGCGATTGATGAGACCGATCGTCGCCGCGAAAAACAAGTCGCCTTCAACCTTGAACATAACATTACGCCAACAGGTGCGCGCCGTAGTATCACGGATAAAATTGACACAGGTGATGACCATGATGCTAATGATAATCAGATGATTCCAATTAAGAGCAATCTGCCTGATGTCGATATCAGTATCTTACGCAGTCCTGATTTATTGGCTAAAGAAATCAATCGCCTTGAGAAGCTCATGAAGCAGATGTCGCGTGACTTGAAGTTTGAAGATGCTGCAAAAACGCGTGATAAGGTGCTCGAATTAAAGGCGCATTTACTGTAAAGAGTAAAGCTACTAATTTCAAAATAGTAATAAAAAGGTGAGTTGCCAACGGTGCAGCTCACCTTTTTTATGGTCTTCTTATAACCAAAATAACCTCGCTTTTGCCCGAGGTTATTAATAACGAATAATTGGTAATGACAAAACTTGTGTTTATACCAAATGCCAATTAATATGATATCAATGAGCAATATGAACTTATAACAACGGACGTTAAGGCACATAATCCATCATGCAAAATAATAAATGCTTAGAATTAAATGCGAATGAAAACTCACTAGGCATGTCAGCTTCTGCCAAAAAAGCCATTACAGCCTCTTTAGGTGCAGGCTTCCGTTATCCAGATAATCCACGTGCGGCACTCATTAGCAAAATTGCCACCATCCATGGCGTGGCAGAAAACCAAATCTCATTAGGCAATGGCTCGACTGAAAATATTCGAGCTACCTTACAAATGCTGCAATATAAAGCTCTAAAAGAGGGTAGGCAGTTTCAAATGGTGATCCCTGTTCCCACTTTTGATTGTGCAGAGATGTATGCGAATGCCATTGGCGTGCCCGTCGTCAAGATACCGTTAACCGCTGAAAACTATGATTATAATTTTGATGAACTACAAAAAGCAGCTGACGATTTTGATGGCATCAGCCTACTTTATATTTGCAATCCAAACAACCCAACTGGAATCATTACATCAACTTCAAGGCTTAAAGCTTGGATAAGTAAGGCGCCAGACAACCATTACTTTTTATTAGATCAAGCTTACTTGGAGTATGTGTCAGATCCAAGCTTTGAAAGTGGGATTGAGTGGGTGAAACAAGAGTTATCCGACAATCTTATTGTTATCCATACTTTCTCAAAGTTATGTGCCTTAGCAGGTATGCGAGTGGGCTACGCAGTTTCTAACCCGCAAGCTATTGAGAGTGTCGAAGCGTTTATGTCTATGGACAACACCAACTTGTCAGGTGCGGTTGCTGCTATTGCGACGTTAAATGATGCCAAGTTTTTAGCGCTCAGCTTACGCAATACCAATCAGTCGCGCCAGATGATTGAGACAGTATTGGACGATCTTGGAGTGCGTTATTTACCCTCACAGACCAATTTTATTTTTCATGAAATAAAAGGTGATTTAAAAACTTATATCGATAGAATGCGTGACCATGGCATCAAAGTTGGTCGCGAGTTTCCACCTATTACAGGCTTCAATCGCTTGACGCTTGGCACGCCTGATGAGATGGCAGCATTTATTAAAGTATTAAAGTTATTTCGTGAAAAGGACTGGGTATGAGTGAGATAAATCATATGTCTTAACCAACCTCAAACGCAGTTTTACATATCCCACCTTAAAAAACACCACTTTATCTTATAAGATTGGTCAGTTAAGCACACCCTTTTAGGGTACTAGCTTTCAAGTTGCTAGATAAATTTAAGTCGCTGGATAAACGTTGAGCGATAGCTAAAGTTAGGTGTGCTAACGTAAATTATAATTATAAGGTTAAAGATATATTCATGTTTGATATCAAATCATTTTTTAAACGAGAAGTAGAAAAAAAACTCATCAATTTAGACGATTATATTTTTATGCCTGAGCGTGTAGAGATGGCGCTAGAAGGCGGATTATTAAATTGTGTACTCAATAGTGATGGTCGAGTGGATGTTTTTTATAACAAGGATGGCGTGACAGAAGTAAGTTCCGCCTCACGTAAGCATCCATTTACTGCGTTTGAGACCGAGCTATATCATGGGGTTTATGATGATATTATTCATGATTTGACTAAAGAGGTGAGTAAGATACTTGAGCGTCGGTCAAAATACTTTCGCCAGAACAAGACATTGCATCCTACAGCGTCTCTAATGTCTCAGCCATATACAACAAGTAAGCTATAGGCTTGTTTGAACTATTGTAGGTTTAGAAAAAATAAAAGCAATCGGTAAGAAAAAGGGTGCGTTATATTTAAATGACGCGCCCTTTTTCTTACTTCATTTTTTAGTGTCAACTTGAAACAGTTACTATTGATGCTTACTTTTTTGTAGCAACAGCTTTATCTTTGGCAGATAACACAGATGATTTAGTAATAGGAATAGATTGTGCGCCTTCAACTAAATGATTGGTCTTGGTTTGTGTGACCAAGCCTTTGGTAAAGAGAGTACTGTCGTCGCGTGTTTTTAAAGTATTGGTAAAATACCATTCACACTGAAAAGTGTGTTCATTGATATCAACAGGGCGTTCTGCGGTTAATGATAGATCGCGATCTATTGTTGATAATCAATACGAATAGGCTGGGTTAAGCAATCGCCAACCCAGCCTAATTATTTATAATGACTGATACTATTAATAAACTATTTATTTAACGATACTGGAATAACAGCTCTGCAATGATTTTGCAACGACTCTAGCCACTAATTGCACACGATATTGTGGGTCTATGGCTGCATTACCCAATTCAACGATGCTGACTTGTTGCGGTGCTTGCTCACTAACGCAACCACAAACTCTGCCTTTTACCGCTTCTTCTTGCGCTTCAGTCATAGCGACACTGGCAATACGCCACGCGTTTTGCTGTTCGATCTGACTGCGACATTGATTGTCGATAGCTGCTTTAAAAACGCTCATACCGATCTCGTTTGCAGTACCCATTGCTGTTCCTGCATTGGTATTACCGCCCGTTGAGGCACAGCCCGCTAGTGCAAATGTTGCTAGTAATGCTGTTGATGCGAATAATTTTTTCATCAAATTTCCTTTCAGATTGATCAGTATTATGAGGGGATATTCTTAAAGTTTTATATCGTGCTGAGCAGATGTACCAAAACCTATAAACTGCTTTTTACTGTCTATACCTTGTGATATTTGCATGATATACATCAGCACAAATAAAAAGTCATCTTACTAGAACTCAATATTGATGACAAAGGAAATATAAACGTGCTATCAGAATATTTATTAACAATTGTTTTTTATACCAAGTTATGTCGTAGAAAAAATGATGATAAATATTATAGGAGTAGTTCATCTTTATGGACTTAAAGGTTTACAAGGCGGTTAAAGTTTGTTTAAATAACTTACAATATGAAACTTAGTATCGCTTAGCGAAACAAGAAAGCGGTATTTAGTGAATAATAGCGCTTAACTTTCAATAAATTTCGATTTATAGTCAGGATAAGGGTTAGTGAGAAAAACAATATAGCAATATAAAGTCTCTCATGTTTTAATTAGATAGACTGTTTTTTTATAGCGCTCTCATGACAACAGAGTGAGTAAAAAGCCATTCAAAGTAGCACGTTGCTAGTATGACGGATATGGATAGTACCATCATATCTGAGTCATATTTTTGTAAGTCCATTTGCTTTATTTTATCAAGGAAGAAAATAATGAAGTCCATTTATAAACTGCCTTTACTTGCGGCAATGATTGCAGCCAGTATGACAATGGTTGCCTGTTCAGACAAAGCGGCTACTGATAGCGCAGCTACTGACGGTGCTACTGCTGATACCACCACAGATACCGCTGCCACAGCAAATGACAAGCTTGAAACCAAATTTGTCACCATTGCTACAGGTGGCGCTTCAGGTCCTTACAATATTATTGGAACGTCTTTAGCAGAGATTTATGCCAAGACTTTTGGCGTTAATGCTAAGACCCAAACGACAGGGGCGTCAGTAGAAAACGTCAACCTATTGACCCAAGGTAAAGTAGATATGGTGCTGGCACTTAGTGATGTTGTCACTGATGCAGTCGAAGGTAAAAATGACTTTAAGGCACCTATCGCCAATATTCAGCAAATTGCTGTTCTGTATCCGAACGTCATTCAGCTGGTTGCTTCAGAGAAATCTGGCATCAAAAATATTGAAGATTTAAAAGGCAAACGTATTGCGGTTGGTGATCAAGGATCTGGTACTGAAGTCAATGCTCGTACCCTGTTAGAAGGTTTTGGTATTACCTATGATGATGTCAAGGTAGATTATTTAGGCTTTGCAGATGCTGCAGATGCGATGAAAGCTGGCAAAATTGAAGCGGCATTTTTTAGTAGTGGCTTACCAAACTCTTCGTTATTAGAGCTAGAGCAAGGCATTAAGTTGCAGTTGGTGACCATCAATCAAGATAAGCTTAAGAAAATTATTGAGACCAAGCCTTACTTTAAAACTTTTGAGATTCCTGCCGGTACCTATGGTAATGCTGCTGCTATTCCAACCACAGCCGTCATGAATGCCTTGTTAGTACGCTCTGATATCTCGGAAGATGATGGCTATAAGCTGACCAAAGCATTATTTGAAAACTTGGATGGTCTAAAGAATGCTCACCAAGCGGCGAGCGATATCAGTTTAGAGACGGCTCAAGTCGGTATGGTTGCTCCTATTCATCCTGGTGCCAAAAAATACTATGATGAGAAAGCAGCTAAATAAACAAGTATGGTGGTTTGCTGGCGTAGCAGCTATTGCTGCGCTGGTTTTATTTATACTATGGGCGATTTTCAGCCGCCAAACAGTCATTGAAGTACGAGTAGCGGGCGTTGCTGGTAACAATAGTGCCAGCCTAGTCTGCTATTTTGTTGAGCCCAATTTTCAATTGCGCTGGATTCACTCGGTAGAAAAGCAGTGGTGGGAGGAGCAGTATCTTCGTGAAGAAGAGGGCTTACTATTAACCACTACCTACTTTCAAGCGTTTGGTGCTGGTACGCCGTCTACTGAAAATGTCGCTCCTATACAAAAAGAGGGCTATGTCGGGTATCAAATCAACCAAAGGTTTCCCCATCTCAACTGGGTTGTATCAAGACTGACAAAAGGTGAGATTGACTATGCCAGTCAGCGCATTCTTATTCATCAACTGGTACCAGATTATTCAGAAGTAACTATCATGCCCAAAGCATATAGTCCAATCGATAGATTCAATAAGGATTTTTGTCATGAACTCCCAAGTGATGGATCACAGTAGCGATAAGCCTCACTCTAGTGATGATGCTAAGTTGGCAAATCAGCCAAATGCGCCTGAAGATACTGAGAATTACGATGACGTTGATCCTAGTGTCACACAGGCAATATTAGAAAAATACGATCGAGAATCTATTACGCGTCATATCACCCAAGGTCCAGTGAAGTATATTATCGCTGCGATCTGTATTTTCTACTCCATTTTTCATTTATACATTACCTTTAATCCAATGCCATCGTTACTACAGCGCTCTGTGCATGTGGGCGTTGGCTTCGCTTTGATTTTTTTGATTTTCCCTGCCAGTAAAAAAAGCAGCCGTAAGAAAGTGGCATGGTATGACTGGATTTGGTTTATCTTTTCCTTATCTGGGATGACGTATCTCATTTATGAGTATCAAGATATTGTCACCAGTCGCGGCGGTATGGCAAATTCGGTCGATGTGATCTTTTCTATTATTACGGTTATCTGCGTCCTTGAAGGCAGTCGGCGTATTACTGGCTGGATCTTGCCCATATTAGCCTCTATATTTTTGCTATACCCCTTTATCAGTCATTTGGACTTTATGCCGGATAGGTTGCTGACCAGACCTTATGATTTGGGCGATATTTTTGGTCAATTATTCTTAAAGACCGAAGGCTTATATTCGGTTGCAATTGGTGCTTCAGTCACTTTTATCTTCCTATTCATTCTATTTGGGGCATTTTTAGCGCGTTCTGGAATGGGTCAGCTGTTTAATGATTTGGCATTGGCGCTGGCAGGCGATAAAAAAGGTGGACCTGCTAAAGTCGCTGTCATATCAAGCGGCTTTATGGGCAGTATCAATGGTTCAGCCTTATCGAATGTAGTCAGTACGGGCGCGTTTACCATCCCATTGATGAAAAAGGTTGGTTATCATAAAGACTTTGCAGGAGCTGTAGAGGCGAGTGCGTCGGTCGGTGGTCAAATATTGCCACCTATTATGGGTGCCAGTGCTTTTATTATGGCGGAGACAACAGGTCTACCGTATAGCACTATTGCTTTGGCTGCGTTATTACCTGCTATTCTCTATTATCTAGGCGTTATCGCACAGGTACATTTTCGTGCCGGTCGCCGTGACTTAAAAGGCATGGCAAAAGAGAGTCTGCCGCAGGTAAAAGAGGTATTAAAAGCGCGCGGTCATATGTTATTGCCGATTGTATTCTTGATTTATTTATTAATACAAAATGTTCCTGTAGGGTACGCTGCTGCCTATACCATTGGCTTTACTGTTGTCATCAGTATGCTACGCAAAGAAACCCGCATGGGCTTTAAAGATATTTTAGGCGCTCTAGAAGATGGCGCACGCCAATCATTAGCAGTGATGGCAGCTTGTGCAGTTGTAGGTATCATCATTGGGGTCGTTAGTTTGACCAGCTTTGGTACAGTAATGACCTCTTCAATTGTTACTTTGGGTGCAGGGTCTTTATTGCTTACTTTGATTTTGACCATGCTAGCGTCTATGGTCTTGGGTATGGGATTGCCTTCTATCCCTGCTTATATCATTACCGCAACCATGGCAGCGCCTGCTTTAGCAGGATTTGATATTCCTATTTTATCGGCGCATATGTTTGTTTTCTATTTTGGTGTGTTTGCAAATATTACCCCGCCCGTCTGTCTGGCAGCTTTTGCTGGTGCTGGTATCTCTGGCGGTGATCCGATGAAAACAGGGTATTTATCATTAAAGTTAGCGTTAGCAGGTTTTATCGTCCCCTTTATGTTTATTTATAATCCTGCGATGTTGATGATTGACCCAACAGATCTTGCGGTCACGGCGAAAGAATTTCCATTGCCGCCGGTCATCGATATTATTATTGCTGTTGTGACATCGGTCATTGGTGTGATTGGACTCAGCGCCGCGTTAGAGGGTTATTTTAAAAGTGATATGAATCTCGCTACGCGCTTAATATTAGCATTAGGCGCATTGCTGCTGATTTATCCTGGACTGATCACAGGTGCAATAGGTGGCGTAATAGTACTAGGTATTGCGGCATTCAATATAAAAGGTAGTAAGGTGCCAACCGCTTTAAGTGTTTAACATTGAATCGCTGCTATTTTAAGTGAGACAGAAAAGTTAGAAGCATAGAAAAGGTCGAATAGCAGATATCTGCTATTCGACCTTTTTGTATTTTAAGACTCATCACGTTACGTTGATATAGTGACGACTCTCACTTAACAGCCAAGTTTCCCTTCTGCTGCTAATGCTTTTTTGCTACGGATAGGTGCTGGGCAATCTTCACCATAGTACTGACGATCAGCAAAATAGCTTGAGCGCACCATAGGACCTGCCCAAATATTAAAGAAGCCAATCTTTTTGCCATAGTCCATATAACGCTGGAACTCATCTGGATGCACATAGCGATCGACTGGCGCATGGTCTTTACTGGGTTGTAAATACTGACCAACGGTAATCATATCGACGTTATGCGCCTTTAGATCATCAAGCAGCTTATAGATTTCTTCTTCAGTTTCACCAAGTCCAACCATAAAGCCGCATTTGGTCGCAATATCAGGGCGACGTTCTTTATAAATCTTTAGCAAGTCTAATGAATGCTGATAATCTGAACCTGGACGGAAAGCTTTATATAAACGAGGCACGGTTTCGATATTGTGGTTAAAAACATCAGGCGCCGTTTCAGTCAATAAGTCCAATGCGATATCCATACGACCACGGAAATCTGGTACCAAAATCTCGATCAAGCAATTTGGGCTCAGCGCACGCGATTCATTCAATACTTCAACGAAATGCATCGCGCCGCCATCTTTTAAATCATCACGGTCAACCGAGGTAATGACGGCATATTTAAGACCTAAACCTTGGATGGTCTCGGCAGTATGACGCGGCTCATCTTTATCAAGCTCATTTGGACGACCATGTCCGACATCACAGAACGGGCATCGACGTGTACAGATATCACCCATAATCATAAAGGTAGCAGTACCATCGGCAAAGCACTGTGGAAGGTTAGGGCAGGCAGCTTCTTCACAAACGGTATAGAGTTTCTGTTCACGTAAGGTGGACTTGATACGTGCGACTTCCGCAGGTGAAGACAGTTTTACCCGAATCCAATCTGGCTTTTTCTTGGCCTCGACAGTCGGGATAATTTTAATTGGGATACGAGCAACTTTATCGTAGCCACGGAGTTTTTCGCCTTGGATGGCTTTTTTGGGTTTTGCGCGGGCAGCAGGCGTGTGCGTTTGTACGGCGTTTGTCATAATCGAATGTTCTCTTAACCCTTGATAGAACAAGGGTTTATGGAATTATTAGAATGCTTTATGAATAGAGCTATTATAGCAGATATTTGGTCAAGGTTTTTTAGGCAATCGTATGAAATTCAGTTTATCAAGGCTACTATAAATAAGCGATTTAGCATAGTTTCATTTATTGATATCAATGTTCATGTCATTTAGTACGTCTATGGCAGCGCGAAACGCTTCTTGAGTGGCAGGTGCGCCGCAATAAGGCAGGCTGTGCATCAAGACTTCTCGAATCTCAGCGACAGTGGCGCCATTATTGATGGCACCTCGGATATGTCCCTTTAGCTCATTTGGGCTTTTTTGTGCAATCAAAAAACCAATCGTGATAAGCGAGCGATATTTGCGCGGTAGTACCGAGTCATCTTGCCATGTACTGCCCCAAGCGTGCTCGATAATCCAATCTTGTAATGGCTGAGTAAATGGCGTTGCTGAGTCAAGTGAGCGTTTGACATGTGCTGCACCCATCACCTCGGTACGAATTTTTAGACCGTTTTCATAATTAGCGTTTTGACTGGTGCCTTGATTGGCATTGTGACTCATACTGTGAGTAGTATTGCGATCTTCATTTTCTTTATTAGCCATTGTCATCCTTGATTTTATGATTAAATCCTTTGCATTTAATCGGTATATTCTTATCAAACATTATAACAGTCGAGTAGGTTTTATTTAACCGTTAATCGAGATATAGTTGATTCCATTTAACAATAACAACGTATAACAATAACGAGGTACTAAGACAGTAGCGGTATATCTTTTTAAGTGAATAGATAGTTGCAACCGCAATTTACTACCAATATATTGTGAATGTTAAAAAACACAATAAGCCCTCAGTTTGAAAAATTTAGAATTTATGATATAGGCACCATTAGTTATATTATTTATGGCACTATTTATATAATAAATGTTCAATATGCCCCCTTTATGACCGCTTTATGAGCCTTTTAAAGGCTGAGCCATTAACATTTGGGGCGTTTTAAGCTATGATTGCACGGATAATTATTCCATCTAGTATATAGACGCAGGCGGTCATGCTGACTACCCACGTAATGTGCTAATACTCCCAACTGACGAGGACGACTATTGTGTTAGAAGCTTATCGTAAACATGTCGAAGAACGTGCTGAGCTAGGAACGGTTCCGCTACCACTGAACGAAAAACAAGTAGCAGAGTTGGTTGAACTACTAAAGAATCCACCAGCGGGCGAAGATGCGTTCTTGATGGACTTGCTCGAAAATCGTATTCCTGCCGGTGTTGACCAAGCTGCTTACGTTAAAGCGGCATTTTTGGCAGCGATCCTTAAGGGTGAAGCGACCTCTTCACTAGTAAGTAAGAAAAAAGCGGTTCAAATCTTGGGTACGATGCAAGGTGGTTACAACGTTCAACCGCTAGTTGCTGCTCTTGATGATGCGGAAGTCGCGCAAGAAGCTGCTGATGCGTTGAAAAAAACCTTGCTAGTATTTGACGCGTTCAATGATGTGACCGAAAAAGCAGAAGCGGGCAATACTATTGCTAAAGAAGTCGTTCAATCTTGGGCTGACGCTGAGTGGTTCTTGAGCCGTGATGCTGTACCAGCAAAGACGACTTACACGACGTTTAAAGTGACTGGCGAAACCAATACCGATGATTTGTCTCCTGCGCAAGATGCGTGGAGCCGTCCTGATATCCCATTACATTCATTAGCCATGCATAAAAACTCTCGCGACGGCATTACGGCTGACGAAGAGGGCGTTATCGGTCCGATGAAACAGATCGAAGCGTTAAAAGAAAAAGGTCATCCATTAGCCTATGTTGGCGACGTAGTAGGTACTGGTTCTAGCCGTAAATCTGCAACCAACTCAGTACTGTGGTTGATGGGTGATGATATCCCGAACGTACCAAACAAACGTGGTGGCGGTCTAGTATTGGGTAACAATATTGCTCCTATCTTCTTCAATACTATGGAAGATTCTGGCGCATTACCAATCGAAAAAGTAGCCGTTGATAACCTAAACATGGGTGATGTCTTTGACATCTATCCGTATGATGGCAAAATCACTAAGCATGATTCTGATGAAGTACTGTCAACCTTTAAGCTAAACTCGCCAACTTTGCTTGATGAAGTTCGTGCTGGTGGTCGTATTCCGTTAATCGTTGGTCGTGGTCTGACCAATCGTGCTCGTGAATATATGGGTCTTGGTCATTCAGACGTATTTGCTAAGCCAGAAGAGCCAGTTGATACCGGTAAAGGCTTTACCCTAGCGCAAAAAATGGTTGGTAAAGCGTGTGGTCTAGCAGGCGTACGTCCTGGTATGTACTGTGAACCAAAAATCACCACTGTCGGTAGTCAAGATACTACCGGTCCGATGACCCGTGATGAACTAAAAGATTTAGCTTGCCTAGGTTTCCAAGCAGATTTAGTGATGCAGTCATTCTGTCATACGGCTGCTTATCCAAAGCCAGTTGACATCGAAACTCAGCATACACTACCTGACTTTATCATGAACCGTGGTGGCGTGAGCTTACGCCCAGGCGATGGTATCATTCACTCATGGTTGAACCGTATGCTACTTCCAGATACCGTTGGTACTGGTGGTGACTCGCATACCCGTTTCCCAATTGGTATCTCATTCCCAGCCGGTTCTGGTCTAGTGGCCTTTGCTGCTGCTACTGGTGTTATGCCACTTGATATGCCTGAATCGGTTCGTGTACGCTTCGTTGGCGAACGTCAACCTGGTATTACGCTACGTGACCTAGTTCATGCCATTCCTTACCAAGCGATTAAAGAAGGTCTATTAACCGTTGATAAGAAAGGTAAAATCAACGAGTTTAACGGTCGTATTCTTGAAATCGAAGGTCTAGAAGATTTAACCGCTGAGCAAGCGTTTGAATTGTCTGATGCCTCGGCTGAGCGTAGTGCGGCTGGTTGTACCATCACTCTATCTGAAGCGTCAGTGACTGAATATCTAACGTCAAACATCACCTTGCTTAAGTGGATGATCTCAGAAGGTTACGGCGATGCGCGTACTATTAGCCGTCGTATTGAGCAAATGCAAGAATGGCTTGCTAATCCAAGTCTGATGCGTGCTGATGAAGATGCAGAATATACCATCGATATGGTTATCGATATGTCTGAAATCAAAGAGCCAATTCTTTGCTGCCCGAACGATCCAGACGATGCAAAAACTTTGGCTGACGTGGCTGGCGACACCATTGATGAAGTATTCATTGGTTCATGTATGACCAATATCGGTCACTTCCGCGCTGCGGGTAAGTTACTACAAGATGTTCCTGCAGGAAGCCTAAAAACTCGTCTATGGATTGCGCCACCGACTAAAATGGATGCGCGTCAGTTGATGGAAGAAGGTTACTATAATATCTATGCACAAGCCGGCGCTCGTACTGAAATGCCAGGTTGTTCATTATGTATGGGTAACCAAGCGCGTATCGCACCGAACTCTACTGCGGTATCAACTTCTACCCGTAACTTCCCGAACCGTTTAGGTCAAGGTGCTAACGTTTATCTAGCATCTGCTGAACTGGCTTCTGTTGCTGCGGTACTTGGTAAACTACCAACTAACGAAGAGTATCAGCAGTATGCTGGTATGCTTGATAGCATGGGCGAAGAAGTATATCAATACATGAACTTCGACCGTATGGAAGACTATACTGAAGAAGCTGATAAGATTAACGTTGCTCAGTTGAGCTAATTTTGGTCAAATCTTAAATGTTTTGAAATATTCAAAAACTCCGTATCGTCATGATGCGGGGTTTTTTGCTGTGAGCAATGGCTGGTTTCTCTTATTATCTTATGTATAATATGGGAGCAGGCGGAAACCGTGGCTCTGTATGTTATTTATCCTTTTCTATCTCGGGACGGACCGATACTTTGATAGGCACTTTTTGTTTGCAATCAAGTGCTCTGGAGTTTTGGTTGATTACTTTATCCCCACTCAAACGTCGCATCTTCTATGTGACTGTATTTGAAATCATTGCTATCATTTCATCTACCTTGGTTCTTATGCTGTTGAGTAACAGCAGCGCCGCAGAGTCTCTACCAGTTGCCGTGATGGTCTCATTGGCAGCGGTGATTTGGAATTTTATTTACAATACGGCATTTGAAAACTGGGAACGTCGTAAGCAGGTGACGCAGCGCACGTTACTGGTACGTAGTGCCCATGCGATAGGTTTTGAAGGCGGGTTGGTTCTGATTTGCCTACCGCTATATATGATTTGGTATGATGTTGGTTTTATCAAAGCCTTTATGATGGAAGCCGCGCTACTGCTGTTTTTCTTAGTTTATACTTTTTTCTTTACCTTGGGTTTTGACAAAATATTTACCTTACCACATCACTATAAAAGTGCTTCTGCTTCTTGATAAATAAAGAGGTCAATGGAAATGATTTTGTCCATTAATTATATAATTTATTCAAAAAAGGCTGCACCTTGGCAGCCTTTTTAATAATATTGCAAAGAACAATGTCATCAGCGTACTATTTACCTTGATAAACCGGCTTACGTTTTTCCATAAATGCGGTAATACCTTCTTTAAAATCATCGGTTTTAGCAAGCATCGTTTGTTGTTCTACTTCCATATCCAATGCTTCATTAAGACCCATATAGGCATGAGTATTAATCATGTGTTTCATCGATGCCAATGCTTTGCCGGGTAGATTACTCAGACGCGTTGCCAATGCCAGTACGCTCGCATCAAGCTCATCGTTACTAACCACATCGTTGACTAAGTTTAAGCGTGCCATATCTTCCGCTTTGAGCTTATCACCAAGCATGACCATCTCAGTCGTTTTTGCAACGCCAATCAATTGATTCAATAAGTAAATACCACCAGCATCTGGAATCAGACCAATATTGACAAAAGCTTGTACAAATTTGGCATTTTCAGCGGCAATACGAAAGTCACAAGTCAGCGCTAAGTTCATGCCAGCACCAGCAACTGCACCTTCTAATTTGGCGATAATAGGCTTATGAATATTACGTAGCTTTAAGCTAATCTCAGCGACTTCACCAACCATAAAGTTTAGCTTATCCGATAATGCCTCGCTTTCCATACCGTTTTCCAACATCTCACCGATATGCCCGCCACTTGAGAAGTTATTGCCGGCGCCCTGCAAAACGATCACTCGTACTTGCTCATCTTCATCGGCTTTGGTCAAAGATGCCATCATGGCATCTTTGAGTACCGTGCTAAAGGCGTTCAAGGTTTTAGGATCGTTCATTGTGATGGTAGCGATATGGTTTTCGGCTTGGTATTCGACGAGAGCTTGTGACATTTTGGATATCCTTAAGATGATTTTCTAGATAATGGTTGCAATAAAATACTGGTATAGTCATGCCTGAATAAAAGAAATATACATGTTATAAAGAACTACTGAGGTTAATTTTTCTTGCTTGCTGTGCCTGCGCAGACAGAGGCTGCGAATAATTAACCTTAGTAGTGTTGTACTCTTTTAAAATTGGATCAACTATATCGGCAGTAAGTAAAACAAATAGTGCAATACTAATTACTATAGCAGTTTGAGCTTATTATAAAAGCGAGATTTGTGCGCGCTTAAGGCACGTTTGAATAATATTTTTTGCTGCTATCACTATTGCCAAAGGTATAAAACCTATCATTCAAAAATAAGGCTACTATCTGTAAGAGGGTTGAATTATGCTAGAAGACAGATTTCAAAAGGTTTTATTTTTTATGACACCAACAAGGAAGTGGTTATGCCAATGATTCATGTCAATGATATCGATATTTATTATGAAGACAGCGCGCCAAACGATAAGCAAAAGCCCATCATGGTATTCGCCCATGGTTTGCTATGGAATACGCGTATGTTTGACAAGCAAGTCGAGTATTTTAAAGCAGGTTATCGCTGTATTGCGTTTGATTTTCGGGGACAAGGTCAGTCTGAAATTACCAAATCTGGCTATGATATGGAAACCTTAACTGAAGATACGCTGGCGTTGTTAGATGCGCTAGATATTCAGCAGTGTCATTTTTTAGGACTATCAATGGGTGGATTTGTCGCCCAACGTATTGCGTTAAAGCGTCCTGAGTTATTGCTATCGCTGACGCTGCTTGAAACCTCTGCTGATCCTGAAGATCCTAAAAACGTGCCACAGTACCGCAAGCTGATTAAAGCCATTCGTTGGTTGGGCATGAAGCGTGTCAGCCAAAAAGTAATGCCCATTATGTTTGGCAGCAGTTTTTTAGCAGATAAATCGCGTAAAGCTGACCGTAGAGAGTGGTTGTCTATGTTGCAAAGCAATCGTAAGGGCGGGGTCATCAAGGCAACTACTGGCGTGATTGAGCGCTCTGCAACGTATGATCAGCTCAGTGATATCAAGACGCCGACGCTTATCATTGTTGGCGATGAAGATGTGGCAACACCGTATGCAAAAGCTGAGCGCATGCACTTTGCGATAGCAGGCTCTAAGCTGGTGGTGATTAAAGGTGCGGGGCATACGGCAACGGTTGAAGAGCCGGAGCAAGTTAATAAAGCCATTAATAAGTTTTTGGCAAACTTTATATAGTGTTCATTGCAGATCTATATACCTGATATGACAGCGTTTATTATCGCAAAAAATGTAGAAAAAAAGCCGTTATCATGGATTTGATAACGGCTTTTTTAACGCTTTAAAAGGAGTGTTTACAATTTATAAGCGCGCTGTATAGTCGTTATTGCCATCATTAATGGTGCCAAAAACGTTAGCTCTATTGACGATTTCGGTTGCCCAAGCACGATGGGTAGCAGGCTCTAGCATAGTATTATTATATTTAAAGACCGCTTTTGCCTCGCTATGTAATATCGCCTGTGCCTCATCTAAAGTGCTAAGCGGTACGCAGTATGCTTGTTGTACCAAAGCAATCTGACTTGGATGAATAACGGTTTTTCCGACCAACCCCAAGCTGACATCACGCGTCAACTCTTGCATAAATAACGTAGGCTCATCCAAATACTCAAACACCGGCGCCGACAGATAAAAGCCATGTGGCACAAAACAGCCAAGCAGCTGGTAGGCTAGTGTACCAACAGGTGTATCATAGACAAGGCTATTCTTAGGACGGCGCAAACGCAGTGCTGCAAATAAATCATTACCACCAATACGCAAAGCAAATACCGGCTGGCTAAAAGCTTCTTTAAAACCAATCGCCAGCTCTTGATTATGGTGTGGATTAAACAACGCTGCCGTCTCAAGCGTCGGCATTAATAGCATGTCAGTACTAAGATTCTGGCATGCCATGCGCCAATTAGATAGACTGTACATATCGACTTTTGGCATCACAAAACCATCAATCAAATCAATATGGGTAAAGCCCGATAACTGCTCTAACATGGCAGGATGGCGCGGGCGTACAAATACCAACGGACGCGTTGGCTGCTCAGTCTGTATCTTGGTTTGTTGTGTCGGCTCATTGATACTATCAACGTGCGTCGCCCACGTATACAGCAGCGTCTGCAAGCGCTCAAGTGCCAACTCAACATCATTGTGGCTAACCGCATCTTCAAGACAGATGATAATACTATTAATCGTCGGTAATTTATCACGCTTGATCACTTGCCAGATATCTTGGCGCGTCGCTGGCATATATAAGCTCGCTCCCAACTGATACGGATGATGCATGTTAGGTTTGAGCATAGCATGACGCTCAGTAATCAGATGCGCGTAAGACTGGGTGTTTTGATAAAGGTGGGACTCGTTTTTTGGCATATCTGACATAATGGGCATCGTAAATAGTGGTAAATGAATGGGTCTAAAAGTATGGTTTCAAGATTAGGTAGAAAGATAAGGAGTTATTAATCGTCTGTAGTGCGCTGCTTAATAAGGGTAATCGCTTGATAAGGCAGTATTTTATCACCTAGTACGCTAATAGCGATATGTCGCTGTGTACATAAATGCCTTAATAATATAGTGTCGGGGTGCTCAGCGCTCGCTAACAAAATACGTTCAGGGTCGCGGCGTAGTATCGCGCGTGTCGCCTCAGCAATGGTCGGCTTAATACGATTACGATTGCTAATACCATACTCAGCAGCCAAGCTATCGACTAATTCGGCCGTTTGATAGCGAGGTTGCTTATGTGTTGGCAAACATTTCAAAGGCGTGTTTAATATACGCCTTGTCGCATCGATACAATCAATAAAGGCCAGACTATGATCTACACTGATCAAATTATCATAAAAGACACTGCGATGCAGCCCCAATTCCGGCTCAGTATATAAACTGCGTGATATAAGCCCTGATACAGTACTATTTAATAAACCTGACGGAATCAACCAGTCATCGATACTAGCAGCCAGCCAAGCAACACCAGCCGGATCAGCAAGGGTCAGTAGCGGTATAACATCCTGACCTTGATGGAAAATATTGGCAAAGTTAGGGTGGTTAGGATCAGCAAAGGCTTTTAGACTATGCGCCAGTTCTTGATAAATCGCCCCTTTACCTGTCCAACCATCGACAAATACAATCGGGCTATGAGGATGATTATTTAATATCATCTTTAAAGCAACCGGATCAAGACCACGATCTCGTATAATACTGACGCCATAATGCACACTTGGTAGAGAGTAGCTGCTATCGGCAGTTGCTAATGCGCGTTGTAACAGCACGCCTATTGGTAAACCCGCACGCACAAGACTGACTAATATTAACGGGCGCTCATTATTGACGTTTGGCTGAAAAACTTGCTGTAGCGTATAGGCCAAGTTGGTAATATCAGTCGCTGCTCTTACTTTTCCCTGTTCTAACGCCTCGATATATAGCTGCTCATGCATGGCACTTGGCGCGTCTTCCAAGGTCAGCATATCAGAATAATGACGCTGCCCACTTTGAATCAGTGCTTCTTTTTGACTGACAGGCACATCAGCAACGGCATCTTTATCAACGATATTGAGCAGTACAGTGACATCGCTAGCAAGATAGCTGCCTGAGCCATATTGTGATAAATCGGCTGTTTTAATATTAGAATGGATTGAAGTCATAGTAGAAATAGTTGTACTCGTTTGATGACGGTTTAATAGCAGAATATCATTTAATAAAAGGTAGCGCTCATCATTTAGCTGCAAATTTCTCATGTAGCTGTCCATGATTGGGCATGCCGTACCAGTCAAGTAATTGCAGAAATGGCAGATCTGCCAGACTGTCACCAAAACCGAAGCTTGGGCGCTGATGATCCAAATGCTGTTCCAATAAAAATTGTACCGCATGACGTTTATGAATAGCATGCGGCAATATTGCTAAATTATTAGCATTCACATGCACATAAAAAATCTCATCAAAATCTGGTATGAGCGTTGGTAATTGTGTGGCTAAATCTGCCAATGCTTGATGGTCTTTCTGCGTGTGTTTGATCGCTAGATAAATGGTCATCTCGCTGTCGATAAAAGTATCTTTATGCGGGGTAAGCTTTAAGTCGTTATGAGTACTATCGCTTTCTGGTCTATAACTATTGACCAACTCAGTTAGCTGACTGAGCTTATCTTGTACTGGAGCAAGCGCGTTATACATATGCTGCTGCCACGTGCTTAGTAGCTTACCATCAGACGCTAAAATGACCGCGCCATGGGTCAATACTTGCCAGCTGTTAAAGGGCAGTTTGACGCGTTTAATTTCCTGACGATCACGTGCTGTGACAGCTATCAATTCAGTACTGGCAAATAGCCAATTAAAAAAGACCGCTTGGCGCTGACTCATAAAGCTTAACGGCTCACCTTTTTTATTGACAGTGGCGCAAACCAAATTTTCAGGTTCAGTAGTGGGTAATTCCCATGCATCAATTTTACGCTGAGTTTGAAAGAGCGTATCGTCCAAATCCATCAGCGCATATGGCTTTACAATGTTTGGACTAGACTGGAAAAATGGGAAGGTCATTATGTTTTCCAAAGATAAAAATGATGATAAGACTGTTTATAGATGGCTTGAATACGGATATGTAAGGGAGGTGCAGCGCTGTTTTTTAAAACTGAGCATTACCTATCTATCAGACTTTAGCCAAATGCAGACAGTATAACGATAATCATAAAAAAGGTCAGAATAAATCGGTAATAAAAGTGCAGAATTATCGCAAGAGGATTGGCTTTAACCAATTTAGGATTGGATAGATAAGCTTAAATGACAGAGTTTAAAAATGGCTTGTGGCTGATTATAACCATCGATTTAATAAACTCAGAAAATTCAGTGTGAAATTTTCCGAGTTTATTAAAGTGAGGTTTCTTGAATAATAGGACGGTATTAAACTGATAGAGTCGATTCCAAATAAAATAGATACGCTATATTGCAACGCGGAACTGGTATGAATTTTTCTGGCGTGCTGTGCCTACGCCGACAGAGGCTGCGTAAAATTTATTCCAGTCCCGCTGTATCGTTTTAATACTGAATTCACTATAGAGACAATAGTTATGAAGTCAGCACCCAATTATCCATATATTTCTTCTAACCTTAGGCAAGAGACTAATCGTCCTTCCCATTCACGTAGCTCAGGTTCAATTTCGCTACATATTGGTTTGGCATAGGGGCAGCGTTTATGAAGTGCGCAGCCACTTGGCGGATTAAGCGGACTAGGTAATTCGCCTTGTAGAGTCAGCTCTTTTTTATGACCCGTCACTGAGGGCGCTGCTGAGAGTAAAGCGATGGTATAAGGGTGTTTAGGATCATTATAAATAGCATCTTTAGCACCGTGCTCAACGGCTTTGCCTAAATACATGACCATCACGTCATCTGCTACGTGGCGTACGACAGAAAGGTTGTGCGAGATAAAGACATAGGCAGTATGATATTCATCTTGCAAATCCATAAATAGATTCAGTACTTGCGCCTGAATAGAGACGTCGAGTGCTGACGTCGGCTCATCAGCGACGACAATTTTAGGATTGAGCATCATGGCACGGGCAAGAGCAATACGTTGGCGCTGACCGCCAGAAAACATATGCGGATAGCGACCTGTATGCTCAGGACGCAAACCAACGTGCTTCATCATTGCATGGACTTTGGTGCGTTTTTCTTCTTTGCTCAGCGTGGTATGAATGTCTAACGGTTCGGTCAGCTGAAAGCCAATGGTATGGCGTGGGTTGAGGCTACCATAAGGGTTTTGGAACACCATCTGAATCTCAGTCCGCAAATTTTTAAGCGCACTTCTACTATAACTCGTAGTTGCCTCATCGTTAATAAATAACTCGCCACTGGTAGGTTCTTCTATCAAGGTAAGTTGGCGAGCTAAAGTAGATTTGCCGCATCCTGACTCACCAACGACTGCGAGAGTTTTACCTGCTTCTAGCTCAAATGAGATGCCATTTAATGCCTTAACGAACGCTTTACCTTTTCCTAAGCCTAGAGACACTTGATAGTGTTTATGTAAGTTATCTGCCTTTAAGACGATTTTATTACTCATATTTCAGACTCCATAGTAGCGGTTTGAATAGTCCGAGTAGGATGTTCGGGAAGGGTGGCGTGAATACAGCGGACTTCGCCATTTGGGGTTGCTAAAATAGGTGGCGGCACCTCACAAGCAGGCTCTTTATAGGGACAACGTGGTGAGAGTAGACAGCCTGTTGGCCTATCATATTGACTAGGCACCACACCTGGTAAGCTATTCAATCTATCTTGTCCAACAGCCAGTTCAGGAATCGCTTGCAGTAGAGCTTCGGTATAAGGGTGCGCAGGTTTTTGGAATATCTCTGGCACTGTACTGGTCTCGACCACTTGACCGGCATACATGACAGCGACATCACGAGCGTTTTGTGCGACTAAGCCCAAGTCATGAGTGATGAGCACCATTGCCATTTGCTTTTCACGTTGTAAGCGACTGAGTAAATCCATGATTTGAGCCTGAACGGTAACGTCGAGAGCGGTCGTCGGCTCATCAGCAATAAGCAGTTTCGGCTCGCAAGCCAGTGCCATCGCAATCATGACCCGTTGACTCATACCACCTGAAAGTTGGTGCGGATAGACACGTAGGCGATTCTTAGCATCTGGCATCTCAACCAGCTCTAATAATTCTAAAAGACGCTGCCGTACTGCTGCGCCGCGCAAGCCAAGATGGGTAGTTAATACTTCTCCCATTTGCATCTCGACCGTAAAGCTTGGATTCAGGCATGACATGGCATTTTGAAATATCATCGAGATATCTTTACCGATAATCTTGCGCTTTTGTTTTGCTGGCATGGTGAGGAGATTCTTGCCATCAAAGTTAAGACGATCAGCAACGACAGTGGCAGAAGAGGGTAATAAACCCATCAGTGCCATCATAGTGACCGATTTACCAGAGCCTGATTCACCGACAACTGCGACGACCTCTCCTTGTTTGATTTTTAGAGAGACATCATCGACCGCGCGAAATGCTCTTGCTCCTTCTCCAAAAGTCACTGATAGATGCTCAATATCGAGGAGTAATGGGTTGTCTGTGGCAATGTTATTTGCTATTGGGCTATTTACTTGAAAATCGTTCATTAAGATACCTGCTTCAATTTTGGATCTAAGGCATCACGCAGACCGTCACCCGTTAGATTGATGGACAATGCGGCTAAGAAAATAGCTACACCGGGCCAAATCGCTAACCATACATTGCTCTGGATATATTGACGAGCAGTACCTAGCATCGCACCCCACTCAGCATCAGGGGGTTGAACACCGAAACCTAAGAAACCAATCGCGCCGGCTTCCAAAATAGCAGTAGAGAAAATCATGGTCGCTTGGACGATTAATGGCGCCATACAGTTTGGTAATATCGTGATAAACAATAATCTTAAGACGCCTGCGCCCATGACCTGTGAAGCAATAAAATACTCACGTTGCAGCTCAACCATTGCTGTTGCGCGGGTCAACCTAATAAAAGGCGGCGTACATACCAAGGCAATGGTAATGATGGTATTGGTCATCGAAGGCCCTAAAATAGCGGCAATGATAATGGCGAGCAGCAAGCTTGGATAAGACATCAAGATATCATTTACTAGCATGACCGCTTTGCCCCAAACCTTGGGCCAAAAGGCAGCACTTAGTCCTAACGATACGCCCACAATCATCGCTATCGAAGTGGCACTGATACCGATAAATAATGAATAACGTGCGCCGTGCATGACGCGCGAGAGCGTATCACGACCGGCATCATCGGTGCCCAAAAAGAACATCGAATCACCACCACTAAAGAAGGAGGGCGGCAACTGCTCTTTACCGGTAAATAATTCATAAGGGTCATAAGGGGCAATGGTAGGGGCCAAGATTGCGACGATGACCATCAGCATCAAGACTATAAAACCCAGTACCGCGCCTTTATTTCGGCAAAAGGTGTATAAAAACAGCTGCCAAGAAGTCGGCGGCTTAGGCGCAACCGGAGCAATGTCAGAAGGAACTACAGAAGGCTTCATTGGATATTCCTTTAGTGAATCAGACCTTGTTTTACTCCACTGGCTTGCTTACTTTATTAGGATAAGTCGCTTATGGTTTTAGCTAACTTAGCATGCGCTTATCTTCTGTAAGCTGAGTAATACAAACTTAGGGATACAAGATCTTTATGAGCACTATGGGTAATTATTAAAAACTATAAATAGCAATTGTCGATACAATAACAATGCATCAAATGGGCTTCACCCTAACAATAGACTATGAAGAATGGCGAATTCTAGGATTAATAAATCCATATAAAATATCGATCATTAAGCTCACCAGAATCAGCGCGGTGGCGACCAATAAAATACCATTTTGTACAATGGGATAATCACGCGTAAAGAAGCCATCTAATAACCAGTTGCCGACACCCGGCCAACTAAAGATAGTCTCAGTGATAATAGCGCCAGCTAGTAACGTTGCCATCTGCAATCCCACTACAGTAACCACGGTAATGAGCGCATTACGCATCACGTGAATTAAAATCACACGTTTTGGTGATAGACCTTTGGCTCTTGCAGTACGCACATAATCTTCATCCAATACTTCAAGCATCGCTGAGCGTGTCATACGAGCAATCATCGCTAAAGGAATGGTAGATAGGGCAACCGAGGGCAGAATGAAATGTTTGACAACGTTCCAAAAGGCGCCGGGCTCACCAGAGCTTAAAGAACCTAGTAGCCAAGACCCGTATAAAGGTTTGACGTCTAGGAACTGGGCGACAGAGATAACGCCAGAGACCGGTAGTAGACCTAGATAGTGGGCGAAAATACCCGTTAGGATAGGACCAAGTAAGTAGATCGGCATAGAGTAGCCGGCAAGTGCGCCAGACATTAAGGTATAGTCTAGCCAAGTACCACGGCGTAAGGCAGCCAAAATACCCAGACTAATACCAACGATACTCGCTATCGTAATCGCGCAAAGCGCCAGCTCTAATGTCGGCACAAAATGCGCAAAAAAATCCTGCAATATAGGCGTACGGGTACGAAAGGATTCACCGAAGTTACCTTGCAGTATCCCAGTGAGATAATCCCAATATTGTACGGGTAAGGGTTTGTCCAAACCAAGGCGGGCTAAAGCCTGCGCATGTAGCTCAGGATCAACCATGCGCTCTCCCATCATAATCTCAACTGCATCGCCAGGTACGAGGCGAATAAGAATAAAAGTCGATAGGGTTAAGCCGATATAGACGGGAACTAAGATTAAAATCCGGCGTAGAATATAAAGTAGCATAGCTCGGCTCGTTTTTATAGAAGTGGCTTTTACTAGCTATAGCTCAGGCTCAGACAAATACGGCTGGAACAGAACCTCTGAACCAGCCGCAAACGTATATAGAGCAATGACTATAGAATAAAAGGCGTCACTAGGGTTTGTTAGGTACTGGTATTGAATCTAATACCAGTACCGAATGCAGCACTGATATTAGCTAAGGCTATTTAATACAGCTATTCAATATCAACGCCATCAAAGCGAATGGAGCCGAGTGGGCTAATTTTGTAGTCTTTTACATTAGGGGTCGTTAATACTGTCACGACTGAGTTAGCAACTGTCGTCCAAGGTAGTTGGTCTTTAAAGATAACCTGAGCCTGCTTGTAATTGGCAATACGCTCATCTTGGTTGGTATTTGCACGCGCATCCATGACCAGCTTATCAAAGTCTTTATTACACCAGCGCGAGTAGTTGTTACCGTTAACCGCATCACAAGATAGTAGAACGCCTAACCAGTTATCAGGATCTCCATTATCGCCTGTCCAACCGGCTAGGATCGCTTCAGGCTCGCCTTTACCCGCACGCTTTAGGTACTCGCCCCACTCATAAGTCACAAGCTTGGCTTTAACACCAATTTTAGCCCAATCTGATTGAATCATTTCAGCCATTAGCTTGGCATTAGGGTTATAAGGGCGCTGAACGGGCATGTACCATAAGTCGATTTCTAAATCTTTAGCACCTGCTTCAGCCAGTAGGGCTTTGGCTTTTTCGATATCGTAAGGCGCATCTTTGATCTCATCGTTATAGCCCCACTGCGTTGGTGGCATTGGGTTGCTTGCTTTGATACCAGAACCTTGATATACCGCATTGATGATGGCGTCTTTATTGATTGCCATATCGAGAGCGCGGCGAACATTGACATCTTTTAGATCTGGTTTTTCAGTGTTATAGCCTAAGTAACCAACGTTAAATCCAGCATCATCTAGTACGTTTGCTTTGCCAGATTTTTTGGCAGAATCAACTTCAGATGGGTTGGCATAAGCGGAGACATTACATTCGCCTGCTTGTACCTTCTGTGCGCGAACCGCCGAGTCTTTAGTGATGACGAAGACGAGGTTATCGATATGAATGTTGTCTTTGTTCCAATAGTCAGGATTTTTGGTATAACGAATCTGCGCATCTTTTTGATACGAAGTAAAGACGAAAGGTCCGGTACCGACTGGTTTGGTATTTAGATCAGCGGCATTGCCAGCGTCTTGTAACTGCTTAGCATACTCTGCAGAATGCACATAGGCGAACGGCATTGCTAGGTTTTGTAGGAATGGCGCGTTGGTCTCAGTCAGAGTGATTTTGACCGTATAATCATCGACTTTTTCTACTTTATCGATGATATCAGGTAAGCCCATGCCTACTGAATATGGGAATTCAGCTGGATAGTCTTTATTAAAAGCAAAACCTGTATCGGTAAGACGTTCGATGGTAAAGATAATGTCATCAGCATTGAAGTCACGAGTTGGGGTGAAATAATCGGTCTTGCCGAATTTGACGCCTTTACGTAGATTGAGCGTATAAGTCTTACCGTCTTCGCTGATTTCCCAGCTTTCGGCTAAGCCTGGCTCGATTTCGGTTTCGCCACGTTTAAACTGTACGATACCATTAAAAATAGGATAAGCACTGGCATCAAAGTCAGTACCTGCCGTATATTGCGCAGGGTCAAAGCCGGCAGGGCTACCTTCTGAACAGTAAATTAAGGTCTTGGCGGCTTTGGCATCGCTACCGGCATCTGCCGTTTTATCCGCAGTTTTATTGTCGCCGCTACAGGCACTGACGCCTAGCGTTAAGGCTGCTAACAAGGTGAGCTTGAAAAATGGAGTTTGCACTGTGATTACATCCTGTATAAATCGTTAGATAATTATCGATTGATAGCACGACAACGACATTAGACGCCGTTGATATCGAACTCTAATCGATAAACCTTTAATTCCTTTTAAAGTATTTATCAATTCAAATTATTTCAGATCATGACAAATTATCAGAATTTGAGACACCTCAGAATGGTGTGTCTCAAGTGTTTGGTCTTCTAATAGTTGATATGTTGACACTGAATAAGCAAATGAATAGACCGAATATATAGGTAAATATGAGGTTGTGCAAGGTATCTACAGCGCAAATATGAATTTTTTTATGCTATGGACATCTTTTTTGTTATTAATGAGGTATTTAACCTCCGTAAAATCACAGGCATGTATGAGTAAACTTTGTTTTAGAAAGATATAATAAATATTCTAAAGATGTTCATATTACGACTATGACAATCCATTATCAGTAGCTCGTAATATGCATGTTAAATGCACGTCTATTTAGGATTCACCACCAACACATTATCCAAACCTTTCCACATGGTATCCACACTATCAGACGACGTTTCCACACACAATACAATCAAATCCCACTCATTTGGCTCAACGTTATAGGCAAAATTGGTCATACCAAGGCCATAATTATCACAAAAGCTTAATATCGTGCCAATACCGCTACCAAGTGCAATCGGTGAGCGGGTTAATGCGCTAAAATTCACCGTATTATTGCTGTTATCTAAATTCGTCTGTGTCTCAAGCCATTCCGCCAGCAAAAACGGCAGCCAGACAAATTCATTACTGCCCAGTACCAATATTTTTTGTGGCAAGTGAGCGTTATTAAAAGCGGTTTGGCCATCAAAAATTGCAAATGCAGTTTGGAAACTTGCTAGATAATCAGCAAAGCCATTCGTGCTATCTAGCGTTGGAAAGCGTCCCCAATTACCGGTATTGCCCAAAGGTTGACTACCAGCTTCGGTCGTATCAACCGATGGCATAATGATAGGCTCAGGGTTGGGCGCATCAGTCCATTTCCAAGCGCCAGATAGTAAATGATGGCGGTGAAAATCAATGTTTGGCAGACGGGTGGCAATCGTATCATCGGCGTTAGCATCAGACTCATTTTGATTCTGACTTAGGGACCAATCAACCAAGGTTGTGAGATGCACTTGCTCTAGTTGGGTCAACCCAGCTTCACGTAATGCTGTGACGACATTAACGCAAGTATTGCCTGTTGATGCTTCATCATCAACCATAATCAGCGTTTTACTGGCAAGTAGTTGCGCTTGCGTCATTTTATCGGCACTTTGATAAATCAGATGCTGACTGGCATGACTGTGGTCTTCGCTAAAAGTGGTCAATAAAGAATCGCTACTGTTGTCATCATGCTGGGCATGACGAGTAGAATTCAGCAGCAACGCTTGTGGATAGCGCGTTTGTAGCGCTTGGTGCACACCGGCAGATAAGCCAACCGCCGTCTCTGCCATACCGATGACCAAAATCGGCTCAGGCAAATCATCAGGTACTAAGTTTGCCAAATCAGTAAAGGCATCACGCATGATGCTTGGTGCCACCGGAATATGACGACCTAACACTTTTGAAACAAACAAAAACGCCCGTTTTGGATTGATACGTTGAGCAAAATCAAGCAAGTCATTTAGCTGATAATGGCTGTTTTCTTTACGGTCGTTGTTACCACTAGCAGCGTTGGTCTGATAGGTCAGATCAAGCGTACCGCGAGGTAAGGTGATGGTCGTGTTGTGTTGCTTATTTGGCATTCATATTCCTTCCGGATTTTTATAGATTTAAAATTATTTCCTAACTCTTATAATTCATTAGAATAAACTTAATACGGCAGTTGTAAGTGTTATGCTGTTGTTGTATTTTTTGAGTCAGGTAGTTGATATGAGTGATTAATATATAATAATGCTAAAGACTGAAATAATCTTATATTAACTACTGTATTGCATAGGTATAGAAAACAAGCTTAGAATAATATTTAAGCCAAAATTAAACGCTGGTGCAAGTACAAGACTTAGATAGGTATGACCAAAATAGTAAGTAAGAGCCAACAAGATAGGTATTGCAATAATATCTATCGCAATCTCATATTTAGGAAAAACACTTTGCTGAATGTTCTCTGACATGATTACTATCGCGGCAAACACTAGCAATAAAGGCAAGATTATTATTGCTATACCTATAAACAATGCTAAACCACCAAACATCATGAAAAAACCAAATATGATTGATAGTCCATTCATAATGGATGAACTTGTTTCAATACTATGGGAAAGATTTCTCGCGATGTCAAAATAAGCATTAGGGAAAGCTTTTAACTCATATACTAAAAAATCATAAATAGAATTAATAATCATATTTAAAAATCTTATAAAATATTTCGATAGATGAAAAGCTTAAACTTCCGAAGCATCGTCTTCAATCTTTACACTCACCATAATAGAACGTACTTGGCACGGTGTAATTTGCTGTGCGATATCTGCCAGTTTCGGCTTCTTACTTAAACCGAGCCAATAAGCAAAACCAACTTGAGTTATATCTACACCGCTATGAGTGGTGTAATCAATACCACCAGAGGGGCGACTATTAATCTCAAGCACACGATGATGACCATTATCATCCGCTTTAGTCTGGACACTAACGATACCATCACAGCTGAACGTTTTTATCAGTGGAATGACCACATCCATGACTGATTGCTCATAACCAATATGCTGAATTTTCCCCGTTTTATAACGAGTAATAGCAGCCAACACTTCGCCGTATTCACAGACGACATCGATAGAGTATTCTTGTCCTGATAAATAAGGCATCAGCAACATGGGAATCGGGCGCTCATGCACCATAAGACTGTTGGTATAAGCATTGATAAATTGTGCGGTATTGATTTTCTTCTCTTCGGTAAAGTATAGATGCTCGAAACTGTCGTATTGCTCACCTTCTTCTTTACCCGTCTCTTTAACTTTACCTAAGCGCCAAAATCCTTGGGCAAAAATACCCGTCACTGGTTTGACACATAATGGCTGATGACCATGTTTAGCAAGTAAAGTCTCAAGCTCTGCGACAGTATCAAAGCGCCATGCATCTGCGACAGGGATATCATGCTCATGGCACTGCTGCATAAAGGCAAACTTATCATCGATGGATTCCAGTGCTGCAACGCTGGTCGCACCTGTCAATAAACGGATACCTGCTGCTGCAAATTTTTCGCGATGAGCTTCATAATCAATGCCATTGCGTCCAGTGAGTAACACTTTCACGTTGTTTTTCTGAGCTTGTTCTAACACAAATTGCCAACGTGGCATCAATGGCTCAGCGGCTTCAAGCATTGCTTGTTCATCGCTATCTTCGGTGCTAATAGAAGGCTCGCGGTAAACGCTATCGGCAAATTCAAAAATCTCAGGTCTATTATGACGATGTGAGGCAACGATATGAAAGGGCATGCTAGATTGAGCTTTTAGGGTTTGTAGGCTAGCTAACATATCACGCTGGCTTGACTGACCTTCAGCCAACCAAGCAGCGCTTAACTTTGTATGATGACTATTGTTAACAAGGTTATCCATAATTCTCTTTGCACTCTCTTAAATAATAGGGTTGTGGATCACTTGATATCGTCATCATAAAGTGATTAGCAATTTAATATATGATCGAATAATTTCAGACATGGCATTTATACATAACGGGCTCTATTATATACAAATGCTAGATGTTATAAATGTTTCCAATTAAATACCATCAAGGATTTTTGCTTTTTTTATCATATTTTATAAGTTGCTGGTTCTGATTAAGGTTGTAATACCATCCATGCTACTATATGGCGATAGTTAACATCACTCATATAAGTAAATAATAAATAACGTAAAGGATAAATGATGAGTCAACCTCAAGCTTTAATTGCAGGTGCTAACGCGCCGCTGCCAACGGATAATATTAGCATTCGTATTTTAAGCCAAAGCGCCATCGATTGCGCTGCATATCGCCTGACGACTGCAGGTAAAGTGCGCGGCGATGGCGATATGATATTTTATGGGCAGACGCGTAGCGATGATGGTAGCGTGAGCTTTCGCGGTCATGACAGTGATGGATTTTTTGATATCAATCTACCTGCGCAGCCAGCAAGTATTGAAAAGATTGCGTTAGCGTTTTCTAGTGCGCAGACGTTGGCTCAAGTCGGTGATGTGGATATTCAAGTACTACAAGGCAGTCAAGTGTTGATAACTTGCCAATTAAATGCTGTTGGACGTAATGAAAAAGCTATCATCTTAGCGGAATGTTATCGTCGGCAGGGCAATTGGAAGTTTCGTTTTATCGCTCAAGGTTTTGAAGGTGGCTTAAAACCTTTATCTGAGCATTTCGGTGTAGAGATTGCCGATGAAGCACCAGCTCAAAGCCCTGTACAAAATCAGTCACAAGGGCAAGCTCAGCCTATTAATACGCAGCGACCAATCAATACGCAAAAAGCTAGTAGTGCGCCTCAGACAACTACGCCACCGCCGATTCCTGCTGGCTCTACCAATCCTTCAATCAACCTAAGTAAAATTACTTTAACCAAAAATCAATCTAGTATCAATCTCAAGAAACGTGATGATTTTGGCAAAATATCGGTCAACCTAGACTGGAACCAACGTCCAGATGTCAGCAAGCAAGCACCCAAAAAAGGGCTGCTTGGCGATTTATTTAAGCAGCATAAAGCTGATGGAATTGATCTCGATGTCGGTGCGATGATTCATCTGAAAAATGGTGAAAAAACGCTTATTCAAGCGTTGGGAAGTCGTTTTGGTAGCCTACAGTCAGCGCCATACGTTCTATTGCGTGCCGATGACAGAACAGGACAGGTAAGCGGCGGTGAATGGCTCGATATTAATGGGCAACAGTGGTCACAGATTGAAGAGGTATTTATCTTTGCTTTCATTTACGAAGGCGCACCAAATTGGGCGCAAACTGATGGGGTAGTGACTATTCACGTACCCGACCAGCCACCGATTGAAACGCGTTTGACAGAAGGTACAGGTAACTTACCGATGTGCGCTATTGCGCGTCTGGTCAATCAGCAAGGCAGTATCAACGTTGAACGTATCAACCAATACTTTAAAGGACATCAAGAGATGGACAAAGCCTTTAATTGGGGCTTTAGCTGGAAACGCGGTAGTAAGTAACGACTTTATTTATATACTTTGATAGATATAAAAAATAAGCCCATCTATTGTTAGATGGGCTTATTTTTATGCATAATTCTTGTTAATAATAAGATATCATTTCAAAAATGACACTTATGGATATTAAGCATGCGGGGTGATAGCAGGCATTAAGTCATGGAAAGTGCGACCAGTCGCCGTTTCACCGATGGCATGCATCTTCCACTCATTATTATGACGATAAACTTTTGCCATAATCATCGCCGTATGCGTACCTTGTGAGGACAGATTATAGCGTGCTACTTCAGTATTGTTATTGGCATTGACGATACGGCAAAACGCATTTTCTACTGTCTCAAACGTCTGACCAGTAAAGCTGTTGACGGTAAATACCAAGGATACTACGTTAGCTGGAACTTTTGATAAATCAACATTGATTACTTCATCATCACCATCGCCGTCACCAGTGCGGTTATCACCAGTGTGCACGATACTGCCGTCTTTCGATTTTAATTGGCTAAACCAAATGGCATCAACTGGCTGTTTGTTGCTATCGAACATAATGCATGATGCATCTAAATCTATAGAATCGCCGCCACTACCACCACCGAATAATTTACCTAAGAATCCCCCTTTTTTATCTTGTGGACCTTGGGCAACGTCCCAGCCTAAACCCAATTTTACTTGAGTAAGCTCGCCGCCCGCTTCTTTGCTTAGGGAGATTTTTTGACCCTTTTGTAAACTAACTGCCATGTGATAATCCTTATAATAGTTGTATGAGAAATTGCTATAAAATATTGCCAAGTAATCCGCTATTGCCGCCACGACCACCTGAACTGGTGCCCAAGATGCTTTGTAGCCATCCTTGATAGCTGTCACGATTGCGTGAGCAAATAATAACTTTGCCTGAGCCTGAAAAGTTGAGTACCATTCCTTCGCCACTGGTGACTGAATTGATAATATTGCTCATAATGCCTTTTTTCTTACTGGTCGATACAGAGAGCTTATAATCAAGCGTTGAATCCCAGCAGACCACATGACCATTATCGATGATGACTTCTTTATCTGGCGTCACATCAATTTCAAATAATGAACCAAAACCCGATACCACTACCTGACCTTGTCCTTGCGTCTGCATGACCATAAAGCCGCCAGTATCACCAAAGACTGCGCCACCTAGATTACGTTGAATATTGGCTCTGATATCGACACCGATTTGCGCCGCGACAAAAGCACCATCGCTCAAGGTATATTGATGTTTGCCGCAATCAATGATTTGCATATCGCCATCGAGCGTTGGTGCCAGCAAGCAATCACCTTCACCGTTTACCGCTTCGATTTGCTGTTGAAAAAGTGACTCATCGTTAGCAAAACGGCGCATCAATGACTGCATCAGTCCACCTTGCAATTTACCTTTTAGCTCAAGGTTTGATTCCATCATCACCATGGCGTTGGCTTCGCAATAGATTGAGTCGCCTTTTTTAAGATTACAATGTAAAAAAGGTTCAATAGTACCAATTAAGCTAAACGTTGCAGCCATAGGTCAAAAGTCCTTGTTCTAATATTTTCATGAGTCCATCTGTAGAGGATATAGCAAATAACTTCTGTCAATATCGTTTAGACATTAAATTCATAGCCACTTAAATTCATAGCCACTTAAATTCATAGCCACTTAAATTCATAGCCACTTAAATTTAAAGCCATCAAATGTCTTAAACAACACACTTGATGGCTTATAGATCTCGTAAGTAGCTCGTAAATAAATAGTTACTTACGATAGTTGGCTTGCGACACGATTAAGTCAATTAGACGATTACACGTTGACGCCATAAGAGGCCGCTAATGGTCCAAGACCACCGCTAAAGCCTTGACCAACCGCGCGGAATTTCCAGTCGCCGCTATGACGATATAACTCACCAAAAATCATCGCTGTTTCGGTACTACCGTCTTCTGATAGGTCATAACGAGCGATTTCAGCATCGCCATTGTCGTTCAAAACACGGATATAAGCGTCGCCCACTTGACCGAAGTTTTGGTTACGAGCTTGACCTTCATAAATGATGGCACAGATAGCAACTTTGCTCACGTCAGCTGGAATGCTTGCAAGGTTGATTTTGATTTTTTCATCATCGCCATCACCTTCACCAGTACGGTTATCGCCTGTATGTTCAACCGCGCCATTGTCTGACTTTAAGTTGTTAAAGAAGATAAAATCTTGATCGTTACGTACTTTACCTGCTTCATTGACCAAAAAGCCAATCGCATCTAAGTCAAATTCTTGACCGTCAGTGGCGCGTGGATCCCAGCCTAGACCGACCGTAATATTGGTTAAACCTGGCGCTTCTTTTGATAAGTTTACGTTGCCGCCTTTTGTTAAGCTAATAGCCATATAAATATCCTTTGGATTAATAATTAAGTGGATTGATTGATAAAAAATGAACTCAAATAGTGCAGTGGTCGATATATAGACGCCATTATAAAAAATCTATCTGTACGTCATGTCCTGCATATCATTACGATTTACTATACTAAGCGTTTGCTTACTAAGCAAGGCGTATTTTGTGCGCTGATGTTATGTTTACTAACAGATATAGCAATTGTGCAAATCTGATACTTTCTAACCGTCCCGATAACAATCGTTAAGATATTGTTATCAAAAATGAATTTTTTAGATATTGAAGTTGGTACTAAGGTTGCAATATCGAACCTAGCAATGAAACAAAACCTTATGATATGAATTACTCATAAAGTAAAAAAGGTATAAAAAACAGGTCATACCAATCGCTTGATATAACCTGTCATTAATAACGCTTTAAGAAAAAATATTTTTACGTTATGTTGTCTATACACCCTGTTATATAAACACTAAGTAATCGCCTTTGCTTGTTGCTTGCGATGTTTAAGTGAAGCAAGCAATGCCCAACCGATAAAGGCAATGCCAATCAAACCCGTAATAATCTCTGGTACATGGAATTTCACTGATAGCAGCATAATAATTGCCAAAGCACCAATGGCATAATGTGCACCATGCTCTAGATAGATGAACTCATCAAGTGTGCCTTTGTCTACCAAGAAAATAGTCATCGAACGCACAAACATCGCACCAATCGCAAGACCTAACATAATGACGATAACGTCATTGGTAATCGCAAATGCGCCAATCACACCATCAAAACTGAATGAAGCATCAAGGACTTCTAAGTATAAGAAACCGATAATACCGCCCTTCATAATCGCGCTGGTCGCTGCAGCGCCTGAACCCTTTTCTTCATTTTCTAAGTCTTCTTCAAGGTCACCCTCGAGCATACCAGAGATAACTTGGACGCCAAGATAGACCAAGATACCCCAAACACCCGCAATCAGTACGGCAGAAGCTTGTTCCGCACTTGCCCAAGATACGGCAAACATCAGGACAATTAGAGCGACAAACACGCTCATGGCATCCACTTTACCCAGTTTTGCCAAGCGGCTCTCGAGCCAATCAAACCAGTGCACTTCTTTATCATCAAAGATAAAGTTCAAGAACACCAATAGTAAGAAGATACCACCAAAGGCTGAGATTTCAGCATGGTGTGCCATCAGTCTTGCCGAGTATTCTTTAGGATCATTCAATGCCAAATCTATCACTTGCATCATGCCAAGATCTGCGGTAACCGCAACGATGACAATTGGGAATACCAAGCGCATACCGAATACAGCAATTAAAATACCAACGGTTAAAAATATCTTTTTCCAAAACTCGTCCCAGCCTTTAAGGACTGAGGCGTTGACCACCGCATTATCAAAGGATAATGAAATCTCCATGACGGCCAAAATAGCAGTAATAGAAAGGGTAGTTATCAAACCGCCCATACCGCCATGTGAATATCCCCACCATGCAGCTACCATCAATGCGATAGCTGTGAAGATGAAGTCTAAATAAAAATGTCTCATGACACATCCTGTCTGGTTGCGTAAAGCTAAGGTTGTCTATTATAGACGCAGCATAAAAAAAGTGGCTATCGCTAGCCACTTCTCCATGTGTGATTTTTAATAAAATATAAAGTATTATCAGTCATTTGGCTATCAAAGATTGTGATTATTTTGCAACCATATTTTACAGCCAATAGTGAGTCATAATGGCTTTAGGTTTTGCACCTACTTATCATCTAATGGATGGTTTTAGCACGGGCTAAATATCGATTTAGATAGTAGTTTAAATAACGACACCATATTGCTGGCACATCGCTTGTAAGCCACCAGAGTAACCTTGACCAACGGCGCGGAATTTCCATTCTGCATTGTGGCGATAGACTTCTCCAAATACCATTGCTGTCTCAACAGAGTAGTCTTCTGCTAAATCAAAACGGACCACTTCAGCACCCGTTTCTTCATTCACAACGCGAATAAAGGCATTAGCAACTTGACCGAAGTTTTGGCTACGAGCCGCTGCATCATGAATAGTGACTGTAACAACGATTTTTTCGACATCAGCAGGTACTTGCGTTAGGTTAACTTTGACGACTTCGTCATCACCGTCGCCTTCGCCTGTACGGTTATCACCAGTATGCTCTACTGCACCATTGTCAGACTTGAGTTGGTTATAAAAGATAAAGTCATGGTCGCCGCGTACTTTGCCAGCGGCATTTAATAAGAATACGCTTGCATCAAGATCGAATTCGGCACCAGAGGTTGCGCGCTCATCCCAACCAAGACCAATAAGCAGCTTAGTTAAGTTTGGATCCGTTTTGGTTAGCGATAAATTACCGCCTTTATTTAGAGATAATGCCATGGAATGGTCCTTGTTATTTATTGGAGTAGGGTGGACTGCACGTTTACAACGGTAAAAGTAATAACTATTTTGAGACCGTCAGTTCAAAATAGTGCTGTGTCGCTTTTGAATTAGATACGCTATACCAGCGATAATGGGATTCAATAAAGATAAAACGATCACTAGTAGCTCTCTATCATACCAACAAAAAATGACCCAATCAAAGCTGATTGGGTCATTGTTATGTTTTATAGCCAGTTAGGCGTCAAAGCTAAGATTTAGTGTTTGTTATAGACTCTGACGATGACGAATCTCAAAGCTTTGATGAATCGGTTTTTTGATATCAAAATCAAAACCAATGGTTTTTTGGGTAATGTCGATGATGTCATAACGCTCAGTCAGCTGCTCATCCAACTCAAAACGAGTAAAGTTATTAGAGAAGTATAAGATGCCATCTGCCGTTAAGCGGTTCATCGCGCGGTTAATTAGTGCAGCATGGTCACGCTGGACATCAAAGGTACCTTGAAACTTTTTAGAGTTTGAAAAGGTCGGCGGATCAATAAAGATAATATCGAATTGTTCCGTGTTGTCTTTGATCCACTCAAAAATATCGGCAGCAACGAATTGATATTTATTACCACTGACATTCAAGCCATTTAAAGCAAAGTTTTGTTTGCCCCAATCCAGATAGTTCTGTGATAAATCAACGCTGGTGACTTTTTTAGCGCCCGCCAATGCCGCATGCACACTCGCCGTACAAGTATAAGCAAATAAGTTCAATACCGATTTATTTCGACTGTTCTCTTTGATACGCGCACGCATATTGCGATGGTCAATAAATAGACCTGTATCGAGGTAATCGGTGAAATTGACATAAAGATAAGCACCATCTTCGCGGGCAATATAAAACTTGCCACGCTTTTCGGTATTGCCTTGTTTGCTATATTGATCATTACCGGATTGACGAGCACGGGTTTTAATAAAGATTTGTTCGCGGTTAATACCGAATACTTCACGAATACCCATTAATGCCAAATTAAAACGTTTTTTGGCAGTTTCTGGTGGAATAGTCTTCGGCGGCGCGTACTCTTGGACATGGGCATAGTCGCCATATAAGTCGATTGCCACTTTGAAATCAGGCAGGTCAGCATTGTAGACACGGATATTACTCACGTTGTCTTTTTTAGCCAACTTCTTTAGTCGGGTCAGGTTTTTTTGCAAACGATTGATAAAATCTTGACCGTCTTCAACCTCAATTTCACGTTTCTCAAAGCGGCTAACGAGATTCCCTGTCTGACCAGCAATCAAGGTGCCATAGCGGAAATACACAGTAATAGCGCCATTATGACATCGCAATGTTTTTGGTTCTCTAATCGGCAAAATATCGACTTGCTCAACGTGAGATGCCAATATGCCAAGCATCGGGTCAATACCACTACCGGCAAAGCTGTCTTGTAGGATAAGCCCAATCGATTGATATAACGGCTTAATCATTTCTTCATCACCCAGACGCTCACCATAAGGTGGGTTGGTGATAATCAAAGGATTGCTCAAACGACCATCAGCAGCCAAAGGTTTTAATAGCGTGCTTAGCTGATCAAGGGCGCGCGTTTCGATATCGAGTAGCGGTAACAGGTCTTGTAAACCAGCAGCAATCAGATTCTTTTCTGTGGCAATGATAGCACCATTATCGGCATCAAATCCAAAGATAAGCGGTAATGTATCTGGCTGCTCATTAGCAATCTCTAAGGCTGCACGGAAACGGGTCTGTGCATCATCAATCATTTCTTGCCATAGTGCCGCGTCATGATGCTGCCACTCGTAAAAACCAAACTGATTGGCGGCTTTATCGATACCGACTGCATAATCGCAGTGCATGAGTAGCGCTTCAATGATAAAGGTACCAGAGCCACACATCGGGTCGATTAGCGCATTATAAAAAGGCGCATCACCTGCTTCGTTTTTCTTATGCCAGCCTGCACTATAAAGTAGCGCCGCTGCTAAGTTTTCTTTTAGTGGTGCTTCTGTCATTGCAACGCGATAGCCACGGCGATGCAAGCTGGTACCTGACAAATCTAGATATAACTCAGCTTGCTTATCATTGACGGTCGCAAAAACAGAAAAGTCTGGGTTTTTACTATCGACGTTAGGGCGGCTCTCATACACTTCGTTAAAGGTATCCGCAATCGCATCTTTAATACGTAGCATGGCAAACTGTTGGCTGACAGCCACACGTTTATCAACAGACAGACGAATCGCAAAGGTTTGCTCTAAGCTAAATTGCTCTGTCCAATTGACCGATTTCGCCAAACCATACAGCTGCTCAGCCACATCATATTCGGCATTGATATTTTTGCGTTTAATCAGCATTAATACGCGCGATGCCACGCGCGACCAAAGACAGATCTTATATAAATCACGCAAGGTACCCGTAACAGCAAGGCGACCGGTACTCTTTATCTCACTTGCAATACCAAAACTGGTCAGCTCAGTCTGTAGCGGTGCTTCTAACCCATCGGCGCAGGTGATGATAAGGTCAAGCGACAATACCTGTGAAGATGCTTGTGAAGATGGTTGCGAAGACGCTGTGGATGAGGCGAGCGCGGTTGTTTCGGTCATACGGATACCTGTGGGCTAAATTGATAAATAGTGCACATCATAAAATAAGATGTTTAACCGCTAATTTTACCATAATTCTATAGCGGATGGTTTAAAGCGCTGATGTTTAAGAAAGCGATGATTAAAAGATGTCTATCTGAAAGAACTTTTTATGGCATATAAATGCTAAATAAGTTGCAAGGATATTAATGCTGGTCTTTGTTCAGCGCTAATGACTCTGAAACAGTTTGCGCGGTCGTTGCCAATGGCTTGGGCTTAGTCACAATCGGATAGACGTCTTCTCTTGGCATAAGTAGGCGCATATGAGGATAAGGGGTCGAGATATCAGCGGCATCAAAAGCGCGTTTAATATTCTCTCGTAAATCTTCTTTGATTTTGGGCATACGAGCAACTGCCGCTGGTTTGACCCAAAAGCGTACAATAAAATATACGCCATACTCGCCAATCTCTGCCACGGTCGCAGAAGACTCAGGTCGGTTGAGGACCGCCTCACTATCAGACAGTACCTGCAAAATCTCATCACGTGCTTTATCAATATCATCTTCAAAAGCAATACGCATCTGAATATCAAAGCGTATAAAGTTTTTGGAGGTCAGGTTGGTAACGACGGAGGAGGCCACATTCGAATTGGGTATGATGACTGTAATATTATCACGAGTTAAGACATGGGTCGTACGTAAGGCAATCACCACCACACGCCCTTCATTGTCATTGATATTGACCCAGTCACCAACTTGAAAGGATTGCTCAAGCAAAATGGTAATACCTGCGATAAAATTGGCAAGCGTTGACTGCGCGGCAAAGCCGACCGCCAAACCAGCAATACCTAGACCTGCTACTAAAGAGACGATATCAAAGCCAAACTGTGCCATGACGCTGGCAAGCCCTAATACCAGTAATAGTACGGATAAGATATTTTTAAGCAGCTGCTCAATAGAAGCGTTTAAACCGTAGTGTTGTAGAATTTTATGTACAATTTGTCCAGATGATGTCCATAGCACGTAATATATCCCTGCCCATGTACTGGCTTTGGCAGTGGCTTTAATGGTATCGGGCTCAAAATTCAGCTGACTCATAATAGCAATGACACTGGTCACAGCCCATACATAACGCAAGATTGAGCGGGCAATTTTAGCGCGGCGCTCATTCAGACGAATGCGGGTTTTGCTTTTTTTGAGTACATAAATAGCAAGCCAATACATAAACCCCGATATCGCAAGCAGTATTAGAATTTTGATGCCAGTGCTCACCAGTTCTACTGATTTAGACGACCAATCTAAGGTGCCTTCCTCGATAGAGCCACCAATCGCAAGAAAAAGGCTGGTATGTAGGTCACGAGCAATCTCTTGAAAAAATTCAGTAATACTAGCGATTGCCATTATCTTATCCATGAAAGGTGTGGTTCTAAAAAATATTACTCTGTACTAATAGGATTTTAACCGTATCATTATAAATAAAACCGCTTTTACCAAATACTGCTTTAACCATATAAAGTAGCTTACGTCCTGACGACAAATCAAGTTTAGATCTTCTGAAGTCAGCGCTAGTAGGTCTACTCCATTACCTTTAAAACAGAGCATTTAACAGTTGATTAAGAATTATTTTGATGAATATCAAGCGACTGATACGGTATTTCCATCAAATCCTGAACATCACGCAAGGCGGTACGCAAGCCTTCTAGGATAGTAGGATGGTAAAAAGGCGTATCAAGCATGTCTTTAATACTCAAGTCATTAGTAATTGCCATTGCTAAGATATGCCCGATGTATTCTGCATCCGGACCGACCATACTTGCACCCAAGATTCTGTCTGTTTTTTTGCAGCCATAAATATGCAATAGACCACAGTTAACACCCATGACGCGGCTACGACCTTGATTGTCGAAGCTGACTTTCCCAATCACATGCTCAAGTGTTGAATCTTCTTGGATTTCCGGTAAAGACATACCAACATTGACGATTTGTGGTGAGCTAAATACGATGGAAAATGGCGTGGCAGGCGGACGAATATAAGCGTCTTTTTTATTGTCACAGACCATACTGCCGGCGCTAAAACCTTCATCGCTTGCTACATGCAGCAAGGGAATATTAGCATTGGCATCACCAACGATATAAACGTCTAAATCACCGATTTTACCAGTTTTTTTGTCCAGCTGTTGTGGGCGATTTTTTTCATCAAGTTCAACGCCTAGGTTTTCAACACCCAATGCCTCTATATTATTACGTCGACCAGTCGCGACTAGTACGTAATCACCTTGCCATTGTTGCACTTCGCCAGCGCTGTCTTCATAATCAATAAAGGCAACAGTGCTGTTTTTATTTATGCTTTTATCGCTATTTTCATCTGATTTTTGACCGACATCAGTAATTTTGCTGCCCAAGTGCATGGTCAGCTCACGACTTAAGCAATCAATAGCTTTGTTATTGATGTCTTCGTCTTTTAGACCAGCCACGCGTTTGGCGCGATTAAATACCGTTACCCTGACACCCAATCGCGTGAAAGCTTGGGCAAGTTCTAAACCTATAGCACCTGCGCCAATCACAGCCATAGATTTTGGCAAGTCGGCTAACTCAAAGACAGCATCTGAGGTCAGCATAGTATCACCAAGCTTATCTTCCCAGCCATCTGGAATAAAGGTCGAGCTGCCAGTGGCGACAATGATTTTATCTGCTTTGATCAATTGATCATTGACCTCAATCAAGCCTTGCTTATTAATATAAGCCCGTCCCGCTATCTTACTATCCTCAGGCCAGCTATCGACTTGTTTTTCGATGTAGCTGGCAAAATGATCACGCTCAGCGCGCACCCGTTCCATCACCTGTTTGCCATCTATACGAGCAGTGGCATGTACGCCAAACTCAGCAGAATGATTGGTATCATGAGCGCGGTCAGCGGCTGCAATGAGTAGCTTACTTGGCATGCAACCTACCGCAATACAAGTCGTTGTCCAAAAGCCATCATTGATAATAATGACATCTTCTAAGAACTTTTTTGCTTGGCGAAAAGCGTTTTGTCCGGCAGTCCCAGCACCAATGACCGCAACAGATACCTTGCGAGTCACGTTTTGATGAGTGCTATGATCAAAGGGAGCAGAAGAATCAGAGGCGGTATCAGGCTGTTTATTCATAGTATTCTCAAATAAAAATAGTTTTAAGGTTTATCGTAAGCTCAATTAAAAGACTAAGGCGCAAGCGTAGTTAATAAACGCTCAGTATAATCCTTTGCTTTAAGGTTACGCTGTGCATGAGTGAGCGTACCATTTTTATCAAAGACAAACGCCGAACGTACAAGACCTAGAGTAATATTGCCATACATGTTCTTTTCTTTAATCACATCAAAATAGTGGCAGAGTTTTTCATCGGCATCACTGATAAGTGGAATATGTAGATTATATTTGCTAATAAAGTTTTCATGTGATTCAACGCTATCACGTGAGACGCCAATAATGTCGTAACCTAAATTATCAAATTCGTTAAGATGGGCGGTAAACTCAGTTGCTTGTGTGGTACAGCCAGGTGTATTGTCTTTTGGGTAAAAATAAAGGATAAGTCCTTTGCTGGTGTTGGCGACCAGCTCTTTTAGGCTAATATCATCATGAATGAAATGACCATCTAGCTCACGTACGATAGTGACTGGAAAATCAGGTAGAGTAATGGTTTCTGTGGTTGGCTTTGCCATCATAAAATCCTTATTTATTTTGATTGCGGTTATATTATTATTGGTCATCCCATTATAGGCAGATTCATAGAAATAAATCCTCGATTTTACACATCACTTATGGATGAGCAACAAAAAAGACTGGCAATGACCAGTCTTTTATATATCTAAAAATTTGAGGATTAAGCAGGTTTTTGTGGCTGCTTTAAGTCCAAACCAACGGTACATTGTTGCAAATCTTTTTGCATTTTTTTCACATACGAGAGGCTTGATGGGTCTTTTTTACTTTGCGCATAGCTCTCAATCTCCCACATCTGACCAATGGTCATATTGCTACGGACACCGATCGTGCAATCACAAAGCTTGGTTGCGGTGCTCTTGTCAGCGACTTTATATTTGACCGCGCCGTTGACGCAAGTATTGATATTATTCTGCTTAATATCAACAGCGTTCGCTTGTGGCATGGCAAATAGTGCAGCAAGAGCTAGGGGTAATACTGGCAAAAATTTCATAAATATCCTTTTACAGGTGACTGCGATAACTTGAATTTTTTATAAATGAATTAGATTCTGTACAAATGATAAAATATTACTTCTAATAAAACGTTGCTACTTTGATGAGCATTTATATCTTGTGGTAGATAAAGTGGCTCATACCATAGCAATGATTGTATTTAAAATACAACGGCAGCGTGCTGTGTTAATGCAAGCGAATGTTTCGCCAATGTTTAATTGCCTCTATTTTAAGACCGTTTATTCATGTTCTAAGGCGAAACTTCTAAAATCATTACTGATAATGGGTAGGGTCGGCAACGCCTGCCTGAGCGAACCCTTGACGACGCAGCGCGCAGCTATCACAAACGCCGCAGGCAAGACCATTGGCATCTGCTTGATAACAAGAAATTGTTTGTCCGTAATCAACCCCTAGCGACAGACCCAGCTCGATGGTTTTGGCTTTCGATAATTGTTGTAGCGGGGTTTGAATCGATAAATGATGACCGGTAACACCCGCTTTGGTAGCAAGATTTGCCATATGTTGGAAAGCGGCAATATACTCAGGACGGCAATCAGGATATCCTGAATAATCGACTGAACTGACACCAATGACGATATGGTTTGAATCAGTGACTTCGGCGACTGCCAAGGCATAAGATAAGAAGATGGTATTGCGCGCTGGCACATAAGTGTTTGGAATCGCGTCGTTATCAATCTCATCACGCTTTTTGTCTGGGAACTTATCCGTATCACCATCAGGCACAATCATACTGTGATCCGTTAGTGATGAGCCACCCAGTTGGGCAATATCGATATCAATAATTCTGTGATTAACGCCTGCAGTTTCAGCGATTGCTTTGGCAGCGACCAGCTCACTATTATGACGTTGACCATAATCAAAGCTGACTGCGGTTACTGACGCATAACGGGCCTTTGCCCAATATAAACAAGTCACTGAATCAAGCCCACCTGATAGCAGTACGACCGCATTTTGGCTTTTATGCAGCTCATTTAATTGGGTATCGTTTTCTTGATCAGCAAAAGAGGTTGGCAGAGCAGTATTTGTCATAATGGCATCTATTATTGGTTAGCGAAAAACGCCTATTTTAGCAAAAATTCTACCATTACAGAACCTTGAAAGCAGCATTAAAACATCATGCAAGTAATAGGATAAAGTTTAGCAAATCAATCATTAGCTGCCTTAGATAAGCAGTCACATTTAAGACGATAATTTAATGTCATCTTTTCAATCTGTTAGCAAATTTTGTTATAATCGCTGCTGTTTTAAATCATGTTTGAAGCGTTGCCTTATGAAGCATCATTGTTAGCCATACGCAGATAGCTTTTATTGTAGCCTTTTGAATAAATCGATTGATTATCTCTTTTGAAGTAACGCCATTCTTGTCAAGATATTGAGTAACTTATGACTGCAGCAACCTTATTTACACCATCAATCACGCCTCAGTTTGACAAGGCTTCTATCGATACTGATGTGAATCATCATGATAAAATAACTGATATCGAACAGATGTTATATGATGATGTCGATGACAGAAATGATGATTTTATGGATGAGCAAGCAGATAACATATTGGCTGATACGCAATCACTGACCGAGTCGGCTCACTTTCGGAAATTGCAAAAGAAGCTTCGTCGACAAGTATCATGGGCGATTCGCGACTTTAATATGATTGAAGATGGCGATGTGGTGATGGTCTGCGTATCAGGCGGTAAAGACAGCTATACGTTGCTCGATATCTTGCTGCTATTAAAACGTATCGCCCCGATTCATTTTGATATCGTTGCCGTCAATCTTGACCAAAAGCAGCCCGGCTATCCAGAAGAGGTGTTGCCCGCCTATCTAAACGAGCAGGGCATCGCTCATTATATTCTGGAAAAAGATACTTATAGTATTGTCAAAAGCGTGGTGCCAGAAGGGAAAACCTATTGCTCAGCGTGTTCACGTCTGCGTCGTGGCTCACTGTATGGTTTCGCCAAACAAATCGGTGCGACCAAGATTGCGCTTGGGCACCATCGCGATGATATGTTGGCGACTTTCTTTTTGAACTTATTTCATGGTGGCGCGTTGAAATCGATGCCGCCCAAATTACTCAGTGACGACAAGCAAAACATGCTCATCCGTCCACTGGCTTATGTGGAAGAAAAAGACATCATTGAATATGCGAGCCTAAAAGAATTCCCGATTATTCCGTGTAATCTCTGTGGCAGCCAGACCAATCTGCAACGGGCCATTATTAATGACATGCTACGAGAATGGGACGATGCTCACCCTCAGCGTCTAGCGTCTATTTTTAAAGCGATGCAAAATGTTGCGCCCTCGCAATTGGCAGATAGAGAGCTGTTTGATTTTGAAACATTAAGTCTGGATCGTGATGATAACGAGCGTTTGTTTGAAGGTGACAATATCCAAGCGGGGCAAATAGAGAGTCTGGCTGAGATTGGTTTGCCAGTATCACCAGAAACGCAGATATTCAATCCAGACTTTGCTAATGCAGAAAAGGGCAGCCGTGCGCCGAAAAAAATTCCAACGATTAATCCAGTGATTTGATGACTTAATAATTTAATGATCTAATACCGTTTACGCTCTTCAAATAAAAAAACCAGCTCATGATAGGTTCATGGCTGGTTTTTTATTTTAATCATACTTTGAACAGTTTAGCTTTCGCCAAATACTGGTAGAGGATCAAAGCTAACCTCTGATCGTGGTAACTTGGCAACATCTTGCATGCGCCAATCGTCTTTACCTTTATGACTTACTTGTAAATAATATTTTGCTTTAAGAGGATCGATATCTACTTGGGCGCTATATTTATTGCCTTCTAGATGCTTTAACACCGCATCACGGTCTTTTTTAATGTCAGTGGCATGAGATATAGACAGATCCAGTGTTTCAGGATAGCTAAGTGGACTGCCATTAATCAGTTTACCCGACTGCAAACTTTGCTCAGGATAATTCAGATAAAACACAACATCGCCATTATCTGCAAATTGCATTTGTCCATGCAAGTCTAAATCATAGGTCAACTTGTCACGCGACACATCATGATAAAGGGTTTTACCATCCATATACCAGTCGTCGCGTACCACGCTATCACGAATCTGATAAGAGTAATAAACAAACCAGATGCAAGCAATGACGACAAAAGCTGGCATACCAATGACAAAGATAACCACCATATAGTTTTTATACCATGGCTGGCTGTCTTGATGCTTAAAATTTGGGGCTGGACTGGACATAACATACCTATTAATCAGATATCTAGTAACCGTATCAACGGATAAGGCTGACAGCCAAAAGCTGCCAAGGTAAGGTAACTCAATCACCAGTGAGCTATCAAGCGCTAACTCACTGGTAGGTATCATTTAACAATGAATGTTAATATTTACTGACCTTGAGTGGTAAAAACATTCTGCTTACTAACATGATATTTGCCGTCTTCACTACTGACATTCAAAGTCACGGGTGTTTGACCAAATTCAATCACATCAGGGTCGCCATAGATACTAACTGGCATATCAAAGCTTTCACCGGCATCTAACGGTACATCGTTAAAGCGAATCTCCAAGCTCAAACCCTCTTGCGGTGCGAGCGTTATTTTATAAGTATGGGCATCTTGGGTTTTATTGGTCAACTTAACGATATAACTGTTTTCAATCATGCCTTGCTGATTCAATGAAGACAACTGATTGCGGTCACGCCGTATATCAATCTCTAATGGCACACGGTCATTCAAAGCGTATAAAACACCGCCACAAAGTATCGTGAGAAGTGCTAAGTAAGCGAAGAAACGAGGGCGAAAGACACGGCTTTTCTCTTTTTCAGCCAATTGACGCTCTGTGGTATAACGGATAAGTCCGCGTGGATAGCCCACTTTATCCATTATCTCATTACAAGCATCCACACAGGCGGCGCACTGAATACAAGCTACTTGTAATCCATCACGAATATCAATCCCAGTAGGGCAGACTTGTACACACATCTGACACTCGATACAGTCGCCTAAATTCTCAGGGTTGGTGCCTTTTTTGCGAGCACCGCGAGGCTCGCCGCGCTCATAATCATAAGAAACGATTAACGTATCTTTATCAAACATCACACTTTGAAAACGACCATAAGGGCAGATTTGGATACACATCTGCTCGCGCATATAACCTGCATTGACGTAGGTCGAAAACGCAAAGATAAATACTGATACCCAAATCCACGTCGCCCAATCAGGGAAGGGGATAAAACCAATCATCTGCCAGCTATTGTATAGAGCATCTGTACCCGATACATAACTTACAAAGGTCGTGGCGGTAATCATGGAAAACACAAACCAGATAAAATATATCAAGAAGCGTTTAAACACCTTAGTTGCGCTCATTGGTTCTTTATCAAACTTAATGCGTTTGTTACGATCGCCAATCACCCATTTTTCTACATATTGAAATAAATGCGTCCAAATGGTCTGGGGACAAGCATAGCCACACCAAACTCGCCCTGCATAGACTGTTACCATAAATAAGGCGAAGGCTGCAATGATAGCAAAGGCTGCAATAAAATAAAAATCCTGCGTCAAAAATGTCATGCCAAAAATATAATAATGCTGCGATGGCACATCAAACCAAATAGCTTGTCTTCCGTTATAGCGCAACCACGGCAACAGCAAAAACGCGGCTAAAAGTGCATACATCGTAATAACACGAATGTTTTGATAGAAACCAGTCACAAATCGTGGATGGACACGATGCTTGGTGGCATCAAGATCTACTTGCTGTACAGGGATTTTATTAGATTGTGGTGCTGACATAAACGTGCCTCTTTAAAAAAAGAATCAGTCTGCTGGCATGGGTAACAAACATCTATTATAAAAATAAGATAGTTGGATGTGCGGAGTTATCAATGTCAGTAAGTAGAAAGATAAAAATTAAAATACCTTTAATTCGTCTACCAAATGAGGGATGATCAATAATTGGCAAAAAAGCTGAAATGGCTCTGTCACCAATGTCTTATGGTCTAACTATTCTAACATTCTCCCTACTATAAATGGGGTGAGAGTGTTAAAAAGCAATATCTATATGAGGGCTATTACGCTACAAATAGTAGTACTGCTAAAAGCCATGATTGATGACAAAGCTTAAATATTTTTAATAAAAAAGAGAGGACTGTAATGACAGACCTCCCTTTATCTAAATCTACTCGTCAATGAGATAGCTGCTAACCAAGTAACTATAGTTAAAATTAACCGTATTAGTTAACCGTCTTCTCTGTACTTACCACTTGTTTTGGCATTGCAGCAGCAACAGAAGTTGCCTTAGCAGCAGGTTGAACAGTTCTATCTGATAATGAATATACGTAGGCCGCAAGCAACATAATACGTTCATTACCTAGCTTGGTTTCCCACTCAGGCATCACACCTGCACGACCATAACGTAATGTTTCTCGAATAGTCTCGCGATCGCCACCATATAACCAGATATTATCTGTTAAGTTTGGCGCACCCGCTGAAATCATACCTTTACCCTCTGGACCATGACAAAGCACACAGTTGGTAGGTTCTTTAAAGATAGCTTCACCTTGAGCAACTTGGGCTTTATCAAGCTCGTAACCTGGTTGGTTACCAGATAGTGACAACACATATTCAGAAACAGCACGAATACCATCTTCACCAAGTTGATCACGCCATGCAGCCATACCGCCGACGCGCCCATTATGTAACGTCGTTAAGATGTTTGACGCTTCGCCGCCATATAACCAATCATTATCGGTTAGATTTGGATAACCTGTAGCACCTTTGGCGTTTGAGCCATGACAGACCGCACAGTTCTGTAAGAACAAGCGACTACCGACTTTCAACGCATTCGGGTTTTCAGATAGCTTTTCTACATAAGGTGACAGTTCTGCAATTTTCTCATCAATTTGAGCTTGCAGATCTGCAGGCGGCTTTTCACTGCGACGCATAGTCGCTTGCATCTCAGACAAGCTGGCTAGGGTCTTAGTAGCACCGCTGGCATCTGCTTTTGCCAAAATATTTTTCTCAAAGTTATCCGTAAATACTTTGTTGTTACTCTCAAGCTCACTGTAAAGCTCGTTTTTAGAAGTCCATGGCAAAGTTTTGCCATCGACTTCTACGGTTGTGATGCCTTCCCATTTTGAGGGGAAAATACCTGGAAAGAACACCCAGTAAGCAACACCCCAAATGATTGATCCAAAAAATATCACTAGCCACCATTTAGGCAGCGCTTTATCATATTCTCGAATACCGTCGTATTCATGCCCTGTGGTACCATCGTCTTCTACTTCTGGTTTGAATTTTAAGACCATTAGTAAAATACCGAGGATAAACGCCCAGCACATGATACTTAGTATAGTTATCCAAGAACTCCAAAAGAATGTCATCATTTATCCTTATCGCGCTGCTCGTCAGACAGAGATTTGATATCCTCGTCATCAAGCGCAAGTTGTGCATCTTCTTCGAAGCGTTTTTTGTTTTTTGGCGAATACGCCCACCATGCAACACCTACGAAGGCAATAAAGGCAGAAACGGTCGCAATTGTTTGTAATTCACCAATACCCATTAGCGCTGTCCTTCCATTGCGGTACCTAACTGCTGCAGGTAGGCAACCAAAGCATCAAGCTCAGTAGCACCAAGCACAGCATCTGGAGCGCCTTCAATATCTTCTTCAGTATAAGGCACACCGAAGCGATCACGGAAGAGACGCATTTTGGCTTGAACATTAGAACCATTCACTTCATTGGTCGCAAGCCATGGGAAACCGGGCATGACTGATTCAGGCACTAATGAACGTGGGTCAATCAGATGTTGTCTTTGCCAATCTTCAGAATAACGTCCGCCCACACGTGCTAAATCAGGACCAGTACGTTTTGAGCCCCAAAGAAAAGGGTGATCCCACGTTGATTCGGCAGCACGTGAGTATGGTCCATAACGCTCAACTTCAGCACGTAATGGACGTACCATTTGGGTATGGCAGACATGACAACCTTCACGAATGTAGATGTCACGACCTTCAAATTCAAGCGCAGTCCAAGGCTCCATAGAAGGGAGAGGAGTGTTCACACCACCTTCTTCAGCACCTCTATAATCGTATATCAGCGGTACAATCTCAACGAGCGTTGCAAAGCTAATAGCGATAACGATACCGATGACCAACAAGCCTGTATTTTTTTCAATAATTTCATGCGGTGTACCAGCCATGATCGCTCCTTATACTTTAGCTGTCGAGATTTGATCGACACTAGGTTCATGATCAGTCGGATCAGCAATGTCTACTGGCTTACCTTCTGGCATCTTGATTGTTCTATAGACATTATATGCCATCACAAACATACCAGATACATACAGAAGACCACCAAACGCACGACCAATATATGGGAAATGCGAGAACTCAACGGTATCAACAAAGCTGTATACCAAAGTACCATCAGGGTTAGTCGCAAGCCACATCATGCCTTGGCCAATACCTGAAATCCACATAGATACGATATAGAAGATGGTACCTGCTGTTGCTAGCCAGAAATGCGTTGTGATCAAGCTGATAGAATACATTTTTGGCTTGTTATAAATACGTGGTAACAGTACATATAGCGAACCAATGGTAATCATACCAACCCAGCCAAGCGCACCTGAGTGTACGTGACCAACTGTCCAATCCGTATTATGCGATAGCGCATTGACGGTCTTAATAGACATCATTGGACCTTCAAACGTCGACATGGCATAGAATGACAAAGCGACAATCATAAAGCGAATGATCGGATCGGTACGCAGCTTATCCCAACTACCTGAAAGCGTTAGTACACCGTTAATCATACCACCCCAAGATGGAGCAAATAGAATAATAGAGAATACCATTGCTAATGACTGCGTCCAATCTGGAAGCGCTGAATAATGCAAATGGTGACCACCAGCCCACATGTATGAAGCAATCAATGCCCAAAAGTGAACGATAGACAAACGGTAAGAATAAATAGGGCGACCAATCTGTACTGGCACGAAATAATACATCATGCCTAAGAAAGCAGCCGTCAGATAGAAGCCTACCGCATTATGCCCGTACCACCACTGCACCATGGCATCGGTTGCACCGCCAAATAGCGAGTAAGACTTAAATGCACTAACAGGAATCGCCATGCTATTTACAATATGCAGTAGCGCAATCGTAATAATAAAGGCAGCAAAGAACCAGTTAGCCACATAGATATGTGACGTTTTACGCTTAATTAGTGTACCGAAGAAGACAATAGCATATGAAATCCATACCAATGCGATAAGGATATCAATCGGCCACTCAAGCTCAGCGTATTCTTTAGTTGAGGTTAAACCTAATGGTAAGGTGATAACAGCCGCTACGATAACCGTCTGCCAACCCCAAAAGGTAAACCAAGCTAAGTAAGGCGCAAATAATCTTGTCTTACAAGTACGCTGAACGATGTAATAAGACGTTGCGAACAAGGCTGAGCCACCGAACGCAAAAATAACCGCATTGGTGTGCAGTGGTCTTAAACGACTAAAAGTCAGCCATGGAATGTCAAAATTGAGTGCTGGCCATGCTAACTGAGAAGCAATGAACACACCAATACTCATGCCGACGATGCCCCATACCACGGCCATAACCGTAAAGAATCTTACGATAGTAATTTCATATTCACGGTCAATGGGGGCGAGTGCTGTGTTTTGTAAACTCATTGGATGATTCCTTTACAGCCCGAATTATCAACAGAATTAACTAACATGCCATGTCATGTCATCTAGATCATGATAAAGATCATAACCAAACAATGGCTTTGGTAAAGGCTGTTTTCACTCGTCTTATCAGGCTGACGGTATTAACTATCAAGCTAAGCATGGCCTAGATATCAGTGATTGCTGATGGGTAGAGAGCAGTACTAAAGCGGACTGCCCGCGAAGCTGATTGATAGTAGGATTGTTAATATATTGTCAGGTTTAATAAGAAAATGTGCCGTTCTCGAGCATCAAACATCTATTGAGGCTGAGTATTTATCTTAATTGTCACTGCTAAAAGCCGTACAAACCAAGATAGATACTGATGTTCAACCGGTGATAAGAAGGTATCGACCGTCAATGTATGCTAGCGATAGCTGACAAAAAAACATATTTACGTAATGTTTAGTTAAAACTCCCGACTCTGTTTAAGGGTATTGTAACGCAAACCTAATCAAATATCATCAGAACTATGCGCCAAAATACAAACTCTTTAGTAAAATCTTAGCAAGCAACTTATCACTGCTATGCTATCCACTTATTTTATACCCAATTTCATGACTATTCTATAGATGAAAAAAGATAGTATTCACAAGTTTGTACGGACAAACTATGAACAAGGTTTTGTAACAATTTTATTATTTGTTCTACAAATAAGTTTTACTTATTGTAAAGTCGCATCTTATAATGCCACTGAGCAGCATTCATAATAAAGTGCTTATTATATAAAATAGTCACCTTGTAGTAGTAAGTTTTTTGATATTTAACTGACTGTTAGGTTGGAGCACGAAAGGTGCTGACCTAGCACCGATTAACAACAATAGGTATTAAGGATAATAATATGGCAGTTTTTTTGACAGATGAATGGTTTGAGCAAGTTGAGCAAATGGGTCAAGAAGCGGGTGAGCTTAATTTGCCGCCCGCACTTGCGAATATGATCGTCAATCTAAAAGTATCTGATAGCGATCAAGACATCGAAGCCAACTTTGCAAATGGTCTATTACATCGCGGCTTAAACGATGGAGCGACCACCACGTTATTGCTTGATCGTAGTATCCTACAATCCATCATCACTGATTTCGATACCAATGAAATCATGGGCGCCTTTATGGGTGGCAAGATTCGTGTCGAAGGCGATATGTCACAATTGATGGCAGTACAGACGGCTCGTCCAAGTGCTGAGCAAAAAGCGCTTTATAGCAATATTAAGTCAATGACTACAATGGCTTAGAGTCGTTATTAATTTAATCGTATTTAGACAAATAAAAAGCCCCTAAAATCAATTAGGGGCTTTTTATTTGTCTAAAATAATCTAAATCTGACTAGCTGGCTTTCGATTGTGCTACTTGCTGATTTTCTTTATAAATAGCCGCTTGTAGCCATACGTTTGCTTGTACGTAATCATGAACGTTAATAGAGGCAGTATCAGGTGTTTTTAGCGCACCAATACGCATTACAAAAGGATCAGCATCTTGTTCGCGCAGTACCACCACATCAAACAGAATAATCGTTTTACCATTAAATAAGGTTTCTTGCTTACCAAGTACTTGACCTTGACACCACGCTTCATCTTCTTGACCTAACGTATCGCCAAACAAATAAGCACACATATGACCCAGATTGATCTCGACCGGCGCCATTTGTTCTTTGGTTTCTGGTTGCCATGCTTTGATTTGTTCTTGTAGGTCATCCGGCATTTTTCCATCGTTTGCCGCAACGATATCATTAAAAGCACGGTGATAGCGTATCGCTTCTTGGTCTTCTACTTTGATGACTTCATTTTGTTCACTGATTTTGATCTCATGTGCCCATGCGCTAAAATTCACAAAATAGGTGGTATCACGTTGATATAAATGACGGTTGGCCGTATATAGCTGATCAAAAGCATAGATGATACTGCCATCAGTGGTACGTAAGCGTAATACGGCATCGTGTGAGTTGTCATTGACAATCATACGCTCGATTTTACAGCTCAATCCATATGGGCTATCGACACAAGGGTAGGCATTGATAAAGCATTCAGGCTTGCCATCCTTCATTGCCAGTACTTGATTGATATGACAAGGCTGGTTCTCAGATAGCAATAAACAGCTGTCTTTGGCACTGACATCGGTATTAAGGCCTTTAGGCATCGCTGCTTTTTCAATCATCTGTTGTAACCATTTAGGTACATCATGACTCATGTCATCAGTCAGAATACGCCAATGGTCACCGTGACCAGCTGATTGCTCATCAGTTAAGGTGATTTTGGTAGGAGATTGGATGTTTTTATATTGATAATTAATGGTCATGAAAATACTCAAACTTAAGTCAGCCATGAGGTTTGGGTCTGAAACTGTGATCGCTGAGTACCATGTGCCACTTTAAAAGAGGGGTTTATGATGGTCAGCAATGCCGTCAGTAAAGAGGCAACAAACAACAATGAGGGGTTAATGACAATTGTCCTTAGCATACAATATATAGGTATAGACACAGAGAATAGCAAGTATGTTATAAAAAATAATCATAAAACCGCATTTTTTATTATAAAATCTGGACAGTTTTCGGTAATGACTGGCACCTGTTAGCCAAATTGTGTCAAACTAGCTCCCTTTTGACAGCCACATTTGGCTTGTCTTACACCCTGTTTTTGTGTTCGATTGATATGTTTTTGTGGCAGCTGCAAAAGTATGATGCAATTGCCGCTATTTGTTTTGTAACCTACATAAAGTCGCACGTAGATAAGATAAAGAGTTTGAATATGTTTCGTCCTTTAGCGTTATTTATCGGCTTACGGTACACCCGAGCAGAACGTAGTAATGGTTTTATCTCTTTTATATCACTGATTTCAATGATTGGTCTGACGCTTGGCGTGGCGGTATTGATTACCGTACTGTCGGTCATGAATGGCTTCGATCGTGAGCTAAAAACGCGTATTTTGGGTATGGTACCGCAAGCGACTGTCACATCAACTGAGATTATCGGTGATTGGAAACAAGTCGCGGACAAGATTAAAGAAGATCCAGAAGTGGTTGCAGTTGCGCCTTTTATCCAGTTGCAAGGTATGTTGACCTCGAATGGTCAGGTAGCTGGCATCATGGTGACAGGTGTTGATCCTGAGTATGAGAAAAACGTTTCTATCATCAATGAGCATATGGTAGAAGGCAATATTGATACGCTAAAAAATGGCGAGTTCGGTATTGTGCTTGGTGAAGGTATGGTGCAATCACTAGGGTTGCAATTGGGTGACAAAGTCACTCTCGTACTGCCAGAAGCATCGCCGTCACCTGCTGGCGTGATACCACGCTTTAAGCGCTTTACCTTGACTGGTATATTTTCTATCAGTCCAGAAGTGGACAGTCTCATGGCATTTATTCCAATGGGCGATGCGGCAAAATTACTGCGTTTACCAGAGGGCGCCCAAGGTATCCGTATGAAGCTTCATGATATCTTTACAGCGCCAATGGCAGCACAAAAAGCGGCTGCGATTGCGCCAGAGCAATTGTATCCTAGTGATTGGACCCAGACGCATGGCAATCTATTTGGTGCTATCCAAATGGAAAAAGCCATGGTTGGCTTGCTACTGTTCTTAATTATCCTCGTGGCAGCTTTTAATATTGTTTCAAGTTTGGTGATGCTAGTCACAGATAAAAAAGCTGACATCGCTATCTTAAAAACTTTTGGCGCCTCACCGCGTCTGATTACCCAAGTCTTTATGGTACAAGGTGTGGTGATTGGTTTTATTGGTACCATTGCAGGTACGATATTGGGCGTGATATTTGCATTAACGGTCAGTGATATCTTGGGCTTTATTAATAATAGCTTTGGTCTAAATTTATTTGATGCCTATTTTGTGAACTATCTACCATCGCAGCTGCGTTTGGCGGATGTGGTATTGATTACCAGTGCGTCATTTATATTGAGCTTTTTGGCGACCATTTATCCAGCACGCCGAGCGGCTAAAATTCAGCCTGCACAAACGCTGCGTTACGAGTAATTTACAGGCGTTAATGCCGTTATAAATAAAATAAAGGAAGCATTATGTCTGCTATCTTAAAAGCGACCAATATTAATAAGATATACGATGAAGGCGCTGTGAGCACCCAAGTCTTGACCGGTTTGGATTTGACTGTCACCGCCGGTGAGCGTATCGCTATCGTTGGTACCAGTGGCTCAGGAAAGAGTACTTTGCTCCATCTGCTTGGCGGACTCGATACGCCAACCAGCGGTGAAGTTTGGTTGCATGGTCAGTTGTTAAACAGTATGAATGAGACCGAACGCGGTGCGATGCGTAATAAGCATTTGGGATTTATTTATCAGTTTCATCATCTATTGGCTGAATTTACTGCCATTGAAAACGTTGCCATGCCACTATTGATGCGCCCAGAAGTATCGACGGCTGAAGCGCGTCAGCAAGCCATCGATATTTTAAACAATGTTGGTCTTGAGCATCGTTTGGCTCATAGACCGGGTGAGTTGTCGGGTGGTGAGCGTCAGCGCGTGGCGATTGCGCGTGCTTTAGTCACCAAACCGTCGCTTATCTTGGCAGATGAGCCAACAGGTAACCTAGATTATGATAACGCACAAAGCGTTTTTGGATTATTATCAGAGCTGCAAAGTACGATGCAAACGGCACTATTGATGGTCACTCATGATCGAAATCTAGCGGCGCTTGCTGATCGTCAGCTGCTTTTACGTAATGGTCATTGGGAAAATTATTAAAATATAATAGAAAAGGATTGCAAGATAGCAGTCTATTGATTGAGTAAGGATAAATAGAATGGATAAAAATGACGACCCGATTGCTGCTTTTGGCAGTATTGAAGAAGGCGATGAGCCACTAAAGCTTTATATGGATACCGCGTTATTTGATACGCTCGATAAACAAGGTCAAATAGATTTACTGACGCCCGTTTTCGATCGTATTACTTTGGCAGGTGTTGATTTTGATTTAAAGGTTCAAGACAGTGCGACAGGTAAGCGTTATGTATTGCTCAAAAATGAAGAAGTGGTTGAAGTTTTTGTGATGGATAATAAGCTCACTGACAACATCCTTAATGCTATTGAAGCAAATAGAGATGAGGATTGATAGCATTTATTAAAGTTCGGGCGGCTTATCTAAAGAGCTAAGCTGCCTTTTTTGCCAACTCGTGACAGTCTTATAGCGCCAAATGGCTTTAAACGCTAAGCCGCAGACGATGCTTGTAATAATGGCTAAGATAGTCAGACCTAGGCAAAATGCAGTTAAGGACACAGTTCCTTTATAAGTAATAAAGGGATTGGCGCCGTCAGAGATGATCCATAAACTTAAGTCAGAGATCATCCTGCCAATCGTGCGCAAACTAATCATTGGCAGATCGAGTATTTCGGCACCGATATAGTATCCAGCGTAAAATACCGGTAAGGTGGTGAGTGGATTGGTAATCCATGTTAAGCCTAGTGCCATAGGTACATTGGCACGGAAAATAAGCGCACCAATCAATGCCAATAACATCTGTCCTGGCAATGGAAAAAAGGCACTCAGCACGCCGATATAGACGGCCTTATTTAAGCTATGGCGATTAAAATGCCACAATCGTGGGTCAGAAAGTTGCGGCGCAAACAGTTTTAATGTGCGACTTTCTAACACTTTTTCAGGGGTAGGTAATAAGTCTTTTAAACGTTTTTTTGGCACAGATTTGCCTTTACTCATTGTCTGCAGCCCGCTCAATCATAATAATAGGCAGATAGGCAGTCATGTTATTGATAAAAGTATAGATAAGAATTCTATCAGAAAAACGTAAAAAGAACGTTAGACAATCACCATCCTAGTGTGTGCAATTAGTATAGGATAATATCCGGATAAATACCATGGCTTGATGTAGCGGTATTTAGCGCCAAGTTAATATAGCAAGCGCATTACAGTTTTTTAGTGGATGCTATATATTATTTCAAATATCACGCAAGGAGCACTGGTGTATTGGTTAATAGGTAGCTTTATCATCCTTGCTATGATGGGTGTTTTGGCGGTTGCTGATAGCACGCCTATACCAATGATGCCGCTATTTATGGATAGCGCCAGCACTCCTGTTCTGACTATTTCATTCATACTTCTTACCTTTATTTTAATTTTGATAAGCCAGTTTACTATCCCGTCAGTTAATCCTATCAATTCCGTAAAAAGTACGCCACATCACTCTAGGTTTGCTTCTCGTATTCTCTATTTTATATCAATCGCTATACTAGCAAGCACTTTGGTTATTGGTAGTGGTTTGAAGGCACTAGTAAGTCATCAACAAGCAGACGATCAAAAAATTACTGAGCCAATGCGTGTGCAGGCTTTGGTTCATATAGCGGGAATAAGCGATAGTGTGTATGATGCTGGTACCGATACCGATACCGGCTATCGGCAAGTGGCGATCATCAGTCAAATATTGCCATTGGTTTCTGAGCTGACAGCGCAAGACTTGGATAAAGTGACAGCAGAATACGGAGCAGGGCTAAATAATAGCCTAAGCGGCGATGATATCAAGTATGAATCTTCAAATGCCATATCTTCACATCAAAACACACTTGCTGAAAATGCTGTTCAAGATAAGGTATACCGCGTCCTACTCAATGCTTACCCAAAAAAGCCAGCCAAACAGTCATCTAAGACTAACTCTCAGAAAAAATCTAAGAAAACAGAAAAACAAAGTCAGATTGCTGACTTAAATCATCTGCAGCCGGGTGATAGATTGTTTATGACCTTGACGCTTGCACCGCTTGCTACTTCTGAGCAAGTATCAAATAACCCATCGGGGTTTGATAGTTATCGCTGGCTACGTAGTCGGCATATTGACGGCGTTGCCAATATACTGGCTACTAGCAGCGCGATTTTGCCATCCAGTCACCCACAGTCACATTCAAATTCGCATTTACTCTCTTCTGATTCTTATTTAACACGGTTGCGTACTGCTATTGACCAAGGGCGTTGGCAATTACGCCAGCACTTTTATAAAGATTGGGCTACAAATACTGCTGCAGAGCAACAAGCAAAAGCAGTCACATTAAGCTTGTTGACCGGTGATCGCAGTTTAATTAATCGTGAGACCAAAGATCTATATCAGTTGGCTGGTATTTCACACTTATTAGCAATATCGGGTACGCATGTTTTGTTTTTAGCGATCGTGCTGGCTGGTATAGTTATTCTATTGATTAATCGTCTGTATCCCGCTCTATATCGCTATATTCCGCGCTGGCATGTACGTTGGTGGGTGATGATTAGCGCCGCATTTATTTATGCATTGTTTACAGGGTTTGATGTGCCCGCTGCACGTACCGCATGGATGCTACTGGCAATTGGTCTGACAAGACTAACTTTATTGCCCGTCAGTACCATGCGCGTATTACTTGCTCTGGCAGTACTGATGGCATGGCATGACCCTTATGTATTATGGCAAGCAGGTTATTGGCTGTCCTTTATTGCCGTGGCGTTATTGCTTAAATATGAAGACACCTCACAAAATCAGCTATTAACATCAAACCAACCCTCTACTTCCTATGACAAATTACTCAGACGTCTATGGCTAAGTTTTAAGCGCTTATTTAAGTTACAGTGTTGGCTGTTCCTCGCTCTATTACCTGTAACGTTGTTACTCTTTGGCAAAGCCTCATTATGGGGGTTAATCGTCAATCTCTTTGCTATTGGCTTATTTGGTTGGATTATTGTACCGGTTAATTTATTGGCTGGGCTTTGCTATCTTATATTGCCGTCTGTAGCCAATATTATTTGGATGTTAGTTACTGTGATTGTCAGTAACCTACACGAACTGATAGCATGGCTAACGGCAATGCCTGTGCTATCAGTTGCGTGGCTTTATACGCCCGTTAATGCCGCTATTTTGCTCATGGCATTATTAACCCTGTTACCTTGGTTGCTACCTCGCGGTCTGATCAGTCGTTGGTTAGTATTGCCACCGCTCAGTCTTTTGGTAATGACGGTATATGCCAATCAGCAGTCACTGACTACGACACCCACTCTATATATATTGCCAACGGGTGATCATTATATAAGTGCCGCTTTATTACAATATCCGGTCGTCAATGATAAAGATGCCAAAAATACCAGCTGGCTGTTTTTGGCAGATCATAGACCCAGTAACACTAAAATTAAGATCATGCCTAGCAATCTGACGGCAGATAAATTATCTGCCACGTTAGCGCAGCAATTGGGCAGCTTATCTGTCAATAAGCTAGAGGGCATCGTCGTACAAAGCAGTAGTAGTGGCGTGACTGATTCACGCGTTTATGATAAAAAGAGCAGCGCAGTGAGTCCTAATGATTCAGAGCTCTTACCCATGATAGTCGCTCAGCTCAGTCAGAGATTGCCTGTGAGCCAATACTGGCAAGCAGGACATAGTGAGCGTTGGTCTGCGCTGTATCAAGCTTATAAAGTTACTACGGACTCTCAAAAGACGGCAACTATCAGCGCCCAACGTTGCGAATCCGGTAAAATATGGCAGCTGCCAAATGGCAACTTAACGTTGCAAGCAATCACAGGCTGGAGCAAGATAGAGGATGCCAGTGTTTGGGATTGTACCGTGGCTATTGATAGCAGCACGCCCATACGAGTGCTCAAGTATCAAGCAAATGAGCCTCTCAAGTCATTACCTGCTAACTCGCAAACACTCATGTCAAAAAGCCAACCACTATCTAACCAAGCAAATATGTTGCAATCGCGGCTAATTTTGAATGCAGATACGCATGAGCGAACTTGGCAAATGTGGTCGTTGCTATGCTCGGCTGATTTAACCAATAACAATATAGCCATGAATCATACGACATGGCTGGGTCACAGTAACTCACATATCTCGAATGAGGTAATCACCCAGCAACAAATAGATGAGATAATCACCTATGATAATAAACCGTTAGAAGTTGCTTTATCTTCTGATGCGCTATTCAAAGAGGGTGATTAGGAATTGTTCCAATATCGATAATGTTGCAGATATTATTGGGAAGTCCTAATATCTAGTGATAGTGTTTTATTTGTGATATCACATTTATAAAATACACGTATTTCACAGAGATGCTATTGAACCACGAGTAAAATGGCACCATACTGAACCACCTATTCATACAGAAAGCTTAAACAGTAAGAATTTCGAATTTTTCTGTCGTAAGTTTATATAATCTGTCTTTTATCGTTTTACATTGTTTCTACTTAGGAAGTTATATGCCCAACTGGCCGCCAGACCCTAACAAACGTCCTGATAATTCGGCAAATCAGCCAGCACCGATGCAGCAGTCAAACCAGCCGAGCGGGCAAGAATGGCGACTGATTGAAAATACTTTATTAGCAAGCGTGGTCGAGCAACGCCGTGCCCGTCGTTGGAGTATTTTCTTTAAGCTACTGACCTTTGGCTATATTTTATTGATATTTTTGACGATTGGGCGTAGCTGTAGTACTGAAGCACCCACTGGTCTTGATGGTATCGATACCAGTAAGCCGCATTTGGCAGTGGTTGAGCTTCAAGGAACTATTAGCAGTGGTGATGTGGCCAACGCTTATGATGTCAATGATGCGCTCACACGCGCCTTTAAAAACAGTAACTCAAAGGCAGTGGCGCTCGACATCAACTCACCGGGTGGCTCGCCTGTGCAGTCAGATGAAATCTGGCAGACTATGATGGATTTGCGTAAAGAATATCCAGATAAAAAGCTTTATGCAGTGATTGGTGATATGGGGGCTTCTGGCGCGTATTATATAGCATCAGCGGCTGATGAGATTTATGTCAACCCATCAAGCCTAGTCGGTTCGATCGGCGTCATTATGCCAAGCTACAATGTAAAAGGCTTGATGGACAAGGTCGGCGTAGAAGATCGCACCATTACAGCAGGTGAATATAAAGATATCTTGAGTTTGTCACGTCCCCTAACGGATTATGAAGAAAAGCATGTTGAAAAAGTGCTAGACAATACTCATAAGCATTTTATCAATGCCGTAAAAGAAGGTCGTGGCGATCGTCTAAAAAATCCTGAACAAAATAAGCTGTTTTCGGGACTGTTTTGGACAGGTGAGCAATCTATCGAGCTTGGCTTGGCGGACAAAAAAGGCAGTATTTCAAGTTTAGAGAAGCAGCTTAAATTAAATAACGTGGTCAATTATACGCCAAGTGATCCGTTCCAATTATTTATGGATCGCTTCGCCGTCAAATTGGGCGCAGGTGTGGGTTCAAGCATCAATCTTGATCTCTTGCCACAAGAAGAAGGCAACGCGCAGATGCGTTAATAGACTTTAATTTTTAGCGTTACCGTGTATGATTGTTAAGGCTGAGCGTATGATTACGCTCAGCCTTATTTATGTGTCGCTATCTAGCATTTAAAACCATAAATACAATACAAACCGTTATAACAACTAATGAGAATGTGTCATGAGTGAAGTCAATTTGCAGTCTTTTGCGTCCTTACCGATATCGAAAATAACCCAAAAACCAGTCATCCATTTTGCTCATGCCAACGGAATGCCAAGTCCTGTCTATGAGCCATTTTTTGAGAAATTGGCTGAATTTTTTACCATTGAATATATCTCCATGTTAGGCGATACGCCTGATTATCCGGTCGATAACCAATGGCGAAGTCTCACGCAGCAGATTGTCGATAGCGTCAAAGATACCTGTAAAAAACATGGCGTTAAGCAAGTCGTAGCCGTCGGGCATTCGCTTGGTGCCATGTGTACCTTGCAAGCGTTGTACCGTGCACCTGAGTACTTTTCGCAAGCCGTTCTGATGGATCCGCCATGGATTTATGGCAAAGTTAGCTTGCTATGGCATCTTGCCAAGACAGCAGATCGATTGCCATGGATGAATAATCGTTTGATGGATAAGCTATCGCCAGCTGGCGTGTCTAAGCATCGCCGTGACGTATGGGATAGCCGAGAAGATGCGTATGACAAACTGCGCCATAAAGGATTTTTTAAGAATTTTACTGAGCGCAGTTTTCAAGGTTATATTGAGCATGGTCTGCATGAGCGTGCCGATGGTAAAGTTACCTTGGCGATTCCAAAAGCCAGTGAAGTCGCCGTCTTTCGCACCAACCCTTCTTGGTATTGGTTGACCCCAAATCGTGCCCCTAAAGTGCCAGTGACCTTGATTATTGGTGAGGACAGTATCTTTTTAAAACGTCGATTCCCGCAACAAATAGAGTCGCGCTTACGTATTCCTTATATTACTCATGCGGGCGGTCATATGTTTCCACTTGAGCATCCAGAGTCTGTATCAGAGCAGGTATTAACATTGATTGAACAACAGTTATCTGCCAAATAACAACAGGCTTTATTTTTAATCAACTTCCTTACGCTAAACCGATTGTCTTTGTGATCAGTTTTTAAGCAATGCTTCAGTATCTTTTCGAGTAAACCTATTATGTCAATGCGAATGCCAAATAAGAGCGCCGCTGAAACCAATAAAGTTGTCATACATCCTCAGCCTTTATTTACACGCTTAGGCACTTTACTGCTTATCATAGGCATGGTGGTTTTTTTCTTTATCAGTCAATTAATCGGGATTTACATCGCTGGCAAACTGGTGTTACCAACTGCCAAAAGCGCAACGGTCGGCGATATTTTCTTTTTTGGAAGCAATGATGGAACGGTTGTCAGTATTTCTATCATGATAGGCTGCGTGTTATTAGTGGCAATCAGTGCGTTGGTTATACGCGTGAGAGGCGGCAATTTAAAGCAGTATTTGGTATTAAGACCGTTTTCATTGGCGGTCGGTATGGGCATGATAGGGCTGCTGTTGATATTTATGATTGGCAGTCAGGCATTGACGTATGTGCTTGATAAATCACCGCTGGCGTTTGTAGATCCTTTATACCAATCTGTCAGCTCAGTATGGCTACTTATTTTTGCGATGGTTATCGTCGCGCCCATTTATGAAGAGCTCATATTTCGCGGCATATTGTGGTCGGCGATTGCAGAGCAGTTTACCTCGCCACCTGATACAGAATATCGCGGGGCAATCGTAGCAAGTCTGGTGACCAGTTTGATATTTGCGGTCATTCATTTACAATATGGAATTTATGAGATTAGTACCATCGTGGTACTGGCATTACTATTTTGCTATGCGCGGATCAAATCAGGCTCGCTGATATTGCCCATTTTATTACATATTATAAATAACGGCGCGGCTATGTGGCAATATTTGGCGCAAGTAGCATAAAGAATAACAGTGAATATTTGATAATTAATACTTACGCCGTATGCATTGTCATTTAATAGTGGGTTTTATCAGGCATCAGGCATCAGGCATCAGGCATCAGGATTAAGGGCTAATACCTCAGTCGCTGCGTGCTTGATATCATCGATGGTCAAGTGAGGCTTACCGCTCAATGCTTGACGCCATTTTCGAGCACCCACTAATCCTTGGAATAACCCTAAATAGTGCCGAGTCATCGTTGGAAGTGCTTCACCTTTAGCTATTTGCTCTTCTAAATAAGGATACAGCTGAGCTAGTATATCTGAACGCTTCGGGACAGAGGTGTCCCACAAGCTATTGGCTTCGGCTAACAAATACGGGTTATGATAAAAGGCGCGCCCAATCATAACGCCATCGATGTGCTCAAGATGCGCCTCAATATCAGCGACGGTTTCAATCCCACCATTAATCTCAATATCAAGGGTAGGAAAGTCCTGCTTTAAACGATACACATCGTCATACCGCAGTGGCGGTATCTCACGATTTTGCTTTGGGCTCAAGCCTTGTAGCCACGCCGTACGCGCATGAACGATAAAGCGTGTACAACCACCTGCTGCTACCTTTTGTACAAAATCTGCCATAAATTCATAACTGTCAAAGTCATCAATGCCAATACGATGCTTGACCGTGACTGGAATATCGACTGCCGCTTGCATATGCTTGACCAAGTCTGCAACGGTATTGGGTTCCGCCATCAAGCAGGCACCGATTTTATTGTGCTGTACACGATCAGAGGGGCAGCCCACATTAATATTGACCTCATCATAACCATGCTGCTGAGCAAATTCTGCACATTGCGTCATCTCAGTGATATCTGCGCCGCCAAGTTGCAATACCAGCGGATGTTCAAAAGTATCAAAGCGTAAATGCCGTGCACGATTGCCATGTATCAGCGCGCCCGTACTGATCATCTCGGTGTACAAATAAACATGCGGATTAAAAAGCCGAGCAAAATAACGATAATCCGTCGTTGTCCAATCAATCATGGGTGCGACCGAAAGACGTTTGTTGGTCATATCAACCATAGTGGTTAAGCCTTAATTTTTTAGAAATTTTTGAAGATGTATATGCTAAATGCTGATGGTACATGTGTCAGTTTATGTATCACTTGCAATGGCTTATGAGTTTATAATCAATAGGCTGATAAAAGATCAGCCTATTTGGATAAAATCACACTATATGACCTGATCGATTTTCTTGAGTTCAGGCAGATTATAAAAATAAATGCCCATGATGATTGCAATAAAACCGATGAAAGTGATATAGAGTGCGGGTGAAAAGCTCACATATAAAGTGGCATAGCCAAGTCCAAATGGTACTAGCACCCCAACGATACCATAAGTGACATTGTAGCAAAAAGCCATTCCGGTGAGTCGCACATTGGTAGGAAATAGTTGAATCAAGATGGCAGGTATCATGCCGATAACACCGGCACAAAAGCCTAAAAGTGCATACATAATAAGGATATAGTCGCCACTTGCCTCTAAGTGATAGAAGAAAGCAAGCATTTGAGCGATTAAGATAATAGAGCCTATCGCCAAAATTTTGCCAAAGTTTTGATGGTTAGAGATGATGCCATAAAAAATACAGCCAAAAATCATAAAAATGATGCCAAGACTGTGTGAGAATCCAAACAAGTCAGTATCGAGCGTAAAGCGTAATTCAATCAAATCAGGCAGTAAAATAACCACGACTGTGGTGATGCTTGAGACAATTAAAGTGAGAACCAGACCTATAAAGATAGCATGCTTGCAATGCTTAAATAGGGTCGTAAAAGGTTTAGCAACATAATCACTAGGTCTTGATTTTTTCATCTGAGTGAAAAACGGAGTTTCTTCTATCCATCGCCAGGCAAGGAGCGGTAAAACCGTCAGGATAGCCGCTATAAAGAAAGGCAAACGCCAGCCATAATCTGCCAATTGCTCAGTGGTCAACGTACTGCTTAACCAAAGAAAAAAACCATTAGAGAATAAAACACCCACAAAAAAACTGGCAGTCACATAGCTACAGCCTACTGACAGATATTGGCGCGGCACGTGCTCTGCAACGAACACCCAAGAGAGTGGCACATAAAGACCATAGGCCATGCCATGTATGATTCGCAAGACGATAAACAATGCAGGCGCTGCCAAACCCCATTGTGCATAAGTAGGCAAACATCCCATCGCCAATAAGCTTGCTGCCGTAATCAAGATACTGATTAGTAATAACGGTTTACGACCTTTTATATCGCCATAACGTCCAAAGATAACACCGCCAATTGGGCGTGCCACATAACCAATTGCAAATAATGACAGCCCCTGTATCTTCATAAGATTGGGATCTGAGCTAACAGGAAATAAAGTCGCTGCCAACATATCTGCAAGATATAGGTATATTAAAAAGTCGAAAAACGCTATTGCACTGCTATAGCAAGTAAACAGTACCGTATTTTTATCTTTAGAAGACATAAGTGCATATTGAGAACGAGAAGGCATATTAGGTCACGCATCCAGACATTAAGGTATTCGTTAAGGCAGTCATTATCTAAATAACTGCCTATAATAAAAAACGATAAATCATCATTACTAATGATTTATCGTCAAAATAAAGACGTTTATGTCAAATATGATTATATGAAACAGAATTAAGCCAAGACATTCAACTTCTGTTTTTTTATATTGAGCCAACTATAACAGCCAATCAATAGGTAACCATGACATGATGGTTAGCCAAACATGGTCACTGACATCGACGCGCGGCTCTGAATCATAAATGACTTTCTTATCTTTTTCCATGGTATGCCATTGTAAATCACCGTTTTCTAGTAACTTCACTTCATACGCTTGGTTTAGTAAGTCATCGCTCAATGCACCATGCAACTGAGTGGCAAGCTCCTCATCATTGATAATCACGCCCATCTCAGTATTAATATTAGCCGAGCGCGGGTCAACATTATATGAGCCAATGAATACTTGATAGTCATCAACGGCGAAAGCTTTTGCATGTAAACTGGTTGAAGATTGGCTACGCGCTTTCCAAAGTTTGTTTTCGCGCTTTTCTTCAGAAGCGGTTGATTTTAGCTCATAAATCTTGACTCCCGCGCGCAGTAAACTAGGACGCCATTGGCTATAGCCAGAATGTACCGCTGTTACGTCGGTTGCATCAAATGAATTGGTGAGAATTTTGATTTCGATACCAGATTCTGCTAATGAGACCAACGTATTAACACCGTCTTTGGTCGGTACAAAGTAGGAGGAGATAATAGTCAATTTTTTTGATGGACTACCAAGCAAAGTGCGTAGCTGATGCACCAAATTGGTGTCTGCTGGCACGGTTTTAGTCAATTTGCCGACGTCATCACTTAAGAATTGCATATCCGTCCAGCGAAACGGCACGCGTTTATTAATCAAATCCGTATCGATAGAGGAGTCTTCAATGGCTGCTTTATACACTGATAAGCTGCCACTGCTACTACTTTTCTCATCGGCTTTTAACTTATCGAGCCCTTGTACGAAGTCAGTCGTCTCTCCTTTATCAAGAGTCGCTAAGGTTTGAATATCAAATGATATTGGTGCTGACCAGTAGCTGGCAAAGCTATTGTCAATATCTGCCACCACTTTACCAATCAATAGTACATCCAAATCTGCGAACTGACTGCTTTTATCATTGCTTAGGTATTCATCACCGATATTACGACCACCAATGATGGTGATTTGCTTATCAAAAATCATGCTCTTATTGTGCATGCGTCTATTGATACGTGGCAGACCGGTGACAAAATTTAAAGTCTGAAATTTACGATGCATGAGTGGATTGATAATACGCACCGCAATATTAGGGTGACTGGCAAAACGCAGTAAATGCTGATCAAATTTAGCATTATTATTAAAATCATCGAGCAGTAAACGTACGATCACGCCGCGCTCCGCCGCATCCCATAAGTCTTTTAGCATCAGCTGACCGGCTTGATCATCGTGCCAGATATAGTACTGGGCATCGATATTGCGCGTTGCCATACCTGTCAATATACTGCGTGAGGCAAAAGCATTGGCGCCCGTCACAATTGGATGATAGCCTGATAAATCAGGGTGAATCTCACTCTGTTGACTGATGGCAGCAACCAAATCAAGACTATCCGTGTTTGGGGTAGCAAGGTCTGTGCTGACAGTCGTAGTATTTATAGAGTCGCCCTCTTTTTGGGCATCTTTTTCTATTTCAGCTTGTTTGCTGATGTCCGATTGGTATAAAGCATTGACCCGTGCGGATAGTGCTTGGCTTTCAGGCAAGTGCGGCTGCTTGGGTAAGCTTTGGCATCCACTAAGACCTAAGGTGAGACCGAGTGTCAGGCTCAACGATAAGTTGCTGGGTTCTATACTGAACATCGACATAAATAAATTACCTTAGTGAGCCTTTATATAATGGAGAAGTTGCCAAAAAATATGTATGGATTTCTTGGTGGTTTTGCAGATAATAACACTGATTATAAGGCATATGATAATATCGCCTAAGGCAAAGTTTAAATCGCCGCTAAGCTTATCAGGTGTCGGCATCTGTGCCTATTATAAATACGTTACTTTTATAAAATGTTGCCTGTATTAGATATTGTTCTTATTGGATCTAGGTAGCACAATTTTTGCTTCTTCTTTCTAATAAGTGATACGTTAGGCAAAATAATAGACAGTCAGTGCTGAAAACTGCTGCTTTGAAGCTGCTGCTTGGAATAATTTATCATGATATGATAACGCGAATGCGTGATGTTTATAATCAAAAATAAACGCTATTGTAAATAACAATCAAGGCAATGGAAACTTTATGAGTCAACCGCAAAATAAAGACAATATAAACGGCTTGGATGTAAACTGGTGCAATGATGCACTGGATTTAGAACTCGATTATGGTATGCAAACCATTGCAGTACGTGCAGGTCAGCATCGTACCGATGAGGGCGAACATTCAGAAGCTATTTTTACGACCAGCTCCTATGTTTATAGCTCAGCAGCTGATGCTGCCGGTCATTTTGATGGCACTAAGACGGGCAATGTCTACTCACGTCATACCAATCCAAGCGTACGTACCTTTGAGCGCCGTTTAGCAGCACTTGAAAATGGTGAGCGTGCAGTCGCAACAGCCTCTGGCATGGGTGCGATTTTGACCATGTGCTTAGCGTACTTAAAAGCCGGTGACCATTTACTTGCTGCCAACCAGCTATTTGGCTCCTCTATTGGTCTGTTTAATAACTATATGGCAAAGTTTGGTGTGGAAGTCAGTTACGTTGATTGTTTCGACAATGACGCATGGGTAAATGCTGTTCAACCAAATACCAAGGTGATTTATTGCGAAAGCCCTAGTAATCCATTGGCACAGATTTGTGATATTGGCTTTTTAAGCCAGCTATGTAAAGCCAATGATATACTCTTGGTCGTTGACAACTGCTTTGCCACCCCAGCTTTGCAACGTCCGCTTGATTTGGGTGCCGATGTGGTGATTCATTCTGCCACCAAATACTTAGACGGTCAGGGTCGAGTACTTGGTGGCGCGTTAGTCGGTAGCGATAAGTTGATGCAAGAAGCGTTTACGGTCATACGTTCAGGCGGCATCAGCATGAGCCCGTTTAATGCTTGGGTGTTTACCAAGGGACTTGAAACGCTTAAATTACGTATGCAAGCGCATTGTAGTAATGCCAATCAAGTGGCAGAGTTTTTGGTTAATCATCCCAATGTCAGCACCGTACACTTTTCAGGCTTGAGCGACCATCCATCGCATGAGTTGACCAAACGTCAGCATCATATGAAAGACGGTTTTGGAGCCATTATGGGTTTTGAAGTGCAGCCATCAGAGACGCGTGATTCAAAATCTGCCGCATGGCATGTCATTGATTCAACTCAAATGGTCTCTATCACCAATAATTTGGGTGATGCGAAAACCACGATTACCCATCCTGCAACAACGACCCATTTTCGTTTGAGCGCCCAAGAGCGCGCAGAAGCAGGCGTAAAAGGCGGTCTGATTCGTCTGTCTGTCGGTCTAGAAGATGTGGAAGATATCATCAAAGATTTGGCGCGTGGTTTAGACAGTTTGTAAAGATAACGGTATAATTGCTATTAGTATTTTATTTTTTATTATCAAAACCCCCATTATTTATTATTAAAAAACCAAGAGGCAACTATGAATATCCAAGCATTGATGCAACAAGCACAAACCATGCAAAAGAAAGTCGAAGCAAACGTCGAAAATGCTAAAAAAGAGCTTGGCAATAAAGAAGTGCATGCAGAAGCGGGCAGTGGTCTGGTAAAAGTAACCATGACGGGTCGTCATGTGGTTAAGCGCTTGACCATCGATCCAAGCTTATTAGAAGATGAGCCAGATATGATCGAAGATCTTATCGCTGCTGCTATCAATGACGCGGTGCGCCAAGCAGATGCGCTATATGAAGAAACCATGGCTGGCGCGACTTCAGGTATGGGCTTGCCACCAGGTATGCAAGGCATGTTCTAAGTAGCTGGTTCTTAAACGCTAAAGGCGACATATTAAAGAAAATGGGGTTGTTATCGACATGATACGACCCCATTTTCATAGCTATGATTTATAAACAAAGGACATCACTTTGCTGACAGCCAAATTTGATCAGCTGGTCAAACAGTTGCGTATCTTGCCGGGCGTTGGTCAAAAAAGCGCTCAACGTATGGCGCTGCATCTGCTCACCAAAAAACGCCCACAAGGCATGGCACTTGCTCAAGCGCTTGATGAGGCGATGCGTGATATCGTCGAATGTCAGCGCTGCCATAGCTTTAGCGATGAGGCTGTTTGCCCATTATGCCAAGATCCTAGGCGTGATGATGCATTGCTATGCGTGGTCGAGACTGCAGCTGACGTGATGGCGATAGAGCAGACGGCAGGCTATCGCGGGCGTTATTTTGTTTTAGGTGGTCACTTATCACCGATTGATGGCATTAGCGCTGATGATTTAAATATTGAGCAACTGGTCTGGCGCGTCAAGCAAGAGCCTGTTGAAGAGCTGATATTGGCAACCGGTACGACGGTTGAAGGGCAAACGACCGCTCACTTTATCAGTGAAGCAGTCAGTCGTCATGTCAATAAAGTCACGCGTCTGGCGCAAGGAGTGCCTATGGGCGGCGAGCTTGAATATCTTGACAGCATGACCCTTGGACAAGCGATGCAAAATCGCTCCTTTTTATAGCCTTCTTATCTTTATCAGATTAAAATCTTGCGCATTTTATTCAATTATGTGGTTATAATTGCTTATATTCTTTTATCGCTTTCTCTTTTAATTTTATTAAGACGTGCTTTAGCGTTTTATTCTCTCTTATCAATGCAGGTATCTGCCCGTGTCTAACACTGCTCCAACCGAATCAAACCTTCAAAGTACATTTTCGGCTGACGAAGTACACCATTCAGTCAATCCAGCCAAATTAGTAGACCTGCCAGTAGAGCCGGATATTGACGCATTATTAGATATTGCTGATGAGGTTGCCGTCACTTGGGTACGTAAGCAAAGCCAGTTGGATGAAGTGATTGAGGCATTGGCCACTTGCGGGCGTGTGGCATTAGATACCGAGTTTATCAAACGCGATACCTATTATCCACGCTTAGCACTGATACAGCTGAATACTGGAAATCATGTATATTTATTAGATGCGCCGCAGTTACAACTGAGTGAGCTATGGCAAGCACTTATGAAAGTTGATGTGGCTATCTGGCATGCTTGTGGTGAAGATTTAGGTATATTTTATCTATTGTCCGGCTGCCCGCCGCTGACCAATATTTTTGATACGCAAATTGCCTTGTCCTACTTAACAGGTCAATTACAGATGGGTTATCAGCAGGCGCTTGATGAGCAGCTCGATATGCATATTGATAAGGAACAAAGCCAGTCAGATTGGTTACAGCGTCCATTATCAGATGAGCAAGAGCAATATGCGATTGATGACGTGCGCTTTTTACCTGCATTATATTTGAGTCTTGAATACGCCCTAAAATCTCAAGGTCTCTATGAGTATGTCTGGGAAGACTGTCAGCTTTACGCCAACGACTTATATGATGCTCAAAATGTTGCAGACGAGCAGATGTATCTAACCATGGCAGATTATCGCTATACCTCTGAGCAAATGGCCATATTGCAGGCGGTAGCCACATGGCGTGAAGAGCTGGCGCGTTCAACCAATCAGCCACGTACTTTTGTCATAAAAAAACAAGCGGTGCGTGAGATTATCACTGAAAAACCAAACACGATGCGTGAGCTTGCGCATAAGACTACGATACATCGCAGTATGTTGCGACTGTATGGTGAAGAATTACTCAAAGTGATAAAGGAAGCAAAAAATCTGCATCCTGCAGAATATCCAGATTCTCTATTGCCGCCGTATCGCTCAAAGAATAAAGTACTCTCAAAAGCGGTACAAAAAACGATAGATGATCAAGCAAAAGTTACCGGCGTACCTGCCAATGTCTTGATGCGTAAAAAATGGCTTGGGCAATTATATGAAGTGATTGCTTTTGATAAAGATATCAGCGAGTTGCCGCGAGGGTTGAAAGGCTGGCGTCATGATTGGGTAATGCACACCTTTATTCCCGTTATCGAAGCGCACAAGACTGAGCTACAGCAAGGCATGGGTATCAATGTATAAGGTTTAACGCCTGACACTTATCTGCGTTCAAATTGACCATACTGTAAAAAATATCCTGTCTGCTTGGCAACGTTAGTATCAATCAACATGCCGGTATGCGATACAGGCAGGATTAAATGGTCAGTCGCTGCTTCAAGTTTGGTCTCTTTTAAATAGACGGTGCCATCATGCACCAGATGTTCATCAAGCAATGGGTTATGAGCTTGGCGTAATTTGCGATTATGGTATTGCAGGAATATTTGACCCAAACCATATGGACGATTCCCAGCAATCACGCCAAGGGTAATATGCTCAGGTAATGGCCCAACGGTGCCATCTAATGCATCGATATAGGATTGCCCAACGATAGCAGGGCTCAGCCGCCAAATATAATTCGCACAAATACTGCCCATATGCGGTGTCCCAAGGGTCACGCAGCGACCAATTTGCCACTTAGGATACTGAGTAACAAAATCACGAATAATCAAACCGCCCAAGCTATGACCGACCAAATGTATCGGCTCATCAGGATGATGATTTTTTTCAAGCCACTTATTAAGCCGTTGGCTATTGGTTTGAATACCATCGCGCATACTACGATAGCCAAATTGATGAGTTTTAAACCCTGCTGCTTGTAAGCGTTTGGCAAGTGGTCGCATAATCCAAGCCGTTTGGTGCAGACCATGGATAAGAATGACAAGATTGTTTTTCTGCATATGTGATTCTAACCAAGTGGATGATATGAATAGATTAATAGCCATTTTATTATAGCGCTAAATGTTATTAGTAAAATAAAAACCTCCAAATCAGCTGCTGACTTGGAGGTTTATTTTTATCTTTTATAAAGTATCAAAACTAGGACTACATATAGTTCTCGATACTTGGGCAAGAACACATCAGGTTTTTGTCACCATAGGCGTCATCGACACGTGCCACACTTGGCCAGAATTTATTGGTGCGGATATAAGGCAGTGGGAATGCTGCTGTCTCACGGCTGTATGGATAGGTCCATTCGCCGTCAATTACCATAGCAGCTGTATGCGGGGCATTGACCAATGGATTGTTCTCTAACGTCCAGTTGTCTTCGCCCGCTTTGGCTTTCAGCGCTTCCGCTTTAATAGATTTTAGAGCACTGATAAAGCGATCAAGCTCTTCTTTTGACTCTGATTCTGTCGGCTCAATCATCAAGGTGCCCGCTACTGGGAAACTCATGGTTGGTGAATGGAAACCATAATCCATCAAGCGTTTCGCGATATCGCTTTCACTGATGCCCGTCTCTTCTTTTAAAGGACGAATATCGATGATACATTCGTGAGCAACGCGGCCGTTTTTGCCCGTATATAGCACAGGATAATGGTCTTTTAATTCAGCGGCAACATAGTTAGCATTCAGTAGCGCAAGCTCGGTCGCTTTTAATAAACCATCACGACCCATCATGGCAATGTACATCCATGAAATAGGTAAGATGCTTGCTGAACCATAAGGAGCTGCTGATACTGCTGAGCAGTCTTTTTGCGCATTATGTACAGGGCTCAATGTATGGTTGGCCATAAATGGTGCCAGATGCGCCTTCATACCGATAGGACCCATACCAGGACCACCGCCGCCATGTGGAATACAGAATGTTTTGTGCAAGTTCATGTGCAGTACATCAGCACCAACGTCAGCTGGCTGCATCATGCCAACCTGCGCATTCATATTAGCGCCATCCATATAAACTTGACCGCCATGTTCATGAATGAGATCACAGATTTTACGGATACCTTCTTCAAACACACCATGCGTCGATGGGTAGGTGATCATCAATGCACCTAGACGCGCGCTATGTTCTTCAGATTTGGCAGTTAGGTCATCGATATCAACGTTGCCATTGTCATCGGTTTTGACCACGACCACTTTCATGCCCATCATCATAGCAGTCGCAGGGTTAGTACCATGCGCTGACATAGGGATCAAGCAAACATCACGATCAGTCTCACCAAGTGATTCATGATAACGACGAATTGCTAGCAAGCCTGCATATTCACCTGAAGCGCCAGAGTTTGGCTGCATAGAGACATCATCAAAACCGGTAATGGCTTTTAATTGTTCTTGCAAGCTATCAATCATGGCAACGTAGCCTGTGACTTGGTCACGCGGTGCAAAAGGATGCACATTGGCAAATTCAGGCCAAGTGATCGGTAGCATTTCACTGGTGGCATTCAATTTCATGGTACAGCTACCAAGTGAAATCATACTGCGGTTCATCGCCAAATCCTTATCTTCAAGCGATTTTAAATAACGCAGCATTTCATGCTCGGTATGATGCGAGTTGAATACTGGATGCGATAAGATAGCATCAGTACGTAAATGAGCACTATCAAGAGAGACACGAGCGTCTTCTGGTAGATCATGTGCTTTAGTAACGAACAGCTGAGTTAGGACATTAAAGTCTTTCTGATCGCTGGTTTCACTGAACGCAACGCTTAATTTGGTCTCACCAAGACGCCATAAGTTATAACCAACATTGTCAGCATTTTGAAAGATTTGGCTAGCAAGTTTTTCTGAGCCGCAATCAATCACAACGCTATCAAAGAATTGATCATGGACCACGTTTAAATTGCTGTCGTTGGCGTTTTTAATGACATCAGCGAAGGCAGTGGCAAATGCATGGATACGAGTGGCAATACGCTTCACACCACCTGGACCATGATAAACCGCATACATACCAGCTAGGTTTGCAAGTAGTACTTGTGAAGTACAGATGTTTGAGTTGGCTTTTTCACGGCGGATATGCTGCTCACGAGTCTGTAGCGCCATACGTAGAGCAGTATTGCCTTGTGAGTCTTTTGAAACTCCGATGATACGACCAGGTGCTGAGCGCTTGGCTTTATCAGAAAACGCAAAGTAGGCGGCATGTGGACCACCAAAGCCCATTGGAATACCAAAACGCTGGGTGCTACCCAAAGCCACGTCTGCACCCATGTCCGCTGGTGATTTTAATAATACTAAGCTCATGATGTCACTCACGACGCTCACATAAGTTTTATTTTTCTTAACGGCAGCGATAACGTCGGTTAGGTCTTGAACATCGCCTTCAACACCGACATATTGGAATAATGCACCAAAATAGTCGCCTGATTTAGCCAGTTCAAAATCACCAACCACCACTTCCCAACCAAAATATTTGGCACGGGTATTAATGACATCTAATGTTTGCGGATAGACGCGGTCATCAACGAAAAACTGCATAGATTTACTTTTGCTTACGCGCTTTGACATTGCCATCGCTTCAGCAGCAGCCGTTGCTTCATCAAGCAGTGATGCACCAGCAAGCTCAAGACCAGTCAGATCAATACAAACTTGTTGGAAATTAAGCAAGGCTTCTAGGCGGCCTTGAGCGATTTCCGCCTGATAAGGCGTGTAAGCAGTATACCAGCCTGGATTTTCAAGGACGTTACGCTGAATGACTGCAGGCATACGTACAGGTGAATACCCTTGTCCGATATAGCTCTTATTAACCGTGATGTCATCAGCCATGGTACGCAGTTTAGCAAGGGCTGCATGCTCACTCATCGCCACTGGCAAATCTAATTCTTTATGCAGGCGTACTGGTTCAGGCACGGTCTCATTGATAAAGGTTGCCATGTCGCTATAACCAATGGCACTGAGCAAGTCAGCTTGTTTGGCATCATTTGAGCCAAGATGACGATAAACAAATTCGGCTTCGTTGAATAAGCCTTTAAATGTATCAAGCGTTGGGTTTTGAGAGATAGTCATGGTGATCCTTGGTAAAAATAGGGATAAAGGAGATGGCTATAATAAAAATAGGGTGATAATAGGTTATACGTAATGGACAAATTGATCTTGCTCAAAGCGGAACTGGGTATTGTAAACACCATTATCAGCACGCTCGCCAGCACCAATCATCATAACGATATGATGATTATCGCTGAGTTTTAATAAGCGCTTCATTGCAGGCTCATCGAAACCACCCATCGGACAGCTATCAAAGCCGTGCGCACGTAAGGCAAGCATCAGGTTTCCAGCCGCTAATGCGGTGTTATTGGTTGCCCAGTTTTTGCTGTCTTCAAAGGTGTAGTAAGGCGATTTGATAGGACCCTTTATACGTCTGACGACTTGAATGGCGCTCCATTTGGCTACTGATACCACGTTAGCAGGTCCACGCAAAAAATCTAAGGCAACGACTTTGTTGTAGTAGTCTTTGACTTTTTTCGGTACCGGCATATCAGGGTATTCACGCAATATTTGCTTTGCATGGTCATGCCAAACGTCAGTACGAGCAACGACAGCGATTAAACGTGCTGAGGTTTTTGCTGCGTTTTGATTCATACAGTTTTTGACCGCGCGCTTGCGCTTACCAGCATCATCAATAACATAAAATTCCCATGGCTGAAGATTGCTTGAGTTTGGGGCAAGCATCGCCAAACGCAGGCAGTCTGCTAATACATCGTCAGGTAGCGGCGCATCTGTAAATCGGCGTACCGAACGGCGCGACTCTACCACCTCACAAAATGCTTGCAGCTGCGGGGTGTGACTAGGCGTCGCAAGTCTGTCTTTATTGCCAGTATTAGAATTCATAGTAGGATCCATGCTGAGGAATGAGTAATCAGCTTCAGGCATTATCGATTGCATATCTTCAATAATGTCTGACGAGTGATTAATATGAATAAATCAGATAGCAGTTGGGCGTCATAAATTGAGTGCTGATTGTCTTGAAAATACTGCATTGAAAACACGGTCTTGCCATTATTGTCTTAAAAGTAAAGCGCACAGATACCAGCGCTTGCCAGTATCTGTCGAGTTGCTTCTTGTAATCAGTAAACATTTTATAAATGACAATCTTATCAAAGACTGTCTTATCAATAAAAATATTAAAAGCAGCCATACTAAAGTTAAATGTTGCTTTTAAGAGAGCGTAAGACTTATTACAGCTCGTTTTCGTACTCATCAGCGGTTAGCAGTGCTTCATAGTCAGCGATATTGTCAGGCTTCATTCTGAAGAACCAACCTTCACCATATGGATCAGAGTTGATGATTTCTGGATCATCTTCTAAGGCTTCATTGATCGCAACCACTTCACCTGAAATAGGCGCGTAAACGTCAGAAGCGGCTTTTACTGATTCAACAACAGAGATTTCGTCATCAACAGCGATGATGTCACCCACGTCTGGCAATTCAACAAATACTACGTCACCCAATAGGTCTTGAGCATGATCAGTGATACCAACCGTGATAGTACCGTCGTCTTCTAAGCGTAACCACTCGTGGCTGGCGATGTATTTTAGTTCTGCTGGAATATTACTCATGGTTTCTCTCCTAGGTGATAGAGGTTAATTAATAAAAAAGAAAGCTAATAATAAATTTTCTGTTGCCTACGAGTCAAACTGCTGCTTGCCATTACGGACAAACGGTAGTTTAAGCACGCGTACATCGACGAACTTACCTTTACCGCGCAGATCAATTTGCACATTGTCATCTTCTGCTAGGGTAGCAGGAACACGAGCGATAGCGATAGAATTTTTGAGGCTAGGAGAGAAAGTACCACTAGTAATGATACCTTTTTGCTCTTTATCAGTGCCTTGATTAATGGTCACTTCCATACCTTCACGTAATACGCCACGGCTAGTCATTAATAAGCCCACTTGCTTCATAGCAGTATTGTCATCTTTTGACTGTTTGCGTTTGCTGACCATAGCCTTACGACCAATAAAGTCACGATCGTCTTTCAGCGCCAGTGTCCAGCCCATGTTGCACTCATAAGGGCTAACATCTTCATTCATATCATGACCATAGAGGTTCATGCCCGCTTCCATACGCAAAGTATCACGAGCGCCAAGACCGGCAGGTTTTATACCATTGGCTTTTAATTGCTCAAAGAACGCCGGCGCATCATCGCCATGCATAATGACTTCGACGCCATCTTCACCGGTGTAGCCCGTACGAGCAACGAACCAATCCGTACCTTCGATATCTGTTAAATCAGCACCGACAAAAGGTTTAAGCGCAGCTAATGTATCAGCCCAACTGGGTTTAATCTGTGCCAATTTTTCAACTGCATTAGGTCCTTGAACGGCAAGCATCGCAAGTTCTGTACGCTCAGTTAAGACAACATCAAAGTTTTTGGCTACTTTTTCAAACTGTGCCATATCTTTATCTCGCGTTCCAGCATTTGAGACGATACGGTATTCAGTTTCATCAGAATTTGATAGATAAACGATTAAATCATCGATGACGCCGCCTTCTTCATTTAGCATAGGAGAATAAAGGGCTTTACCAGCTGTTTTTAGTTTATCGACATCGTTAGCTAATAGCTTCTGTAGCCATGCTTTGGCATCCGTGCCTTTGATATCGACAATAACCATATGAGAGACGTCAAACATACCGGCATCGGTACGCACCGCTTCGTGCTCTTCGATTTGTGAGCCATAATGGATTGGCAATTCCCAACCAGAAAAATCCACCAGTTTGCCATTACTCTCGACATGAGACTGATAAAGGGGTGTGCGTTGAGGAGCTTGGCTGTTAGTATTTTGAGTATCGGTCATAACAAATCCTTATGTGGACATTAGCTATACTTAGTAAAAGTATTAGGGCTGATGTACATGATCATAGTAGCGAGAAGCAATATTGCAGGGTACAAGCATTGCAACCAAGGGTAGTACAGAAATAAGATAAAACTATCCACCAAACAAACGCTTAACGTCAGTTTAGAGGGAAGCCCTATCTGTCCTGTGACCTGAGATTTTCAACACGATCCATCATCGTAATTCTTCAACAGAGCAATGATGTCGCGTTTTCTCCCCTTCGGTGGGTAAGACGTCGTCCGTCCTTACCGCTCTCCAGATTTGTTATGCCTAAGGTTTAAAGAGCAATACGCCAATCAGCGTGCTGCAAATAAACCGTTATGACATGTGTTTTTCAGTCCTTTTACCTGAGCGATTAGCAGGGTGGATGCGCCTTCGGTGGTCATGTAGCGGATGTCAGTACAAACTCATTAATATGAGCATCACTAACATTAGGCTAAAGACTCTCTCCTGAAAAACGCTTTTATTATGAAAGGTTCACAGCTTTTTTACAACCCATCATATAAATTATAGTGAATAATTTTAGCAAACATGCTTTTTTATACGGAAAATCCATCGAACGACAGCAAAATAGAGTATATGTGTTTCTGTAAAATTACATAGCGCCAATATAAAATAAAGCTGAAGCATTTATTATCAAAATTTAAAAGTATAAAATTTATCTATGAGCATCATGCCTGACCGTACAAGGGATGCAGGGTGATCATATGAAGATGTTCCTTACTTTCTCTTAAGCTAAATTGCGATAGTATTTGGGATGCTTTACCTTATCTGAACGTAAAGTCACTACTGATAATGGCTTGAAATATGCTAATCTATGACGATAGTTTCTGATAGGTTGTTTTTATGCATTGCGATATTTATAAATTCCTTAAACATGATGATATGTATATCTATATTGCCCGTCCTGATTATCCGAATGATACGGATGAGATCAAGGATTGGCTGGGTGTGTTACCCAAAGACTTTCGTGCAGGCTTAGGTCGTAGCAAGTTTGTCATGCATCTGGATTTGGGTACAACGCCTACACTTGCTAGAGTGGACAAAGAAGAAGTGCTAGAAAAGCTAGCGTCGCAAGGGTATTTTGTACAATTACCACCACAAGATGTCATGCGCCGCCAAGCAGAATTGCGTGCCCGTGAATCTCAAGACAGTATTTATAATACGTAATAGTTATAAAAGTACATTTTAACAAGGTTTACGTCGATATTTTGCAGCTCATTTTATCAAGTCTAATTTCTTAGCTGGCTTTTTTGAACAGAGTATATAGATACAGATGAAATGTCGAAATATCAAAATATATAGTGTCATGCATTTTGGTGAATAGTCATGATAAACTAGCAGTTTATTAATATAATCACTATCCCGCACTATTTACGAACGCAGGTAATAAAACACGCATGGACTGGTTAAAAAATATCTTACACAGCTTACCACTAGAAGCCATCAGCGATATTCTCGGTGAGATTGCTATTTGGTGGGGGCAGCTGGTAAAAGACGTACCGGTAGCAGATTTACCAATGTATGCTTATCTTGGTGGCGTCATTATCGTGTTAGTACTTTGGCTACTGGTCGCGCGCATACTACCACGTCCATTAGGCGGCATGAGTTGGATGATACTGTTTGCTGTATTGTTAGCACCAGGTACAGCACTGGGTGACCCAAGCGTAATTGCACCTGCCAGTATCAGCGTGGTCTATGCGATTATGATGAAGGACACGACTGGGGCGATTGCCAATATGCTGCCCATCATGGTGGTATTATTTGTTGGTTTATTTGTTGGTTTTGTTTGGCAGCTTATTCGCGGTGCCTTTGAATCAAGCTTAGATAAAGCTCGCAGTCGTACTGCACAGGACACGCAAGCAAATATGCAGCTAGCTTCTGGCAATTATTTGGCGACAGAATCTGATGAAGTGGTGGCAGTTAAAGATATTGATCCAGCAATTAATCTTAAAAAGGATACACCTGTATCTAAAAATAATGATTAGCCTGAATGCGATTGCCTTAACCTTTTAAAGTATTTCCTTTCTAGTTGACAGTGTTGATTCCTGATTCCTGATTCCTGATTTCTGCATTTTTCTAATGATTATAAAAGACACCATGCGTGTCTTTTTTTATATGATGAATATCTGCGAACGCATGAGTATTTTGGCAATCAATAAGGCTGTGCTAATCTAAATGACAATTTATTAACGCTCTTAAAACCTTTTAACGATAACAATAAACGGGATTGTATTATGACCGATAAAAAAACCAAATTTACGGGTACGCAAAGCTATATCGCTACTGATGATTTGCAATTGGCAGTCAATGCGGCAATGACGCTACAAAAACCGCTACTTATCAAAGGTGAGCCGGGTACAGGCAAGACTTTACTAGCAGAAGAGGTTGCTGAAAGTTTAGGTATGCCACTGATTACGTGGCATATCAAGTCGACTACTAAGGCAGAGCAGGGTTTGTACGAGTATGATGCGGTATCGCGTCTGCGTGATTCGCAAATGGGTGACGATAAAGTCTATGAGATTGGCAATTATATCAAGCCGGGTAAATTGTGGGATGCCTTTACCAGCAAAGAGCGTAGTGTATTATTGATTGATGAAATTGATAAAGCAGATATTGAATTCCCAAATGACTTGTTGCACGAGCTTGATAAGATGTCTTTTTATGTTTATGAGACGGGCGAAACCATCACAGCGGCGCAGCGTCCCGTGGTTATTATCACCTCAAACAATGAAAAAGAGCTACCGGATGCGTTTTTGCGTCGTTGCTTCTTTCACTATATTGATTTCCCTGAAGAGGAAACCATGCGCCAAATTGTTGAGGTGCATTTTCCCAATATTCAAGAAAAGCTGGTCAATGACGCGCTGGATATTTTTTATAAATTGCGTAACGTTCAGGGGCTTAAAAAGCCACCATCAACTTCTGAGTTGGTTGATTGGTTGACGCTATTATTGGCGGATGATATGGCTCAAGCTGAGCTAGAAGAAAACTTGCGTGGTGAAAAGTCTATTCCGCCATTATATGGTGCATTACTGAAAAACGAAGCCGATGTGAGTTTGTTGCAGCGTTTTGCTAATATGATGCGTCGTTAATATTTGTAGCTTGCATTGATTTTAACATCAGATATCAAAGTCAATGCAAGCGCTTAGCCTATGACTGTATCAATTAATGATATCAGCAATATCACCAGATAATAATATCAGCCAATAAGTGATACGACTCTTATGTTTATCAAACTATTTTACACCTTGCGTACTTATGGCGTGCCAGTCAGTACGCGCGAGCTGCTCGATTTAAATGCTGCGTTAGAGCAAGGGCTGATGATGCAGCCGCATCCTGAAGATCCAGCATTGACTACTTTTGCCAGTCGTGAAGATATGTATCGGCTGATTCGATTGTGCATGGTCAAAGACGAGCGCCATTTTGATAAGTTTGATCGTGCCATGGCGGATTATTTCGAAGGCGTCGATAGTTTAGACATGGATGAGCTGTTGGCCAAGCTAACGGACGTGCCCAAAGAATGGCTCGATTTGAAGCTCGATCCAAAGAACCTGACCGATGAGCAAAGACGTCTGCTAAAAAAGTACGGCTCGCTTGAGGAGTTGATGAAGGCGTTGGAAGAGCGGTTAAAAGAGCAAAAAGAGCGTCATGAAGGTGGTAGTAAATGGGTCGGTACTGGTGGCACCTCACCGTTTGGCGCTTATGGTGACCATCCTGAGGGCGTGCGTGTCGGCGGTGAGTCACGCAAGCGTAGCGCGGCAAAAGTTTGGGAGCAGCGCAAATATCGCAATCTTGATGATGACAGCCAGTTGGGCACGCGCCAAATTCAGATGGCGCTACGCAATCTGCGCCAGTTTGCACGGACGGGCAGTGCTGATGAGCTGGATATTCATGAGACGATTAAACGTACCGCAAAAAAAGGTGTGCTCGATATACATATGCAAGCAGAGCGCCGTAACCGTGTCAAAGTACTGATGTTATTTGATGTGGGCGGCAGTATGGATGTTCATGTCGAAGCGCTCGAAAAACTGTTTTCTGCGGCGAAAAATGAATTTAAAACCTTAGAGTTTTTTTACTTTCATAACTGTCTATATGATTATGTGTGGAAGGATAATAACCGTCGCCATAGCGCGCCTATGCCAACGTTTGAATTGCTTAATAAGTATGGCCGAGAGTATCGTGTTATCTTCGTGGGTGATGCGTCGATGTCACCGTATGAGCTGATGACGGTAGGCGGTAGCGTTGAATATATGAATAATGAAGCAGGCATTGTCTGGTTAAGGAGGGTGCTTGCGCACTTTGATAAAGTCGCTTGGCTAAACCCTGAGAATCCAACCTATTGGCAATATACCCAAACCATCGTTGAGATTAAAAAACTGTTTGATAATAAGATGTATCCGATGACGTTACATGGCGTGGAAGATATGACCAATTATATGGCGCGCTAATATTATATTAGCTTTAGAGTAATTGAATGTTAGCTTTGCAGTCGGTTTTTAGATGATATAAATCAGAATAAAAAACAGCTTCTATTATTTAATAGAAGCTGTTTTTTCATAACATTTTAATTGTCTACGATAAGCAATCATTGCCTCATCATTAATAATTAAATAATAGGACGATTCCACGCATCACGTACGGCAAATCTAGCATCTGACCATTCTAAGCGTGAGTTGCCACGTGAATTTAACCAATCTCTCTGCAAGTCTTGCTCTACCAGCTCAAACGTTTGATCGTTACCATACTGCTTGCGCTGTGCATAACCATAACCATAGGCATTACGATAGTCGGTATCGTAGTCATATTGCGGGTTATAGTAGTCAGTCGTCGCATGCTGAGTACGCCAGTAAGTGTCTTCTTCCATATTGCCTTCAAAGGCATTGGCAACAGCGTTACCAGCTGTTGCACCGACGACTGCACCAACGGCACCGCCTACGACTGAACCTACTGGACCACCTACTGGACCACCTACTGCACCGATAGCTGCGCCTGCTGCTGCACCGCCGACCATACCTGTACCACTACTAACAGGATTGGCTTCTCGTTGTACTTCATTTTGATCAGTAGGATTAACGGCTTCACCAACTTCTTGACCACCAGCACCACCAGCAACTGCGCCTGCTAAGCCGCCGATTACTGTACCGACTGGACCACCAACTGCCGTACCTACAGCAGCGCCTGCTGCTGCACCGCCCAGTGCACCAGTACCGCTAGCAATAGGGTGCGGCTTCTCATGAGCTTCTAAGCTATCGGTAGGATTAACCATCTCGCCTGCTTCATGTCCAACTTTGCTACCGGCGATTGCTCCAACAGCGCCACCAACTAAGGTGCCAACTGGACCTCCAACTGCTGTGCCTACGGCTGCACCTGCTGCTGCGCCACTAAGCGCGCCAGTACCTGTTGCTACTGGATGCGGCTTATCTTCACCATGATGGATCGGCTCAATAGGCTCTCTATGACCTGCATAATGGACGTACTCTTTTGGCTCATAGTTTTCACCATTCATACGGGCATGGGTCTTATCCCAGCCATCACGTACCATGTCTTTTGCTTGTAGCCAAGTCATGCGTGAATCGCCTTTTACCTCATACCAGCGCTGTTCAAGCTTAGCTTCAACTTCTTCGAAACGCGTCGCATTTGGATAATGCGCACGGGTGGCATAACCTACTGCATAGGCTGGATGATAATCGGTATCATAATCATAATCTTCATGATAATAAGGGCGCGTGGTATGAGTCTCTTGCCAGTATTCATATTCTACTGTTGGATCTAGCATCTCACCAACCGAGCTACCTGCGACACCGCCAACGATAGCACCAATAGCACCACCAATCAGCATGCCTAATGGACCACCAATAGCGCCAATAGCTGCGCCTGCTGCTGCACCGCCTGTACCACCAAGAGCTGTACCTATTGGATGTGAGCCTGGCTCACCTGTAATAGGGTCAGCGTTGTCATTGACTACTACTGTACGATTGATATTATCCATGAGCTATTATCCTTTTTACTATTATTGTTAAGTTATGAAGAATGATATAAGTAGCCTGCAATCTAAATGACATTAAAATAAAGGTCATTTTTGACATTCAATCTTAGCTTGTCCTCTAAATCAGTGATTGCTAGCTATTGAGGCTTGCTAGCAATCATTGTGTAGCTGTTCAAATTTCTAATACTTATTTTAATCCTTCGCATTGGCATTACCCTTAAGAAATCTAGTAAGCCTTGCTTGCTAAGTAATATAGCCTAAGGGTGCTGGACTAGTCTGTAGCACATAGCTGCTACCTGTATAGCATCTATGTAAACGATACTTCTATAATGAGCATTATTGTTAACCAATGATTATCAAGGCGCACAAAAGTAAATAAGATGTAAGTCGAGCTTATTGGAATCATTAATTTCCAATTACTGGTATTATGAGAAGGTTTAAGTAAGCACAAAAAAGGCACTATTATTAAGAATAATAGTGCCTTCATTTTTATTAAAAAATACTTAATGTGGCTCAGTGAGTTTAAAAAAATGCAGTCTCAGTAGGCATGGTATTACTGATGATGAATTGGTGGAATGTAAGTAACCATACTATGGTCTATTGTGCTGACTCAACCAGTCCAATCATCACGCCCATCTCTTTTTTGTCATGCTTATCTATCGTGGGTGCGTATAAAGCGGATGCAATACCGCCATCTAAAAATAAAGCATTTGGACACTTCAATTCGTTTTTAAATAGTGAGGCAAACTGATAAAAGGTCACGGGTGCTTCGCTATTGACAAATTGTAGACTGCCATCGCTACACACGCCTATACCGTTGCGAATTTTAGCTGAGGTGCCATCAGGGTCAAACTGCGGATGGATAGCGTCGTTAATGACCAGCATAGGACCTGATTGGGTAGCATACAATGGCTTTGCAGTGCCGTTTTTTAGCTGCTCGGCTAAGGCATTGCTTTCAGTAATTTGTACCTTGCCAGACTTATCCCACCACAGTACGCCATTGGGTAAGAGGTGAAAATTGCCGCCGCCTTCTTTCAGGTTTAATGCACGTATCTCTTCAGATTTGATGACGGTATAGCCAATAGGTGCATAATTTTCATTGTACATGCCCGCATTCATGGCAAACTTCAAAGATTGCGACGAGGGCAGGCTGCTCAAGAGATTATCGAAAGTCAGTAGCGGTTGTCGACTGTCAGATTGTTGCCAAAATAATGCTAATGAATAGCGCTTATCTGTCAACAAATCAGACTGAATATGACAAGTGCTATAAGCAAACGGTGTGTTGTGTGATTGACATGACCAATCAGTAGAAGCAGTGTCCGTCTGATTGCTATCAGTTGGTTGGCAAGCACTTATACCAACAGTCATAAGCGCCATAAGCATCATTGGCAGTACATGAAGAAGTTTTTTGAAAACAGTGTTTGGCATCAATCATCTATCTTTTATAAGGAAATAAATTGCGTGATTGTCACAGCCAAACACTGTTAAATGGTTAAACAGTTGGCGGTATAAAATCGCGGACGGTATTATTGACATTGCCAATCATTTTACCACCATCAATATTGACGTCTACCTCTCCAATCGTTTTTTCTGTTGGCGCACCGGTTTCTTTACCGATATCGCGCGAGTCCTTATTATAAGCAATCAGCGCATCATTATTGGCTAAAAAGCTCGACGAATCTGCCATTACCCACATCTGATTAAAGACCTCTGATCGTGCATTATGATCAAGTAAGGCACCTTTATCGGTGAAATAAAAGAACTTTGACAATAGCTTAATTTGTCCATCATCCAAACGACGTGCAATGTGATAAGGCTGCAATTGACTTGGGTGCTGTAAGCCGACTGCGCCAACGATGCTGGCAAGCGATTTTAGGGTGTTTTTATGATAACTGGCAACGCGTTCAGCCTTGCTTGGTACATCAAGTGCTTTTTGACGATAAGGGTCCTGGGTTGCCACACCTGTCGGGCAGGTATTGGTATGACAAGAGCGTGATTGGATACAGCCGACGGCAAACATAAAGCCGCGCGCAGAGTTACACCAATCAGCGCCCAACGCCAGTAAGCGAGCGATATCAAAACCTGAGACGATTTTGCCACTCACGCCAAGTTTGATTTGGTTGCGGATACCTGCCCCAACCAAGGTATTATGGACGAATAAAAAACCATCGATCAATGGCATACCGACGCTATCCATAAACTCAACAGGTGCAGCACCCGTGCCGCCTTCAGCACCATCAATAACGATAAAATCAGGGTAGTTATCGGCTTCTATCATGGCTTTGACAATCGCCATAAACTGCCAAGGCTGCCCAATACATAGCTTAAAGCCAACTGGCTTGCCTTCTGATAAATCCCGTAGCTGCTGTAAAAACACAACCAATTCACGAGGCGTACTAAAAGCAGAATGCGACGCAGGTGATACGCAGTCTTGACCCATCGGCACTTGACGGGTTTCAGCGATTTCTGGGGTGATTTTTTCTGCTGGCAACACGCCGCCCTGACCGGGCTTAGCACCTTGTGACAGTTTGATTTCAATCATTTTGACTTGAGGATCAACAGCTTTTTCGGCAAATGACAGTGGGTCAAAGTTGCCATTGTCATCGCGGCAACCGAAGTAACCTGTACCCAGCTCCCAAATCAAATCACCACCGAATTTACGATGATAAGGACTGATAGCACCTTCACCACTATCATGAGTGAAGCCGCCCATTTTTGCGCCTTGATTGAGCGCCATAATGGCATTGGCAGACAAACTGCCAAAGCTCATCGCTGAGATATTAAACACTGACATATCATGTGGCTGCTTACACCGCTCACCGCCCACAATGATGCGGAAGTCTTTATTCTTAATCGGCTCACTGACAGCAGATTGCAAAAACCATTCTTTACCATGAGCATATAAATTGTCCAAAGTGCCAAAAGCATTGGTATCGCTGACGTTTTTGGCGCGCTGATAGACCAAGGCCCGCTGCTGACGTGAGAACGGCACTTGCTCTTTGTCGTCTTCGAGCAAATACTGGCGAATCTCAGGACGGAAATCCTCTAACACATAGCGGATGTGACCGGCGATAGGATAGTTGCTTAGGATAGAGTGCTTAGATTGCAATAAGTCATAAATACCTAGCCCAACGGCGAGACCACCGATGATAATGAGTACCCAGTTGACGAGGAGTAATCCTGCTAAAAACAGCAAGATTGCGGCGCCAAAGGTGCTGTAGCGTAGCAAAACACCGGTTAGGTAAGGGGAGTTGTGTTCAGGCTCAGGGTTCAAATTGGTTCTGGAATCGGGCATAACAAGGCTCAACTATAAAAAATAGGAATTAAAAAATGCGGCAGTAAGTTATTTGGTAACTTTGCCGCTATTCATGATTCAATATAGAAAGATTAAGTAAGAGTTTTAAAATGAGCGAAAGCGCTAAAAGCCAACATGCTAAAAGCAGGCTAAACGCCCTTAGGGGCTCAGATTTGTGGTGTGTATCATACGCCTATAATATCACGGCTCCATATCAATTAAGTAACGGCAGACCAATAAAGACCTTGCAATTACTACTCTCAGGCTTTAACAATTCCAAAAAAAAACTTAAGCTCATGTTTTAATGACCGTTTGTCGCGTAGCTATGATTAAATCACCTATAATCAATGGCAGAAAATATTAAAAATAAAATTGAAACTGACTGTCAGTGTCTGGTGGTAAGGTCTAAAAAGCACCTTGTAGGCTGTGACGAGGACGATGCATAAAGGGTAAAAAAAGCAATTATTCAACAAGGTCAATTTGCCAGTTATTGGTTTGAATGACAATATTGATTTTGCGCAGTTTCATAGCGATGTCATCTGCTTGTTTTTATAAGCTTGCGACCGAGACCATGAGATTCCGTTTAATCTCACGGTGGCTATAGCAATCCGCCTCTGTATCAGTCGCTTCAATCAATGGCACATTACTTTTATTATTGGTATTTACATAAAATTTTAACGTCTCTTACACTTTTTAGCACAAACTACTTGCTAAAAAGTGTACAGCACTTAGACTAAATCACTTTGTGATTGCATCGAAAGGTTTTAGTATCATTGGTAAACTAAGTTAAAACCTACCTGGCAACTCAATTAGTCTAAACCCCGCTGCCAATCCTTTCAGCCAACACTTGCAATTTAGGTACTATCATCGCCGCATAGTCTTCGCTTTCCCAGTTAGCACTTGGGACACTGGCATTGAGTGAATACGCATATTGCCCAGTCGCAACATCAAAGACACCAACGGCCACTGCTAATATGTCCGTAGAGAACTCACCATCCGATACGGTATAACCATGCATTTTATAATGTTCTGCGGCGTCAGATAAAGCAGCCTGCGCATGGTTATAATCTTCTGCTGATAGCTGCTCTTGTAAATTACTACGAATAACAGCCTGTCGTATTTGCGAACTAGCTGCATAAAAAGCACGTCCAATAGCGGTTCGGGCGACGGGAACGGATGAGCCAACTTGCAAATTGACCGATAGGCGAGCAGGGCTACGACAGCAAGCGTGATAGCGCATTTCCCCTTCGACTTCGGTTGCTAAATTCACCGACACCTCGTTTTGACTGGCAAACTGCCGCAATAACGGTTCAGCTGCTGCCACTAAATCATGACGACTCCACGCTGTTGCACTTAATCGTACCGCACTACTACCCAATTGATACTGTCCATGTAGCGTCACGCGCAAAAATCCAAGCGTCATCAAGGTATGAATCAGACGAGTAATCGTCGCTTTTGGCAATTTTGTCATCTGGCATAATTGCTGATGGCTAAGCGCCTCCTCATGCTCAAAAGCTGCCAATATCATTAAGCCACGTCCAAGGGCAGTGACAAATTGCCTATCGTTGTCTTCTTTACCTTGGGTAAGAGAGCTATTTAATCGATCCAATAATGGTGCAGCTACCGACATGTTTTTTCTCATTTTATAACCATCTGAATGAATAAGGGTTTACAGGACGCTAAAATTTTGCTTAAATAGTTTATATTATGAAACTAAGTTTCGCATAGCGGAATTGTGAAGTCAATAGTAAATTTAGCCAAAGCATCATATTCACCATTAATCGTCGGTCAGGATGACTGACAACAAGGAGCACCAAATGGCAACTTCTAGCAGCCCACGTTTTGATTGGGAAGATCCATTTTTATTACGTGACCAGCTTACAGATGAAGAGCGCATGGTAACGGATAGTGCGCGTCAGTTTTTTCAAAAAGAGCTGATGCCGGGTATCATTCAGGCCAATCGTAATGAACATTTCGACCGCGATATCATGCGTCAGATGGGCGAGATGGGTCTTCTTGGTGTAACGATTGACGGTTATGGTTGTGCTGGTATGTCAAGCGTGGCTTATGGCTTGATTGCGAAAGAAGTGGAAGCGGTGGATTCGGGCTATCGTTCAGCGATGAGCGTGCAGTCAAGCTTGGTCATGCATCCGATACATGCCTATGGTACAGAAGAGCAGAAAGAAAAATATCTACCAAAACTGGCAACTGGGGAATATGTCGGCTGCTTTGGTCTGACAGAGCCGGATTCGGGTTCAGATCCTTCATCAATGTCAACGCGCGCGCGCGCAGTGGCAGGCGGTTATGAGCTGACTGGTAATAAAATGTGGATTACCAATAGCCCGATTTCTGATGTATTTGTCGTTTGGGCAAAAGATGATGCCGGTGACATTCGTGGTTTTATCTTAGATAAAGGTATGAAAGGGCTGTCCGCACCGAAAATCGAAGGCAAGTTCTCATTGCGTGCGTCTGTCACGGGTGAGATTGTCATGGACAAAGTGTTTGTCCCTGAAGCCAATGCTTTCCCAGATATTCGTGGTCTAAAAGGTCCGTTTGGTTGCCTAAATAAAGCCCGTTATGGTATCGCTTGGGGTTCAATGGGTGCGGCTGAATTCTGCTGGAAAGCGGCTCGTCAGTACACCCTTGACCGTAAGCAGTTTGGTCGTCCGCTAGCCGCGACACAGTTGGTACAGCTAAAACTTGCCAATATGCAAACGGAAATCACACTAGGTCTGCAAGCAGCATTGCGTGTTGGTCGTTTGATGGATGAGGACAATGCTGCTCCTGAAATGATTTCACTGATTAAGCGTAATAATTGCGGCAAAGCGCTAGAGATTGCCCGTATTGCCCGTGATATGCATGGCGGCAATGGTATCTCTGATGAATTTCATATTATTCGTCATGTGATGAATTTAGAAGCGGTCAATACTTATGAAGGTACCCATGATATTCATGCGCTCATCTTAGGTCGCGCGCAGACTGGGATTCAGGCATTTTATTAAGTGTTATTAGCTAATAAGTATTAGTTAATTTCCCGACCATTAACGTACGTTACTGTTGTGCTTCTTACGAAGCACTTGATAAGCAGTAGCGTGCGTTTTTTAGTTATTAGTCCTCATTTATATCTGGTTTAGCAGTAGTTCTAAAGAATTAGATAAATGAGGACTAGGCACTGTCTTATCATTTTTATCATTATAAAAAATACGTTATCAATAAGGGATTATTATGACTGTCACTACAACCACACAAGAGCCTGAACAAGCCAACTTTACTAATAATGCTACCGCTGATATTGCGACTGATGCTGTATCAAAAGGCGCATTGCATGGTATCAAGGTGCTTGATTTGTCGCGGGTATTGGCAGGTCCTTCTTGCACCCAAGTGCTCGCCGACCTTGGTGCCGATGTGATCAAGGTTGAGCGTCCACATATCGGTGATGAAACGCGTCATTGGGCGCCGCCAAAATTCAGCGATGATACATCCGCTTATTACGCTACCATTAATCGCAATAAAAAATCCCTTACGGTCGATATTACGACGTCTGCTGGACAAACCATCATTAAGCAGCTCGCTGAAACAAGCGATATCGTGGTAGAAAACTTTAAAGTTGGCGGTCTGAAAAAATACGGTTTGGACTATGAGAGTCTAAAGCAAAGCAATCCACGTCTGATTTATGCCTCATTAACGGGCTTTGGGCAAACAGGTCCCGATGCTGAGCTTCCGGGATATGACTATATTATTCAAGGTTTGTCAGGGCTAATGAGTATCACTGGACCTACTGATGGCGAACCGCATAAAGTTGGCGTGGCAGTGGTAGATTTATTTGCAGGCTTGCAGCTGACGATTGGTATTCAAGCGGCGTTAATAGCGCGCCAGCATACTGGACTGGGTCAACATGTTGATGTCGCGTTACTAGACAGTGCGTTGGCAATGCTCGCCAATGTTGGTATGAATCATTTGGCATCTGGCGAGGTGCCGCCAAGACTGGGCAATGGTCACCCTAACATCGTTCCTTATCAAGTGTTTGCCGGTGCAGGGGAGGAGCATTTCATTTTAGCCTGCGGTAATGACAGCCAATTTGCCAGACTATGCCAAATGCTATCCGTAGAGTGGCATACTGACAGTCGTTTTGCGACCAACCCTCAACGCGTTGCCCATCGTGAGCTGATTTGTGAGTGGCTCATAAACGCATTTGCCGAGCATCCACGTGCATATTGGCTTACGCGCTTGCATGAGGCAGGTATTCCTTGCGGTCCTATTCATAATGTTGCAGAAGCTTTGGCTATGCCGCAAGCGCTGGCACGAGGGATGATTGTTAATTTTGCCGCGCAAGGCAGTCCGGTAAGAGCACTTGGTAGTCCCATTAAACTCTCAGGCTCGCCTGTCACTTATCGTACACCGCCACCGCGTTTGAGCGAGCATACTGACAGCACGCTTAGTAATTTGGGCTATGACAGCGATATGATTGCCAAGCTGAAAGCAGATGGGATTGTTTGATTAAACCCCTGATTGTCTTAGTCGAAGGCGGTTATTACCTGCAAAAGCTCAATGACAATTTGCAAGCATTTTTACCAGGGCTTATCGTCAGTCCTAAATAAAATAAGTACAAATATTATAAAGTGCTACTGGTATAAATTTTTCTTTAAACAAGGAAATAGCAGCGTTTAGGTTTTGTTGCTAATCAATGAAACCTAAACGCTGTTCAATTTGCTTCGCCAATTCAATCAGTACAGCACTGACCTCAGCACGCTTGGACTCATATTCTGCTTGTAAAAAGCTGACTGCCATACCCGCAACCGCATTGCCTGACGCATTGCGTATGTAAGTCCCTAAGCAATACATACCATCACGCAATTGCCCATCATCCAGTGAAATACGGCTCTGCTGTATGGCAGCAATTTCATCCGCTAAAGTTTCAAAGTTGCTAACTCCGTTAGGTGTCATTGGCTCTGGAAAGATACCTTCATAAAGTGATTTGATATTATGCATGGGCAAGGTTGAAAGCATAGCTTTGCCCGTGGCAGAAAATACTGCTGGTACGCGCACACCAGCACGGAAAGTAAAACCAAGCGGAGCTGGTGCTTCATGACATGCTAAAAAAACCACTTCGCCCAAATCCATTTTGGACAAGGTGACGGTGTGCCGTAATAGGATAGGATATTGCATGATAAGGTCTTTAAATAACTGCACCACCCCTTGCTGTTGCTCGTATTTACCCGCCCAATACAGCAAGTAAGACCCTAAGTGAAAGCGTCCTTCGCTATCCTTATAGATGACATGCTTGGTAAGTAAGCTTTGCAAAATATTATGCGTTGAGCTACGTGGTAGCTTTAACTCTTTTGCAATATAAGCTGCCGTTAAGGGCTGCTGGCTTGCCGTGATTAAATCCAGAATTTGAAACGTTTTGTCTAGAGCAGGAACGGCGCTGGTACTCATAAGTTGCCTATTAAAATGTCAGTTAAACAATAAAAATAAAAAATATGTTCGAGAACTATCAAAATAACGGTTGCAAAGACTATCGCATCGTTCCTATAATGATGTCTCATATATGGAATAGTTGTTCAGTATATTGAACAGTGCATATATTATCAATCATTATTACTGACTGCTTACGCCAATTTTTCATTGGTTTAATAGCTGTTTAAAAAAACAAGCTTATACCAACGTTAAATAGCTTTATAAATAATAAATAAGTAATAGCGACAAACATGGAGTGTTACGATGCTAAAGACGACCCTAAATCTCTCAAACCCAGATTTGATCAAACAGCAGTGTCTTATCAAAGACGGATGGCACGCTGCCAATGATGATGCCACTATTGAAGTGAGCAATCCATTCAACGGCGATGTTATCGGTACGGTGCCAAGCTTGACGACCGCTGATGTCAATGATGCTGTTACTTACTCTCACGAAGCTCAAATCACTTGGGCCGCCAAAACCCCACAAGAACGCGCGCAGCTGCTGCAAAAATGGGCAGATCTTATCGATGCCAACAAAGAAGATTTGGCCATTATCATGACCGCCGAGCAGGGCAAGCCTTTGGCTGAATCACGCGGTGAGATTGGTTATGCCAATAGCTTTATCCGCTGGTTTGCAGAAGAAGGCAAGCGTGTTTATGGTGATGTCATTCCTGCAACCAACTCGCAATTACGCTATGTAGTATTAAAACAGCCGGTTGGCGTTTGTGCTGCCATCACGCCTTGGAACTTTCCAGCGGCGATGATCACGCGTAAAGCAGCTCCTGCACTAGCAGCAGGCTGTACTATCATTATCAAACCTGCGACTGAAACACCATTTTCTGCCTTAGCACTCGGTGCATTGGCTGAGCAAGCAGGTATCCCTGCAGGCGTTATCCAAGTTGTGACCGGCAAATCATCTGTTATCGGCGATATTCTTACCGGCGATGCTCGCATTCACAAGCTATCATTCACAGGCTCTACCGAAGTCGGTCGCACCTTAATGGCGCAGTGTGCTCCAACGATTAAAAAGCTGTCATTAGAGCTTGGCGGCAATGCACCGTTTATCGTTTTTGATGATGCCGATCTTGAAAAAGCTGCTGAAGGTCTAATCGCCTCTAAATACCGTAACGCCGGTCAAACCTGTGTCTGTGCCAACCGCGTTTATGTTCAAGACAGCATTAAAGATGAATTCTTAGATATCTTTATCAAAAAAGTCGCTGAGCTAAAAGTCGGTAATGGCATGGAAGAAGGGGTCAACGTTGGTCCTTTGATTAATGAAAAAGCCTTACAAAAAGTACAAGCGCTACTAAAAGATGCGCTAGACAAAGGCGCAACCCTGATTGCTGGTGGCAGTACGAATAATGCGTCAGCCCTTGCTTACAACCCAACGGTTATCACCGATATCAGCGCTGATATGGATATTGCCAGCGAAGAGATATTTGGTCCTATCGCGCCAGTCTTTACTTTCTCATCTGAAGAAGAAGTTATTCGCGCAGCCAACGACACTATCTACGGTCTAGCAGCTTATTTTTATAGTAGCGACTATGCGCGTGCTTGGCGCGTGACCGAAGGTCTTGAATATGGCATGGTTGGACATAATACGGGCATGCTCTCAACAGAAGTAGCACCATTTGGCGGCGTCAAACAATCTGGTTTTGGTCGTGAAGGGTCAAAATACGGCATCGAAGAATATGTTGTGACCAAATACTGGTGTTCTGACGTCAGCTAAGCTTTTAAGTTTTATTTTCTATTTTAATGGTCACACATTTAATTGTCACATAGCACGAAACGGGGTTCAGTACTATTAATCCCAACTGTAATTTACTCTATAAACCGCCATCACTTCACTGGCATCTACGTAAAAAGAAAGAAAAGGACATTCTTATGACTACCAATCAATCATTACTTGCACGCCGTAAAGCGGTATTGCCAACCGGACTGGGTGTGGCTTTTCCTATCTTTGCCGAAAAAGCAAAAAACTCAGAAGTTTGGGATATTGAAGGCAATCGTTATATCGATTTCGTTGGCGGCATCTCAGTACTAAATACTGGTCACAGTCATCCAAAAATCACGCAGCGTGTGCACGAGCAGCTAGACAAATTCACTCATACTGCTGCGCAAATGATTAACTATGAATGCTATGTCGATCTTGCCGAAAAACTTTGCGAAAAAGCGCCTATCAGTGGCGACACCAAAGCGTTTTTCTTGACCACTGGTGCAGAAGCGGTTGAAAACTGTATCAAAATTGCTCGTGCAAAAACCCGTCGTCCAGGTGTGATTTCTTTCGTTGGCGGTTGGCATGGCCGCACGCTTATGTGCATGAGCTTAACTGGTAAAGTATTGCCATACAAAAAGAACTTTGGTCCGATGCCAGGGCCTGTATTCCATGCACTATTCCCATGCGATGAGCTGAACGTCACCGAAGCACAAGCATTGCATAGCCTTGAGATGATTTTCCAAGCGGATATCGATCCTAGTGAAGTGGCGGCGATGATTATCGAGCCAGTACAAGGTGAGGGTGGCTTCCATCAAGTCACGCCATCATTTGCTAAGTCTTTACGCGATATCTGTGATGAGCACGGCATCGTCCTAATCTTTGATGAAGTACAGTGTGGTTTTGGGCGTACGGGTACGTTGTTTGCCTGTGAGCAATTGGGCGTCGAGCCAGATCTTATGACCAGTGCCAAGAGCTTGGCAGGTGGTTATCCTATCTCTGCGGTTATCGGCCGTGCTGACATCATGGATGCCCCGCAAGTAGGCGGCTTGGGCGGTACTTATTCTGGCAATCCATTGGCTTGTGTAGCAGCACTTGCAGTCATGGAAGTCATCGAAGAAGAAAACTTGCTTGAGCGTAGTGTGGTGATTGGTGACAAAATCGAAGCTTTCTTAAAGGACTTAAACTTAAGCAGCATCGGTCATATCCGTCATAAAGGTGCAATGCTAGCGTTTGAATTAATCGATAGCGAAGGCAAGCCTGATGCCGCAGCCGCAAACAATCTGAAAGCAAAATCATTCGAGCAAGGTTTGCTACTAGCGTCTTGTGGTATGTATGGCAATGCCATTCGTGTGATGGTGCCACTGACGGTCGAAGATGAAGTGCTACAAGAGGGTCTTGATATCATTAAAGGTATCTTAACGGCTTAATAAGTATCGAGCCAATAGTTGATAGAGCAGCAAGATTGCCCCTATGGCACTCGCTTTGAGTACATTTTTTACAACGGCGCCTTGCAAGTCAAGACGCCGTTGCTGTCTCTGCTATTTGAATATCGAACAAATAGTGTAGTCAAGGAATTTTAGAATCGCTACAAGGCGACCGACCGCAGATAGTACACTGAGTACATCTAGGGCGGGTAACACCGTAGCGGTTTAAAAGTGCTCTGACTATACGTAACAGCTTGGATCAAAAGGTATATATGATAATTATGATGGGTGCTATCCCATTAAACAAAACATAGTGTGGCCGTAAAGGGTTAACACGGATGACACACAGACAAGGAGCAAATTATGTCTGAATTAAAAAAAACGTTAGGGACGCTAGATATTATCGCCTTAGCATTTGGTGCTATGGTTGGCTGGGGCTGGGTGGTTTTAGCTGGCGGCTGGATTTTATCTGCCGGTACGTGGGGCGCAATGCTGGCGTTCTTTATCGGTGGTTTGGCAGTGATACTGATTGGCGTGACTTATGCTGAGCTGGCAGCCTCCATGCCGATTACGGGCGGTGAGCATACTTATACCCATCGAGCGCTGGGGGTTAATGTGTCCTTTATTTGCTCATGGAGTATTCTATTTGGGTACTTCTCAGTGGTCGCCTTTGAGGCAGTTGCCTTGCCGACAGTCGTAGAATATTTTATCCCCAATTATAATCAAGGCTATCTCTGGACGATTGCAGGTTGGGACGTCTATGCTACTTGGGTAGGCGTCGGGATGTTGGGTTCAATCATTGTGACTTGGCTCAATATTCGTGGTATGGAAGTCAGTGCGTGGTTCCAAAAAACGGCGGTATTGGGCATTTTATTCGTTGGTACATTACTGTTCATCGGTGCCGTCTTATTCAATCCTGAGAGTTCAAATTCGATACAAGCGCCAGCCTTTATTGGCGGTGCCGCAGGCGTCATGGCTGTTATCGTGATGGTACCCTTTATGTTTGTGGGCTTTGATGTCATTCCACAAGCAGCAGAAGAGATTGATTTGACTCGTCCTAATATTGGCAAGTTTTTGATTCTCTCTATCGTTGTTGCGGTGATGTGGTATGTGGGTATCGCTTGGAGTGTGGGCACGACTTTGCCACTTGTACAAGCAGAAAACTCAACCCTCGCTACTGCTGATGCCATGACCAATGCGTGGCAAGGAAAATGGGCAGGTATCTTGTTGGTTATTGGCGGTGTACTGGGTATCTTGTCAAGCTGGAATGCTTTCTTGATCGGTGGTAGTCGTCTGCTTTATGCCATGTCAAAAGCACGTATGTTGCCAGCCTTTTTAAGCAAGCTGCATCCAAAATATAATACGCCATCAAATGCAATCTTATTAATCGGTGGTTTGGCGACACTAGCGCCATTGTTCGGTCGAAAAATGCTGGTGTGGATTGTAGATGCCGGTGGTTTTGGTATCGTTATTGCTTATACTTGTGTGGCGATATCATTCTTAGTTCTACGCTACCGCGAGCCTGATATGGTACGTCCCTTTAAGATACCAGCAGGTAAGCTTGTCGGTATGGTCACGATTGCGCTTAGCATTGGTATGTTGATGTTGTATATGCCAGGTATGCCATCGGCACTAACCGCCATTGAGTGGTGGATTTTCTTTGGTTGGACTGTTTTAGGTATTGCATTATATGGCTATGCAAGAGTGAAATATCCAGGCATTAGTGAGTCGATTATGGCAGAAGAGTTACGCGAGTTAAAAATCGTTAACCAATTGTGGTTAAAAGACAATCCACCTAAGCGCTAAGTTTTTCGATAAGATATTTTTTCATTAATGATCACTCAACAAAAAGCCTAACATTAAATGTTAGGCTTTTTGTTTATCTAAGAAAAACGCTATCGATTACGACTTATCACGAATCAACTTATAGTTTAAAAATTCAGTGATACCAAGGGTACCAAGCTCGCGACCAAATCCAGAGCGTTTAACGCCACCGAATGGGGTATTGGCCTCACTACCAGAAGGTGCGTTGATCGTCACCATACCGACATCTAATTGCTCGGCAATCTCTGCTGCCAATGCTGCGTCTTGAGTTTGAATGGAAGCACCTAGACCAAATGGTACGTCATTGGCAATTTTGATAGCATGCGCAATGTCATTCGCTTTGTAGATAACGGCGACAGGACCAAATAGCTCCTGACGATAGACATCCATTGAGTCATCAACATCTGCCAATACCGCAGGGGCAAACCAAGCACCTGGCTTGTCTTTAACGATGCCACCCTCGACTAATACCGTTGCACCGGCTTTGACAGCACTGTCTAACTGCTCTTGCAAATTGTTTGCTGCCGCCTTCGAAGACATAGGGCCAATGAAAGTATCTTCATTTTGTGGATCAGCTAGGGTCATGCCACGTACGGCGTCGGTAAAGCCTTTAACAAACTGGTCGTACACGCTTTCGACGATGATTAAGCGTTTAGCAGCATTACAAGCCTGTCCAGTGTTACCAAAACGACCTACGATTGCACCTTGTACGGCCTGCTCGATGTCAGCATCCGCTGCGACGATAAAGGCATCGGAGCCACCAAGCTCTAAAACGACCTTTTTGAGGGCGCCACCAGCTACTTTTGCAACTGCTTGTCCTGCACGTTCAGAACCTGTCAACGAGACGCCTTGCACTCTGGTGTCTTCAATAATAGTCGCTGCTTGATCGTTGGTAGCGAAGACATTGTTATACACGCCACTAGGTAAGCCGGCGTCTTTTAGAATATCAACGATAACTTCTGCGGTGTTAGGGCACTGCGGCGCATGTTTTAGGATAATAGTGTTACCTGCCATCACGTTTGGTGCCACAAAACGAGCTACCTGATAATGCGGGTAGTTCCATGGCATGATGCCAAGTAAAACGCCAACTGGGAGCTTTTCTACTGAAGCTGAACCGTCTGCAACATCAATCGTATTTGGTGCTAATAGTTGCTCACCGTTATCTGCATAATAGCGATAAATTTGAGCAACCAGTTGGAGCTCACCCTTTGCTTGTGCGAGAGGCTTGCCCATTTCGTTGGCAACGATACGTGCTAGCTCATCTTGGCGCTCAATATAGATGTCAGCTATTTTATTTAATAATGCACTACGTTCGCTAAGCGAGGTCTTTTGCCAGTCTTGATAAGCATTATTTGCTTGTTCAATAGCGTTTTGGATATCTTGTTCAGTGGCGGTAGGGTAAGTGGCTTCTACTTCACCAGTGGCTGGGTTATTAACTTGATAATCGCTCATAGTTATGTCCTTTTTTAAAATATTATTGGGTTCAAAATCCATTTGGGTCTATATTTTTATGCGGCTGCTTTTAGTTAATACTTTTAGTTGCTGCTTTTAATTGATGATTTTGGTTGCTGCTTTTAATTGATGATTTTGGTTGCTGCTGCGTAATGCAATGAATATTGCCGCCACCAAACACAATCTCTTTCGTTCGTACTCCCACTACCTGATGTTGAGGAAAGACTTTTTCAAGCTGCTCGATAGCGAGTGCATCATTTATATCATCATATTGCGGTACGATGACAGCGTCATTACAAATTAAAAAATTGGCATATGAGGCAATACAGACGTCACCCGTTAAGCGCGCCTTGGCATCATCAGATTGTTCAATATCATAATGTTCAGGCAAGGTGACAGAGTTTTTGGTACAGCACAGCTTATGGACTTTTAAACATCTGCCTTTTGCATCAGTCATATTTGAGAGCTGCTCATAGGCTTTTTGCGTGGCTTCATAAAACGGATGCTTAGGGTCGTCAGTAAACAAGCAAACCACTTCACCAGGGCGCGCAAAGCAAGCGATATCGTCAATGTGACCTGTAGTCTCATCAGGATCAATACCGTCATCAATCCACAGCACTTTTTGCACATTAAGATAGGCTTTTAGCTTGGCTTCAATTTGAGCTTCGGTTAGGTGCGGGTTACGCCCTGGGCTTAGCAAACACATGCGTGTAGTCAGAACAGTGCCTTCACCATCGACATGAAATGCACCGCCTTCCATCACAAAGTCATCCGTTCGATAGCGTTTGATATCTAAATGGTCACATAAGCGTTCAGCCAGCTTATCATCGTCATCCCACGGCGAGTATAGCCCGTCATAGTCGCCGCCCCATGCATTGAATGTCCAATCACAAGCGCGTAGCTCACCTTCATCATTGACTAAAAATGTCGGGACAATATCCCGCGCCCAAGCATCATTGCTAGGCATGGCGATAACGTCGATATTAGCAGGTAGACTATCGCGGCATGATTGATAATCATCAGGATTGACCAGTACGCCAATTTCACAAAATCTGTTGATTGCCGATGCAACATTGGCATAAGCTTTCTGAGCAGGAATGGCTTGCTGTCGCCAGTTATCAGCACGGTATGGCCACACCATCCATATTTTTTCTATCGGCTCAAATTCTGCTGGCATGTAAAAGCCGTCTTGTTGTGGTGTTGAGCCAGTGATTAATCGGTTCGGTAATAATGACATATAGAGCACCTTATTTGACGATAGCGCGAGTGAGCTTGCTTGTTAACAAACCTTATCCATGAGTCAGCAACGTGCCATACATCGATGGACGACGATCACGAAAAACGCCCCATTGCTGCCGTTCGATAGCCAGTTGATCTAAGTCGAAAGTCGTACTAAGTATCTCTTCTTTATCTTTAGATGCTTCTTGGATGATCTCGCCACGACCGTCGGTAATAAATGAGCTACCGTAGAATGCCATGACGCTATCGTTTCCGTTTTGAGTAATCGTCTCAGTGCCAATACGATTGGCTGCTACCACTGGCATGAGGTTAGCGGCAGCATGACCTTGCATACAGCGCTGCCAATGACCTTTTGAGTCGATGTCCAATGTTGGCTCATCACCAATCGCTGTTGGATAAAATAGTATTTCTGCACCCATCAATGCCATGCTACGAGCGCATTCAGGGAACCATTGATCCCAGCAAATACCGACACCAATTTTGGCATACTTGGTTTGCCAAACCTTGAATCCTGTGTCACCGGGGGTAAAGTAAAATTTTTCGGCATAAGGAATGCCATCTGGTATGTGCGTTTTACGATAAGTGCCAAGTATCTCGCCATCGGCATCAATCACGGTCACGCTATTAAAAAAGGTATTGCCTGATTTTTCATAGAAGCTAATCGGTAATACCACTTCTAATTCTTTAGCCAACTGTTTGAAGTGATTGATAGCCGCATTATCCTCAACTGCGGTCGCAAGGGTAAAATAATCAAAGTCATGAACTTGGCAGAAGTAGGGCGTCTCAAATAACTCTTGTAGCAAGATGATATTGGCACCCGCTTTGGCGGCTTTGGTGACCAACTCAGTAGCAGTGGCAATATTTTGTTGTATATCCCAACCACATGCCATTTGAGTCGTAGCAACGGTAACATTTCGCATGATTAAATCCTTATCGTATTTATTAGTGACTACCACATAAAAGGGCTGTTTTTATTGATTAACGAACAATCTCTCATTGCCCGTTAGTCAATGATTACAATAATAGTGCTAAGGTTGGCTTAAGCCATCATATAACCCAATCCTAAGAAGGTGACGACGGATAAACCCGCGCCGAGCATGGCATAGGGGAACTGGGTAAAAGCATGCTGCATAGGGGAGCAGCCAGCACCTTGCGCGGCAAGTAGCGATGAATCACTAAAGAAGCAAGCATGGCTACCAAATGATGATGCTGATAACAATGCGCCAATCATAAGGGGTGTGCTAACGCCTAGTGCAATAGAGATTGGAAAGACAATCGGCATGGCAAGGACATACAGCCCCCAGCTTGATGATGTAGCAAAAGTTAAGAAAGCCATGACGGCAAAGATGACGGCAGGGAAAATAATAATCGTCATATAAGGCGTAATAGCTTCAATCACATATGAGGTCATACCAAGCTCATCATTGACGGCTTTTAAGAAAAAACCACCGATGACGGTTGAGAGCGGATAAAGCATGACTTTAAAGCCTTTAAAGATGGCTTCAACTTGGGTCTCAAAACTTAAAATGCCTTGCATCCAATAGACAACGACGGTCACAAAACAGGTCAATAATGCACCGCGTAATAGATCGATTTCGAAGTAGACCGTCGAGACAATTAACAAAATCATTGGGAAAGCGAAGTTTGCGATATTGGCTTTGAACGATAGTTTACGTTTGGCTTGGACGTTTGAGATCAGTTGCTCTTCGACAAAGGCTTCAGGAACAGGATTACCCGCTTTGGCGCGTGCCTCGGCTTTTTTCATCGGACCCCAGTCACCCAAAATGCCATACGCGACCAAGAATACAATCAAAAGTGCAAACCAAGCATACGCCATATAAGGAATCGCGCTGATATAAAGCCCAATACCTTCACCATCGCCAGCCACACCGTTTTCTTCTAAAAGACCTGCAAAATAGACCGCCCAAGTAGAAATAGGCACGATAATACACATCGGTGCGGCGGTTGAATCGACGATATAAGCGAGCTTCTCACGAGAAACGTTATAGACATCAGTGAGTTTCTTGACGGAGGTTGATACTGCTAGACAGTTCAAATAATCATCAATGAAAACCACCACGCCCAAAGCAAAGGTAGCCAATAATGACTGACGGCGCGACTTAATGATTTTTTGCAGCCATTCACTAAAGCCATCTAGACACCCACTAATCTCAAGCAGTTGAATAAGACCACCCATCAGACCACAGACGAGAACAATCCAAATAATGGTCTCATTACCTAGCACCATCGACATGTTGTCTGCAAAAGGGGAGACCAAGTCAAAAGGATTGAGCATCACGAGGCCAGCGACACAGCCTGCGATCATGGATTCAAATGGTCGCCTAGAGACAATGGCAGTGACTAATACCAACAAGGTTGGTAATAAAGATAAGGCACCCCAAGATTGGTCTGGGGCACGGCTGGTAGATAGCCAAGCAAAAGCCAGATAGATGACGACGGCTACTATGACGGTGAGAAATACTCGCTTATTATGATACTGTCTTTCGACCGCATCATTGAGCTTCATGTTCATATTTACGCTCCCTGTAAAACCTCATTGTTTTTTTAACAAGCTCTATTCTATGGTTGACGCTCGACAGACAGTAACGAATCAACTGTCTATCGCGCCCTATCACAACAATCCGTTGCTATGATAGGTCAATGTAACGACAGCTTTTAAAATAAAAACACTTTGTTCAATGTTTATTATTCAAGGCTTTCATGCGTTTACATGCCAGTGGTATCTTTTAGCGCATACCACCATGAGCCCATGACCGAGTAAGGGACTCGCAGCGCTCGACCACCTGGGAACGGAATCCAAGGAATTTGTGCAAAAGCATCGAACTCTTTGGTTTTACCATTGATGGCATCAGCCAAGATTTGCCCAAATAAGTGCGAACCTGTCACGCCATGACCACTATAACCATGGGCGAAATATACTCGCTCATGTAGTTTGCCCATTTGTGGTACGCGAGAAAAAGACAAAGCAAAGTTCCCACTCCACGCATAGTCGATTTTGACATCGCGTAACTCTGGAAAAATCTTATTCATGTTTGGTCTGATTTTAGCTGTGATATCAGCGGGGTCTTGACCACCGTAGACCGTACCGCCGCCAAATAACATGCGCTTATCTGCTGAGAGGCGATAGTAATCAAGAATATAGCGAACATCTTCGACACAAACATCGGTTGGGAGGAGCTGATCAGCTAAATCACCCAGCGGCTCGGTAGCGATAATTTGCGTCGATACAGGCATAACACGGTCAGTCAGTTTAGGGATGACTTTATTGAGATAGGCATTGCCGCATAGCACCGCTTGCTTACAAGTCACGGTGCCAAACTCGGTGATGACTTTGATAGCATCGTCAGCATACTCAATATCCACCACTAAGGTGTTCTCATAAATCGTGCCGCCATTTTGTTCGATAGCTGCTGCTTCACCCAACGCAAGGTTTAGTGGATGAAAGTGTCCACCCGAATGGTCGATGACGCCGCCTACATAAGCATCTGATTTTATATGCTCTTGAATGCCATTTTTGTCTAGCATTTCTCGGTCATACATACCGTGGCTCTCCCACAGTGCGTGCGTTTCTTGTAGATCTTTTAGCTGACCGTTATTCAATGCTGCAAATATATTTTTTTCTTTGAGATCGCAGCTGATGTCGTAGTCGCTGACAAAACGGCGAATGATTTTGCCACCACGGGTCACGAGCTGACCGACGAAGTTTGCATTCTCTTGACCGTAAGATTTTTTAATCTTTTGTAGGCTGGCATTTAGACCGTTGACGATCTGCCCGCCATTGCGACCTGATGCGCCCCAACCAATCTGCGCACCTTCAAGGACAACGACTTCGTGGTCGGTTTCAATGAGATGCAGAGCAGTTGATAGGCCGCTGTAGCCGCCACCTACCACACAGATTTCCACTTGGATGTCATTTTTTAGGGTTGGTCTATCCGGCTTAGGATTACGACTGGCTGCATAATAGCTATCAGGGTATTGCCCATTGTCTGAATAATGCGGGATATTGCGTGTGTTATTAGAAGGTGGGTTTTGGTTCGTTGCCATGTTGCTATTTGGGTTGCTACTTGGGTTGCTATTCGACATATCAAACATCCTGTAAATAGGTGAGGTATTCAAGGTTGGTCACTTGCTGAGCAAAGCGTTTGGCTTCTTGCTTTTTGACCGCGATCAACAGCTCAATCATCTCACTTGGAAACAATGAATCAATGATGTCGCTGCTTTCAAATTTGCGGATGGCGGAAAGCCAATCTAGTGGCAAGGTCTTAAGTTCTGCTGCATTGTAAGTAATGCTATTAATGGGCTCTGGTGCTTCAAGCTTGTTTTCGATGCCATACAACATGCCTGCCAATACCGCACTACAGACCAGATAAGGATTGGCATCAGCTCCTGACACGCGGTGCTCGATACGGCGTGCTTGTGAGTCGCCACCAGGAATACGCACGGCGGCAGTGCGGTTTTCATAACCCCATGACACATTGTTTGGTGCCAGCGTACCAGGGGTAAAGCGACGATAAGAATTGACGTGTGGGGCAAATAATAAAGTGCAATCTGACATGGTCTTTAGCAGACCAGCGACCGCGTGACGCAACATATCTGAGCCTTCCTCTGATCCATCATCGAAGACATTGTTGCCATCTTTATCCAGCAGGCTGCAATGCACATGAAAGCCATTACCAGATTGCAAGCCAAAGGGTTTTGCCATAAAGGTAGCGGTGAGCTTGCGACGAGCTGCCACGGCTTTGACCACTTGTTTAAATAAAATCGCATCGTCAGCGGCTTTTAACGGGTCATCGACGTGTAGTAAGTTAATCTCAAATTGACCACAGCCATTCTCTGCCAACGCGGCATCTGCTGGGATATTGAGCTTTTTGCACTGTGCATAAACTTCGTCTAAAAATTCATCGAATTGTAATAGATCATTGATGCTTAAAATTGAGGTTTTATTCAGTCTTAGCCCGCTTTTGGGGCGGATAGGTGGTCTTGGGGTTTCGCCTTCAGTATAGTCAACCAAATAAAATTCCAGCTCAGTGGCCATCACTGGAGTCAAACCAAGCGCTTTGAATTTTTTGCTGATGTAATCCAAAACGTGTCTGGCATCACCGTAATAAGGCTCGTTATTTTCTGTATAAAGCCAAACGGGCAATAGCGATGAAGGCGCACTGGTATTGAGAAGTGGATAAGCGGCGCGGCCAGTAGGACGAGCGATGGCATCGATATCACCATTACACTGAGAAGACTCGATGACATCAGCACCCCAAATATCAACGCCTAAGATAGATAAAGGCAATCGTATCGCACCGTTTTCTGCTTTTTCCATTTGATTAAAGGGGATACGCTTACCACGAAGTAAGCCATTGATATCACCTGCCGCAACATAAACGTATTCTGTGTTGTTTGCAGATTCGACCATTCCATTGGTTGTCGTCATGTCTATTCTTCCTATGAATTTTTAGAATTACTGGGTTTGTTGCTGCTACATCTTTGCTATTAGGTCTGAATGCTCTGTTAGTGACATTTATAACGAATACTTAATAAATAAGCGTTTGATAAATGGTCAACTGAATATGATACGTTTTCACCAAAGCCGACATTTTTTATCAATGGTATTAGCCACTTAGAGATAAGTTTTTTAATAGGATTATCGAAAATAAAAGTTAATCTCTGTTTAGTAATATCGCTAATGACTTCCAATATATGGATGAAAACTATAGTTGTCAATTTTTATTTAAAATTATCTTAAAATAACCCAAAAAGGCATTTTTAATACTAATATCGATATTAATGAAGTTTATAGTTTACATTTTGTGAGGCATTGTGTTAAATTTTAGCTAAATAAAGGATATAAATAATATAGATGGATTAAGTCTATTCATTATAACTAGGGAAGATAATATGAAAAATTCCAGACCTATTATTGCTATTGTGTCCTGTCATAAGATGGTTGATGGACAGCCAGCACAGGCGGTATATCAAAAATACATCGATGCAGTAAACTTCTACGGTGGTAATCCTATCTTGCTGCCGAACACCGCTGCTGAAAGTGAAAACTTTGAGGAACTACTGAATATCGCAGACGGGATTTTGTTAACGGGCAGTTATAGTAATGTTGCGCCTGCGCGTTATGGCGCTTCACATATTGAGGAAAAGCAGGACTTAGGTCGTGATGAGCTGAGCTTTAAGCTGCTTGCTCATGCAGAAAAAGCCGGTACGCCTTTATTGGCTGTATGCCGAGGCTTGCAAGAGATGAATGTTTATTTTGATGGCAGCTTGCATCCAGATTGGCGCGAAGTAGAAGAGTTTTATGAGCCGCATTTGGAGGACAATACCCAGCCACTTGAAGTGCAATATCAGCCAGTTCATGACGTGATTATTCAACCTGAGGGACGACTGGCAGCGTTTGGTGAAAAATGGCACGTCAATTCGTTGCATAAACAAGCGATCAATACAGTAGGCAGGGGTTTGTTTGTCGAGGCACGCGCACCGGATAGATTGGTAGAAGCCATCAGCTTAATAAAACATCCATTTATGATTGGTGTACAATGGCATCCTGAGTTAAATTATGCACAAGACAACTTGTCCAAATTTCTATTCAAGGAATTTATCCACTATGCCAGCAAAAAACACGGTTCATAATAGTGCGGAAAACGATATCGAAGAAGAGGGTACTGCGCCCGAGAACGAGATGGATTCGCCAGAAGACGACATTGATGAGGTTGTCATCGATGAAGAAAACGAGTTAGAATCTGACGAGACACCGTCCACACTTGAGATGGATGGAAGGCCTGAAGACGATATTGGTAAAAAAATAAATCAGCTGCGCCTTGCAAAAGGATACTCGCAACGAAAGCTGGCAAGAATGGCAGGGGTAACCAATACCTCAATCAGTGCGATTGAGCGTAATAAAGTTAGCCCCGCGGTAAATACGCTAAAGGCGATTTTGCTGGTGCTAGGTTCTGATTTGACGACTTTTTTTAGTGATGAGTGGAAAGAGCCTAAAGCTCGAGTGGTGGTCACGCCAAAAGATTTAATAGAGCTGAGCGAGCCGAGCAGTAGAGTGTCTCTAAAGCAGGTATATAACTGTAGCACTACCAAGAATCTGGGTTTTTTGATCGAGACTTATCAGCCAAACAGCTCAACGGAAGAAAAAATTGCTCATGAAGGTGAAGAAATCGGTACCGTCATCGAAGGTAAAGTGTTGATTCGTATTGAAGAGACAACCTACTTATTAAATGAAGGTGACAGTTATGTGATCGATACGATTAAACCGCATACTTTTATCAATCCTACTGACGGCGTGACTCGTATCGTTAGTGCGCATACGCCAACGACTTACTGAACAAAAATCAGCATAAGCTTTTATACAGTGATAGGTCCATATAGTAATGCATTTTCAAAAGCGTATGATTATTGAAAATACAGGATTGTCTTTTACTCACGCTATTTTCTACTAGAAAGTAGCGTTTTTTGTATGTGTCTTTGAAGCAAGCTGATAAGAGGAAAGTTAATAATAGATAGGCAAGCAGTCAAATTAGAAATGACGATAATTAAGCATCGTTTGGCTCTTCTGTTACTTTAGTACTATAAGATGTGTTGGGCTTGTCTTTGACCAACCTGACTTTATTGGCTGTTTTTTTAGGAATGATGGGCTTAGAAGTCACACCAAATACTTTTTTGTGTCTTCTTACGGCTAAAGCATCCGCTGCCGCTTTTTCTTCTGCTAATGCCTGCTCATGCAGATTTTTATAGACGCCTATTGTCTCATCAATCATCTCACGCATGGTAAATTTGTTGGTCATCTCAGGGCGAGTCACACTTTCTAACTGATTGCGCACCGCTTTGCACAGTGCGTTGGCATTGTATTTTTTGACCAAACCTTGCGGATAGAGTGGGCGCAGAATTTCACTAAATGCCGCTTGATCCCAGCCAATGACAGGCGTACCTAAATGAATGGCTTGTAAAGCATTGATGCCGATAGATTCAGGCTGATTGGCAAGTGCCATGACGACATTGGCCGCTGACAACCACTCACGCATATCATTACGTTTGCTGCCGACATAAGTGATACGATCAGCTAGTCCCAAAGTATTGCTGCGTTGACGAAAATCTTCATGGGCGACATCGCCTGCCCGGTAATCATCATCCATAATAATGGCATGGATATTGGGGAACTGCTCTTGAAGATTGCCCAAGATATCAATCAGCCATTCTTGACCATATTCCTTACCGATAATGGTTGGAAATACCAGCCATTTTTTATTCTCAAGCTCAGGATATTCAGCAAAAGTATGACGTAGCCAATATACTGATGGATTATGACGATAAGGATAACGCCGCGTATCAACACCGCGGTAGATACGTTTAATGACTCTGGGGTCCAGCTCCTCACGGCGCAGCCCTTTTTTTAAGTAATCAGTCACACTATCAGACACAGTAATAATGGTGTGAACATCAAGTAAGGCTTGTGAGTATTTATTGATGGGATAGAAGCCATACATGGTTGATACCAGTTTTGGTCGACGTTTTACCCGTGCACGGCGCAGCGCTAAATGCAGTACCCATGCCGGTGTCCGCGAATGCACATGGATGATATCAGGGTCATATTTTTCAATCAGACGGCGCAGTGGCGCGACCTGTAACAAGGACAGCCAAGATTTTTTATTCATATATAACTGGTGATAATGGTTGCCATCACGCTTTAGGCGTCTGACCAAGTCATTGTCTTCATTAGCGCTAGAGATAATAATTGAGGTATGCTCGTTTTTGACCAAGGCACGCCCAAGATGAAAAATACCGCGCTCGGATTCATCATGCTTCAAAGACGACAGTAAACGCATAACTTTCATAATGGCGTGAGTCACTATTAGAGGATATCAAGCTGCTATTGTCAGTGAAAAGCGTCTAAAACTCAACCACCAAGATAAAAAGATAGCATGGGATGATGACTATTATTCGTCGTCAATAAATACAGATAATATAAATGACAGTAATCAAATATTTAGCGCTGTTTTTTGAGGTGCTGCGCATTTGGCAGGACTTGTTTTTCACTCAAGTATTTCCAATAGCGCTGCGGTAAGTATTGCTTGTGCAAACGTGGATTTTTACGCTCCTTGATATTGACGTTGGTAAAATAACCTTGCCAAAAACGCTGATAACGTTGCTCATCTTCGCTATGAATGCTGGCAGGATTACGTAGTACTGCCTCATCAAGCTCAGTAATGGTTTGCAGGGCTGCGGGGTGCTTGGGCGTACTTTGGCTTTTGTCATAATAGATACCATAGCCACGCGCCAAATCATAAATTGCCCAATGCTGATCTTGATAACGCTGACGAAAATGCTCTCCGATTAAAGGCAAAACATTAAAATCCGGCTCAAGACGGGCAAAGTAAATGTCTTCAACTGTATGCTCAAAGCGTACAAATGCTTCCATGCGGTGTTTTTCACGACCGACAGACTTGACCGTTTGCATGAGCTCTAAAACATTGAGATTACCCAAATCATCCATGATATGGCGACTTGGGTAGTTAATAGCGTATTTCACCACTTGAAATAGAGTAGTGCCTATATTGTCTTTTTCTGACAAAAAACCCCAAAGTAAATTGCGCATACCTGAGCGACCTAGGAGTTGATTCAACTTCGTAAGTACTCGTTCGGCATGGTTGGCATTGGTCTCTACACTAATGGCGTGAGCGAGTAATGACGGCACATAATAGTCCTGCGCAATAAGCTGTAGCGATGTATCGTCCTGTAAGTGATTGGAATAGACGTAAAATACTGCACTGAGCCACCCCTCAAAACTTGGCTCATAAAGTACAATACTGGGCGTCAATTGACCCAGCTGGTAGTTTTGATTTTTGGCAAGTTCTGACAGTGATTGCGACATTATTTGTCCTAAAATAACTTCATGATAGTAGCTAAATTATCAATAATTTTAATATTTAAAACAAAGCCAATTGCCCACTGCGTTGATCTTTAAATTTCGTCTGCGTTTGCGCCAGCACATATTGACGAAAGTTATCACGGGTTAAGTGTGCGAGATGCTCGTTTTTACCAGTAGTCGCAATGAAGTATTTGGCACGATTGACCGCCGCGCCCATTTTCTTCAAGTGATAAAGTGTCAGCTGATTAAACTTGCGGGCTTTGACTATTTTTTTAGCCGTTTTTGTACCGATACCGGGAATACGTACAATCATCTCATAACTTGCTGTTTGGATATTGACCGGAAAATGCTCACGGTGGCGGATTGCCCATGCTAACTTTGGGTCGCAGTCCAAATCTAAAAATGGCGAGTCCGGTTCAACGATTTCGTGCGCACCAAAACCATAAAAACGCATCAGCCAATCCGCTTGATAGAGACGATTTTCGCGTATCATTGGCACAGGCGTACCGATAGCTGGCAGGCGACTGTCAGATAGCATTGGCACATAGCCAGAATAGTAAACTCGTTTTAAATCATAGTGTTTATAAAAATGACTCGATAGCTGAATCACTTGCAAGTCGGTCTCGTTACTTGCGCCAACAATCATCTGGCTAGTCTGACCTGCAGGCACAAATTTCGGCGCTTTTTTATGCGTTTTACGGCTCTCACGAATGGTGATGATTTCTTCTTTGACCGTCTCCATCGGTGCTTTTAATTGTTCGTGAGATTTTTCTGGTGCCAGTAACGCCAATCCTGATTTAGTCGGAATCTCAATATTGACGCTTAAACGGTCAGCATATAATCCAGCTTCTAATAATAATTCTTTTGAGGCTCCGGGAATGGTCTTTAGATGAATATAACCATTAAAACGCTCACGGGTACGTAATATCTTAGCGACCTCAACCAGTCGCTCCATCGTATAGTCGCCACTTTTAAAAATACCTGAGCTAAGAAACAGGCCTTCGATATAATTACGGCGATAAAACTGCATGGTCAAATCCACCACTTCTTCGACACTAAAAGCGGCACGCGGGGTGTCATTGCTTTTGCGCGAGGTGCAATAAGCGCAATCGTATATACAATGATTGGTCAGCAGGATTTTCAGCAGGCTGACGCAGCGACCATCTTCGGTATAGCTGTGACAAATACCGGTTGCTGAGGCATCGCCAAGGCCACCGCCTTGGTTTTTCCGCGTACCAGCGGAGGATGAGCAAGAGACATCATATTTAGCAGCGTCCGCTAAAATATTGAGCTTACCTTGTAGTCGTTCATAATTGATGGTTGCCATAAGCGGTATTTACCATGTCAGTAATGAAAGACTATTTTAGCAAAATTAGCGTTAAGTCATTGTATTTATGAGTAAAATAGAAATCATAGACGACAACTGTTGTCGTCTATTCTGAGCTGCACTATACGATTATAAAAGCGCTTAAACTTGAAGCAATATAGTCAATGAAAAGTAATATCGATACATTGAGTACTGCTAGTATTAATTTTGCTTGCTTGCTTGCTTGCTGTGCCTAGGTAGACAGAGGCTGCAAAAAAATTATACTAGCAGTACCGTAACGTTTTTAAGGTGTTTTGACTATGGTTTATGAATAGCCACAAAAAAGGCCTTGCCGGCTAGAGACTTAGCAAACAAGACCTTTTATTAGTTTTAGTATTTCTTAAGTTTCAATACTATAACTTCACTGCCGTATTTATTGAACTTTAGCGCGTATCACGACAGTCTGTGCAGCTTTAGGACTAAGATTTACTAAGTTCCATTTAAGACCTGAGTAATTTTCTTTTACCACTACTGTATTGCCAACTTGTTGGATAGTTTGATAGCTATCGCCACCAGTGGTCGCAAGCGTTGGTAGTGGACTGTTCAATGACACCATTCTGACGCCATTTGGCAAAGAAACCATGGCATTGATATCAGTCACTGGTTGCGCTGTGGTATTGGTATAAACGGTATGATACTCAATCACATCACCAGGCGCGATATGGTTGGCAGGTACTGCAACTTCACGTCCATCGCTATTTTTCAGGATTTTCATGACCTTAGTTTGCGCATTGACCACATCAGGCGTACTAAAAGTTGGTTTGAGCTGCAAGGCTTCTATAGAAGTAATTGTTGTCACAGGGGTAGTGATCACCGGTGCATTGATTACTGACGTATTTATGACTGGCAGCTGAGTTGCTGTGGTTACAGGCAGTATTTGAGTCGTCGGTAATACTTGAGTGACAGTACTGGTTGGCACTGCGATGACATCAACACGACTGCTTTGATTGGTTATTTGGTTGGTCACCGGTACGCTAGTGACAGTCGCACTACCTTGAGTGACGACAGTATTACTAACACCATTACTGGCTACTTGGCGAACCACGTAGCGCGGTACATTGGTAACCTGCGTCACAGCAAACGGCATGCCATCTTGCATACCAATGCTATTAGGCGTAGCAGTAATGACAGCTGTTTTACCATCAGAATACTGCTCGACCACGGTGGTACTACCGCCCGTAGAAGGTAGAACGGTCACTTCAGTGGCGGCATTGGCAGCAGACATAGCCATAACAGTGCCTGCCAACAGTGCGGATACTGCCGTGAATGTAGCTGTTTTTTGCATCACAACGAATGAGCGATTAATACTGGTGGTCATAATAAAGTCCTTTAAAATGATAATAAGTAACACAAAAATAGAGAACACTTAAATAAGAAAGCCCAGATAAGAAAACCCCCGTTAATTGACGCTGCAGGGGAGGTCAAATAACGGGGGCAGCATTACTGATAATAGTAGTAAATAGCCAGACGATAAAAGCTATCTGTCAAACCGTCCTATCAAACTATTGATTTATCCGTGATTATTTTAATTAGTTGCTAAGCATACACTTAGCAATCTCAACTCAACAATTATGCGCTAAAACGAGTTAGGTAGAAAAGCAGCGTTGTGTAACTGCTATCCTATAAACGATGACTTTTTGTGTGGTTTACTTTATCTAATTTCTTAAGAAAGTTACTATTTGATTCACTACAAAAGACGACTATATTAATCGTAAATGACTTTCATAATTTCGTATTCAACCACACCTTTTGGGGTTTCAATACGTGCTTCATCGCCCTCAGATTTACCAATCAAACCACGCGCAATCGGTGAGTTAACAGAGATTTTACCGGCTTTGAAATCCGCTTCGTCGTCACCAACGATTTTGTACTGCTTTTCTTCTTCAGTGTCCATGTTTTCGATAACGACGCTGACGCCGAATATCACACGGCCATCTTTTGGTAACGTCGTAGGATCAATCACTTGCGCACCGCCAAGTTTGGCTTCGATATCACGGATACGAGCTTCACAAAATCCCTGCTGTTCACGCGCTGCATGATATTCAGCATTTTCTTTCAAATCACCATGTTCGCGTGCTTCAGCAATAGAGGCGGTGATGCGAGGACGGTCAATACTTTTTAACTGTTTTAATTCGGCTTCTAAAGCCGCATGTCCTTGCGGAGTCATGGGATAACGTTGCATGTTTTTTTCCTTAAACCAATAACACGGGCACCATCTCCTACTCTTAGTGAATAGTGAGATGGTGTCAGAGTTGTTGCAATGGGTATAAAATAAAAAAAGAATAATGATGCAGACAGCGTAACCAGTCAGGTCGCTATCATTCATTGATATCAATTCAATAATCTGGGTGTTTAAGCTTACGTAATAAAAAGCATAGTCGCAGTTTAGCCACTATGCTTTTTAGGTCTATCATTTAAATTTTATTTCAAGCATGGTCTACATTATTAAACGCTACACTATGCTCAAATAAGCTCCTAGGCAAGCCTAACGGTTATGCTTAATCTACTGAAATTATTCAGCCAAGTCAATAGAGCTATACAATAGACTTTGCTTGCTCATGTAAATCTTGTAATTTATACACCTCAAAAGGTAGGTCAATCGCATAAGATTTACAAACGGCATCTGCTGCGCCCAAAGTCGTGACGTAGAACACTTTACCTTGTAGCGCGCTACGACGGATAGAGAATGAATCCTCTTGTGCCTGCTTACCTTCAGTCGTGTTAATAATAATATCGATTTTGCCGTTTTTTAAGGCATCAACGATATGTGGGCGACCTTCGGTGACTTTGTTAATTTGCTTGCATTCAATACCATTGTCACTTAGTACTTTTTGCGTACCAGTAGTCGCTACAATGTTAAAGCCAAAGTCAATCAGCTGACGAGCGATAGGGGAAATTTGCTCTTTATCGCTATCACGTACTGAAATAAAGACCGTTTTGGTTTCACCTTCAGTTGGCAAACCGGGCAAACGCTCATTACTACCGATAACCGCTTTGTAGAATGCTTCGCCAAAGGTTTTGCCAACGCCCATCACTTCACCGGTTGATTTCATCTCAGGGCTCAAGATTGGGTCAACACCAGGGAATTTAGCGAATGGGAAGACCGCTTCTTTTACCGCATAGAATGCAGGAACGATTTCTTTCGTAAAGCCTTGGTCTTTGAGCGACGTGCCAGCCATACAGCGTGCTGCGATTTGTGCTAAAGAAGTGCCGATACATTTAGAGACAAACGGTACGGTGCGCGCGGCACGTGGATTGACTTCTAAGATGTAAACCGTTTCACCTTTTACCGCAAACTGGACGTTCATTAAGCCGACAACACCAAGCTCTTTTGCCATGGCGACGGTTTGTGCGCGCATCACGTCGCACAGCTCATCAGACAACGAGTAAGGCGGCAATGAGCATGCTGAGTCACCAGAGTGCACGCCCGCTTGTTCGATATGCTGCATAATACCGCCAATCACCACGTCTGTACCGTCGCTAACACAGTCAACATCGACTTCGATAGCATCGTCTAAGAAACGATCTAATAGTACCGGCGCTTCATTTGATGCTTGTACCGCAGTGCGCAAGTAGTGTCTTAATTCATCTTCGTTATAAACGATTTCCATCGCGCGGCCACCGAGTACATAGGATGGGCGTACAACCAGCGGATAGCCAACATCTTTTGCTTTGACCAAACCATCTTCTAAGCTAGTCGCCAAGGCATTGGTTGGTTGCACAAGATTCAACTGCTGAATCATATGCTGGAAGCGTTCGCGATCTTCAGCGCGGTCAATGGCATCAGGGCTCGTACCAATAATTTTGACGCCAGCAGCTTCAAGGGCGCGGGCGAGCTTCAATGGTGTTTGACCACCAAACTGCACAATCACGCCGTCAGGATTTTCGATACGGACAATTTCTAACACGTCTTCTAATGTGATTGGCTCGAAGTAGAGACGGTCAGAGGTGTCATAATCGGTTGAAACAGTTTCAGGGTTACAGTTAACCATGATGGTCTCGTAGCCGTCTTCGCGCATGGCAAGCGCCGCGTGTACGCAGCAATAGTCAAATTCGATACCTTGACCGATACGGTTAGGACCACCGCCGATAACCATGATTTTCTTGTTATCGGTAGGATTGGCTTCACATTCGCTATCGTATGTTGAGTACATATAAGCGGTGCTGGTAGCAAACTCTGCTGCACAAGTATCGACACGCTTATAAACTGGATAGACATTTAAGTCCCAACGTTTGGTACGTAGCTGCTTTTGTGAGACGCCAAGCAACTTAGCCAAACGCAAATCTGATAAGCCTTTACGCTTAAAGCCACGTAAATTATGCTCAGTTAAGCCGCCAAAACCTAACGCTTTAACTTGTGCTTCGGTTTTTACGATATCTTCGATTTGTACCAAGAACCATGGGTCGATTTTGGTTAGTTTGAAAACGTCATCGACGCTCATGCCAATACGGAAAGCATCCGCAATATAATAAATGCGCTCAGGCGTTGGAATGGTTAAGCGGTTGGTAATTTCGCTACGCGCTTTTTCAATACTTACTTTTGATAAGTCAATTTGCTCATCAAAACCATCATTGCCAGTTTCCATGCCGCGTAATGCTTTTTGCATCGACTCTTGGAAGTTACGACCAATCGCCATGACTTCACCAACTGACTTCATCTGGGTTGATAAAACACTATCGGCTTGTGGGAACTTTTCAAAGTTAAAACGAGGAATCTTAGTGACGACATAATCAAGCGCAGGCTCAAAGCTGGCTGGGGTTTTGCCGCCCGTAATGTCATTTTGCAATTCATCTAAGGTATAGCCAATTGCTAATTTTGCCGCAATTTTTGCAATCGGGAAGCCCGTCGCTTTTGAGGCCAATGCTGATGAACGTGATACGCGTGGGTTCATCTCGATGACGACCATACGACCGGTATCAGGGTTGATACCGAATTGCACGTTTGAGCCGCCCGTTTCAACACCAATCTCACGCAGTACTGCTAATGACGCATTACGCATGATTTGGTATTCTTTATCGGTCAATGTTTGTGCTGGTGCAACTGTGATAGAGTCGCCTGTGTGCACACCCATTGGGTCAAAGTTTTCAATGGCACAAATGATGATGCAGTTGTCGTTTTTGTCACGAACTACTTCCATCTCGTACTCTTTCCAACCGATGAGTGACTCATCGATAAGCAATTGATGGTTTGGTGATAAGTCAAAACCGCGCTCGCAAATCTCGATGAACTCATCGCGGTTATACGCGATACCGCCACCTGAACCGCCCATGGTAAATGAAGGGCGAATGATACACGGATAGCCCATTTTCTCTTGGGTCGCAAAGGCTTCTTCCATGGTTTCAGCGGTTTCAGCGCGTGGACACTCAAGACCAATACGCTTCATGGCTTTATCAAATAAGTTGCGGTCTTCCGCCATCTCAATTGAGTCTTTGGTCGCGCCAATCAGCTCACAGTTATACTTGGTCAAGACGCCGTGTTTGTCTAAATCTAAAGCACAGTTTAGTGCCGTCTGTCCGCCCATCGTTGGCAGGATGGCATCCGGACGTTCTTTAGCTATAATTTGTTCAACCGTTTGCCACGTAATTGGCTCAATATAGGTCGCATCAGCCATGACAGGGTCAGTCATGATGGTTGCAGGGTTTGAGTTGACCAAGATGACGCGGTAGCCTTCTTCTTTTAGCGCTTTACACGCCTGCGCGCCTGAGTAGTCAAACTCACATGCTTGGCCGATGACGATAGGGCCTGCGCCAATGATAAGAATGCTTTTTATGTCGGTACGTTTTGGCATAGTTAGGGCTACCTTCGTTTGAGTGATATTTTGAGTAATCTGCATTTTAACGATATGTTCAATAATGCTTATCGTGTCTGCTATGGTGCAGCTTGAATTACCATCTGTGCTTCAAGCTTTATACTTATTATTTATGGCTAGGTATTAAGCTTTCGCTGCTGCCATCATATCGGCAAATTTATCGAACAGTGGCGCAGCATCATGCGGACCAGGGCTGGCTTCTGGGTGACCTTGGAAGCTAAAGACTGGCTTATTGGTCAGCTCAATCCCTTGGTTGGTACCGTCAAATAATGAGCGATGGGTCGATTTAACATTGGCAGGAAGCGTGTCTTCATCAACCGCAAAACCATGGTTTTGACTGGTAATCATAACCGTGCCAGTTGCCAAGTCTTGCACTGGATGGTTAGCACCGTGATGACCGGTTTTCATTTTGATGGTTTTTGCACCGCTGGCAAGACCAATCAGCTGATGACCTAAGCAGATACCAAAGGTTGGAATGTCCGTTTCTTCAATGATATGACGTACCGCATCGATAGCGTAATCACAGGCAGCTGGATCGCCAGGACCATTTGATAGGAAGATACCATCTGGATTCATCGCCAGCACGTCTGCGATAGGCGTTTGTGCTGGCACGACAGTGACATGACAACCGCGGTCAACGAGCATACGTAGGATATTGGTTTTGCTACCGAAGTCATAGGCGACAACGTTGTATTTTGCTTCGACGTGCGTGCCCAAATGCTTAAAGAAGCCGCCTGTACCGCTATCATGGCTACCAGCTACATCACGGTTGAGTAGGGTGTCTGATAAATCCCAGCTACCGGCTGTCCATTCAAACGTCGTCGGTGTACAGCATTCTTTTGCCAAGTCCATACCTTCGATACCAGCAAATTCTTGCGCTAATTTAATCGCTTGCTGTTCATCTTCGCTGCTAATTGTTGTACCGTTAGAAGCGGTCATGATACAGCCGTTTTGCGCGCCTTTATCACGTAGTAGGCGGGTCAATTGACGGGTATCAATATCAGCAATGGCGACGGTATTATGGCTATGTAAATACTCACTCAGTGACTCTGAGTTGCGGAAGTTTGAGGTCACCATGGTCGCATCACGGATGATAAGACCTTCAGCCCATACTTGATGACCATTACCAGACTCGACATCTTCAGCGTTGGTGCCAGTATTGCCGATATGCGGATAGGTAAGCGTGACCAGTTGGCGTGCGTAACTTGGGTCAGTTAGGATTTCTTGGTACCCTGTCATGGCTGTATTAAATACCACCTCACCGACACGATGACCAAGACTACCGATACTCAAACCGCGAAAAATCGTACCGTCTGCTAGTGCCAAAATTGCTTGTATTTCTGCCGATGAATTCAAGGGTTGCCTCCGCTGTTATTAGTGAGTGCTGTGCTATTTTTTGGTTAAAATAAAGCGCTGCTTTTTTGATTATTGCTATTTAACTGCGGCTAAATAACCATAATAAAAGAGACAGCGCCAAAATTTTTCCACAAAAAAGCGAGAAGACATCATAGATGAAAAGGTACAGGATTCACTAAGGGGTGAATAAGTAACTTACATCATGTCCGCTCGCTTTGGCACAGATTTTGCGCATTATACTAGAGTTTTGCACTAAGGGCCAGCATCTTAAGCTGATGCTTGACTAATAAATTTAAGATGTTTCTTATTTAACCTTCAATCATGAGCAGCCATAGTAGATTTGGCTATAGGTAGTGACTAGGAGGTGATATAAATAGGTATGAAGACTAGGATTTATTGATCAAAAGTTATAATGTACTGATAAGCCATAATAATCTGGCGATAAGTTGGTGGCGATATGCAGCTGGTCATCTTGATAGCTTTTGGTCAGATACATACTGCTCGCCATACCTAAGGCAGCGCCTGCCAATACATCGACAGCGTCATGCTCATCGGCTTCAATGCGGCTATAAGCCACAAAACCCGCGCCAATATAGGCAGGAACACTATATTTTAGTCCATAGCGTTTATGAATAAAGCTGGCACCCTGAAAGGCTCTTGAGGTATGACCAGATGGATAAGAATCATCATCGCTGCCATCTGGGCGCTCTTTACTAATCACAGATTTTAGGGCATAAGTGACTGCAACATTGGTTGCAAATGAATAATAAAATTGCTCTCGTCCCTCTTTATCATCCATATAATAAGTGCTACCGTAAGCAACTGCTGGTATAGCGAAAGATAGAATGTCACCCGCCTTGTCGATATTATCGCTACTACTGGCGTGAGCTGGCATAGCGAAAAGCAAGCTGCTCGATAATAAAAAACTACTGGGTAATAAAATGATAGCGGAAGCGTTTTTGCTGATCATTGCGGCAATCCTAAAGAGGGTTTATAGGGCAGATGAAGGAAAACCGCATTATACTACAAATGCTTGCTCCTAAATTCAGCGCTCACATATTTACAGGTCAGTTTTATATTCGATATCTGTCTCAACTACATTTATTAATAATAACAACTGAATAAAACCTATCAAGGATAGAGTATGATTTATCAATATTTAGACAAAGTGCCTACATTCGCTGTACCCTTTAATGGTTGGGTTGCAGACTCAGCACGCGTGATAGGCGACGTGTATTTGGGTCATCAGTCAAGCGTCTGGTTTGGGGCAGTGATTCGTGGCGACAATGAACGCATCCAGATCGGTGACTATACTAACGTGCAAGAAAACAGTGTTATTCATACTGATGCTGGTATCGAGGTAAAAATCGGTAATCATGTCACCATTGGTCATTTAGCGATGCTGCATGGCTGCGAAGTCGGGGATAATAGCTTGATCGGCATTGGTGCTGTCATTTTGAATAATGCCAAAATCGGCAAAAACTGTATTATCGGTGCCAAAGCCTTGGTCACCGAAGGCAAAGAGATACCAGATAATTCTCTCGTTGTGGGCGCGCCTGCAACAGTGGTCAAAACCTTGACTGATGAACAGGCAGTCATGATGAAACTGTCAGCGTTACATTATAGCGATCGTTGTCAGAAGTTTAAAACGGGTCTTAGAGAGATTGAGCAACCAGAATAAATTGCTAATGAACAATCACTAATCAACAGTTACTAACGACCGATTACTATTAATTATTATCAATTGTCATTAATGAGTATTTTATTATGAGCACGCCAAGCATTGTCAGCCAGACTGTCTCACGCACCTTAGCACTATTTGATTTAGACCATACTTTGCTCGATGTCGATAGCGACTACTTATGGGGCGAATATATCGTCAAGCATAATCTTGTCGACGAAGCCGAGTATCGCACTGCCAACCAGAAATTTTATAATGATTATATCGAAGGTACGCTTGATGCGACGGAATATAACGAATTTGTGGCACAGTTTTTAAGCAGCTTACCAATGGATAGGTTGCATGAGCTGCGAGAAGACTATATAAAAAGTGAGATTGAGCCGCACATCCGCCCAAAAGCGATGGAAGTCCTGTGTCAGCATGTTGAAGCAGGTCACGATGTGGTGATTATTTCGGCGACCAATGACTTTGTCGTTTCGGCGATTGCTAAGCGCTTTGGGATTGAAGACGGCAATGTGCTCTCAACGCCACTTGAAATAAAAGATGAGCGCTATACGGGTAAATTGACCGATAAGCCAAACTTTAAAGAAGGTAAAATTTATCATTTGGATAAATGGATTGGCAAACGGCAACTGACAGGTATTAATTTTGACAAGACTTATGCGTATTCAGACTCCAAAAATGATATTCCTTTACTAGAGTGGGCAGATGTGGCGATTTGTGTATCACCTGATGATGCGCTACATGCTCATGCGTTGTCGCATCGCTGGGCGGTTGAGGATTGGTCAATTTAAAAGATGAAAATAGCGGCTAAAATTAGCCAAACATTTCACCCAAATCTCATTTAAAATAGCGCCATCGTATTTTTAAAACAGACAGGAACCCTTATGGAAATCAATCCGTATCAAGAACGTATTAAAGACTTATCTGAGCGTGGGCAGGACTTGCGGAGGTATCTTTGACTTCGATGGTAAGCAAGAACGCTTAGAAGAAGTCAATTTAGAGTTAGAAAATCCCGAGCTATGGAATGATCCAGAGCGTGCGACTAAGATTAATAAAGAAAAAAGTCAGCTTGATGGTGTGATAGATGTGGTGGTGTCGCTTGAAACCACATTGGAAGATGCATCTGCCATGCTGGAGCTGGCGGTAGAAGCAGAGGATGAATCCTTGCTGGCAGATGTGCAAGCCGAATTAGACAACGCTGAAAAGCGCGTTGCCGATTTAGAGTTTCGCCGGATGTTTAGCGGTGAGATGGACCCAAATAATTGCTACTTGGACATCCAGTCAGGTAGTGGAGGTACAGAGGCGCAAGATTGGGCAGAAATGCTACTGCGTATGTATACGCGCTGGGCGGAAGCGCATAGCTTTAAAGTTGAAGTGATTGAAGTATCATCAGGTAGTGTCGCTGGTATCAAGTCGGCCACGATTGAGATTAAAGGGGACTATGCCTTTGGTTGGTTACGTACCGAAATCGGCGTCCATCGCTTAGTGCGTAAATCACCATTTGATAGCAATAACGGTCGTCATACCTCGTTTGCTGCCGTTTTTGTGTCGCCTGAAATTGATGATAATATCGAGATTGATATCAATCCAGCAGATTTGCGCATTGATACTTATCGCTCATCGGGGGCTGGTGGTCAGCATGTGAACACGACTGATTCTGCGGTACGTATCACCCACGAGCCAAGCGGCGTAGTGGTCACTTGTCAGAACGAGCGTAGCCAACATGGTAACAAAGCCACTGCGATGAAAATGCTACGTGCTAAGCTGTATGAGCTAGAAATGCAAAAACGTATGGAATCACAGCAAGCGGTTGAAGATGGTAAATCTGACGTCGGCTGGGGCAGTCAAATTCGCTCGTACGTACTTGATGACTCTCGTATCAAAGACTTGCGTACCGGTGTTGAAACCTTTAACACTGGTGCGGTACTCGATGGCGACCTCGATCAATTTATCGAAGCGAGCCTAAAAGCTGGACTGTAAAAATAGAATATGAAGACAGATTTAAAATATCAACCAACACTTAATTAAGGAAAATTATGCCAAGCGTTAATAATTATTTTGAAAACAAAGTGACTTCTATTGCCTTTCAAACCGCAACTAAGCCTGCTACTGTCGGTGTAATGGAAATTGGTGAATACGAATTTGGCACCAGCGAATTTGAAACCATGTCAGTCGTTAGCGGTACCTTGACGGTCAAGCTGCCAGAGAGTGATGAGTGGCAGACTTTTAATGCTGGCGAGCAATTTACCATTGATGCCAACCAAAAGTTTCAAGTAAAAGTGGAAGTTGAGTCTGCTTATTTATGTACTTACGGTAAATAGCCATTTCCCATATGAGTACAGTCGTCAAAAAAACGCCAAGTTGATGCTTGGCGTTTTTTTATGAGTACTTTATTCTCCGACTAATTTCAAACAATAAAACAAGCTAATACAATCTATAAGTTCTTAAGGTATTGCACCATATCTGTTTGAGTGGCGATTGTGTCATACAGTTTGCGCGCTGTGGTGTTTCCCTCTTGGGTTGTCCAATAAACGCGGTTGCAGTTTTGCTGGCGGGCAAACTCATAAACCTGTTCAATCAATGCACGTCCTACGCCTTGCCCTCGCACAGATTGATTCACGTATAAATCCTCTAAGTAGCAGCATTCAGTGCTATTCCAAGTATTGGGGTGTAGCACCACATGCGTGATACCTACCAACTTGTTGTCTTGCCAAGCACCAAAACCATAAATCGGCACATTACTATCGAGCAAACTGTGCCACGTTGCATTCGTCGTTTCTAATGGCAAGCTGCTCTCATAAAACGTCAGATAGCTTTGCCATAGGCTTAACCAAGCATCGTAATCACTTTTAGATAATGGCATTATTTTTAAAGAGCCATTAGTTGGGTTTATAGGAGTGGCGTTTGTCATATTAATGGTGTCTTTAGTCAGTTTGTCTTAAATTATGCCGTAGCGCCCAAAATCTACAAGCCATTTATCGGTTTTATTTTACACAGCATTACACATTGTCCATGTCAAGTACACAGCAATGATAATGGCGGTTGATTATGCTAAAACAACGATATTAGCAAATGAGTATTTTTTATGGCGAAGTCAAATCAACCAACCAATGCACAAGATGTGCGCCATGATTATGAGCATTTGGCGAGCCTCGCAAACTTACGTTATGTCAGCGATACCGATCCTGGATATGGGCGTCGGCGTTCTGGGCGTGGCTTTACTTATCGAGATGCCACTGGCAAAACGGTCAAAGATAAAGCCTTGCGTCAGCGCTTTGATGCTTTGGTCATACCGCCGATGTGGTCAGAGGTTTGGATATGCCAAGATGATAAAGGACATCTACAATCGACAGGTCGAGATGATAAAGCGCGTAAGCAGTATTTATATCATTCAGAGTGGGATCGGGTACGTGACCAAGCCAAGTTTAATGCCATGATAGGTTTTGCTGAAGCATTGCCCAATCTGCGTGCGCAAGTTGAAAAAGATTTAGAAGCCAAACCCTTATCACGTGACAATGTGTTGGCAGCAGTGGTCAAACTACTTGAGACCACCTTGATTCGTATCGGCAATAGTCGCTACGCCAAGCTCAATAAAAGTTATGGTTTAAGCACGTTACGCAGTAAGCATGTCAGCGAAACGGATACTGGACTGGCATTTGACTTTGTCGGTAAAAGTGCCAAAGAGCATCATATAGAATTGCAAGATGAACGTTTGATTGACATCATCCAAGCGTGCTCTGAGCTGCCCGGTTATCAAGTATTCAAATACTTAAATGAAGAGGGCAATAAGCAAGTCGTTGATAGCGCTGATATCAATGATTATCTGCGTACGCATACCTGTGGTAATGAGTGCGAAAGTTATAGCGGCAATTTATACAGTGCAAAAGACTTTCGTACTTGGATGGCAAGTGTATTGGCAGCAAGCTACCTTTATGATGAGCTGCAAACCAAATCTGGTAAATTGATTTTAGCCACTGCGCCTGATAGTAAGGAGCGCCAGCAACTGGTGACCGATATGGTAAAAAGCGTCGCCGATGAGCTCGGCAATACCCCAACGGTCTGCCGATCCTCTTATATCAATCCTATTATTATCCAGCAGTTTTTAGCAGGGGAGTTTTTTGAGCTTTATAAACAAGCGCGCCGTGGACGTACCAAACGGCATCAAAGCTGTGAAGAAAAGGCGTTACTTGGGTTTTTGAGCGCGCGACAGTAAACCATTACTAAGTAACTGTTTTTAGAGAATAATAAAAATGATACGTTATGTATTGAAATAAGTATAAAAATACGTTACTAATAGAGCATGTGCCATTTAAGATGTTTAAATGGTTGATCAAATATAGCTGTTTTACGATTTATTCTATTATTTCTAACTCTCTGATTTTGTCAGTGATTCTCTATTGCTAAAGGATTAGCTTATGAATACCTCTCCTTCAAGTACTACCTCTTTAAACACCCCTTCAAATCATGCTGTAAATACCTCACAGACGCTAACGAGTTATAGTGACTATTATCATAATTTTGATATGAACGCATTACTGACAGAGATATTTGGTGAAAATGTAGATGACCGTTTAAACGCCTATATGGCGTGCTGTGGTCGTCATGTACGTGACGGTCGCGGTGATAATATCGCGCTAGTTCATGAAGATACGGCTGGCAATGTCACGCGTAAGAGCTTTGCTGAGCTTGATAAAGCAAGTGCACAGGTTGCCAGTTTACTACTTTCTTATGGCGTGCAAGCGGGTGACCAAGTAGCGACCATGCTACCGCGTACCCCTGAGCTGCTCACCATTGTACTCGCGACTTGGCGGATTGGCGCAGTCTATCAACCGCTGTTTACCGCCTTTGGTTATGATTCGATTAAGTATCGAATGGACAAAGCTAATACTAAAGTTGTTTTTACCAATCAAGACAATCGTGGCAAGTTTGACGACTTGGCCAAGCAAACTAAAATGGTGTTGGTTGGTAGCAAAGTAGATGCGCAAAGCTGGGGTGATGATAACTATGCTGACAAGACATCAGAGCAGCCACAAACTATAGAACCAGTGTTACTAAATACCGATGCACCATTTTTACAGATGTTTACCTCAGGTACGGTTGGTAAGTCAAAAGGCGTTAGTGTGCCACTAAGCGCACTTTCGGCTTTTTATCTGTACATGCGTTATGCAATTGACCTGCGCGCGGATGACAACTACTGGAATATGGCAGATCCAGGCTGGGCGTATGGGTTATATTACGCGATTACTGGGCCATTATTATTAGGTATTACTACCTATTTTAATGAAGCAGGCTTCGATGCTGCCAATACCCGCGACTTTATGGTACGCCATAAAATTAGCAATTTGGCGTCCTCGCCAACTGCATTTCGTATGATGAAATCGAGTGGCGTGTTTGAAGCTGCTCACAATGATAATAGTAATGATAATGAGGCTAAACTATCACTGCGCTGTGCCAATTCAGCAGGCGAAACCTTGAATACCGAAGTCGTCAACTGGGTGGAAACTTATCTAAACTGCAAAGTGTGCGATCAGTATGGGCAGACCGAAACGGGCATGACCTGCTGCGAGCACCATGCGTTAGCTCATGAATGTCCAGTTGGCTCGATGGGCATGGCGCTACCGGGGCATACACTCGTTGTGTTAGATGATGATATGAACATATTACCTGACGGCGAGCAAGGACAGCTTGCCGTAGTGGTCAGTCAATCGCCCGCGTTTTATTTCCGCGGTTATAGTTGGAATGAGAAAGATGCCTTTGCTGATGATTACTATTTAACCGGCGATGTGGTCGAGCGCCATAGCGATGGCAGCTATTGGTTTTCTGGACGTGATGATGACATTATCATTACAGCAGGCTACCGCGTAGGGCCTACGGATGTGGAAAACACCGTGCTTGAGCATGAGGCAGTCGTAGAATCCGCCGCCGTTGGCGTGCCAGATGAAGTGCGCGGTCATACGATTAAGTCTTATGTGGTGCTAAAGGACGGTATCGAGGGGACGGACGAGATTGCTAAAGAGATTCAAGACTTGGTCCGCAGACGTCTTTCAACTCATGCTTACCCGCGTGAGGTTGAATTTGTCGATGCGTTACCAAAAACACCAAGCGGTAAGATTCAGCGCTTTTTGCTGCGTAGTTTGTCTGCTGCATAAATACTTCAAAGTCTTAATAGCATTTGAAGATAATAAAATAGTTAGCCTATAAAAATAGTAATAAAACATCAATTAAAGGAAAAATTATGCAAATTGAACAACACAGCTTTTTGGTCACGGGCGGTGCGTCAGGTCTGGGTGAGTCGGTAGTGCGTGCTATCGTGGCTCAAGGCGGCAAGGTTGTCATCGCTGATCTTAATGAGTCGACGGGGCAAGCATTGGTCGATGAATTGGGTGACCATGCTCGTTTTGTGCGCTGTGATGTGACCAGTGGCGATGAGGTGCAAGCGGCTGTTGATATGGCTGAAAGCGACTTTGGCGGCTTACAAGGTTCTATCAACTGTGCAGGTATCGCTGTTGTACAGAAGCTCTTAGATCGTGAAAACAATCCGGCAGATCTCGATGCTTTTAGTCGCGGCGTCAATATCAATCTTGTTGGTTCTTTTAATGTTGCGCGTTTGGTGGCAGCCAGTATTGCGAAGCGTGTAGCTAATGCCAATAACGCAGACAGCTCCGTAGAGAAGAACGCTGACAACGGCATCATTATTAATACGGCTTCTATCGCTGCCTTTGATGGGCAAGTCGGACAAGGGAGTTATGCTTCATCTAAAGCTGGCGTCGTTGGTATGATGTTGCCGCTCGCACGTGAGCTGACTCGTCATGGTATCCGTGTCATGACTATCGCGCCTGGGGTATTTGCAACGCCTATGATGCAAAGTCTGCCTGAAAAGGCGCGCGAGCAATTAGAGGCTGCGATACCGTATCCTAATCGCTTGGGTAATCCTAATGAGTTTGCCAAATTGGTCATGCACATCATTGATAATGCCTATCTCAATGGCGAAGTGATTCGTTTGGATGGCGCGATTCGTATGGTGTAATAGAATTCTAAGAATTTAATGTCGCAGTTTTAAGTTTCATTCGTACAACTCGCACAATGCTTGTCATGGTTTTTTGCTATAGTTGATCCACTTTTAAAAGAGTACGGAACTACTGGGGTTCATTATTCGCAGCCTCTGTCTGCGTAGGCACAGCAAGCAAGAAAAATTAACCCCAGTAGTGATTGATAATATTTGTATTTTTTTTGTTAAGGACAGACTATAGCTTATAGATAATAATTTTATTTATTAATAATAAGAAGTAATACCATGCCATTTTTTCGTGCAGATTTTAGTCAGTATCTTGTTTGGTTAGTAAGCGCAATAAGTCTTAGCCTTGTGACTCTCATGAGTACCAATGCCGCGTCAAACATACACAATAATTCAAGGGGCTGTCCTAGATAACTAGTTCAGTTCCTGTTTAACCCATTGTTTCAGCTGATGTAATTGACGTTTTGGATCACTGTAGTTAAAACGCCACTCACATTCCTTTAAAAACAGATGGAAATGCTC
>NZ_VOBF01000007.1:0-170534 GCF_008369245.1 Psychrobacter sp. ANT_H56B
GTGATAACGTTGAGATGGGCGTAGAGCTTATCCACCCAATCGCTATGGACAAAGGTCTTCGCTTTGCAATTCGTGAAGGCGGCCGTACGGTAGGCGCTGGTGTTGTTGCTAACGTATTGAACTAATACTTAATGCTGTCAGAGTAATCTGATCTTCGTTAATCATTAGTCAAAAGCCATCCTCGAAAGAGGGTGGCTTTTTTTGGGTATGGTTTGCTAATAGAATGACAGTGTCGACAATCAACGATAATATAACTGATATTAAAGCCAGCAAATAAAGAGGCACTGATGTTCGATATAAAGATGCTATTAGATGAACCAGATAAGCGTAAAGAAATGGTCGAAGCAGTTGCTACTATTGAAGTCATGGTTCAGCTACAAGACCCTTGGACATCTCAAGCAATAGGTGACCTGCTCGAACAGGATAGTATCAGTCTGATGGTTGTTACTGATAATTCTGCAAACGAATTGATTGGCTACTGCTTATACCAATTATTGTTTGAGCAAGCAGAGATTTTACGCATTGGCACTCATCCTGATTATCAGCGACAAGGTATAGCATCACGAGTTTTTATTAGACTAGATGAGGCGTTAGAGGCCAATCAAGTAGAGAGTCTTTTATTAGAAGTGCGAGCAGACAATACTGCTGCGATCGCGTTATATGAGCAGCAAGGATTTACTGTGATTCATACACGTAAAAGCTACTATCAAGCAGCGCATCAACCGGCAGTCGACGCGCTAATCATGCAGCGTATTTATAATTAATCTTAAAAAATATTAGCAGCTTTTATTATTTGAGATTTAAAACAATAACAAATAATAAATGCAGTGTGGTATCGAGGTTTCCTTATCAGGATAAAGGCAGTGTCTTTTTACACACATCAATGTCGAGTTTATAATCACTATCAGCCTTCATATGCTCAAGAATATCAATGCGTTCGGTCAACATTTCTATCATCAAACTGATGGTCGTTTGTTGTTTTCTGATTTGAATCAGTTTTTGCTGGGTAATGTTCAGCTGTAAGTCAATATCGAGCTGCCCATCGTAATAATCATTGAGGCTGTCTTTGATTTCAGTCAGAGTAAAGCCAATTGCTTGCGCGCTTTTAATTAATTCGATACGTTCAACACATTCTGGATGAAACTCAGTATATAGCCGCGAACCTGCCTGACGCTTACGAGACTTCAGCAGCCCCAATTGATCATAGTGACGAACTGTATCTTTGGTGGTGTTGGCTTTGGTTGCCAGCTTACCTATTAATAAAAAAGAGGTATCAGGTGCCATAATGTACTCATGATCGTGATAAGTAAGTTACTGATTTATGAAAACATTGCCGATTAAACGTAACAGTAATAATCATACGTGCTCAATCGAGTCGCGCTATTTTAACTATCGATTAGCCAGATCAACTTTAGATTTTAAAATAAAGTAATAAACTAGAGGTTTAATTGCCAAGGTTGCAAACTCCCTAGCAGCGATACCGCCAGAGGATTATGCGAATTTTTGTGCCAATTATCTGAACTATTAGATATTAATATATCTAGTTGAGTCAAAAACTCAGGACGTGACAAGGTGATAGCACCTAAACTCGTGAGATGATCGTTAGGGAGTTGACAGTCGACAAGATTAACATTGCTTTGCTCACATAAGCGCATCAAGCCCCAAAATGCTAGCTTTGATGCATTAGAAGCGATATGGAACATCGATTCACCAAAATAAATACCACCTATTTTTAAGCCATATAAACCACCAACGAGCGCGCCTTTATCATCCCAAACTTCAATACTATGCGCAAAGCCTTGAGCATGTAGCTCGCTATAGGCTTCAATCATCTCATCATGAATCCAAGTATGTTCGCCTTCAGGCTGACTTTCATTAAGATCGTTATCAACGCTATTACTACGCGGTAAACTACAAGCGTGTATGACCTCATCAAAAGCTTGATTCAGCGTCAACTGCCAACGACTACGGTTTGCTTGCTTACGTAGCGATTTACTGGGCTGATAGTCTGTCGGCTGCATCACACATCTGGGTTCAGGGCACCACCAAGCAATTGGCTCACCGTCATTAAACCAAGGAAATAGACCCTGTGCGTAAGCAGAAATCAGCGTCTCAGGAGCTAAATCTCCCCCGATAGCCACAATACCCATACCTTCAGGATCTACTATCGCTGGCTCTGGAAAGTCATAACGCCCAAGACTTTTGATATGTTGAACAAAAGCCTCAGGCGTTATGCGACTATCATTAACAAAATCGCTCATTTACGCTTCTTTGTCAGCTGTCAACGTTGAAGCATAAGTATGATCTTGAGCGACCGTTTCGCCTATTGCATCTAGGTACTTTTCAGCATCAAGTGCTGCCATACAGCCCGTACCTGCCGAGGTGATCGCTTGACGATAGACGTGATCTGCGACGTCACCTGCGGCAAAAACACCTTCGATACTGGTTTGGGTAGCGTTACCATTGAGACCGCTGTTGACGATCAGATAACCGTCTTTCATCTCTAACTGACCTTTAAATAAGTCAGTATTCGGCTTATGACCAATGGCAACAAACATACCAAACACGTCCAGTTGCTTGGTGCTGCCATCAATCATAGATTCAATGACCACGCCATTAACGCCCATATCATCACCAACCACTTCTTTTACGCTGTGGTTCCACTCGATTTTGACATTACCATTTTTGGCTTTTTCAAATAGTTTATCTTGTAGGATTTTTTCTGAGCGTAAGCTATCACGACGATGGACTAAAGTGACTTCAGCGGCGATATTTGATAAATACAGCGCTTCTTCAACGGCCGTGTTACCACCACCGATAACCGCCACTTTTTGGTCTTTATAAAAGAAGCCATCACAAGTTGCACAAGCAGAAACGCCAAGACCACGGAATTTGGTTTCTGACTCTAGACCTAGATACTGTGCTGATGCGCCGGTTGAGATAATAAGAGCATCACAGGTGTAATTGCCGTTATTACCGGTCAGCTCAAAAGGACGCACATTTAAATTCACAGCATTGACATGGTCATAAACCAGTTCAGTACCAAAGCGTTCGGCATGGGCTTTCATACGCTCCATCAATGCAGGACCAGTCAAATCATGTGCATCACCCGGCCAGTTATCGACTTCGGTCGTCGTCGTGAGCTGTCCGCCGACTTCCATACCGGTGACCATAACAGGCTTTAAGTTGGCGCGTGCTGCATACACAGCGGCAGAATAACCAGCAGGACCTGAACCTAAAATAATGAGTTTTTCGTGGCGTGGAGCAGTATTATCAGTTGCCATAAGATTTCCTTGCTAGAGCAATAAATGTGAAAAGGTTCAACGTTAAAATAATAAGTAGATATTATAAGTATTATAAAAGATAAGCGTAAAAATGACGACGTATCTGGTTATTATCGTTGCTATGTGATAATAACATAAGGGCTAAGAGCAAAAAGTGCAAGTTTGCTAAAACAAATATGGGTATCATTAGAACTAAAGTATCTGAAGCTTGAAATTTTAGTACCAAAAATGAGCCCATATTCAAATATAGTCAGTGAAAAGTGATATATAAACATCACGTACTGCTGGTATTACTTTGTCTTGCTTGCTGTACCTACGCAGACAGAGGCTATAAAAAATTTACATCATCAGTAACGTAGAGCTTTAATATATTTTGGTTAGATTCTAATGCAAAAAGAACAGGCATCATTTTTTACTAGCTGCATTTTTGGCTAAATCACTACTGGATTGATTTTCTTATGCGCTTTATTGATAACACGGTCGCCATGGCAGCTATGTATTTGTTATTATAAGAAGTTGTATGCCGCGCACAAAACAAAAACAGCAATGCGGTCAATATTTTGCCGTAGTATTTTAGATAAAGTTTTTGTGTTATTACGCCACATCAGTCGTAACCTATTACAGCAGTTTCTATCAGGAATTTATGTCAGCATGATTAAGCTTAATCATGGTTTGACGACTATTGAGTATTCATGACGAGTATTAACAACAAGGCAGATCTTACGTGATATCAGCACCAATTATTGATTACTTAAAAAAGGGCATATTTACCCTACTGGGATTACTCCTCGCGGTTTATTTGTTCGTGATTTTGATGACTTATACCGGTAATGATCCTAGCTGGTCGCACATCAGTAGTGATATGACGACCATTAATAATATGGGCGGCGAGATGGGCGCATGGCTCTCAGATTTGCTGTATAGCTTCTTTGGTTTTGGTGCGTGGTGGTTACTGGCGTTTCTGGTTTATGAGTCAGTACTGATTTGGTGGGACAATAAACCGACGTTTTGGTTATTACGCTTGGTTGCTTACGTGTTTTTAATATTGAGCAGCAGTGCCTTATTTGCCCAGATGATCGCATTGGTGCAGCAGGTAGCAGATCCGATGTCGTCAGGGCTCAAAGGCGTTGCTGGCGGTATTATTGGTCTTGAGCTACAAGCGAGGCTAGCACAGCTATTGTCGCAGTGGGGGAGTGTGACGTTTTTGGCAGTGTTTGTCGCTATTACGACCACCTTTGCCTTTAATATTCATTGGTTAAGTATTTACGAAAAATTCAAAACTTTGTCTTGGTTTGGGTCAGGTGTCAAAAACCTTGATAGCAGCCTTGATGTTAGTCAAATAACACAAGAAGACAATGCTACTAGTGCTGCCGATAAACAAGGTCTTGATACAGCAATAAGTAAGACTGATACTCCAGAATATGAGCAATTGCCTCTTGAGTTGCAAGTGGATGAACAGGCTAAAAATAAACAGCAAGACAATAGAAGTGGTCGTTTTAATAGCGCATTGACAGACTTTTTATCGTCTTCAGGATTGGGTGCCAGTGTAAAAGCTTCTATGGCAGCCGCAGCGCAAGTCGCCAGTGAAAGTACCAAACGAGAAGAGCAGCTGCAAACTGCAGCCGCCACAACGACTAGCAATAGTGCTTTTAATCTAAATAAAACATCAGTACCTGCTACCAATGTTACGCCAATGCCTATCAGAAAGGTTGAGCCAAGTTTTGCATGGAACGATGCAAATACTGTCGCTGATTTATTAGCAAACCAGATAGAAAATGAGCAAGATACGATACCTTATGATGTCGTAAATGCTCCATATTCAGAGGCATCAGCTGCTGCTTCTGTTGACAGCTTAAATACTGACATTTCTTCTGCTAGCCCAGTTCTTGATATTACTCAAGAGGAGACTCAGCAACAAGCAGCACATTCGTTAAATGATTATGCACCGAACATGTCAACTACGCAGCCAGATATTCCTGAATCAGCGCCTAGCGTCAATAGCTTAGTGGATGCATGGTTGGCAGAACATGCGGCAGTGCCGGAAGCGACTGATTTTAGCCATGAACAAGAATTATCTGCCATAGAGACATTAACAGAAACTGCAGCTGCACCTGTTCAGCAGCAAACTACTATCTCACCAAACGACACTACTGACGACATTCCTAATAATGCTGCAAATGACTTGTTGAACGATTTGGAGTCTTTTTCTGATGCTGATGCTGATGTAGAGAATACATCAGAAATAATAGATATGACACCGACCAATACCCCGCCTGCAAATCCAAAAGCACCACCAATAGCAGAGAGTACGGCTACCATATCAAGTATCGAGTCAGCCATAGTAACTAAACCAACTATGAGTTTTGCAGTCCCAGAAGGTGATAGTAGCAATCATATTACGGATATGATGCCAGAAGACGACAATGTTTATGATAGCACTGACGAGATTGATGCTCCCGTTATGCCTCATATTAGTGATGATATTGCATTCAGTCAAAAATCACGCTCAATGCAAACGGCTGCCTATCGTAGTAGTCTGTCGCCGATTCCAGAGATGTCGATCTTAGATAAGCCAGACCCCAATCGTCAGCCAAGCTATACACTTGCTGAGCTTGAGCAGTTATCAGAGCTACTGGAAATCAAATTACAAGAGTTCAATGTCAAAGCAAATGTTGTTAATGCGATTCCAGGACCTGTCGTCACTCGCTTTGAAGTAGACCTAGCGCCTGGGATAAAAGCCAGTAAAGTTACGGGAATTTCACGCGATTTGGCACGCTCATTATCAATGGCATCTTTACGTGTGGTTGAGGTTATTCCTGGCAAGCCGTACATTGGCATTGAAGTGCCCAACAAACAGCGCGAAATGGTACGCTTAATTGAACTATTGGATACCGAAAAATTTAAAGATCCTAAAGCGCAAATCAGTATGGCGATGGGTAAAGATATTGGCGGTAAAGCTATTATTACTGATCTTGCACGAGCGCCGCATATGTTGGTCGCTGGTACGACAGGTTCTGGTAAATCAGTCTTGGTCAACGCGATGTTACTATCGATGCTGCTAAAATATACGCCGAACGAGCTGCGAATGATTCTTATCGATCCTAAGCAGCTTGAGCTTGCCAACTATAATGATATTCCGCATTTGCTGACCCCAGTCGTTACCGATATGACTGAGGCGGCAAGTGCCTTGTCATGGTGCGTCGCAGAGATGGAACGTCGTTATCAGCTTATGAGCTTGCTAAAGGTGCGTAAACTAAATGAGTTTAACAAAAAAGTGATCGCTGCTGAAAAATCAGGCAATCCAATGCTTGACCCATTATGGCGACCCAATGACAGTGTAAGTATTAGCCAAGCACCAAAGCTAAAAACCTTACCGATGATTGTCATCGTTGCCGACGAATTTGCCGATATGATTATGCAGGTCGGTAAGCAGGCAGAAGAGTTAATTACACGCTTGGCGCAAAAATCGCGGGCAGCAGGGATTCATTTAATCCTTGCGACTCAGCGTCCTTCAGTTGATGTGATTACTGGTTTGATTAAAGCCAATATTCCGGTACGAGCAGCGTTACGAGTCAACTCAAAAGTCGATTCACGGACTATTTTGGATAGTGGTGGCGCAGAAGATATGCTTGGTAATGGCGATATGCTGTTCTTAGGGCCTGGGCAAATTGAACCTGATCGTGTCCATGGCGCTTATGTCAGCGATGAAGAGGTCAATAGCGTCTGTGATGCATGGCGTGAGCGCGGTGCGCCTGATTATATCGACAATATGGCAGGCAATTTTGAATTGTCTAGTCCTAGCGGTGGCAGTAGTGCTGCCAATGCCTCTGGTGAAGATGATGACCTTTACAACGAAGCCGTTGGTTTTATTATGGAGACTCGTAAAGTTTCCGCTTCTAGTATTCAGCGTAAATTTAGCATTGGCTATAACCGCGCCGCACGTATTGTTGACTCGATGGAAGAGGCTGGACTGGTCAGTTCAATGGGTAAGAGTGGTAAACGTGAGCTACTAATGTAGAGCTTATGTTTGACTGGATGGTAAAAAGACGATTTACGAAAGTAACTCGTCTTTTTTATTGAAGATATTAAGGAATTTTATGTAGTAAAAGGTTTTAGGAGTATTATTTTCAGGCTATCAATTGCCCCTATCAAATAGGATTCTAAATACCGTAAATGACTAATGAGTTTGTTTATTCATTATAAACAGTAAGGTTTTATACTAAACTGGATGCTGTCTATAAATCGGATACATATTAATCTTTTCAAAATTTTAATTTGATTATTCTCCAAGGAAGGTCGGTTATGTTTAAAGAATATACCCAATACGATGCATTAGCACTCGCGGCATTGGTCAATGCTGGGGAAGTCAGTACCAAAGAGTTGCTGGATGCAGCAGTCTATCAAGCCAATCAGCTCAATCCTAAATTGAATGCTATCATTCATCGTTTTGACGAGCGCGCTTATGCTGCAGCGCAGGCGGGACTGCCAGCTGGTGTATTTAACGGCGTCCCTTATTTGTTAAAAGATTTGTCATTTAGCTTCACTGATGAGCCGATTACGATGGGCAGTCGTAGCGTCAATATCATCTCAAAAAGCGATAGCGAAATCGTCAAGCGTATGAAAGCTACGGGTGTGAACACTTTTGGTAAGACCAATACCCCAGAATTTGGCTTGATTATCACCACTGAGCCAAAAGCGCATGGCGTGACACATAATCCTTTTAAAAAAGGCTATAGCTCTGGGGGCTCATCGGGTGGTAGTGCGGCGGCAGTGGCAAGCGGTATCGTACCGATGGCAGGCGCGGGTGATGGTGGCGGCTCGATACGCTTTCCTGCCGCGTGGTGTGGTACGTTTGGACTCAAACCCAGTCGTGGACGTAACCCAATGGGTCCCTTATTTGGTGAAGGCTGGGAAGGAGCAGTAGCCGATCATGTAATTACACGTAGCGTGCGTGATAGTGCCGCGATGCTTGATGCGACTAGTGGTGCTGAGATTGGGGCACCTTATGTCATAGCACCGCCTAAAGGTACTTTCTTAGAAGCGGCAATGCGTGCTCCAAGGCAATTAACCATCGCCTTGCATCAACAGCCGTTGGTTGCCAATACTGTGGTCGATAAGGAAGTGCTTACCGTATTAGAGAAGACTGCTAAGCAGCTAGAAGCCATGGGTCACCGCGTAATACCGGCTGAACCTAATATTAATATTGAACAATTCTGGCATAACTTTTTAGTCGTTGTTTGCGCGCATACTGCGTTTACTATTGATAATATTGAGCGTTGCTATGGTGCGCAGCATATACAAAATCTTGAACCGCAAACGTATAACATGGCAATGTTAGGACGTTCATTATCGGCTGTTGATTTGGCGCACGCCAAGCATGGCTGGCATGATAGCCAATATCAAACCGGTCTTCTGCTAGAGACCTACGATATGATTTTGTGCCCAACCGTTCCAACACCAGCAGTAAAACATGGCGTATTACCACCAAGTCGCATGGACGAAATGCTGATGCGCAGTGCTGGTTTGCTAAATAAAGGCATGGATATGGGCAAATACGCTTTTAGCTCAGGCATGATTGAAAAGTTAAGCTCGCCAGTGCTTGGGAAGATGGGTTTTACCTTATTGGGTAATATTACAGGCTTGCCAGCCATGTCGTTGCCTGTCGGTATGAGTAAAAAAGGTCTGCCGATTGGTATGCAATTGATTGGGCGTATGAATGATGAGACGACGTTATTGAGTGTAGCAGGCGAAATGGAGCGTGCAGGTTTATTTACTAAACTTGCTTTTGAAAAGTAGTGTGGTATACCCGCATATATCTGACGCTTTGATTGAGAGCCTTTAATCAAAGCGATAGATATCCATGCCTAAGCTATGATGCGCCATACTTTGATGCACGACTGAGACACGTTGACCGGTACCTAAGGCAAAAAATAGCGGCAGTAAATGCTCATCACTTGGATGGATATCTTTATAGTCAGGATATTGCTGCCAGTCTAAGGCGCTTGGGATGTCGGTTTTGAGCTGTTGTAGTAGCCAAACTTTAAAATCTTTTGCGGTTTGATCAATACTGTCTGCTTGCCAGCGTAGCGCTTGCAAATTGTGGGTGATATTCCCTGAACCAATAATCAGAATTTGCTCATCACGCAGCCGTGCCAGTTGCGCGCCCAATTGATAGCAGGCGATACTGTCATAATACTGTGGCAAGGATACTTGTACGATAGGAATATCAGCCTGTGGATACAGGTGTAAAAGTGGCGCCCATACCCCATGATCACTGACACGTAAGGGATTGACCCTACAAACAATACCACGGGCACTCAGTTGCTGCGCCAAGGTCTCAGCAAGTGCTGGATGACCAGCAGCAGGATATTGCAGCTCATATAGCTCTGGAGTAAAACCTGAAAAATCATGCCACGTTTTTGGCTCAGGATTGCTGCTGATCTCAAGTTTCGCTGACTGCCAATGCGCGGACATAATGACGATGGCACGAGGTTTGGGTAAGTTTTGTCCTATACGAGCTAGCGCGCTCGTCGTAGCAGATTGCTCGATAGCCAGCGTCGGTGCACCATGCGATATAAACAGCGCCGGTAACTTAGGGCGCTTTGCCGCGCTCGATATGATAGGCGTATCTGTCCAAGCCGCCGCTGCTGTAATTGGCGTCGGTATCAGTGGGCTATGCAAATCGTCGCGATTATCATCGCGTTGCGGATTGATACTGTGGGCATTGGGTGTTGCAGGTTTAGGATGTCTCATGTGGCATTTATTAGGGCGCGCGTCCATTTTTCAATCTGTTGTGTCACTGTGATTGATGATGTTTTCCTACGGGATAGTTTTCTATTGCTACTTTAATTACCACGGTGATAAGGGTGGTTATGATTGATACTCATCGCGCGATATAGCTGCTCCATGAGGACAACGCGCACTAAAGGATGCGGTAGCGTAAGCGCTGATAACGACCATTTTACATCAGCTTTCGCTAACACTTCGGGCGATACCCCGTCAGCACCACCGATGACCAAGGCAATATCATCGCCTTGCTGCATACCATCAGATAATTTATCTGCCAAATTTTCGGTCGATAGCATCTTACCCTTGACATCAAGTACCCACAATTGCTCACGTCCTGCTGTAGCATGAGCGGCTAAGATCGCCTGTCCTTCTTGCTCACGGTATTGAGCTAAATTAGCATCCGATGGATTCTTAGCACGTTTTGCCGCCGCAATTTCAACGACTTCGGTAGTGAGCATAGGCTGAATACGCTTATGATACTCGTCAAAACCAGTTTGTACCCACTTGGGCATTTTATTACCTACGGTCAAAATTCTTACTTTCATAACAGCTGCCATTTTAAGAAGGGGTTAAATAAATGTAATAAGAAAACCTGTTAAATACTAGATTCTTTGCTCAAGACGTATTTGATAAATAATTATTCTGTATGATTTTAATGCTTTCAAAGCCCACTTACTTACTTACTAATAGTCCAACAGCCGCCTAAAAAGGATAGAGTAAGACAAAGAAAAGAGTCATGCTGCTCTATCCTTTTTAGAGCCGATTAAGTTTTTAGTAAAAATTTTATCAACTGTATTACATAAGTGGAGCAATGGTCTCTGAGACTGTGTCTTCCGCTTCTGGATCATCATTAGAAGTACTCGGTTTTGGAATAATGGTGAGTTTGGCATCCGACTCAAAAACCACCGCTTCAACCTCATCAAAATTATGAATACCCTCAGAGCGCATAGCACATTCAATTTCTTGGCGGGTCAAACGCTCATCACGCATGGCATCGGGCAAAAACTGTCCTTGGTAAAAGACAATGCGTGGCTCAGACAAAATAAAGCTGCTAAATTGCGGCGAAACAGAGGCGTATTTGGTGACCAAAAATTGTAATAAATACAGTGAAAGAATAGCCGCCATACCTTCGATAATCGGAATGTCTTTGAGTAAAATCGTACTGGCACTTAATGACCCAATCATCACTGTGACAATCCAGTCAAAATTATTTAGCTGAGAGGTTGAGCGTTTGCCTGAAATTTTAGTAAACGTAACAATCAAAACGTAGACCACGACCGTGGTCAGAATAATACGTCCAAGCTTATCAACATTGTCAAAAAAAATCATTTCCATGGTCTTATCTCCTATTCATCAAAGTTCATCAGCGTAAATACAGCGTAACGGAATTTAGAGATGAATAGGGCAAAAACTTTGTAGTTGCTTGTTTATAACGTTCAATTGCTGGAAGTAAGCAATTAAGCGCCCTTGCGATTGGGATCAAGCAGGCGGTTAATTGCCCAAATGCTGATACGTGCACTCACCAAACTCAGCACCAATATCATGATCAATGCAGAAATTAGCGGTAAAGGCTGCTGCATGCTCATCTCAAGCAGCACTTCACGGCTGATGGAATCGAATAGAAATACCCATATCCCCAAAAAGTAAACCATAGTGAGTAGCCAAACCACGATCACGCCGCCAAACATTAAGCGGTTGATCTCGTCTCTATCTAGTGCACGCTGTTGGTGCTTGATAAACTTATGCACGGCAATATAAGCGCCCAAGATAATAGACAGCACAGTGACCAATTGCGCATTGAGAGCAAGCTTGGTTTGAATCATCATAAATACAGCGCTGGCAAGCATATAGCCAACGGCAAAAAACCCAATATAGAGCATCAATTTGGGTTGAGTGGCAGTTGTATTTAAGTGTGATCCTTTACGTCCTGATGGGGTGATAGGTTTGCTAAGTGACGCGGGCTTACGTGACATAAAATGTCCTTTATAAAGTAAATAATTTGGCGTAAAAAATTAATGCTGCGCTGTCCAATCTAGCATGGCGTCCAGTACCGTTCTTGCTGTATAAGTATTTAGCGCTTGCTCATTATTGATCAGTCCCACTACCACATAATCCTGTCCTGATAAGCCTTTGACATAGCCTGCCATCGAAGTGACATTGTTTAAAGTGCCCGTTTTTATCCAAGCTCGACCAATGGCGTTTGATTCTGGTAAACGCTCGCTATGTGTCAAAATGGTGCCACTGACTCCAGCGATACCTAACGAGTTTACATAAGCATTAAAGCTTGGGTGAGCGTAAGCATAAGTCAGCAGCTCGCTTAGATTAGCAGCGCTGATGGTACAATCACGGCATAACCCAGAACCATTGGTCAGATGTGGCGGTGGTGTGCTTAGATGCGTTTGCCACCATTCGTTGATGGTTTGTAAGGCAGCAGGGTAGCTCGTTGTCGCAGGCTTACCAAATTGATATAAGCTGTGCTGACTATTAATAGCTTTATCGACGTTTTTATTAATGGTTGGATTAACGGTTTTATCTTTGGGTTTATGATAAGCACCTATTGATAGCGCCACTTGTTCAGTCATCACATTATTAGAGAAATGATTGATATCATAGATTTGCTGCGTTAAGTTTAAAGAAGGATAACTAACAATTGGTAAAGGCGACATTGGTAGAGCTGCCAAACCGCGCGCTGATATGGATTTCTTATTCTTATATGGTGTTTCTTGAGTGACAACGTTGCCCGTTAGCGTATTACCCAGTGCTTGCCATTTGGCTTTGATCACGCGAGCCGCAAAATCTTTGGCATCAGGATAAGCGACATAAAAAGCATGGTTGCCGCAGTTATCGGGTAAAGAAGTCTCAAAGGTCAGCTGAGTTTTTTGCCACTGCGGTGCTAGGCTATAACGTGCTTGACCACAGGCAGAAGAGCGTATATTTATCTTATTTGGCAACTTATAATCTGCCAGCTGAGGCATATAAGTCAGTTGTGCTTGGGCATTATCTAATGGATAGCTTTGGATACCAATAGTACTGAAATTGACCAAAAAACCATCGGGACTGGCGTTATAAGGACGTAAAGGCGCGTTATCAAATGCCGCAGGATCTTTACTGACGTGGTTAAAAATGCCGCTATCTACAATGATATCGCCATCAATATGACGGATACCTGCTGCTTTCACTTTATAGAGCAATTGTTGTAAGCGCTCATGGGTCATTTTTGGGTCGCCACTGCCTTGAATTATCAAATCACCAAGCAATGTATCACCAATGATAATACCAGTATGATAAACGCGCGTATGCCAGACAAAGTCAGCGCCTAAGATATCTAAGGCAATAAAGCTAGGAACGAGTTTCATCGTGCTGGCGGGCGTACGTGCTATGTCAGGCTGATGATTGAGTAATGGCGAAAACGATATTTTTATTGAGGTCTCACTGTCAGATTTTTTATTGTCGCTGTTATTATTATCTGCGCCATTAGCATTGATATTGTCGTTATGACTGGAAGAATAATTAACAGTGTTTAATACGTTTTCTGGCAGTAATGACGGAGTACTCATCAAGCTTTGATGGGTATAAGGATCATCGGTATAAGCGTGTAATTGTCTGTCGTGCTGTCTGATGGTTTGCTTTTCGATGGTTACTAACGCGCTTTGGTAATTGGCTAGCGGCTTAGGGTTTCGCTTGTTTTGCACCAGTTTTTGCTTGCTGTTGTTGGTATCAGTATTTATCTCGTCTGAGCTTGCAGGCTGCAATTGATTGACCGCCTTTTTACTGTCGATAACCTGAACGGCAGAGGGCAAGCGGCTGGCGTTTTTGTCACCCACTGGCGTAATGACAATACTGATGTCTGCTGCGCTTAAATGGGCTCGCGCTAATGCCGTTTCAATCTCTTGCGGTAAGGCAGCGTGCAGCTGTAATGGCACTAAGGTAGGAGCGACAACTAATGCCAATAAAGATAAACGTTGACCGATATTCTTCGGCGTTTGCAAATATTGGCTAATGGCTGTTGTGCGTATAGAAGAGTTATGAGTTCTAAGTAGGGTTGGTTTTACTAAGGAGCGCATGAGCAGCCTATCATCAGGTGGCAAAAACAGGCTATGGTAACATGAGTTGCTGTTTTCGCGTAGCTGTAGCATGTAGTTGTAAGCGTGCTTTTATTTTAATTTTTTATCTTAAAGCCTTGTCTAAATAATGCATTTTAGCCATCATATTAGCGCATATGCAAAAATGCCATTGCCGTCATGATGGCGTCATTATAAGCATCGTGGGTGCCAAGCTCAGGAATATTATAATGCGCCAAGATACTATTCAAATGCTGTGCTTGGCTAGGGAGCCCTTGGCTGCGACCCATCATACGCCGGCTATAAAGGGGGCGGATATCGATAATCTCATTGGGCAAATGAGTACCCATATAATGCTTTACTAAAGGATTTAAGAACCCGACGTCTATTTGCGGACAAAACCCCACAAGCGGACGATTACCAATAAAGGGCAATAGTAATGCCAGCATCTCATCATAGCTCATCGCATGCTCAATATCGGCGGTGCGCAGTCCGTGAATGACAATGGTATCGCCTTCAGGCATGACAGGCGGTCTGCAAAGCAGATGCAGCCCATTTCCCGTATCAATCTTGTCGCCATTGATATGAATGGCAGCTACTGATAGCAGGTGATGCTTCTTTGGATTGAGTCCGGTCATCTCACAATCAATCGCGACCCACTGTTCATCGACAGGTGCCTTAAACATTGACGCCAGTTCAGGTCGCTGTAATTGGTTTTTTTGCCAAGCAGTAGACAGCTGTTTTAGCCAGTTCATAGTCAGTTATCTCCAAGGCTAAGCGGTTTACCTTAACCAAATTCAAGCTGATAATGTCGGCTTAACTGGTCTTTAAAGCTTTTTACTACCGCCAAACACTCTTTTAATAAATCACGCTCAAGGGCAGACAAGGTCGTTGGATTGACTTCTTTTGCATGCTTATTGTCTGTCAATAAAGCAACCGATAGGCGCTGCGCCATAAAGAACTCTAATGCCTCAAGTAAGGTGTCGGCACGCTCTTGGGTTAAGGCCCGCGCTTGAACCAAAGCTTTCAGACGACCTTTGCTGCTAGCATCGGTAAAGAGATCGTTTTCTAACGCCAAGGTACGGATACCATGTACCAATGGAAAGATACCCGCTTTTTTGAGGTCAATAGTATAAGCGCTTGGTTTACCACCTAATAACGGTACTAGCCTTTGCCACCATTGATTGATATCGCCAAACTGTAGGGCTGCTCGTGCAAATTGGCGCACGAACATCAAGTCTGACTGCCTATGGGCCGTCTTTAGATGTTCACGAACCTGCGTCAATAGCGTTTCATCACCGCAAACATATTCACCATCAAATATAGCGGATAAATAAATACTATGCATCGGGTCTGTGTTTTTAAACCATACACTAATCTGCGCTTTAAACGCTTTTAATGGTTGCCGCCACATGGGATTATTCATCATGATATGACCATCGCATAGCGGATAGCCAAGATCTGCTAAGTGCTGGTTAAAGGTATCGGCAAATTGTGCCAGCTTAGGGTGGTCATAACCATCACGCATGATGAGCGCATTGTCTTGGTCGGTACGCATGATTTGCTCGCCGCGACCCTCTGAGCCCATGATGATAACACAGGTATTCTTCATTACTTCATCAGGAACGATGAGTTGCCAAAGTTTGGTAAATACTTGCGCGTTAAGGGTTTGTACCATGCGGCTGACGTTGCCCATTTTGATACCGTTTTGATGCTGAGCACGTATATATCGCCCAATGAGTTCAACTGCGGTTGCCAAACTTGGCAAATCTGTGGCTTGGTTAATTTGAATACTAATCAGCTGAGAATGATGACCAATGTGAGCAAGCATATCGCCTTGTGCAAGCACACCGATGACCTTACCATTAGTATCTATCACTGGTAACCTGTGAATGCGATAGCGAGTCATGGTCAGTAACGCATCACCAATCTCATTATCAGCGTTAATGGTTCGCAGATTAAAACTTGCATAGTTTTGACAAGGCGTTGTAGTAGTGTTCTGTTGGTCGCTGACGGCGCGGCAGATATCATTATCGCTGAGGATACCCAAGGTACGATCGGAGCTATTTTTATCTTGTAAATGTCCTGATGGGCGTATCAAAACATGCTTCAATCCAGCCTCAGTCATGGTACGTGCTGCTTGATATAGACTATCGTCTGCGTCAACGATATGGACTGGTAGTAAAGTAATATCAATCACCGGCTGTAGCATGATTTGCTGTACTTCCTGAGGGTCGTCATAGCTGGCAGCGTCAAGTTTTTTTCCACCATGCCTCAGCTGTAAAGCTTTTAAACGCTCTGGCAGATTTTCTGACAATAATTGGCGTACGAAATGGTTTTGGGCACCGATTTTATCAATGGTTATCCCATTTACTTGCAGCAATAAAGTATCTTCGACAGCGCGAAACTGATAAGCAGCCGGCTGCGAATCAATGTTTTTATCTTCTTGCAGCCCATCTTCTATGAGCGACTCTGGTGAGCGTCTGCTATCAAACCAATCGTTACTATTAAGATGGGCAGTATGGTTGTTGCCCAAATAAGAGGCGACAAAATCACCATCTAACAGCTGCTCGACATGACCTTTAAGCACCACATAAAAGTACTGCAAATCATCCGCTGGTAACATCTCATCTTTGGCAAGATAACGCACTTGGGTATTTTTTTTGATACTTTGGCGTTCAGCGGCACTTAATACATCAAATGGTGGTTGGGTAAAATCAAGATGGGGCATGGCATCATCCTTGATGGCATAAGCAATAAGAGGGATGTAAGTATGATAAATACAGTCAGGGAAAAGTAATATCGATACATCAAGTACTGCTGATATTTTTCTTGCTTGCTGTGCCTACGCAGACAGAGGCTGCAAAAAATTTATACCAGCAACACTGTAGCGTTTTTGAGATATTTTGACTATATATCATCAAATGGCGGTTTGTTAAGCTTAATGCGTTTTAAATAGCGATTTTAAGCACCGAGTAATTGACGAATGCGCTTGATTGCCTCGCGACTTTCCTCGACGCTTGCCACTAAAGCAATACGCACATAGCCTTGCCCCGGATTTTCACCATTGACCTCGCGTGATAGGTAACGTCCGGCAAGCGCGTGAATATTGGCATCCTCATAGAGTGCTTTGACAAATAATTCATCATCACCACCGAATTGCTCAGGCGCTTTTATCCAAAAGTAAAATCCTGCCTCAGGCATACGTAACTCCAGTAATTCTCCAAGCTCCGACATCCAGAGTGCAAACTTTTCTTGATACAGCGCTCGATTGTGCGCCACATGCTTCTCATCTTCCCAAGCGGCGATAGACGCCAGCTGATGAGGTATCGGCATCGCACAACCCTGATAGGTGCGGTATTGTAAATAAGCCTGCAAAATAGTGGCATCGCCTGCCACAAAGCCTGAGCGCAAACCGGGTAGGTTTGAGCGCTTCGATAAAGAGTGAAACACCAGACAATTTTTGAAATCGTGTCGACCAAGAGCCGCGCAGGCTTGCAGCAAGCCTATTGGCGCTTTATCAAAATACAGCTCGCTATAACATTCGTCGCTGGCAATGATAAAGCCATATTGGTCTGATAGGCGCAACACTTGCTCCCAGTCATCCATCGTCATCACTGAACCGGTTGGGTTGTTTGGGCTACAGACAAATAACAACTGCGTACGCGTCCAGACGTCTTTTGGCACACTACGAAAATCACCCTTAAAGCTATTGTCTGAGGTGCAAGGGATAAAATAAGGCGTTGCTTGCGCTAATATCGCCGCCCCTTCATATATCTGATAAAAGGGATTGGGCATAACTACTATAGGCGTAGGCGATTGGTTGAGCGTTGCCGTCTGACTAACACTCTCTGTCTCGTGATTAATCACTGCCTGCACGATACTAAATATTGCCTCACGTGTACCCATTACTGGCAATACTTGCGTATTAGGGTTGAGGTGATTTAAGAAAAAGCGCTTCTCAAGCCAATGAGCAATGGTTTGACGCAGCTCAAACAGCCCATTTGTGGTCGGATAATGGCTTATTTTGTCCAAGTTTTCGCGTAGTACGTCCAGAACAAAGGCTGGCGGCGCATGTTTTGGCTCACCAATACCCAGTTTGATTTCATCATAGCTATGGGCTGGAGTACTATCAGCCAGTAAAGTGGCCATCTTAGCGAATGGATAAGGGTGTAGGGACGTCAAGTTGTGATTCATAGGCAGGCTAACTATAATAGACAGTTAATAATAAAGTTATAAAGAAAAATTACATTTAAGCAGTGTAGCACTTCTCTTATTTTTTGTCTTTTTCTTCTTATATTTCCTTATAGTGCTTTGTAATAACTTGGCTAGAGGATATTTAAGCATTGTTATTTTAACTATATGGCTGTGTAAATAGGTAATCATGTGACTATATCGTAACGCGTTATTATAAAAGCGATGTGATTTCTGTATTACTAAGTAAAGATAAATGCTGGCTTTTCTGACAGCGTATTTTAGGAATAATTTGATATGTCTAGTATGTTAAAAACGGACAGTCTCGATGCTAAGGATATCAATGAAAAATACTTTGATAATCATGAAAGTCTTGACGTTTATAAGCAGTTAAAGCAACGTGAACAGACTTGGTGGAAATCACGCCAGCAGTTGACACTGTTACGAGAACGTCAAATGTTTTGGTTTGGCGATAACAGTTTTATGATGTGGCTGCTCTGGCAATTGGTCAGCTATATAGTCGTTGCTATGGTACTCATGCTGCTTAGCAAGTTGCTAGATATATCGTTACCTCTGTGGCAATACATCGCTTTATTTGTCATACAAACCTTAATTTTTATTGTGATGCTGAGTTTTAAAGACAGACTTGCTAGGCAGTTGCAATATAAGATCAATCAAGCCGATTTGTCGCGTGAAGAGATGCTTAATGAGATGACTATCTTGGCTTCTGATAGCTTGTATCGTGATGTCCACGCCAAAGCACCTATTACTTTGAAGCAAATCTACCGATATTATAATGCAGAATTTCGTTTGGCCAGCTTGCACCGCCTCCTACAAAAGGAGGTCGATGCGGGACGCTTGATGTATGGCGACCAAAAGGTGGAAGCCGATATACTGCCTCTAGAGCTTGCCGATGATGCGCTGAAGGAGTATGCACGTGGCATCATCTACAAAAGCTTGATATAGAAAATAAGCTAGACTCTATCATTACGGACACTAAGACTGTCTATCAGTGCCGTTTTTAACGTCTTAAGTTTATCAGCGCTCAGTGCTTGATCATTTTGATCGCTGATATAAAACATATCTTCTGCACGCTCGCCAAGCGTAGTAATACGCGCGGCATGTACTTCAATCTGCTGTTGCAAAAATACTTGTCCAACACGGGCAAGTAGACCTGGCTGATCAAGGGTCTCTAAGCTCATTATGTGCTGACTTGAGGCATCATTGAACTCAAAATTGATCGTCGTTGCTACATCAAAATGTTTGAGCTGGCGTGGAATTCGTTTGTGCGTCAGTTTGGGCGCGGTAGGATTTTTAAAGGCATCAATCAATCGTTGCTTAAGCTCTTGCTGGCTATCGCTATCGACCAGTAAAGTACCGCTACGGTCGAGTAGCACATAAGAATCCAACGCAAAATCACGGGTCGCTGTGATAATACGGGCATCCAATACATCAAGATTCATCTGATCGAATACGGCCATAGTAACCGCAAACAAATTGACCTGATCTTGGGTATAAACAAAAACCTGTACCGCATCAAGCGCCAGCTCTCGATGCTCACGTAGAACGACTAATGGCGGACTATCAGCATTTGACGCTCGACCTATAGGCGGATGATTCAAAATCGCTTCAGTATGCCATAAGATATCTTCTGCAATTTCACGCAAAAAATACTCATCGCCCAAATCATCCCACAATCTCAACACCTCATCGCGATTCATATGCTGATTGTCGACGTTATCTAGCATTATCAGTGCTTGCTTGCGTGTGGCACTAATCATATCTTGACGATTGGTTGGGGCATCAATATCCGCCCGCAAAATACGGCGCGTTTGCGAATATAGCTGCTTCATAAGTGTCGCACGCCAGCTGTTCCAAAGTTGTGGATTAGTGGCGTTCATATCAGCGACGGTTAAGACATACAGATGATTTAGATGGGTGACGTTACCGACTAAATCTGCGAACAGCGTCACGACTTCTGGATCTGAGATATCTTTTTTCTGAGCTGTCATTGACATCAGCAGATGATAACGGGTCAACCAGCCAACCAGATTGGCGTCTGCAGTACTCATACCATGAGCCAGACAAAACTCAATCGACTCGATTTCGCCAAGTTGACTATGGTTGCCGCCACGACCTTTGGCAATATCATGAAACATCGCCGCTAATACCAAAATCTCTTTGCGCTCGATGCGCTGAAAAATGGAGCTCACGAGCGGAAAATCTTCATAAAAATGCGGATCCGTAAAACGGTGCAGAATACGAATCAAAAATAAGGTATGGGCATCGACCGTATAACGATGGAACAAGTCATACTGCATCAAACCAGTGACTTGAGCAAAGGCGGGGATATAGTTGCCAAGCACGCCATAGCGATTCATGGTACGCAGGCGATGAAAGAGATAATTCTGCTCTTTTAAATTGGCTAAAAATAAGGTTTGATGCGTAGGATTGTCGCGATAAGCCTGATCAATACCACGCGCTGCAATTTTTAGCGCGCGCAAAGTATGGGTACGGACATTCTTGATGCCATACTGACCCATAAGTAAAAACATCTCTAAAATCGACTCGGGATGCTGCGCAAATACTCTGTGATGCGCCATTGCGATTTGATCGCCGACTTGGTTAAAGCGGGCATTGATAGGCTGTTTTTTTGGGCGTTCTTCATCAGGCAACTGCGCCTCGATGATGGTTTCGTAATAGTGATTGGTTAGCATTTCAGACAATGTTGATATTTGCATCGCACAGCGGTAATAATCGCGCATAAAGCGCTCTACCGCAGCATTTGGTTGATCATCTGTCTGGGTATCATAGCCCATCAGTTGAGCAATCTCACGCTGATAATCGAATAACAGCTTGTTTTCATTGCGACCAGTCAGTTCGTGCAGGTAGTGCCGTATCTGCCATAAATAGTTTTCTGAAAAGCTTAATTCATCGAATTCCTTTTCAGTCAGAAAGTTCTGTTGTACCAGATCATAGAGCTTACTGACCCGAAAATAGCGTTTGGTCACCCAACCAATAATATGGATATCGCGCAGACCACCAGGGGCGGTTTTTATATTGGGCTCAAGATTATATTCTGTGGCATTGTGCTGTAAATAACGTGCTTTTGCCTCATCGATTTTTACATCATAAAACGAGCGCGGGGACCATTGATTGTTTACTATTTGGTGCGGGACATTTTGCAAGGCGTCATTGCCTATTAATAGGCGAGCCTCTAATAATGCACTGGCAATAGTATGGTCAAGCGCCGCCTCCAAGCAGTCACTGACGCTGCGTACTGATAACGCAGGCTCAAGTCCAATGTCCCATAAGAGTGCCACCAAGTTATCAATTTTACTACTGGTATCAGCGTCAATATCATGTGGCATCAGTAGCAAAATATCGATATCTGAATGTAGTGATAACTCACCGCGACCATAGCCACCAGTTGCAAACAGTGCCAAATCCGTCTTATCAAGCCCAAAGCATTTAAATAATTCGATCAATAAATCATCAATCACGCAAGCACGCGCGCTAACCAGTTGCCGGATATTGACGCCACGTTCGAGTGCGCGGCTGATATCGTCATTTATTTGAAGCAACCATTCAGGAATACCAAATAGCGATTTTTCTACCACGCTCGTGTCTGTTGATAAAGAGGCAGTTGTTATATTGTCTGCTGAAAATAAAGGCATCGGTGTCAAATCAATAGCGGTGACATCACAGTTAAACATGAGATTTATCCAGTTAAAAGTTTGAAGTCTAGTTCAGTAAATAAGGAGCGCTAAAAATAAAAAGGGATCAATAATATAGAGAAAGTATAAAGATAAAAAACCATCAAGAATAGTGGGGGACAACCATTAATAATAGACGAAAAAAAAGACCGCCTAAGCGATCTTTTATTGTATTACTGAGTCAAAAAACTCAAATCTTCTTCAGGGCGCGTGGTAAATACTTCACAGCCATTGTCCGTTACGACCATCGTGTGCTCCCACTGGGCGGATAGCTTGCGATCTTTGGTAATCGCCGTCCATTCATCCGGTAAAATCTTAGTCTGCCATTTGCCTTCGTTAATCATAGGCTCGATGGTAAAAGTCATGCCGGTTTTTAGCTCAAAGCCCGTACCTTTTTGTCCATAGTGCATGACTTGCGGCTCATGGTGGAACTCATTACTGATACCGTGACCACAGAACTCACGCACGATACTAAAACGCTCAGGCTCGACCACTGCTTGGATAGCCGCACCAACATCGCCCAAACGCGCGCCGTTTTTGACCACGCTCATACCAGCATATAGGGCGTCTTGTGCTACTTTGCAGATACGCTGCGCCATGATGGAGCCATTGCCGACGATCCACATTTTTGAGGTATCACCATAATAGCCATCTTTAATCACGGTCACATCGATATTGATGATGTCGCCGTCTTTTAGCAATTTATTTTCGGATGGAATACCGTGACAAACCACGTGGTTAATCGAGGTACAGATAGATTTTGGAAAACCATTGTAGTTAAGCGGTGCAGGAATAGCTTGTTGCACATTAACGATATAATCATGGGCAATTTGGTTCAGTGCTTCAGTACTGATGCCCACTCTGACATGCTCATCAAGCATCACAAGGACATCGCTGGCAAGTTTACCAGCCACGCGCATTTTTTCTATGGCTTCAGGAGATTGAATAAGAGATTTTTTAGTCATCATCGTCGTACTTATAGTTATAGAATTTAGGTCATCAATTATAGCATAAACGCACAAGTTGCTGCTTGAATGCAAGTTATTGAATATTTCAATCGTATTGATATTAAATGACTTTATATACGCTAATGTGACTATATAGTCACTAGGATATAGCTGCTAATGTCAAAAAAAAGTTGAATGTTACAGAGTATATAAGTATTGTAATTTTGTTCGCTAAATGATTTAGCAGACCTCTTTATAGCTTTGTGCAGGATGCAAGAGATAAGGCAATATAAAGATAGAATCACGTTTACAATAACAAGGATGTTGTTATGACTCTAAAACCCTCTCTGCGCGCTGTGCTAACGCCGAGCGCATTTTTACCGTCATTAGGTGCCATTGTCACCGGTGCGCTTTTGATGACTATGCAAGCCACCTCTGCTCAGGCGGCTGGACAGTATTATAACTGCGCCAATGCTGACGGTTGCCAGCTCGTAAGTAGTCAATATTTCACCTCAGATCATACCAAAACCAAATACCCAGTGGTACTCGCACATGGTATGGCAGGGTTTACTAAAATGTTCGGCTTAGTTGATTATTTTTATGGTATTCCTGAAACACTCATGAGCGGTGGCAGTCAAGTATATACCACAAAAACCTCCTCTTTTAACAATAGCGAAATTCGTGGCGAGCAGCTTTTACAGAAAATAAAAACCATCAGTGCCATTTCAGGCAGCCCAAAAGTGAACTTATTGGGTCATAGCCAAGGTGGTATTGATATTCGTTATGTCGCTGGCGTGGCACCAGAATATGTTGCTTCTGTCACTGCGATTGGCAGTCCAGAGCAAGGATCAAAAACGGCGGATGCTGTTATGCGAACGCTTTCTGAGGATAGCTTGGCTACCCAAGCGGTATCTGTGTTCTTTCAGCTATTCGGTGGCGTTACGGATGTCGGTTCAGGTACGAGCCCGACAGAACTCAATAAACAAGAAGCTTGGAATACAGCTGTCGCGTTATCAACTGATGGTGCTGCCAAGTTTAATGCTAAATTTCCTGCGGCGATGCCGACCAGCTATTGTGGACAGCCTACTGGCACTGAAGCCAATGGTATCAAGTACTACTCATTTAGTGGTGTTGGGCAAATAACCAATGGTCTTGATCCTAGTGATTATATGCTCGCGCTGACAGGAACAAGTTTTGACAATGATCCAAATGATGGCTTGGTATCTGCCTGCTCAAGCCGACTGGGTTATGTGATTCGAGATGATTATCGTATGAATCACTTAGATTCAGCCAACCAGCTTTTGGGTTTGACCGCATGGGGGCAGCCTGATCCAAAAACCTTGTATCGTGATCAAGTCAATCGCTTGAAAAAAGCCAATTTATAGTATTCATAGATGAGTTAGCAGATTCACAGCTTTTATGATTCATAGCTTTTATAGAAAAAGGGTCAATACTAAAATGACCCTTTTTCTTTATCCATTTTTATTTATCATAAATCTCTACATAAACCGATTGATTAAATAAGATATTGTCGTTATGTCAAATAATCGCCGTTCACCCTTATTGTCCATTATTATTGCTGTGATAGTCGTTCTAATAGTAGCGATTATTTGGTGGTTCAAGCCTGTTAACAATAGCAACGCTTTTTCTCAAGCGGATTCTATAACGCTAGACAATCAAGCTAACGCTAATACCGTAAATAAAGCGAGCTCTGATAGCAATATGAGCCAAAAATCGAATCAAAACATAATTAAATTTACCACAGGACTTGAGAGTCTACCGCGTTCCTTGCAAGGGACAGATGTCGATGGTGAGATTATTATTGATGAAAACAAGCAACTGGTCATCACAGAAGGCTTAAGGCGTTTGTTTGATTATTTTTTATCAGCGCTTGGTGAAGAAGAGGAATCAGCGATTTACGCTCGCGTAGAGAGTTATATCCGCAGTCATACGCCAGAGCCAGCCGCCAGTCAAGCGGTGGCTATATTTGATCAATATGTGGCTTATCTCAAAGCCATACCTGAGATTGAGAAAAAATACGGTACGCTGCAATTGCAAGCGACCCAAAGTGGCGAGCTAGATTTAAGTGTCGTCGCTCAGCAGAAACAAGATGTCGCTAGATTGCGCCAACAGCATTTTGATAAAGACACCATTATCGCTTTCTTTGGGACAGAAGATGAGTATGACGACTATAGTATGGAGATGGTCAGAATCAGTCAGAATTCTCAGCTGTCTGAGGCGCAAAAAGATGCCGCAAAACAAGATTACATCAGTCGTATGCCAGACAATGCAACCAAAACCAATATCGCCCAGCAAGCCAATCTAAACGAGCTGATGACGCGTACAGAGCAAATGCAAGCAAAAGGTGCCACACCTGAAGCGCTGTATAATATGCGTCGTGAGCTGGTCGGTGCACCAGCGGCAGCACGCTTAGCGCAAGTAGATCAAGCAGACGCTAGCTTCGATAAGCGTTTCAAGCAGTACCAAGCACAAAAACAGCAGCTTCTAAAACAAAGCGTCAATCAATCACAAACGCAATCACAAGCTCAAATCAATCAAATCGAGCAGCAACTGTTCAACGACTCTGAACGCAAGCGCTTAACAGGTTATGCCGCCCTACAGCAGCAGAAAGCTGCCGATACAAATTAACCAAAAAGACAGGCTATAGATATGAATTTAAAGGTAAGTAAAAACCGTAAATATAGCTTGATAGGCTTTTAGCCAGTAAAACAATTCTTAAGAATCAGACAAAAGATTATGTGTTAGCAGTTAATAACTGGCTTAACAAGGCATGTTAGCAAAAATACCGTAAAATGGTACAAATATAGCGTTAATTGGTACTCAATCTATCATGATAGGCTTATGAGAAATAGGCATAATAGCCCCATTGTTTAGACTAAAGAAAACAACAAATTGATCAGAGCAAACGCTACTAATTAAAAAATAAACAATGAATATCTTATTTTGTATATTAATATTTGAAACTTATAGGAGTTTATATGAAAAACATGACTAAAATGATGATGGCTGCGACTCTTGCTGTAGGTACGTTGGCTGCTGGTTGCCAGACTGCTCCTATCGTAACGGCACCTGTGACTCAACCAATTACTGCTAATGCACTACAAGCATATGATTGGCAGCTTGTTGATGCAAAGCGCGCAAATGGCGATAAAGTCACTCAGCTATTCTTTGATCCAGCCAAACCACTTACCCTAAAATTCTTCAAAGACAACGGCAATGACCGTGTTGCGTTTGTCAATACTTGTAATAACATGGGTTCTAATTATAATGTTGTAAATGGCAATGTTGTATTAGGCAATGTTCTATCTACTATGATGGCATGCCCTGAGCCACAAGCCAGCTTTGATACAGCGACGCTTGCTACAGTACAAGGTAAATATAGCATCAGCACCAACGCAAACAACACACCTATCTTGACCATCAAAAATAGCAGTCAAGTCGCTCATTTTAAAGCGGTTACTAAATAATATAGATAGTCAGTTACTACCGTTATATTATAACCGTATATAAAAAATGCCTCACTTAGCAGTGGGGCATTTTTTCGTCTAAAATTTTTGTTTAAAAAAAGAGACCAATCTGCGTTACACTAGCGACATCACTGTTCCTAATGACTTATATTTCATTTAGCACTCTTCTTCTTGATATTATTAATAGTAAGTTGCACGTTTTAAATGGCTCTATAGGACTTTATCTTATGTTAAAAACCGCTGTCTTAAAACCGACTGTTAATATTCGTAGGCGAAACAGTACTGTTCCTATTATCATACTTTCAATGCTGGCGGTATTAACAGGCTGCCAGACCATGCCAACTGCTTTGTCCAAAGCGCCTAGCACTATGGCTATGAATAATCCGCTCACTATTGGCATGCCAGCAATAGATCGACAAGGCTATATTGCTTATGTAGAGGAGCAAGGCGTGGGTGCTGCCAAGGTCTCGACGCTATATCGTATCCGCCCCGATGGTAGCGGGCGTCAATTGATTGATCAGCTAAATGGCTATATCTACGCGCCTGCGTGGTCAGCGGATGGTCAAATGCTCGCTTATAGCAAACAAGCCGCGCGCCAGCATCCAAAGATTTATATTTACGATGTCAAAAGCGGTAGTCATAATTTGGTCGTCAATGTAGAAGGTAGCAATTTATCACCGTCATTCTCACCCGATGGCAAAAAGCTGCTCTATAGCTCAACTGTCGGCGGCAATGCCGATATCTATGAGATGCAGCTTAGTGATGGCATTACCAAACAGCTTACCACGCTACCGAGTACTGAAGTGCAGCCAAGCTATGCCAGCGATGGGCAGAGCTTTGTCTATACCAGTGATAAAGTCCGCGCTGGTCGCCCAAGCATTTATCGTTATAGCTTTGCAACGGGCAACGCCGCGCTGATATCGACGGGAGCCTACGCTGCTAGTCCTCAGCTTAGCTTAGATAGTCAACGTTTGGCATATCTTAATGGTCGTAAGGCGTCAGTAATGATGCTTACCACCAGACAAGTCATCAATCTGGCAGAAACGGGACTTGATGAGCCAGCGCGACTGTCGCCTTCTGGGCAATACGCCATCTATCCGACGCGTCAGTCAAATTTGGGTGGACAAGTAGGCGGTCAAAGCAGTCAAAGTGGCGGCAGCTTGGTTATCCATTCTTTAGCAGGAAATACCAGTTATGCGATTAGCAGTAAAACGGGCGGAGTAGTGCGCTCACCAATTTGGGGTCGTTAAGCGATTTTTTTAACTTAAAGGTAAATATCATGGCGCATAAAAAGAAGAACGTCCGCAAAAAACTCTGTCCTGTCTGCGAGCGCGAATTTAGTTGGACTAAAAAGTTGGATAAAAACTGGGAGAGCATGGTCTATTGCTCCGACCAATGCCGCCGCGTGAAGAAATATGAAGGATTGGCTCGTCAAAAAGAAGATAAATAGGCAGTAATAACTAACCATAGATATTAGATATACGGCACAAGGGAGCAGACGATGGCACACAAAAAAGTAAACCTACCGCAAAAAACCTGCCCCGTCTGCCAGCGTCCTTTTGCCTGGCGCAAGAAGTGGGAGAAGGATTGGGCACAGGTGATTTATTGTTCGGAAAAGTGTCGGCGGGGGAATGGTAACGATTCGCCTATAGTTAAAGTAGAATGAGATTAGTTCTTTTGTCAATATTTCTTGGATGATATACCTATTTAAATAACTATCTATATTATAGTTAATTTGAGTATTTCATAAAAATGAAATTTGGATACGCTGATGATTATAGAAAATACCGCTTTGTCTATTTTATTAAGTGAGCCAGTAACCAAATTGGCTAACTGGATATTTGGGAAAGCTTTAGTAGCTACTAAAAATAGAAAAATAAAAGATTCGCTACAAGGCTTGGCTGAGAAAATAACAGATGTTGCAAAAGTAAAAACAATATATAAAAATGATTCTAGTATAGACTTACATGAATTTTATATTCCAACTAGAGTAAGGAATATAAACATTAAGATTAATAAAATAATAGATATTGATAAAAAAAATATTATTATTGAAGGAACAGTGGGTCAAGGTAAGTCCATATTTATGCGGTATTTAACTTATCAAGAGGCTAAACTAGGTAAAAGAATACCTATTTTCTTAGAACTGCGTAAACTTGAGAATAATCAGAGTTTAGAAGATGCAATCAGCTCTACTATAGCTGAATGGATACCAATATTTTCTAAAAAGAATTTTCATGTGTTAGCTGAAAGTGGAGATTTGTTTTTATTTTTAGATGGTTTTGATGAAGTAAGTCGTGATAATTTAAAAAGGTTACTGAACGAAATAGAGAGATGGCATAGGTATTACCCTAAAATGCAAATGGTAATTAGCTCTCGCCCGGGAGATGATATTCAAAATATCAACGCTTTTAAAGTATATCAGTTAGATCCATATAGATACCCTGAGCAAAAAGCATTAATAAACAAGCTGGTTCAAGAAGAAGATGCTAGAAATATCTTAAAAAAATCAATTGAGGAAAGTCCTTCTGATATTAAAAGCTTAATAACAACTCCTTTAATGGTGACTTTATATGTCATGATATACAGGGCGCTTTCTGAACTGCCTAAAACCCAAAGTGAGTTTTACAAGAACATATTTTCTATATTGTCAACTCGTCATGACAAAACTAAACCTGGTTATAAGAGAGAATTTAGTAGTAAGTTAAGTGAGTCCAAGCTGCAAAAGATATTTGAAGAATTTTGCTTTATGAGTTTTAAGAAAGATGAGTTAATATTTAGTTACCCAAGAGCAGTTGAGATAATTGATATTTGTATAAAGGACAAAGATATTCAGGCAGATCCTAGTAATATTCTTCAAGATTTTTCTAAGGTGGTTTGCCTTCTACCAATAGACGGTCTCAACTATACTTTTGTGCATAAAAGTATTCAAGAATATTTTAGTGCTAGTTTTATAATAGGTAAATCTGAGGCTTTTAAAAGTAGTTTCTATAGTAGTTATTTAACTAAATTCGCAACATACTCTAAAATGAAAAGTATTATAGATTTTCTTAAAGATGGAGATGAATATAGTTATAATAAATATTATAAAATACCATTTTTAAAAGAATATATAGATTTTTTCGAGATAAATCAGTACAGTAATAAAATTATAGATAATATTCTTATAGAAAATAATGTCCACGATAAATTAAATATTAGGCTAATTACGAAAGGATATATAACGTCAGTACAAGTAAGATATCCAAAAAATATCCAAAAAATATCCAAAAAATATCCAAAAAATATTTAGTCATATTACCAACGTAGTAGCGAAAGAGCGTAAAATTAGTCATAACTATGGTTTGCATGATGCTCCTACTGAAGGACTAATAAATATGGGTTATGTATATTTAAAGGATTCTCTTGATGAAAATGAACTCCTTTCGTTGAAAGGATATATTTTTGAAGAAAGTAGAGAATTGCTACATTTGTATGAAGGTCTTGAAAAATATATAGCTATACAGGAAGACTATGAATATTAATGTTATTGACCAGATCGTATCAGTGATTTGCCAACGTTAGCAGTTTAATAGCACAAATCTACTAGATTTTCCAATAGAATTAAAATCGGGATTGGCTGCATAAGCGACCAATCCCGTCTCAAACACTTCTGTAGAAAGTTATAAATAAAATTAAATCTACAAATTCGGATTTAACCACTTCTCAGCAGTTTTTATATCCCAGCCTTTACGTTCAGCATAACTCTCTAACTGATCACGACTGATCTTACCGACGTTAAAGTACTCACTATCAGGATGCGAGTAATAGAAGCCGCTGACTGATGACGCAGGCCACATCGCATAGCTTTCAGTCAAGGTCGTACCGATGGCATCGCCCGTACCAAGCCATTCAAACAGTTTGCCTTTTTCGGTATGTTCAGGGCAGGCAGGGTAGCCAGGCGCAGGGCGAATACCAACATATTTTTCTTTAATCATCTCATCATTGGTGAGTGACTCAGTCGGCTGATAGCCCCAATACTCTTTACGAATCAGCTCATGCAGATGCTCGGCAAAGGCTTCGGCTAAGCGGTCGGACAAGGCTTGTACCATAATGGCATTATAGTCGTCACCAGCCGCTTTATACTTCTCAGCCAGCGCTTCTGTTCCAACGATCGAAACGGTAAAGCCGCCAAGATAATCCGTGTGCGTATCCGATGGTGAGATAAAATCTGCCAAGCTAAAGTTTGGCTTACCACTGGCTTTGTCACTTTGTTGGCGCAAATGCTCAAATTGATATTCTGCTATGCCACCCTTAGTCGGTGCTTTATCATAGACAGTGACAGTATCCGCGCCAGTACGGCGCGCAGGCATAAGCTTAAACACCCCTTTGGCCACGAGTGATTTCTCATCGATCATCTTTTGCATCAGCTCATTGGCATTATCAAATAAATCACGTGCCGCTTCGCCGACCACGTCATCTTGCAATATTTTCGGATATTTACCCGCCAGTCCCCAAGAGATAAAGAAAGGCGTCCAGTCGATATAAGGTAATAGATTGGGAATCGGGTAATCATCTAGTATTACTTGTCCTAATTTATTAGGCGTAGGTGGCACATAGTTATCCCAATCATACTGAAAGCCAATCTTGACCGATTCGGCATATGTGACCTTCGCCGCCTTTGGTTGGCGCTTAGCCAGACGCTCACGTACCTTGATATATTCTTCGCGGGTTTCATCAATGAGACCTTGGCAATGCTCTTTTGACAGTAGCTTGGTCACTACGCCGACAGAGCGTGAGGCATCCGCCACATAGATGACACCATTATTTTGGTATTGTGGTTCGACTTTGACCGCCGTATGTGCTTTTGAGGTCGTTGCACCACCGATCATCAAGGGCAAAGTCATGCCGCGCTCTTGCATTTGCTTAGCCACATAGACCATCTCATCAAGGCTTGGGGTAATCAGACCTGATAAGCCAATAATATCGACTTTCTCAGCTATCGCGGTATCGAGGATTTTCTCACAAGGTACCATCACGCCCAAATCGACAATATCATAGCCATTACAGCCAAGTACCACGCCGACGATATTTTTACCGATATCATGGACGTCACCTTTGACCGTTGCCATGAGGATTTTACCTTTCTTTTCACCCTCGACTTTTTCAGCTTCAATGTACGGGTTTAGCCACGCGACGGACTGTTTCATGACGCGCGCAGATTTTACTACCTGAGGTAAGAACATTTTACCGGCACCAAATAAGTCGCCGACGATATTCATACCGTCCATCAGTGGTCCTTCGATGACCTCAAGTGGGCGCGGATATTTCTCCCACGCTTCTTTAGTATCCGCTTCGATAAAAGTAGTAATACCTTTTACCAACGCATGAGCAATCCGTTCTTCGACCGTACCTTCACGCCATGTCATATCGACGGTACTGTCTTTTTTCTTACCGCCATCTTGATAGTTTTCAGCAATGGTCATCAGGCGTTCGGTGGCATCTTGCCCAGTTTCGCCTTGATTGCGATTAAGCATCACATCTTCGATGGCATCGCGTGCCTCGACAGGAATGTCATCATACAGCTCAAGCATGGCAGGGTTGACGATACCCATCGTTAAGCCGTTTTGAATCGCATGATAAAGGAATACAGAATTGATGGCTTCACGAATCGGATTACCACGGAAACTAAACGAGACGTTAGAGACACCGCCTGAAACCATCGCATTTGGCAGGTTTTCTGTAATCCATTTGGTCGCGTTAATAAAGTCGGCACCGTAGTTATTGTGCTCAGTGATACCGGTAGCAACTGCAAAAATATTAGGGTCAAAGATAATATCTTCAGAAGGGAAGCCTACTTCATCGACCAACACATCATAGCTGCGTTTACAAATTTGAGTTTTACGCTCAAAGGTATCCGCCTGACCATCTTCATCAAATGCCATAACAATAATGGCAGCACCGTAGCGCATACAGAGCTTGGCACGCTCGACGAACTCAGCGTGACCTTCTTTTAATGAGATAGAGTTGACGACACATTTACCTTGAGTGCGCTTCAAACCTTCTTCGATAATGTCCCATTTCGATGAATCTAGCATTAACGGCACACGGCTGATATCTGGCTCGCCTGACACGAGGTTAACGAAGTGAATCATCGCTTGTTTAGAGTCAAGCATCCCTTCGTCCATATTGATGTCGACGATTTGTGCGCCGCCTTCAACTTGGTCACGGGCAACGTCAAGCGCCTCAAGATAAGCTTCGGTTTTAATTAAGCGTAAGAATTTCTTCGAACCCGTAACGTTGGTACGTTCACCAACGTTGACGAATAGACTGTCACCGTTGATGGTAAATGGCTCAAGACCAGATAAGCGGCAGGCAGGCGGAATCTCAGGAATGATGCGCGGTGGGTAATTTGCTACCATATTAGCGATTTGACGGATATGCTCAGGTGTTGTACCACAACAGCCGCCGACGATATTTAAGATACCAGCTTTGGCAAAGCCTTCAAGCAGTGCAGCTGTTTCATCGGCAGTTTCATCATATTCGCCAAACTCATTGGGCAGACCGGCATTTGGATGCGCAGAGACATAAGTATTGGCAATATTCGATAGCGTTTGGATATGGGGTCTAAGCGCGTCTGCACCGAGCGCACAGTTAAAGCCAACGGATAGCGGTTTGGCATGACGAATGGAGTTATAAAACGCTTCAGCCGTTTGCCCAGATAAGGTACGACCTGACGCATCGGTAATCGTCCCTGAAATCATAATTGGCAATTCAAATCCGATATCATCAAACACGCCTGTGACAGCAAAGATTGCTGCTTTGGCATTGAGCGTATCAAAAATAGTCTCAATCAAAATGATATCAACGCCACCTTCCATTAGCGCCAAGGTTGCTTCGCGATAGTTCAGCACCAATTCATCAAAGGTAATATTACGAAAGGCGGGGTCATTGACGTCAGGTGATAGCGAGCAAGTACGCGATGTCGGACCAATAACCCCAGCGACAAAGCGTGGTTTTTCTGGATTCTTCGCAGTGTATTCGTCAGCGGCTTCACGTGCGATTTTAGCAGCCGTTTTATTTAGCTCAGGCACGAGATATTGCATATCGTAGTCTGCCATCGACAGCCGCGTACCATTAAAGCTATTTGTCTCGATAATATCAGCGCCGGATTCCAAATGCGCCAAATGAATCTCTTTAATCATATGCGGCTGCGTCAGCACCAATAAATCATTATTGCCGCGGACATCTTGCTTAATATCAGCAAAGCGCTCACCGCGATAGTCCGCTTCCTCTAATTTATAGTTCTGAATATGCGTGCCCATGGCACCATCTAGCATCAAAATCCGTGCTGTCATTTGGTCTGTAATGCGCGCTCGCGCCTTTAGCTGCTGATCCTTATAAGGGAATACAGCAGGCGGCGTCAATATAAAGTCATTGGGATTAGCATTTGGGTTACTGGCGTCAGTTAGATTGATTGAAGAGGTATCAGTTTGAGAACGGGCTGTTGGAGTCATAGGAGCGCTGCTTATGGAGTCAATGTTATAAAAAAGAAGAGGAAAAAGTCGTTATAATTTTTAATAGAGAAGACGTCAAAACCATCAATGCCAGTAAAAAATAGTAAATAAATACAGATGATTTTAGCAGAAAATATATTGCCAATGTCAGGTTATCAAAGTCTATTGCATAAAGCGTGTGAGCACAAATGAATATCATTTATCTTTAGGGTTACAGAAAGCTTTACTTATGATTATAAACGTAAAAGTATCACTTTATAATGCAAATACAGATTACATGCACACCACAAAAAGTAGCGTAAATAGCCGTTTACGCCACTTAAGGATATGTTAATTTAATTTCAGAAGGATTGATGTTTCATAAGCGGTGCTTATTAGTAAGGGTTGATGATTTTATTTGCAAGTTTGCCTATATATTATTTTTCATGGCTAATCATGCATTATCAAATCAGTGATTATATCGTTAAGCGTTGCTGCTAAGGAAAGCCAATCTCATCTGACCTACCAGATAAAAACCAACAGATTATAGATATTTACTCATTAAGGATAATATTATGAAAATCATCAAAATCGCTGCTATTGGTATTTTAGCTGTTTCAATTGCAGGTCTAAGTGCTTGTAACAATATGATGCCAGCCAAAAGCGCTCCTATGAAAGCGCCCATGCATAGCCAATCCATGGCAAAAATGAATGTAGTACAAATTGCCCAAAGCAATCCTGACTTCTCTGTACTCGTAGAAGCTGTCGTTGCCGCTGATTTAGCGGGCGCGCTCTCTAATCCTAATGCCAACTATACGATTCTTGCGCCAACCAATGCTGCCTTTATGCAAGCGTTACAAGAAAATAACATGACCAAAGCACAGCTCTTTGCCAATAAACCACTATTGACTAAAATCTTAAGCTATCACGTGATTAACGCTGCAGCACCTATTTATGCCAAGGATGTTAGACCAGGCAATATAACCATGCTAAGCATGGACACGCTTATGGTCACAGCCCAAGGCAAATTGATGGATGAAAGTGGACGTACAGCAAATCTTTTAAAAACGGACATTACTGCCAGTAATGGTGTGGTACATGTGATTGATAGAGTTCTAATGCCTAGATAGTCTTTTGGCAAGGTTTTATAAACTAGCCATTATATGCGTATAAGATCAATCGTTTAAGAGCTGTTCTACGCAGCTCTTAAATTCGTTATAGATTCAGATAACGAAACGCCTGTGTTATATACGTGATTGCTACAGTGCTACTACCTAAGAATATATCAATTAAAAATCAATCAGTTAATATTGTAGATGATTTCAGATAACGTCCCTTTAAAGAATGTCATATTCTAAACAGTATTGTGCATTTTAAAAAAAACTGTTTATGCAAAAATTATTACTTATCGAATCAGTACTTATCAAATTGTTATTCACTCAATAGTTATTAATATCAAAGGAATGTCTTATGTTAAAAAAGAACTTACTATCTATCGCCGTTGTGGCGGCAGCAATGTCATTAGCAGCTTGTAACGATAAAGAAGTCGTTGCTGAGCCAGTTGAGCCAGAAGCAACCACTGATGTAGTCGTTGAGCCAGAAGTCGCAGCTGAACCAATGGTTGAAGCGGATGTTGCCCCTGAAGCAGCAGCTACGCAGACTATTGGTGAGATGGCAGCTGGCAATAAAGACTTGACCATCTTGACCGCTGCACTACAGGCAGCTGGACTTGATTCGATGCTGATGGCTGAAGACAAGTACACAGTATTTGCACCTACTGATGATGCATTTGCTGCTTTATTGACTAAATTGAACATTACCAAAGAAGAATTACTTGCTGATCAAGCGACGCTAAAAAGTGTGCTTCCATACCATGTCGTACCTATGGTTGTAAAAGCCGCTGATATTCCTTACGGTACTGCGATTGAAACTGCGAATGGTCAAACCATCACGATTAGTGATGCCAATGTCATTACAGATTCAAATGGTAATACCGCCAACATCGTTGGCACTGATATGATGGCAACCAATGGTGTAGTGCATGTAATTGATACAGTTTTATTGCCTAAATAAGTTTTGGTTAATAGACTTACTAAGTCTTTCTTGTAAACAGTAAATGATGTAAAAATACCTAAAGCCCAGCCATTGAGTTGGGCTTTTTGCTGCCTATTAATTGCTGCTAATAATTTGAGTCGATGCAATGTAAAAGGAATCCAGTAGTGCCTTATGACATTTGTATTTCTTTTATTTAGGACCGAATATAGTAGAAAAGAGGCAAGAGCGCACATACAAAAAAGCCCAAGACAATGGTCTCGGGCTTTTTTAATAACTGGCTAGTAGGCAAATACTTTACAGAGGATTAACGATGCTCTTTATTTAAAGGATCTTGTGCCGCTATTCTTTGTTGCTCTTTTAGATGACGCTCTTCCCAATAAGGCGCGTTTTTGATACCGAATTTTGCAGGATCAAATGTATAGCGCGTTACACCAGCTTTACGCTGTGCTTCATAGTCTTTAAGCATGGTAAGCGTCGGACGTGCCACAAAGAAGATAACAAGAATACCAACAATATTGAGCCAAGCCATAAGACCAACACCAATATCACCAATTGCCCAAATATAACCGGCTGAGTTAAGACCACCATAGGCAACCATCACCATGATTAGGACTTTAACTAAAAATAGACCAGTTTTGTTGGCACCGCGACCGATAAAGCGCGTCAAGTAAGCAACGTTCACTTCAGCGATGTAGTAGTAAGCCAAGATGGTTGTAAAGGCAAAGAAGAAGACGGCGATAGCGATAAAGGTATTACCAAAACCACCATAGACAGATTCCATTGCCATTTGCGTAAATGCTGGAGCGTTGATTTCAGTCGTAGCCGCTACATTCTGGACGATGAATTGACCATCTGGTAATGTACCTTGGATGTTATAAGTACCCATCGTTAAGATCATAAATGCAGTAGCAGAACAAACCAGTAACGTATCAACGTAAACCGAGAAGGCCTGTACCAAACCTTGCTGTGATGGATGCTCAACTTCAGCAGCAGCAGCAGCGTGAGGACCTGTACCTTGACCGGCTTCGTTAGAGTAAATACCACGTTTTACACCCCAACCAATCGCTGCACCAAAACCTGCTTGAGCAGTAAACGCATCACCAACGATTAAGCCAAATACTTCTGGAATCATCTCAAAGTTAGCAAACATGATGATCAGTGCAAGGATAATATAGCCGATTGCCATGAAAGGAACCGCATACTCGGTAAACGTTGCGATACGCTTGATACCACCGAAGATGATGATACCTAATACCACAAGAATAATACCCAATGCTACTAACCGCATAGAGCCGACTTCTAAGGCTCCAATGTTAACGATAGAACCTTCACCCATTACCTGCGCGAAAGCACTGATAACGCCGTTTGCCTGTACGCCTGGTAGGAACATACCACAAGCAAGGATAGATGAGATTGCAAAAAGGATGCCGTACCATTTTTGACCAAGTGCACGCTCAAAATAGTAAGCAGGGCCACCGCGATATTCGCCAGTGATTACATCTTTTTCTTTGTAAATCTGAGCCAGTGTCGACTCAACATAAGCAGTAGATGCGCCTAGGAAAGCAACTACCCACATCCAAAATACAGCACCAGGACCACCGAAGCCGATAGCGGCTGCTACCCCTGCGATGTTACCCATACCCACACGACCAGCAAGCGAGACGGCAAGTGCCTGAAACGATGAAATGCCTTGTTCACTAGATTTACCAGTAAATAGCAATTTGATCATTTCACCGAATAAACGTACTTGTACAAAGCGCGTCATGATGGAATAAAATAGACCTGCGCCCAAGCATAAGTAAATTAATGCGGGGCTCCAAATAATTCCGTTTACTAAATTGACTAAACCTTCCATATATCTATTCCTTCAACTGTCTCAAAATGACTATATATGAGGATGCATAGAGTGAGTTAACGGTTTAATATCCTTATTAAAGCCAACCACTCAAATTATCTGCATGTACTTAAACAATGATTCAAGCTTCATATGTACATAGTCACCAAGAATGGACTGTAGTTGTCTGTGTTTATCCGCTTGGTTTATTATCAAAGTTTGGCTGTATTTGCTCATCTCTTGATATCATTTATATATAAATATCAATCGATTGGCGATGGTTGCCATCTTTTTACTGTCTCTTTACTTTGGTAATCCGTCATCCTGCCATAAACATAAACGCTGTTATAAATAAACCAGTGGATAAAACAGGCGGTTATAATTTTAAATACCCATCATCGCGATGGTATTCAGCTTTCTATGAGCAGTATCGGCTAAGTACAATTGCGTAATAGAGTCATAAAGCGATGATTTATCTGTCTATTAATCCTTTTAAATGATAAATAAACGAATCGCTAGTACTATGAAGAAAATAAGTCCACTACCAAATGTATGCAAACCGTACAGCTACGTAACTGCAATTTGCCATATTTTTTACCCAATTACTAGAAATTTCTTCTTAGCGGCAGCCATATATATGTTATGGCAAGCTTTATTATGGCAACAAGTACCGTAGAATATGGCATAAGGTCGATTTATCTCAGTTTGGATGATTTTTCAATAATTTATGTTATATAGATACATAGTCAAAACAGAGCGAGAGATTATGCTACAAGTCGTTGCTTGCGGTTGTGTTTTGGTAACGATGAATTGTAAAAAAAGCGTTATAGCGCCATTATTAGCACAACATATTGTAGGCTACAAAATATAAGCTTATATAGTCATGGTATTGAAGTCAGTATCAAAAAAAGCAGTCAAAAGCCATTTTAAAATCTTGTTATCAGTTGTTTGATATTTATCATTATTAGGAGAATCCACAATGACCCGTAAATCCATTGTAAAACCCATCTTGCTATCAGCTGTATTAGCCATGTCTACTGTCGGCTTGACAGGTTGTGGTTATAATAATCTTCAGGCTCAAGATGAGCAAGTGACGGCTTCGTGGTCAGAGGTGGTCAACCAATATCAACGTCGCTCGGATTTGGTGCCAAACTTGGTAAAAGTAGTGCAGCAGTATGCTAAGCAAGAGCAGGAAGTCTTTACGCAAGTGGCTGAAGCCCGCTCACGCGCTGGTGGTATCACCGTAACGCCAGAAGTACTCAATGATCCTGAAGCGATGGAGCGTTATGCGGCGGCGCAAGAACAGATGACGGGTGCACTATCACGTTTGATGGCAGTGTCTGAGCGTTATCCTGAACTGAAATCTGATGCGCTATTCCAAGATTTGCAAGCGCAATTAGAAGGTACTGAAAACCGTATCGCCGTCGCTCGTAACCGCTATATCCAAGAAGTACAGGGTTACAATACGACCGTACGTCAATTCCCAACCAATATTACGGCAAAAGTATTTGGGATGAGTGCTAAACCAAACTTTAGCGTCGCGAACGAAAAAGAGATTTCTACTGCACCAAGCGTGGATTTTGACAATGGCGACTCAAAGACGGCTCAATAGCAGCAAATCAATAATGATGAATCATGCGTTTATTTCACGCCGGTATGCTTCATCTATTAAACGAATTGTGTAGCCGTCTTAGCGTTTCTTACTGGTATGAATAGGTTGCGTCTAATATTAAATATAAGCGTCTCTTAAAGCCTATTTATATCGTTAAGCCATTAAAAACAGGTAGAGCATCAAGTACTGATTAATTAAATACTTACTGATTGCCGCTCTACCTATTAATTTAGTAAAGATTTGACTTGAGGTGGTATACAGTTAATGACTCATTTAAAAACACCCCTAGCAGCGTTGTTATTCGCCCTTACTATTGGTAGCGCGTCTACATTGCATGCAGCGCCCGATGACAGTACGCTTGCTGCCGATAGCACCACGCAAAATCGCAGTGTGGAAGACTTAGTGGCTATTGCAAAAGCCGCTGAATCCAATGAAGCTATTAATGATGCTGTTTTAGGCAATGAGGCGATTAACGAAACCATACTCGGTAATGAAGCTATCAATCCTAATGCATCCAACAATGAGGGCGTGGCAGAGGCAAATGCGACCAAACGTCCCCCTGTCAAATCAACTGCTGACAGTGTCGATGCGGACAAACTGATTTTAAACAGCCCTGTCATCGACCAAGCTAATATCTTAAACCCACAAGAGAAGCAGCGCTTAGAAGCACAGCTACGTACAATTTATCAGCAAGGTTTGGCACAAGCAGCAGTGGTGATTGTCCCAACTACCAATGGCATGCCTATCTTTGATTATGCCTTGCAAGTTGCTGAAAAATGGCAGCTGGGTAGTAAAGACATCGATGATGGCTTGCTTGTGGTTGTCGCTGTCAATGACCGTGATATGTATATACTGACAGGTTATGGACTCGAAGGTGTACTGCCAGATGCGGCGGTCAATCGCATCATTCGAGAGGATATTACCCCATTATTTAAGCAAAATAATTATGGAGCAGGGATATTGGCAGGCGTAACAGCCTTACAAAATCGTTTATCTGCTGATCCTGAAGTGCTTGCTCGTGCCGATGCGCAGGCAGCTGAACGTACTACCCAACAAGGCTCAGACGAGCTGCCATCTCCTATTTTTCTATTCATCATGGCGATGATATTTGGTAGCTTTATTACCAGTATATTTGGTCGAGTATTCGGTTCTGTACTGACGGCCGGTGGTTTTGTTGCAGGCTCACTAGCATTGGGCGGTGGTCTATTTATGACCATCATCATGGCGATATTTTTATGGCTGTTCTTGATTTCACGCGGCGGCGGTAAAGGCGGGTCTGGCGGCGGTAAAGGAGGTAGAGGCGGTGGTATGATATTCCTACCGGGTATGGGCGGTGGCGGTGGCTTCGGCGGCGGTGGTTTTGGTGGTGGCGGCTTCGGCGGTGGCGGTGGCGGTTTTGGTGGTGGCGGCGCTGGCGGTTCTTGGTAAGCATTAGCCCGTTGTTTTTCAGTGGCTTCATAGCTACCTAGTAAAGACACTAAATAACCATTAGTAATGACGTACTTGAGGAAATAGTATCATGGCAGAGAATAACGCTTCAAAATCCAGCTTTGCCCGCTGGTGGCGCCAAGTCTTATTTATCCCCGTTTTGCATAGTAAATGGTTGACGCCCGCGGCAAAAGCTCGGTTGACAGAGCGGGTGACACTTGCTGAGCAAGGTCACCGCGGCGAGGTATTTTTGATCGTAGAAAATCATTTGCCTATTCAAGAGGCCTATCATAGCGACTGCCGTGACCGTGCGATTGATTTATTTAGTGAGTATCGAGTGTGGGATACTGAAGAAAACACTGGTGTGCTGATATACGTCAATGTTTGCGAGCATAAGCTTGAAATCGTTGCTGATCGTGGTATCAGTGCCCATGTTAGCCCAACAGTTTGGCGCGCAATGTGTGACAAAGCGGTAGTCGGTATTGCCAATCAGAAGACAGAAGAAAGCTTGACTGAATTGCTCGATGAGGTTGGTCAAGTACTGCGCCAGTATTATCATCTGGAGCAAAACCCATCAGGTAATGAGTTGTCTGATACGGTGGTTTTTTTAAAATAAACCCAGACGGCCATCAGCATGGAAGATTACACTAAACACTTATCGCTATATTTAATAAATAACCGATATACAACGCCAATACTGGAATATTATGATTGATCTAATAAAAAGACTGCCAAAAGCAGAACTGCATTTACATATTGAAGGCTCGCTCGAGCCTGAGCTTATGTTTAGATTGGCAAAAAAGAACCAGATAGAGATTCCTTATAAAGACATAGAAGATGTGCGTAATGCTTATAACTTTACCAATCTGCAGACGTTTTTAGACATCTATTATGCCGGTGCCAATGTCTTGATTACGCAGGAGGACTTCTACGATTTGACATGGGAGTATATTCTCAAATGTGTCGAAGACAATGTCATTCATACAGAGATATTTTTTGATCCGCAGACGCATACGGCAAGAGGCGTGGCGTTTGAGACAGTCATAACAGGCATCAAACGTGCACTGGCTGATGCCAAAGCACAATATGGTATTACCTCTTGTATTATCATGTGCTTTTTACGGCATTTATCACAAGAAGAAGCGTTTGAAACGTTAGAGCAAGCATTGCCATTTAAAGACGACATTATTGGTGTCGGTTTAGATTCTTCAGAATTAGGCAATCCGCCATCGAAGTTTATAGAGGTATTTAAAAAGGCAAAAGAGGAAGGCTTTAAGTTGGTTGCCCATGCTGGCGAAGAAGCGGATTTCTCTTACATTTATGAAGCGTTAGATTTATTGGATATCAGCAGAATCGACCATGGCGTGCAATCTATCAAAAGCGCTGAGCTGATGCAGCGTCTAAAAGATGAGCAGATGCCGCTCACCGTGTGCCCGAATTCTAATATCGAGTTGAGAGTATTTGACACCTATAAAGAGCACAACATCAAAGAGCTGCTAGATTATGGTCTAAACATCACTGTCAACTCAGATGACCCTGCTTACTTTAAAGGCTATATCAACCAAAACTTCATCAATATCAGTGAGAATTTGCCATTAACAGAAGATGATATTATCACCTTGGTAAAGAACTCTTTTAGATCGTCATTTATCAGTGATGAGCTAAAGCAGCAGTATTTGGACAAAGTCGATCAAGCGGTAGGTTAATGGTTTGTCTATTATAGTATGCCCATTCTTTTTACCAACTCTGGCAGGATGACACCAGCTTTTGCTGCCAGAGTAATATCGACTAGCATATTTGGTGTCGGATAAGGATTTATCTCGATAATTTTAGCACCGTTATGTTTTGCCAGTTGTGCCAATCCAGCAGCGGGATAGACGAGGCTAGAAGTACCGATACTAATAAATACATCACAATTCGCGGCAGCTTCCTCTGCTGTCTGCCATGCCCGCATCGGTAACGACTCTCCAAACCACACAATATCAGGTCTGATATAACCATCACAATGCTGGCAAATCATTAGAGCTTCATCAAAGCTGATGCTATTCTCGCTGTTATAAGCGCCTTTTAATTGGATTGTATAAGGTGTCTGACATTGACTGCATCGGTTACGCCATAGATTGCCATGCAGGTGGGTAACAGCGCTACCTGCTTGCTCATGCAAATCATCGACATTTTGAGTAATGAGGGTTAGTTGCTGATTAGTCGATTGACTGTGATACTGCCACTGTGCCAATGCTGTATGGGCAGGATTGGGTTTTTTACTAGCCACGAGCTGTCTGCGCCATTGATACCATGACCAAACTAGCTTTGGATCGCGAGCGAAGGCATCTGGTGTCGCCAAGTCCTCAGCCCGATAATTCTCCCACAAGCCAGTTTGCTTATCACGAAAAGTCGGAATGCCGCTTTCTGCTGAAATCCCTGCGCCAGTTAAAAGGCAAATATGCTGTTTTGATTCTAATAGTTCAGCAGCACGCTCTACTTCTGCTATTAACGCTGATGATAATTCTGCTAACATAAGCTAACCCTTGCTAATAATGGATATCCTTTCTTATGATAGACGGAATTTGGTGGCTTGTCATATTGACGGCAGTTATCGTTGGACTATGGTTTTTTGCAAAATCACGTGCACCAAATAACTTGCATGATACAAAGTCAAAAGATAAGAAAAAACCGATCAATGACGCCTTACAAAAGACGGCGGAGATGATTAAGCAGTATTTTCCTGATTATCGAGTGACACGAAAGGGCAGTCATTTGCTCGTTACTCGACAAAATATAAAAATCGCGATGATTACGATCGACCCCAAGCTTGCCGCCAGTCAACGCCGTTTGGGTGATATACCAGTGATTAATTATCAGCGTGTGCCTAGCCGTGCGCAACTAGATGCCAATTTGCAAGAGGCAGAGTAGATTGGTACGAATACCTAGCTAGGAGAAATAACACTCTGTCATAAGTCAGCATAAAATGGAGTTAACAACAATATATACAACATTTTATAGGTATTAACAGACGAGCTTATTAATGATAAAAACTTCAAGGTTTTGTTTTAAATGGTCTTATAGATTTGAGGTAGTGCTGAGAAATGGCGAAATACGATGATTGGTGCGCTCGGCGGGAGTCAACCAGTTGTCTTAAAATATTGATTAACATAGATAATTTAGATAAATTTTATTTTATGTACAACAATATGTACAACATTTTAATATCGTTACCCTCGGCTTATAACTTGGAAGCTTACTCATAGCTGCTTACAAAATAATTATGCTGATGAAAGTCAATTATCTAATTTCAGCCATTAGTGTCTTATAAGCTGACTCAATCCATGCTTGCTCACTAGCATAACCATTTAATAATGGATCGAAATCAAAGGTATTGTTTTCAAAAAATTTTTTTGCTAAATCATTGGCCAATATATACTCGAGGTCTTGAACTAAGCTATTTAAGATATCTAGATTTTCCTTACTCGCAAAATGAATGAGAACATCTGCGTCATTCACTTTAGGATCAGAATACTCTGCCCACCAATTTTGATAGAAATAGGCATTCATCAGATATATAAATGTATTACTCACAATATTTCCCAGTACATAACATTCATGAGTACAAACAGTCGCATTTTTACTTTGAAAGGCGTTGGGTTTCAATCTCCAATAGCTATCTAGTTGCACTTATAGGTCGGTCACTGTGAGTAAATCTGGATTCCTTTCTAGTGTACTATCCTACATTTAAAGCCGCTACTGTAGAATGTTAATTATTCCACTTTCTGCTTCCTGAGAATTTTTCTGCTTCCAACGTCAGCTAGTTATTTTATTAGCTTAGAGGTGGTTTTCCACTTTGAAATAAAGGTATAAAAAAGCGCATTTTTATTCCTGTTTTACTTGCTTCCTCATTTCCTTGCTTCCAAAAGCAGTATCCAGATATTAAAAGAATTCTTTTATTTAAATAAGAATACTTTTATCCAATAAAAGCCTTAATTGCGTTTGCAAACTAGCGTTCATATCCTCTACTATCATACAATGATTTTTATAGACCGTTATAAGTCGATATGTTCCATCGCAGTACGTGTTAGCCAATTTTTAAGCCTGTCATATCATCTCAAGTATTTATCCTTGCTCAACAAACAATAAGACGAACCCATGACCAAAAACTTCTCTCAAACAGCGGCTTTCATCTGGTCAGTTGCTGATCTATTACGTGGTGATTTTAAGCAGTCTCAATACGGCCGTATAATTCTGCCATTTACATTATTGCGCCGCTTAGAGTGTGTACTAGAAGAGACCAAGGCAAACGTAGTCGCTGAGAGTCAGCGTATCGCTGAGATGGGTCTGCCTGAGGAAGCGCAAGAGAAGTTCATCATTCGTGCCAGCAAGCGCCCGTTCTACAATATCTCGCCTATGGATCTTAGTAAAATGGGTCAAAGCGATATCAAAGATAACTTAAATACTTACGTGCAATCTTTCTCTAAAGACGCGCGTGAGATATTTGAGCATTTCAAGTTTGAAGAGTTTGTCGGCCAGCTAGCGGATGCCAACTTACTGTATAAAGTGGTGCAGAAGTTCGCCAATACCGACCTAAGCCCTGACGCTATCTCTAACCATGAAATGGGCTTTGTTTTTGAAGAGCTAATCCGCCGCTTTGCTGAAAGCTCAAACGAAACCGCAGGGGAGCATTTCACCCCGCGCGATATTGTCCGTCTGACTACCTCACTGGTATTTATGGAAGATGATGATGCCTTGACCAAAGACGGCATTATTCGCACTATATATGATCCCACAGCGGGTACGGGCGGTTTCCTATCCTCTGGTATGGAATACGTGCTAGAGCTAAACCCTGACGCGGTGATGCGTACCTATGGTCAAGAGCTAAACCCTGAGTCTTATGCGATCTGTAAAGCCGACATGCTGATTAAAGGGCAAGAGGTCAATAACATTAAGCTGGGCAACACTTTGTCTAGTGATCAGCTGGTCGCTGAGAAGTTTGACTACATGCTATCGAACCCGCCGTTTGGGGTTGACTGGAAAAAGATATCGGGTGAGATCAATGACGAGCATACGCAAAAAGGCTTTGACGGTCGCTTTGGGGCTGGCTTGCCGCGTGTGTCTGATGGTTCGCTATTATTCCTGATGCACTTGCTGAGTAAGATGCGTCCGATTACTGCTAGTGAGCAAGAAGCTAGTAACACTCAAAACAACACTCAAAACAGCAATCAAGGCAGCCGTATCGGTATCATCTTAAATGGTTCACCGTTATTCACGGGTGGCGCAGGTAGTGGTGAAAGTGAGATTCGCCGTTATATCTTAGAAGCTGACTTGCTAGAAGCTATCATCGCCTTGCCAAACGATATGTTCTATAACACGGGCATTGCTACCTATATCTGGATATTAAGTAATAAGAAAGCAGAAGAGCGCCGCGGACAAGTGCAGCTGATCGATGGTAGTAATCTATACAGCAAGATGCGTAAGTCACTTGGCTCAAAGCGTAATGAGATGAGCGAAGACGATATCAAGACCATTACCCGCAGCTTTGGTCACTTTGAAGTGGTCGATGCGCGTGTATTAGATAAACCAGAAGAGGTTAAGTCGAATCGTGGTCGTCAGTCTTCCAATCCTAAAAGTGAGCCTGCCAAAACCTTTGCCAGTAAAATCTTTGAAACCCATGAATTTGGCTATCGCCGTTTAACCATTGAGCGTCCATTGCGCTTATCGGCACAACTGACAGATAGCACCATTGATAGCCTACGCTATGCGCCAAAACCTTTTGATATGGTCATGCCAGCGTTATATGAGAAGTTTGCTAGTGACTGGGCTACTGATAATAACAGTGACAGCTATGGCGACTTATCTACGGTTACGGTTGATGCACGGGCGATGATAAAGGCAGACTTTAGCGAGCTAAAAGAAAGCCAAATCAAAGACGTGCTTGATGCCAAGATATGGCAAACGCAACTTAAGCTGATGAATAAAGCCAAAGCCTTGCAGTCGGCTATCGGTGACAGCCAATTCGACGATTTTAATGAGTTTGATAAAGTGTTTAAACAAGCGTTAAAAGAGACTGAAATAAATCTTGACGCTAAAGAAAAGAAACAGCTGCTAGATGCTATTACTTGGAAAAACCCTGAAGCCGAACCCGTCATTAAGAAAATGGTCAAGGTTGCCAATCCGCTCTATGGTGCATTTAGCTACAAACCCGCCCCGATTCATCAACAAGCAGACAAGCCAGCCAAAATCGTTGAGTTTCAGCCAGATGGCGACTTGCGTGATTATGAAAACGTGCCGCTTGACCCAAGCATGACCACCACCGCGCTGATTGAAGCGTACTTCGCCCGTGAGGTGCAGCCGCATGTGCCGGATGCGTGGATTAATGCTGAAAAGGTAGATGCTATTGATGCAGAGATTGGCGTGGTCGGCTATGAGATACCCTTTAATCGTCATTTCTATGTGTACGAGCCACCGCGCGCGCTTGCCGATATCGATGCGGACTTGGATGCGGTCAGTACGGAAATTATGCAGCTATTGGGTGAGGTGCATTCGTAATGGCGAAATACGAGCAGTATGCAGAATATAAAAATACAGGTGTAAGCTGGATACCTGAAATGCCTCAAGGTTGGCAGGTCACTAAGCTTAAGTATTTAATAAAAAATCTTGAGTCAGGTGTTAGTGTAAATGCTGCTGATTATCCTAAATCGGAAGGAGAGTTTGGCGTTCTAAAAACAAGTTGCGTTTACACTAGAGAGTTTCGTGCCGAAGAAAATAAGACTGTGTTTGAAGAGGAGTTGAGTAGAGTTAAATGCCCAGTAAGAGCAGGCTCAATAATAATAAGTCGAATGAATACGCCTGATCTCGTTGGTGCTGCTGTTTACGTCACAGAGAACTACAGTAATCTTTATCTTCCCGATCGTTTATGGCAAACAGTCTATAACGATGATGAAGCTCAAAGCTCAAAATATCTTCATTATTTTATGTATCTTAGAGGTTTTAGAGATCAAATTTCAAATTTTGCAGAGGGTGCTAGTAGTAGTATGCAAAGTATTTCTAAGGAAGATTTCTTATCAATTAATATTTTACTACCTACGCGAGATGAGCAAGAGGGAGTCGCCAACTTCCTCGACCATGAAACCGCCCAAATCGATACCCTAATTGAAAAACAGCAAACCCTGATTCAACTATTAAAAGATAAGCGCCAAGCCGTTATCAGTCATGCGGTGACCAAAGGCTTAAACCCTGATGCACCAATGAAAGATTCTGGGGTGGAATGGTTGGGGGATGTGCCGGAGCATTGGGAGGTGTTAGCCATTTCAAAATTAACGCAAAAAATCACCAATGGCTATGTAGGACCTACTAGAGACATACTTGTAAAACAAGGGGTTCCTTATGTTCAAGCTACTCATATAAAGCGTGGTAATGTAAATTTTGATGATGCATATTTTGTGACAGATAATTGGAGTAAGAAGCATTCAAAATCAATACTAAAAAAAGGTGATGTTCTTGTTGTGCAGACTGGTGCAGGCACTGGAGATATAGGTTTAGTGACAGAAAGAGAAGAAGGTTATAACTGTCATGCATTAATTATTTTACAACCAACAACTGATTTGATTTTGGGTAGTTATTTATCCTTAATTCTTCAATCGTCTTATGGCTATTCAACCTTATATTCAATAAGAACAGGTGGTATGCATCCTCATTTAAATTGTGGAGAAGTTAGGTACGTCAAAGTACCGACTCCTACTATTGATGAACAACAAAAAATTGTTGAATATATCGAGAATATGAAAAGTAAGTTTGATGAATTAACTAGAAGTGCAGAAAAAGCCATCCAACTCATGCAAGAACGCCGCACCGCTTTAATTTCTGCTGCTGTCACGGGTAAGATTGATGTGAGGGGCTGGCAAGTGCCTCAGTAGTTCTTAATTTAGGGGTGTAGTGATGGATGTTGGTATCTGGAGTCAGTTAGGACTTACTTTCTGTGCCTTTATAACCATAGGTTATGCAATATTAAAAGATAAAATATCTAATAAACAGAATGATCTAAAAAATACTAGAAGCATCCTTAGAAGACGAGAATATATAAGAAATAGCAATAGGTATTTACAAGATTTAGAGCTAATACGGTCACCTATTTAAAAGGTTTTAGATGGGAAGAGGTAGAAGTTCTGCTAGATAAAAATATAAGCTTATCGACCATTTCAAATATTCGGGCTTTAAAGAAGGAAAGTTTTCTAATTATTCGTAGTGATGAAATTATTATCCCATCGAAGAACTATATATTCAAAAAGAAACTCTATAAATTTAAGAGTTTAATGATTTTAGGTAGCTTTGTTTTTAGCATTTTGTTGATTATTTGGTCGATTTCTCATTATTCATTAAGTGCCATTGAGTACATTTCCATGCTGACGTATATGTTGCTTTCTGAGGTAATAGCTATTTATTACTTTGATAGCGTGATCAGCTTTGACTTAATTATAGAGTCCGAAGATCTAGCAGGTAATGATATCGTTGTATCACAAGACTTTGATAGTGAATTACAACCATAACTTTCTTAAAGGCTGGCAAGTTAAGCAGTTTTTTGTGCTTAATAAATATAATTAAAAGGAATTAATTTATGAAAGCATTTACCGTAGCAGCTTTACTAGCCGCAATAGCAGTCACCACTATCGCCCAAGCAGAAACCTATAAATGGCAAGATGAGCTATGTGATATCCAAGGCAACTTTGATAATAAAAAGTATAGCGCCAAGCAAATCAAGAATTCACATTTCGTATTAGAGGGCTTAACGAGAGCGAATTTAAATAGCTTTTTTGCACCGATGGACATTGAAGACTTAGACAAGGTCTCTATCAAAGATTTAGAGAGACTCACTGAAGAATATAAACAAGTTAAGAATAATGTCGAACGACTTGATGTTGTGCCTGAAGCAAAAGCCTATAAACAACAGTTATTGCAGAGTATAGAGGGTGAATATAAAAAAGAGCGATTAACCATTTTGGCTTATGTCGATCCCATACAAGCGATGAGACAGAGTCCGCTGATGTGTAAGCAGTATCTTGAACCTTTTTTCAAAGACCAAATCGCCGTGCAGAATAAATGGCAGCAGATGGTTGAAAAACGCGCGTTATCAAATAGCTATGCCATGTCACGTTATCAAGAAGAAAAAGCCAACGACCCTACTAACTATGCCAAAATTGACTTGATCACCTTTGGTTTTGGCAATTGCGTCAATAATCAAAGATATCATGCGGGTTCTGAAGTAGTCTTGCGCAATCAGCAAAAACTGAATAAGACGCTATTTGGTAAGAGCCTGACGATGGTTTGTGAGGAGCCGTAAGAATCGATTGGTTAGATTGACGTTCGTGGCTGGCAAGCCTTGAGTATTCAGTAGTGGAAAGCTAGAGTATTTTTGCGCTTAATAACCATCGGAACAATTAAAGGGACTTACATCAGGAGCTGAAATGATGAAAGCAATGACCGTAGCAGCTATCCTTGCCTTAATGGCAGTGACCACTATCACCCAAGCACAGACCTACCAATGGGAAGATGATTATTTTTATTGCAGTCATAAAGGTGACTTCGACAGTAAAAAATATACTGCCGAGCAAATCAAAAATTCGCATCTTTTATTAAACAGTTTAAGAACCTCAAATTTAGGAAGCTTTCTGTCACCTCTCAGTATCGATGGTCTAGACAAACTATCCATGAAAGACATGGATTTGCTTACCAAAGAATATAAACAAGCTAAGAGTAATGCGGCGCGACTTGACGTCGTACCTGAAGTAAAAGACTATAAGCAGCAGTTGCTTAAGTCTATTGATGGGGAATATAAACAAAATAAATTAACCATCTTGGCTTATCTCAATCCTAGTGAGGCACTTAAGCAAAGCCCGAAAATATGTAAACATTACATTAGGCCCTTTTTGCAGAGTGAAACTGCTGTCCAGAAGAAATGGAAAGAATTTGTCGAGGCAGATATTAAGGAAAAAAGCGCTTCTAAATTTTCGGCATCTATTCGCGATACACTGATGACGCGCTATCAGGGACAAAAAGCCAGTAACCCTGCTGAGTATGCCAGAATTGCTTTGCTGACTTTCGGGTTTGGTAATTGCGTTGATGAGCAGGTCTATCATCCGGACACTGATGATGTTTTTGAAGCTTATCAAGAACTGAATAAAACCTTATTTGGTAAGAGCTATAAAGTAACGTGCTCTGAGTTATAGGATTTAGTTTGAGGCTAATAAGGTATAGAGCTAAATATGAAAAAGCAAAGCATAAGATATCGCAAAATAAGAGGTATTAACCGCCGTAAGCGCGCTATTGAACAATGGGGCGCGCGCAATAAAGCATTAGATATTGAGGAACTAAAAGAGACACATCGAGATTACGTCAAGTTTTGGGTAAATCCATGGTCACGTTTGTCTCTGATTAATAGTATCTATCCTGAGCCAACGGACGACTGTGAATATTTATTGATTAAAAACTTGCAAAAAATCTACCAATCATGGCAAGACACTTTAGAAAGTATGCAAACTCCTTATTATCTGCAAATTTGGCTATACGAAGAATATATCAGCCGCTCACAGGTGGTCTGCGCGATAGAGGATTACAAAGACTTTTATAAACATACCTTTGAGCCAGTAGATGAGCAGCCAAAAGACGGTATTCAAAGCTCTATTCACTATAATGTAAACACGGCTAGGTATCTAGATCGTTATGACTGGACACTACATCGTTGTGTTCAGGCATATGATTTAGCTGATCCTTGGGATGCTGAATATGTCGAGAGTTTAGATAGCCAGCAATTACTAAGAAAACAGACCATCGGGCAAAAAGAGTATCAAATTGTTGAGATCGATAAAGTGTGGTTACTCTCATAAGCCCAGCTTATAGCTAATCCATAACTGCAAACTAATAATAAGAACCATGCCATGACCAAGACTAGTAATTTCATAATGAAATCTATGCACTATTAATATAACAATGTTGAACACTGTATAAAAACTAAAAAGCTCAAAAATATCATGATAACAATATCGACTTAAAACTCTCTGCTCAGTTCATAGTGATAGGACGCACAATGCTAGTACCAAATATAAAGAAAAAAATATTCTATAAAGCAATGATCTTGAGCATAGTGTTTGTGCTATCACAATCAGCGCAGGCGAGCCGCTTGGTAAGCACCGAAGCAATGGCTGCTAAAGGATCTGTATCTGCTCAGTATAACTTGGCGGTAATGTACGAAACAGGTGACGGCGTCGCTCAGGATAGTAAAAAGGCATTAGAGTGGTATCAAAAGGCCGCTACTCAAGGAGACTCATCTGCTCAAAATAATCTAGGGATTATGTACGATCTAGGTGATGGGGTTGAACAGGATTATGTCAAAGCAGCAAAGTGGTATCGCAGAGCCGCTGATCAAGGCAACCCATTGGCTCAAAAAAACCTCGCTACAATGTATGAGGCAGGTACTGGGGTTGCAAAAGATGATGCTCAAGCTGTGCGATGGTATCGAAAAGCTGCTGATCAAGAAAATGCGATTGCTCAATATAATTTGGGCGTAATGAATGAAGAAGGTAGAGGGGTAGCTCAGGACAGTATTAAGGCGGTTGAATGGTATCAAAAAGCTGCTATTCAAGGCGATGTATTGGCCCAGAATAATCTTGGCACCATGTATTACGAAGGTATAGGAGTCGCTCAAAATTTTGATAAAGCTTACTCATGGTTTCAGCAAGCCGCCACTGAGGGTGATCCATCAGCTGAATATAACCTAGGCTTGATGTACGAGATAGGTCAAGGCGTCAAGCAGGATTATGCCAAAGCCGCACAATGGTATAAAAAATCTGCCGATCAAGGCAGTGCTTTAGGTCAGGGGGCGCTTGGCTGGGCATATTACCTTGGTCAAGGTATCGAGCAAGATTATGACAAAGCGTATGAGCTTATACAAAAATCAGCCATTCAAGGTAATGCCACAGCTCAAAATTACTTAGGTGTTATTTACGATGAAGCCGTAGCGGTGGGGCAAGATTATGCCAAGGCATATGAATGGTATAAAAAAGCCGCTACTCAAGGTGAAGCCGCCGCTCAAAATAATATTGGTTACTTTTATGAGAGCGGTACATTCCTTGAGCAAGATTATACCAAGGCTGCGCAGTGGTATCAGAAGGCCGCTGATCAGGATCATGCCCCTGCTCAAGCGGGACTCGGCTGGGCATACGCCAGTGGTCAAGGCGTCGAACAAAATTATGAGAAAGCACTCGATTTATTAAAAAAATCAGTCGATCAAGGAGATCCGACAGGTCAGAATAATCTAGGTGCGATGTATCTAATGGGTAATGGTGTAACGAAAGATTTTGACAAAGGGTTAGATTTGTTAAAGAAATCAGCAGCACAAGATTATGCTCACGCGCAACGTAATATGGGTATGGTTTATTCCAGAGGTCATGGCATTAAGCAAGATACCGAACAAGCAAAAGAGTGGTTTAGGCTCGCTTGTGATAATGGGGATTCAATGAGCTGTGAGCTTTATGAAGCATTTATGATGACATCCGATGATACTATCGCGGCATTAGAGGCAGCAACGAAAGCAGCATCAGAAGCGGCATCTGATAAGTAGTTTTTAATTTGTAAGCTATTAAGAGTTAAATAAGGAAGTGGCTATCACTTTACAAAGTCCATATCCAATTGCAAAGCGCTATAAGCAGCTATTCTGGGCGTTCATCTATAGCCCTATAATCGCCTATTTGATTACTGCTTATACTACCTATCAGTCATATAAAAAATATGACGAGGGTTTGACGGTTTCTGTATTGTTTATGACTAGTATTGCTGAAGATATGCTACGCAATATTGATATTACATTTAGGCTTGTGTGGTTACCGTTTTTTTGGCCTGTGCTTATATTTTATGCATTCGTTTTTTACAAAGTTTTCACGTCCAAAAAACAAGAGGTTGAGAAGCACAAAACGCTATTATTAGTATTTTTGCTGGTGCTTTTTTATCTATTCACTGAGCAGTTCGCACATTTTATAGCCTCATCAATTTGAGCTGAGTCTTTCAAACTATAATTAAAATAATAATAAACGGAATGAATATGTCTGACACAACCTACGAATCTGTCTTCCAAGCTGATATAGTCAGCCAAATGCAAGCGCAAGGCTGGCACTTGGGTAGTCCTAGCGGCTATATGGCAGAAACTGCGCTATATGAGCAAGACGTGCTGGACTTTGTGCAGACCACCCAGCCAGATGAGTGGGATAAGTTCTGCCGCGTGTTTCCTATCGATAGTGAGCGCCATTTCATTGAGGCATTGGTCAAGCAGCTGAATAAAGCGGATGAGCACTCAACCGATAAAGCCTCACGCACCTATGGTACGCTTGGCGTATTACGTCATGGCCTAAAGATTCGTAACGCGCGTTTCTCTCTTTGCCAGTTTAAGCCTGAGCACAGCTTGAACCCTGAAATCATGGCACGCTATGAGGCCAATATCTGCCGTGTTTTCCCTGAAGTGGTGTATAGCCCTCATGTTAGTCTTAAAAACGGTGCTGATGCTAATGATAAGGTCGCTAAGCGTAACCGTATTGATGTGGTGCTCTTTATCAATGGCTTGCCTGTCACGACGATGGAGCTAAAGTCTGAGTTTAAGCAATCGGTACAAAATGCTATCACTCAGTACAAGAAGACACGCCTGCCAAAAGACCCTGATACCAAGAAACCTGAGCCGCTACTGACGTTTAAGCGTGGCGCATTGGTTCATTTTGCGGTTAGTCAGTATGAAGTCTATATGACAACCAAGCTGGCAGGTAATAGCACCTACTTTTTACCCTTTAACAAAGGCACGAAAGATGGCGGTGCGGGTAATGATACGCCGAGCGATAGCAGCTGTTATGCCACCGATTACCTATGGAATGAAGTGCTCACGCCAGATAATCTATTGGCCATTCTCGGCCATTTTATGCACTTACAGATAGAGGATGAAGAAGACGCTATTGGGCGTAAGTCTAAAAAAGAAACCATGATGTTCCCGCGCTACCATCAGTGGGACGTGGTGACCAAACTGGTCAATGCCGCAGTTAGTGAGGGCGCAGGACAAAAGTATCTGATTCAACATAGTGCAGGCTCAGGCAAGTCCAACTCTATCGCATGGACGGCGCATCAGCTATCTACGTTATATAACAGCGATGGCGATAAGCAGTTTCATTCAGTGATTGTGATTACCGACCGTACCGTACTCGATGACCAGCTACAAGAGACTATCTATCAGTTTGAACATGCCGATGGCGTGGTGGGCAAGATTAATAGAAAAGAGGGTGACGGTTCAAAGTCTGAACAGCTTGCTAGCGCACTGGTGAACTCACAGCCAATTATCATTGTGACTATTCAAACCTTTCCTTTCGTGCTTAAAGCGATTGAAGACTCAAGCGTTCTCAAGTCGCGCCGTTATGCCATCATTGCTGATGAAGCACACTCATCACAGACAGGCTCAACCGCACGCCAGCTTAAGGAAGTGCTGATCTCTGGTGATATAGAGAGTAGTACAGATGATGACGCGCCGCTATCTAGTGAGGATATGCTTGATAACGTCATTGCTGCACGTCGTAGCAGTCCTAACTTAAGCTACTATGCCTTCACTGCCACGCCTAAGCCAAAAACCATTGAACTGTTTGGACGCTTGCCCAATCCTGACTTGCCAGCCTCAAAAGATAACCTTCCAGCCGCTTATCATGTTTATTCAATGCGCCAAGCTATTGAAGAAGGTTTTATCTTAGATGTGCTAAAAAACTATACCAACTATAAAGTGGTTTATCAGCTCAAGCAAAAGCTGGCTGCCGCTGATGACGAAGTTGATGCTCGCCGTGCCAAGATTAAGCTTAATAACTGGGTGCGACTCCATGAGCATAACATCGCGCAAAAAGTGAAAATCATCATTGAGCACTTTAACGATAACATCAAAGGCTTACTCGGTGGACAAGCCAAAGCGATGGTGGTGACGGGTTCACGTAAAGAAGCTGTCCGTTATAAGTTGGCGTTTGATAACTATATCGCTGAGTACGGTTATAGAAACATCAATGCCATGGTCGCGTTCTCAGGTGAAGTCACCTTCAATGATAATGACCCTGATAGCGGCGCATTACTTGGTGAGAAGTTCACTGAGCACAACATGAACATTGGTCTCAAAGGTCGCGACCTACGTAAAGCTTTTGACAGCGATGACTATCAAGTGATGCTGGTGGCTAATAAGTTCCAGACAGGCTTTGATCAGCCGAAACTCTGCGCCATGTACGTTGATAAGAAACTAACAGGCGTGGACTGCGTACAGACTCTCTCACGGCTTAACCGTACCTATAAGGGTAAGGCGGAGAGTGGCACCTTTGTGCTCGACTTCTTTAATGATCCCGAAGATATTTTAGAGGCCTTCCAGCCGTACTATGAAACCGCACACTTAGCGGACGTGTCTGATCCTGATCAGGTATTTGATCTCTACGAGAAGCTGCGAGTCAGTGGTATCTTTTTATGGAATGAAGTAGAACAGTTTGTTGAAGCCTTCTATAGCAAGAATAAGTCTAACGCTGCCATTAGTAATATTTGCAAGCCTGCGGTCGAGCGTTGGCAGAAGCGCTATAAGCTGGCACGTGAACAAGCACAGCACGCCAAGGCGATGTTAGAGCGTACCAAAGCCACAGGTGATGTGGTGCTGATGACTAATGCTGAAAACGACTACAAAGGTTTTAAGACCGATCAAGATGCACTAGAAGTCTTTAAGAAGGACTTAGGTACATTCACTCGTCAGTATGAGTTTATGTCGCAGATCGTGGACTATGACGATAAAGAGCTAGAGAAGCTTAGTCTGTATGCGCGTAACCTACAGCCGCTACTACGCGAAAGTGTTGATGATGAAGATGAGGTTGATCTTAGTAATATTGTGATGAGTCATTACCGTGTCTCAAAGCTGCATCAGCAAGATCTAAAGCTACAAGAGGGTAGTAGTGAACTAGAAGCTGGCGGCAGTGCAGGTACGGCAACTCCTAAGGATATAAAAGAAGCATTTTTATCGCAGATCATTGAGCGCTTAAATGAAGTGTTTGCTGGCGAAGACTTTACCGAGAACGACATGGTTAATTTTCAAAATACCATTTGGGGTAAAGTCACAGAAAATGAGATTGTGGTAAAGCAGTTTAGTAATAACAGTACGGATCAGATCATGCTAGGTGGTTATCCTGACGCAGCAATGGACGCGCTATTTGAGAGCCAAGAAGCCTATGAGGGTATGACTATGCACCTGTTATCTAATCCTAATCAGTTTAAGAAGTTCATTAGATTAATGCTTGATACGAAGCTGGGTGATCACGCGTAGGTAAGGCTATACAGAGAGTAAGAGTTAAACAGCATGACAGATAAAAATATTAACCTTTGTGATACTGAAAATGAAAAGCAGCGCTACATTTTCAACATGCTGCCGACTTATTTCGTCACACAGATGGAGGCTGACCCTAACAAGCTATTAAAAACATTAACCGCGGGTTTATCTAGCGACCATCGTAAACAACCGTTTCAAATAGCCAAAGTATTGAACGATTCAATATTTTCGTCGCTCAATACATATATTAATGCGCAAGATATTCAAAAAGGAGAAATGTCAGCACATCCTTATCAGTCGCTATTACGGATTATGGGTGTATCGGCGGATAGCAAGTTGTATGAACATACTAAGATTATTGATATATCCGTTAGTCAAATGTTGTCTGAGTCAGTTATAAGTCAATTTAAGGTCTATTTATCCTGTGAATTTAATTATGAAAGTGATGAGCTTTACGTAAACATGAACGCAGAAAGTTTTTATATGCACTTACTACTGAGTTTTGTAGCACATCTTGACGCTTACTTTCACTATCACGAATGTTCATCATCAGTCAATCCTATCAGTCTAGGACATTTGTTTCAAAAAAAGCTAGATCCAAATAAATTACAGTATGATGCAGAGACAGATAAGTTTATTTCATTAGGCAAGAAAGGTAATCAATTTACTCGTACGTCTCGTACTTTTTTACAATGGTCGCAAACTTGGCTATATTTTCAGCAGCATGAGGAGATGCCCAAAACTACAAGAGGTATAAGTGGAGAGATTAAATGGCCTGCCATTAATGACCCAGAAGGAAAGCGTGAATACTATATTCGTCGGACAAGTGAAGGTAAATGGATTACTTTAATAGATTTATATTGGCTGTTAGGTATTGAGGATAGAACGGATGATGAGTCTCGTAAAGTCCTTCATCTTCGCCGAAATAATATGGTCAAGTACGTAAAAAACGCTGATATTGAGGCTTTAGAAGGATTTGACCATAACTTTGTTGGATTAATCTGGTTAGTCTATGCTTTTTTTCAAACTCTGTATGAGAAGTCTGATAGCGATAGCTGTATCTTCTATGATGATTATCATGATTTATGGGAATCCATAACAGGTCACTACGAATCAAAGGTCAGTGAAAATATAAAAAATGATCGTATTGAATGGCCAGACTACCTAAAAAAACATGCCACACGTAATGAACGTATGGCTTGAGCATAAAAAAATAAAAAGTAACTAAGAGTGACTTATTTACCTTTGGGTGGATTGTTATCGCGACCACCACCTGAGGGATTACCTGTTTGACTTGGAAAACCAGCACCTTGACCACCATTATTCATGAAAACTTTCATAGCTGTTACTCCTTTAAAGGTTTGATTTAGTTTCTATAGCCAGTTGCTCACTGTCTATGCTTACTAGATTAACTGTTAATGTCAGTTTGTATCTACCACTGATCTGAGAGTTTTGATCAAAAAACATACAAATAACTTAAGTTTTTATAAAAACATAATCAGTATTAAATAAGGGTAGATAGATGAGTGATAATTTTGAATTAACCAATACAAAGTCATATTGGTTTGTAGGGGCTGCATACAGTGGTACAGAAGATCAAACTGAGCGCTTTATCCAAGAAGGTATATGGGAGGCAAGAGGCAAGCAATCTGACTTAGTAAAAACAATTAAGGCTGGTGAGAAAATCGCTATAAAATCTACTTACACCAGAAAAAAAGGCGTTCCTTTTGATAATCGAGGACACACCGTCTCTGTGATGGCGATTAAAGCTATTGGTACAGTCATAGAAAATTCAGGAGATGGAAAGACCTTAAAAGTAGACTGGGAAGAAGACAATACTGTAAGAGAGTGGTATTTTTTTACTAGTCGCAATACGGTTTGGAAGATTATCCCTGAGACATGGGCAAGGGCTAATTTAATAGATTTTGCATTTCACGGAAAAGAACAGGATATTGATCGATTTCGTAATGATGCGTATTGGCGAGATAGGTTTGGAAGTAATATTGAAGAAAACTTGTCTTTTAGCTGGACTAGTTTTTATGAAGAAGTAGCAGATAAAATTCTTACATTTCGTAATAGACGCGAAGAACTCATTGCTGGAGTACATGAGATTTCAGCTTTATTTAATGAAGTTTCTGTTTATGACAAAACTATAATGGGCCAACAAGGTGAATTACTTGAGAATATATGTCCATTTACTATTATGTTGTTATTTAATAGGGGTAATAACTATAATCAAAGAAAAGAGATAGCAGAAAAATTAGCACATTTTTTAGGAGTGTCTACACCCATTCCTCATAATTTTTTTGAAATAGTACAAGTTGATCTGAAGCCTTGGTTTTTTGAAAATATTTATGAGCATAGGAGTAATGACATTGAGGCGTTATGGGATCTCTTCTCTAAAGCAATTTCGTACGCTGATATGTATAACGAGTGTGAAGATATGCGTACTCAATTTACTAATGCTTATGACAAAGCAATATCTACCTACGACACATTTGCAGGTTGGAGAATAACCACAGGACTTCATTGGATTAGACCTTGGGTATATTTATCATTAGATAAGAAGTCAAATAAGTATATCGATCTTAAGCTTAACATTGTAATTAATAGGAGTGGTCCTTTTAGAAGCTGTAGCTCCAGTGACTACTTAGACTTAATTGATTATCTAAAGTCTCGTTTCCACGAAGAAGAGTATCCAGTACATTCATTTCCAGAACTCTCATTCATGGGTAATCATTACAAATTAAGAGATACTGATTTAGCACTTTATAATTGGAACAAAAGTATATTATCGAAAGTTAAAGAAATCTGTAATGAAAAACTATCTTCCGCTTTTACTTTAAATGAGTTTACAGATAGGTTTAATGAAAAACTTAAACAAGAGTTTCCAAGTATTAGTACATCTGACACTTCCATAGTGAAAAGTTTACAAGAAATGGTAGCTTATCGAGAACTCAAACTAATTGAACCAGAATTATATCAATACGTAGATAAAATTTTAATCTCCAAAAATATACGAAATAATGAAACCTTAGTTCAATCTTATACTCTAGAAAGTATTATCGATAACGGATGTTTTTTACCTCAATCCAAGATTGAGATGATACTTAAGCGTATTCAAAATAAGAAAAATATCATTCTACAAGGTCCTCCAGGTACTGGTAAGACTTGGCTTGCTAAAAGACTAGCCTTTGCTTTGATCGGTCAACGTGACGACAGCAAAGTACGAGCTGTGCAGTTCCATCCAAACCTATCCTATGAAGACTTTATCCGCGGATGGCGTCCATCAGGCGAGGGTAAGCTGACATTGGTGGATGGTCCTTTTATGGAAGTGATTACAACTGCTATAGCTGATCCCGAGTCAAAATATGTCATTGTCATCGAAGAGATTAACCGAGGCAATCCGGCTCAAGTATTTGGTGAGATGTTGACATTACTTGAGACCGATAAAAGAACACCAGATGAGGCGTTAGAGCTGTCTTATAGAAAGTCTGCTGGTGAACGAGTTTATATTCCCAGTAATTTATATGTCATCGGTACAATGAATATTGCTGATCGTTCATTGGCTTTGGTTGATCTTGCCTTGCGTCGGCGCTTCGCCTTTATTGATCTTGAACCGACACTTGGTAAATCATGGCGTAACTGGGTACAAACTAAAAATGGTATTGGCTCAGAGTTCTTATATGAAATTGAGCGGCGTATTAATGCTTTGAATGATGAGATCACCATAGACCCAAGTCTTGGCGCTCAATTTCAAGTAGGACATAGTTATGTCACGCCAGCCGTTGGTATGAATATCACAGATGCTAAAGAGTGGTTTGGTGAAGTGGTAGAGACAGAGATAGGCCCTTTACTCGATGAGTATTGGTTTGATGACCTTGAGAAATCTCGAAAAGCCCAAAATCGCTTAATTGAAGGTTTGTAGATATATGTCTGTTGCAGAAGGTTTATCTATGGAATCCTTTGATGATATTCAGCACATAGGCAAGATACCTATTCGTAATCTTTGGCTGCTTATGCTTTATGCGTCAGATATCTATAAAGAGCTGGATGCTGCTAACATCGCAGTTGAAGACAATCCTGATGATATACCAGACTTAGTCGCGGAGATGCTTTGTCGACGGGTTGAACATCGTATTCAGCGCAATCTAAGTTATAGCTATCAGTCTCGTGATGCCGTACTCAGTCGCGTTCGTGGCAGAATAGACCTTCTAGGTACTGAAAGAGGCAGGTTACTTGAGCGGGGTAAGATAGCCTGCCGCTTTGATGAATTAACCATTGATACGCCGCGTAATAGATATGTTAGGGTGGCTCTTGAGGCTATCTCTAAGGTCGTTAAACGTAAAGATCTGGCTCATCGGTGTCGATCGTTAGATATACGCCTAAGGCGCATGGGTGTCAGTCAGGTACGTCCGAGTCGGAGTGAAGTTTCAGTAGATCGGTTTGGGAGGCATGATGCTGAAGACAAACCTATGGTAACAGCTGCACATCTGGCGTTTAATCTGGCATTACCAACGGAATATAAAGGTACAAAGCAGCTATTCTCTCCAGAAAGAGACAATCTTCCATGGTTGCGTAAACTCTTTGAAAAAGGAGTAGCTGGATTTTACGGTACGGTTCTTTCAAAGCAGTGTTATCGAGTAGGTGCGGGTAGATCACTTAAATGGCAGATTGAGAGTAATAGTTTAGGTATGAATAACATTCTTCCTAATATGAAGACGGACATCATCATTGATAATCTGGACTTAGAGCATCGAATCGTTATCGATACCAAGTTCAACTCGATAACAACAAATGGTTGGTATCGAGATGAAACGTTAAGAAGCGGATATCTTTATCAGATGTATGCTTACTTAAGGTCTCAAGAGGGTAGTGATGATCCTCTTAATGATGATGCTTGTGGTCTATTTATTCATCCTTCGGTAGGTGAAGATGTTAATGAATATGTTGTCATTCAGAACCATAGAATTCAGTTTTTTACCGTGAATCTGGCAGCATCCGCTATAGAGATTCGAGAACAGCTACTGGATATAATAAGTACCGAGACTTTGGCTAACTAATAGATTAAGTAATTTTTGATCTTTTATTCTTATCATAGCTAATTGCTTTGAAGATTCTCATAACATAATTGAATAGTTTTAGAAAACCTTAAGCCATATGTAATTTAGTTCATATGGCTTTTATTGTCTTTGTAATTTATCTATTACCCTAAGGCTTTTAATATCTAACAGATGGACAATACTTACAGTATTGAATTATTCCCATTTGCTTAGTATTCAGAGTACTCTTCAACTACCACCACCTCATCCGCTATATCTAGTGTTTCAATAGCATCTTCTACATCTTGATAGTTATCATTTTCTGAACTACTATCTGGCGTATTATAGTCCTGCTCTTCATAAGCCCGTGTGGCAGCAGCTGCTGCTTCGCTTCTTGCTAGTTCTTGTTCTGCGTATCTAGCACTTGAAGCTTTACTTCGCTGAGACCTATCATCAACGACAGCTATCACTGCCAACATAGCTGAGGCATTACCTATAGATGCCTCATAGCTTTGTTGTTCCTCACCTGACTCTGAGTAAGTTGTCTTGATTTCGTATTCAATAGGAACAGAAAAGCTATTACCTTTTATTTCTCTGAATTGATTTATGTTATATGGAGATATACCCATATTAGAGAAAGTCAAATAGTTTGCGTTCATCATCTTAGCAACTTGAACTGATAAACCGCTATCAGATTTATCATTCCCTATATAAGTTATATCTACCTGAGCTGAACAACCCCAGCCTCCATTTTCAAGTTCTGTAGCTTGTGTAATATAGCTAAAACCAATATTTGCATCATAAAGGCTAGAAGTATCCATTGTATCGGAGCTATAGTTAGTTTCAATATTTTCGAGTGCACTTTCTACAATTTTATCTTTCATACTTTGAATTGCCCATTGAGCAAGACAAGGGTTATCAGCACTAATTGCAGGATCTTCTACCACAGTCTCTTCTGCAACAGCTTCCTCATCGTTAGAGCTCTCTATGTTTGATGAGCAAGCGGTCAAGAGCAATAAAGATAAGGGTATAGTTGAAGATAGTTTTATGATTGTCATGTAGCATCCTAGGGGATTATTATTCACCAATAAAAACATGGGTTTAAATTTAATAGCTAAATATTAATTATTTTAATGAACGAAAGTTTGAATTTTTAATAGATTGTAGCATTGCCAGACTCAATAACAATCAAATTTTAGACAAAATAATTGTTTAAATAATAAAATCAATTAGCGAATAATAAAATCCGCTTAAATACAATGAGCGGATTTTATTATTGCGGTGAGTAATTTTATTTATAAGGCTTTGTAGTATTCTATGTATTCTATGTATTCTATGTATTCTATGTATTCTATGTATTCTATGTATTCTATGTATTATCTGCCAAACAACCAAACGGTGGTATCTCATCATCAGGTTCATAAATAAAGCCAGACGATATTTTCATATCTATTTTTTTAGCTTGGGACAAGTGGGACGGCGTGACACTGCACGTGTTTACTGGGCCTTCAGCTGTCCCATTATTTTTATTGATTTGGGACGGTTGTGACACATTATCCCGTTGTTGCTTTATTTGTCCCAGCTGTCTCAGTGGCGGTTTAGGGCTTGGGACAGTGGTTATCGCTTGCTGTGCTTGGCCTATCCCTCCCGTCCCATCTGTCCCAGTAGATTCATCAGCTTCATAACTTAATATATATGCTTTGACCGCATATACAGGTTTACGGTCTTCAAAAATTGTATCTGGTGTCTTGTAATCTTTTCGGTCACCTTGATTGCGCCTTAATAATTTTGCATCATCGAGCACCTGTAAAACTTTTTTTACATTAAAAGGTGGACAGACTTCCGTCTCAAAAGCATTTTTTAAGAAATAGTAATCTCCTGTTTTGATATTACGATAACCTACGCGGTTAGATGTTTTATGACCTACGATATCTGCGCATCGATAACTATTACGCGGCTCGAAGCGACTACTGCCGTTTTGTTCAATAAATGCCTGAATATGCTTAATGATTTGGCGCTGCTCGTGTTCACCATTACGCCCATAGTTATCAAGCCAATTATCTAAGCAAGTCATAACGGCTGTGGTTGCTTGTCCTGCTTGCCAGCCAGTTATACCTGCCTGTGTTGCCATTTCACCAGCTGTTGCCACAATAGCGAACCGTTTAGCCACTCTATGCGCTTGCGGTGCTAGGTAGCTATACTTACTCATAAAGTCATTTACAAGCTGCTTGGCTGTTGCTGTGGTTGCTATTTTATCAGTAGTGATATGTTCTAACCATGCTATGCCAGCCACACCATAGTATCTATAATATAGCTCTTTGATTTTATCTGCTTGTGCTGCGCCTGTGTCTGCCAGCACCAAACTATCAAACGTCCTTAAGTCATTACCAGCCCCAGCATCAGCATCTATATGTGCTACTCGAACCTCAATACCTGCATTCGTTTTTTGTCCTGCTTGTGCCATGAAGTTCTGTAGCGACTCCTCACCATTAGACAAAAAGATAATGCGCCATGTTTTAGTGGTTCGGTTGTGTCCCGTAACAGTGCTACGCCCTTTACCAGTACCATTACCTAACATGTAAATAGTTCTGCCTACTGCTTTTGCATCGGAGTCGCTAATTTCATCGAGTGGTAAAAAACTGTCATTGCATTCACTTGCTGTGCCCTCTAAGGCGTTATCTGTACTGCGCCATGTCTTAACATACCTGTCAGGGTTGCCCCATACACTAGCAGCCACTTTAAGCGATAAGGACTTGCCCATAGTTGACGAGCCTACAATATGAAAACCGCCTCCGTCATCATCTAACAGTTCAAGTAATTGACCAGCAAACGCGCAAGCAATAGAGAAAACAAAACGGCTTTGATCTGCTAGTGGTTTGCATAATTCATCACGCCATTGGGCTAATGTGCCTTGCTGGGCTATGGTGCTGTTGATTGCATGGGCAGACTGATAGACAATTAACTGCTTACCATCGCCGCCTATTGCGCCATCAGGTAATATATACTGCCCGTCATGCCAGCCTAGCTTATCCACGCATAGCGCCCGTTTATGAATAGGATAGTCTTGAATATAAGTGTCTAAGTAATTGCGCTGTTTGCCATTGGTGGTAATGCTCAATCCTTGACTGGCTAGCTCTCTACGATACTCACGGGCATCACCTTGTAGCAGTGATAACGGCATTGTCCACGTATGTAGCACACCATCATCATCACGCCATTGTAATAACCGCCCCCATGTAGTGCTGCTCTCGTCTCTTGTTTTGGCGATTACCTCAATAGGGGAGCAAACAAACGCCTTAAACTTAAAGGTTATATTTGCTGGATCATCTAGGTTATATTTCACAAAATACAGCCCATCATGGTATAGCTCAAAACGGCCATCAGCATCAATCATAGGGGCGTTAAGCTGTGGCGCTTTGTCTTTGCGCCATTCGGGATAGTAGGAGGTGTCAGCAAGATCAATAATGTCTATCGCTTGCTCTTTGATGTACTCATAGCTCTCATGTGCTTGTAGCTTGGTAACGATATGAGCATCTGTAACTAACGCTTGCGCCTTGATACCTGCTAATGAGTTTAATAAACCCTTATCATCAAGCGTTATAGGTACAACAACATGTCGCGTACTACTCCAGTACTGTATGGTCTGCTTGAATATCTGCTTTTGCTTACTGTTGCTGGCGATCAGTGTCTTATCATGACCGATGGCCGCGATATAGGCATCAAGCATGTCAGTGATATTGTCAAAGGCAATAACCTCACTGTTTGCATCAGTGCTACCCATAACAATGGCACCGTAACCTGTCGGGTCAATAACAATAGGTTTGTCTTTACTGTTTGGTTTAAAGAATATCGCACCGACGGTTTGCCCTTGTTTATCAGTGATCGATAAGGCAATCGTGCCAGCGGTGGGTTCAGTTTTGCCAACCTCATCACCATGATATATAGTAGTATTGTCTGTAACGGATAGCAGCCGTCCAGGTTCTAGAATGTCATAGAGCTTGTTTAAAAAGGGATCGCCTGCCAGCTGTTCTTTTTTGGCCGGTTTATAGCCTTGCAAGATATTTTCAGTGCCCGTGTTCACACCACGGGCTTTTTCTTGGCTGTTGTTTTGTTTTGAGGTAGTCATAGCTTATACCTCGCTACTGTTAGTAGTGTTATGACTTTCTAACCATTGATTAATATCAGACAAACGCCATAAGCTGGCACGTCCAATTTTGACGCATTTTGGAAATTTACCTTCATTCATTAGATGGTAGATGTGCTTAATACTAAAGCCAGTGATGCCGCGTGTGGCAGCTTTGGCGGTGACGGTGCGCTTTTGACCTGACTTTGTAATGTAGGTCTTAGCGGTTCGCGCTGGCTGGTTGGCAAGGTCTGCCATTCTTAGATATTGATCGACTAAGGCCATAATAATTTACTCCATAGCGGTTAAAGGAATGGGCGGTAATGCCCTGCTATGAAGTGATATTAAGTGGTGGTAGTGGGGTTACTGCAAAGGGTAACCCTTTAAACAATGGGTGACGGTCATGGGTTACCCTTGGGGGTTACCGTCGCCTAAGTCCTTTATATTTAAATCTTTAATGACTTTTAATTTTTCGATATCCCCCTTCTGTTTGTTAATTTGAGGATTGGTTATTTTACTTAATCTACTGATCAATGCTCCGCCATGAACATCTTTATCTAAACCTATTTTTTCAGCAATTATATCAAATCGCTGAGAGTGGTCCGTTATGTGTCGGTTTTCTATCTCATTTAAGATATAACTTTTTTCCCATATCATCATGGCTAAATGAAGTTCTGGAGGATAGGTGTACGGGTTCATTTTCTGCCAATCATAGGACTGTAGTTCTTTATCAGTAACAGTGAAGTTCTCTAATGAACAATCTACCTTATTGTTTTTTTCGATGATATCTAATGCATTGTTAAGTTGAGTTTTTAAAGAAGTGATTTCATCTTGCTGCTTTCGAAATGAATTTCTTGCAAGTTCTAATCTAGCTTGTAATTCCTTCTCTACTTTGTGAGGTTGGTTATTGAAAAATATATCTAAATCAGCTTTAACAAATCTTAGATCTCTACTATGTACTTTCTCATTGTCTAATAAGAAGTATGTGAATGCCGTTGGATCGAATTTGTAAATAGATGGAAGTTCAAATATTTTGAAAGCTTCGTAAGAGAAGTCTTTACTTATACCTGCACTATTTCCAAAAGATTTAATTAGAGATTTTGATTGAAAGTATCCCTGTATATTGGCCGTTTTTACTTCGTTGCCTTGATTATTGTCATGCGAAAGTTTTTCGAGGGGGTTGAGTCGCCCTTGTCCGTCATAATAGATGACTACTCTTAATCTATTTTCCTTAACTAGATCACTGACTATCTCACTAACTTGCCAATAGTCACTTTCTACTATTAGATCAAAGTTAAACCCGTTTTCGTTAAAATACAGACTAACCTCTTCCAAACTTAAAAATTCTTTCTCAAGAACTAACATTTATAGCACCCTTACACCCTTAAATAAAATAGGAACAAGGCGCTGACAACATAAGGGTGCGGGTGCTGTCGTTCGGGTAATTAATCCTAGCCTTGCAATCGGTTATGACAGCGATTGACGCTATCAGGTTTGGCTTGCCAGCCGAATGCTGACGATAATAAGTAAAGCAGTGTTGTTAAATATTGTTGTTAAAGCTGCTCTGCAAGTTTGGTCAGTACCTCTTGCGATATACCTTGCGCTCTTAAGCTCTTTATCAAAATGTCTTTATCATGCAGCACTATATCAGTCACTTGCTTATTTCTATTACTCATTTCTTTGGATAATTCATCAGGTGTTAGAAGATCAAAACTAACCGCTTTGCCAGCACGTAAGTCATCAAGATGGTTTGCCCATTTATTCATCATCATTTGACGTTCTGCTAAATGAGCCGATAAATCATAACGCTTTTTTACACTAGATTGCTCAAGGTGCGCTAACTGTATCTCTATCAAGTTGTCATTAAATTGCAGCTCATATAGCCCCGTACTAGCCAGCTGTCTAAAGCCATGCCCTGTCATTTTAGGGTAGTGGTCACCCGTATAGCCCATGCGCTTTAATGCCTGATTGAACCAAGCTTCACTATAGGGCTTATTAGACTCGAAGTTATAGAAAACATAACCCGTCCGCTCAGTCAGTGGTCTCAAACTTTCAATAATTGCCATTGCTTGCGATGACAGCGGGATAATATGATCTTGACGCATTTTCATTTTATGAGCTGGCACGCGCCAAACGCTTTTATGGTAATCAATTTCTGACCATTCAAAAAACCTTAATTCTTTAGTTCTAACAAAGCATAGTGTCATCAGTTGCAAGCCTGCGACAGTCTGCTGATGACCGTTTGGATGGTTCTCTATATAGCTGTCGATATTACGTAGAAGCTCGGGAAATTGGTGCTGATCAACGGCTTTCATGCGTTCGGCTTTGTGTGGTCTTAGGGCCTTGTTACGTCCGCTGGCAATATTTACGATGTCATAGCCTAGCGTATTGATAGCATAGTCAAATATCGAGCTGATAAGTCCCATGGATTTATGCGCCGTTTCTGACGTATGTTTGCCTTGTTGCTCGAAGCTGATTTGAATAGCAAGTCCTGTCTTAATAATATCTTGTGCTGTGATCGCACCAATAGGATATTTACCTATGTGCTCTAAAATATGATTATCCAAAAACCCTTGGAGCTTTTGCACATTCTTCGATGTAGTTTTTGATTTCTCTGACATATAGCTTTCAGCTATGACTTTGAATAAATCTTTTTGTTCGTAGCTGTTTTTATGTCTGTTTTTATAGTCGTTAGGGTCGATACCGTCAGCAAGTAATAATTTTGCTTTATCGCGTTCGATACGAGCTTGCTTGAGTGTTACTTCAGGTTTGAATGATGCGTCAATTATCTGTTTAGATAATTTATAAGTACCAATATGATGAGTTTTTTGTTTGGGTTGAATATCTTTATCGGACTGATGGCGATAAGCCATGACCCAATAAAGTGAACCTTTAGGGTCATGAATTAAATAAAGACTGTCTCCATCACTATATCTTGTGCGTTTGGCAGGTGCTGACTGCTTGGCGATTGCCTTCACGCCATTGTCAGTTAGTAAATAGTTTTTACGCTCATTCATTATCACACCCGAAAGCCAGCTATAAAAAATGTTGTGTATGTACAACAGGATGTACAACATTCTATAGGTGCTAATAGGTAATGGCAAGTTATGTTGAAAGACGCAATACTTTGGTATATAAGGGTTTTAGAGGTTTGAGGTAATGCTAGGTAAGGGGGTAATACGATGATTGGTGCGCTCGGCGGGAATCGAACCCACGACCCTCGGCTTCGGAGACCAAAACAGAGGGCATTATAATTACAATACTTTACAATATTAACCGATTCTATCAACAGCATTTAATAAACTTTGGTAATCAAGGTGTGCATAACGAACAGTCGATTCGATATCTTGGTGTCCTAGCAAATCCTTAACAATATACAAACTAACCCCATCTTGAACAAGCCATGAAGCATATGTGTGTCGTAAATCATACATCGTGCAAGATAGACCTGCTCGACTTTTACAACGGGCAAAGGTTTTGGTAAATGTGGTGTAAGGCTTATTGGTGGTAGGATTGGTAAAAACATACTCACAATCTTGGGAACGACTGGAAAGAACGGCAAAAGCGGTACTGTTAAGGTATTTGTAAAGCGTCTTTTTGGACTTGCTGAAATAATTACGTACTACAAACTGATGCTTATCAAGATGAACATTAGACCACTTCAACGTGAGCAACTCTTTAGGCCTGCAACCTGTCATCGCTAATAAAACTATAAAATCATAAAGCGTGTGATTGTCTGTCTCCAATGCGGAGCACAACAACTTTTCATAATCGGTACGGCTCAAATAATTGGGAATATAATCTTTTTCGACAAACTTAACACGCTCGAAGGGATTATTGAGACTTATTTCATAGTCACAATTCACAAGATTAATGGCTGCACGGGCAAAACTGACTTCACGATTAATGGTGGCATTGGAGACTCTGACACGTCGAAACTGAGCATATTCTTTTATGTGATGTTTACGAATATCGGCTAACAGATGGGTATCGAAAAACGAAAGATTGTCGGAACGGTACTGATATTTGTTATCGGTAAGATGGTAATGCTGATAATACTCAATAACGTGTGAAAGCTTGGTAAACATGATAAAACCCTAAGAAATGAATAAGGTTCTAGAGTATTGAGAAATCAACTAATGCCTAACGCTTGCCCTTGGCGAATAGATGCCAAGTGCGCTACGGCTACGCAAGCAAACTATGACATACGATAGACAAAAGAAGTAACTGGGGAAAAAGAAGATGCGTTATGTGTTCGCATTGGGAGCAATAGAACCGTTAGACGGGATTTTTGGCAATAATCCCTTTTCGTTTAAATACAACTGACAATGATCGTAAGAAATATGGGACAACAACGCACCGTCTTTATTATAAACAGCACAACGACTACCGAAACCGACAACAGAGTTAGGCACTAGGTTTATATCGGCGATATAAGACCCATCAAGGGGATTAAAAACACCAACAGGCACAGAAGGCGGAGGCGAGGCAACAGGCGGTAGAGAATTAGCAGGAACAGGCACAGGAGCAACAGACGGTGAAGCGTCAGCAGGTGATAAGGGATTGTCAACAGTAGCAACAGCAGCGGTAACAGGTGTAGCACCTTTACCACCTAACAATTCAGAATCTTTAGCACCCATCAAACCATAAACAAAGATAGAACCAGCAGCCAACGTAAGAACGCCAAAGCCCATCAACTGCTTATAAGGGATACGTTTTTCGTGGGTGTTAATCGTGGTCGACTTATAGAGCTTAAAAAGGCGATCAGGTGGGGAAAAATAAAACTTATTCTCACAATTAAACTTGTTCGCCATTGTGTTTGGGTAAGCACGAACAGAACCAAATTGATAAACCTTGGTTTTCAATCCATAAGGAACAGTCAAATGAAAATGAACACCAATAAGAACGGATACGGTAGGGTGTAAAAGGCTTGGGTACTGGGTAATGAAATAAAAATCAAAACCACGGTGACGATGAATCGTTAAATCCTTAATGATAGGATCATTTTTGTCTTTAATATTTTCATAAGGCTCAACATTCTGAACCTCATCAATAACAATAATAGAGCCATCGGGACAAGTGCGCCAATCGTATTCCATAGATCTAACGTAGTCTATTTTTAACGAACGAATATTGGTGTAAATGGTACGAACAGGTAATAAATACTTAAAATCTTTTGCGCCTTCACGTTCGTGAATACGTTCACAAATCTCATTAAAACGAGTAGAGCGCATGAAATAATCATCAGGACGAAGATCATCAAATTCTTGATTGAACATATCAAAATAATCATCGGGCAACACTTCAATCTCATTGCGGAGCAAGTGACCAGTACCAACTTCATATTCGTAATAACCAAAATCGGAACGCCATGTTTCCATAAAAGACTGGTTTGACTGATAATAATCCTTGTTTTTGACAAGGTTTACTTTATTGTCACGCTCGACTTTATCGAGTTTAGACACCACAAAGACGGTTTTCTTTGCACCTGGTGTACCAGTAGCTAAATATAACATGATGATTCCTTATAATATGATCGCCACTAAATGCTCGTCGTCGTCGCCTCCTCCTCGCATGTGTCGTGGCTATTTTTTACGCAAGGCTAAATTACCTGAACTTAACGTAAACTTAGTAACGTAAGCACCAAAAATAAGACTGAAAAATATGTCAAATCCGGCAATATGGGCAAGAGATAAAATATCAAAAGGAACGGTGTTTAAATTACTTTTAAAGACATTAAGCATTTGACCAAAAATAATCATACTTACGCCACTAGTAGCAAGCGTCAGACCAGCACCCGTTAATAAATCCTTTAAAAAACCTTTGTTAACTGACTTCAACAAACTACCAAGATTAAGCATCTTTACGACCTCCAACAATGGCAACAGCCATAAACGAACCTAAAAGAATCAAGGTAGGCTTAACAAATGTACTGAGCAACGGGCAAAGCTTGCTAAAGGGCATAAGAACAAAATTAAAATTAGTACCGTAAAGATTGAAATCAGCACCTAAATCAGAAGGGCAAGAGCCACCAAAGGAAATATCGGTATCAGGTTCGGGCAATGGAACTTCGGGAATATCAATCTTATTATCTTCGGGTTTATTACCTTCAGGTTCACCCTTGAACCAATCAGCAAGAGAAGTAATTGAAGAAAGAATACCAGCAAGCATAGCTTTCAAGGCATTAATAGCAGCAATGATAGAACTAGGATCAAAAGGGACAGCAGGGTCTTTAGGGGGATTTTCGGGGTCGGTAGGATTTTCGACACCAGTATCAGGTACGGCAGCAGCATCGAGCGCGGCATCATGTTCGCCAGCAGCAAAACCCTCAAGAGCTGTGGCTTTTACGGCTTCTTGACTTTCAGCATGGCCGGCAGCAGCATTGGCAATGACTTTTGCAGCAACAGTGTCAATAGGAATATTATAAGGAGCAGGACTAGACGGTGCAATATAATCAGGAGCAGTAACACTACAACCACCGCCACCTTGAATATCTAAATTATACGGACTGCCGTCAGTACGTTTCATTTGACACTGATAACCACTAAAAACCTTAGAATAAGTAAGACCCATTTTTGCAGCAGTGGCCTTACAAAGTGATTCTTTATTAGCATATTTAGGCAAATCAGGCAGAATAAAGTAACCATTTTTTGAGCAAGTCACATCTTGACCACCAGCACCAGCAGCAGGAGTAACACGAACGCTATTATTGGCAGGGTCAAGAATCCAATCAATAGCACCATCACCCAACTCAATCATAGCAAAAGCAAGAGCAGCAGCACCGCCACCCTTTAATAAATGCTTACCAACCTTAGAGGCGCTAGCAGCAACAGTAACAGCAGAACGCATACCAGTAGCGCCAGCACCTTTTACAGCATTAATCGTATTATTAGCACCAGCGGTTATAGTATCAAGGGCAGACCAACCACCAACGGAAGTAGTAGCAAGTGCAGAGGTACTGGAGAAGATAAGAGCAAAAGATAATAAAAAGGCTAATAACCGTCTATAAATCATGATAGTAACCTTTTTATTATGTTCTAACGGAATGTACGAATAAGGACATGGAGAGCGTAAAAGATTAAAGCTATGGGTATCCAATAAAGGACAGAAGATTCAGGCATGACAAACCCCTAAAAAAGGTAGAGCCACGAGCAGAACCCGTGACCCCGTTAAAATATTAGGCTGAATTGGCACCGCGTTTCATGTAACGATAACCAGCAAATAATGCTAGGACAGTTGCACCAATACCGAACAGAGTCAAAATAATAGCTTTTGAAGCAGTAACTTCACTGGTAAGACCAGCGCCAATGGTATCAATACCTTCAGCCATAGCAAACGCAGGAGCAAAAGCCATCAAACCAAGAAGAATAGCTTTGTCAAAATTGCTGTATTTCTTAACTTCCTGAACTGCTACTTCATTTTTGTCAGACATAAGTAATTCCTTAAAGTGATTTAAGAGCTTTTGCGACCATGACAAAAGCCAAAATAAGGGCAAGAACGCCCGATATAGAGCCACCGATCAACACCATATCCGCTTTAGTAATCGCTAACTGGTCAACTAAAGAGGACGGCTGATAAACAACCCATTCGATGCACGATTGGGACAACTCATCGAGAGCATTGCAAACGTACATAGAAATTCCTTAAAAATTATTTGTTGGCTGTAACAGGCTTAATATCGATTAAAACGAGCTTAGAGCCTTGACCTGCTACAATATTTTCCCAAGTGATTTCGGCATCAAAAGGCTTTTTAATACCCGTAGAGCGTACAAAATCATGGTAGTTATCAGACAAGCCCCAATTATAGGAAACGGTCACAGAGCCAAAACCTTCTGCATCTGATGCCATATCTGTCTCGACATATACTTTGGTAGAATCATAAGGGCGACCTTCAAATTCACCTTTACTAGGCTTCATTGCGGTAACACGGGACAAAGATTTAAATTGCATATAAATGCTCCTTTAATACGTTTTCGTATGGTGAATGGGTAAGGTGCGTATTGGTAACTTTGGGAAAAGAACACCAGTGCATCGGTCTAAAAATAACTTTCTCGAATAACTTTAAACGCTTGGGGTAGTAATCGGTCTTTTCGGTAACTAACATTTCTAGTATTTCACTGTCATCTTTGAAGATGTCGCGGAATACTTTCATGTAACGCCCAAACTGATGCTTGACAACGGTTACAGACTTTTGAAAACTAATACTCATATCTTTTTTAATGGTGGCAATACGGGTAGGACAAAAATTCTCATTAACACCAGCAAGCTGGGCAATTTCAGCCATATAGGGATAAGTGCCTGCAAAATACTCACTAGGGTGCAAAAGAACATCAAGCGGTATGATGCGAGACTTATTACCAAGCTCAACTTCATGACGAAACCACGGTGATTCGGGATCACCTAACTGTTTACCTTTTTCATAACCACGGTACAACTTACCGTTAGCACGGCTACCGACTTGGAGCGTACGACCACGACCTTCATGACGTTTCCAATCACCTAAGTGCTGGACTTGCGGTAACTTATTGGTAAGGGCAAAACCGCCATTCGTGTCAGCGTCATCGGCTAATTCGGAACTGCTATAAATACCTTCAATATCATCATGGGCAAGGTCACAACGAGAGATACGAGGATCAATAGCGTTAGAACTTAACCACTGGAACAAACCGTATTCCCACCACGTTTCAGCAACGTGCGTACCTTCACCATAAATCATGACCAAAATACTAGGATTATCAGCATTAAAATTGTGAATACCGATTAAGCCCAACGGCGCTACTGTGTCTCCAATGCGGAAGGTGTAGTGATAACGGTTACGGCTTGTATTTGTGTCATGAATATCGGCAAAATCTTCACCCATTATTAGCCTAAGTACATTTCCAATATGGTAGGCGGTCTGGGTAGCTAACTTGCGTTTTTGATCAGGACATAAATCAGGGTTAATCATGTTTTGGTGTAAATGGGTGTCAAACGTATCAGGGTGAACAACTAGGTTAAGGGCATCAATTACGGCTATTTCACCGTTAACGGGTACACGGGTGCAAACTTCTTGGGGCTTACCATTTTTATCAACAACAACAGAGCTGTACTGCTGAGAGATTTGGCGAATACCGTCTAAAAGCGTAGTTTCGTTCATTTGCATAATCCGTTACCCCCGTGTTACTAATGGGGGGTTTCGTTCCCCCGAAAATTTTCGTTCTATCTGTGTTTGGTGAAAGCTTGGCGCATGTGGTTGTTTTCTTCTTGTACTAGGTTTAAGTAAAGCGCTATGGTATTAATGGTTGGTTTGTCAAAAGATTTTTGTTTGCTGATGTTTATTAATTCGATTAAGGCTATTTCTTCTGCTTCTGCTATATTTCCGTCAGAGATAAGGACACAAGCAGATTCATTAAGAGATAAAGCGACAAAGACAACAGCTTCTTGCTGGAACTGCTTATCTGTTTCATAGAATTTGTGTGTCATTGGGCAACCTCGAAGGCAATAAAAAGCTACTGAAAACATAAGAAAGGCTGTAAATAAAATGCCTAAGATAAAATTAATCATGGAACTGCATCGATGTAAGGACGCTTTTTATACTTGGGACGTAATAGATATAAAACTAAATACTGAACTGAACTAAAAACTATATATCCAAAAAGCATGATGGCGAACAACAAACCAATAAGAGCAAATTGAACATCATGCAGGGCATGAAGAAGATCGTCGGAAACTAAGAGATTCATGTCTAAAAAAGGCGTGTAATTCATAAATCACCATAAGGAAAAATCATGGAAATATTAATTGCAATAGTAATAATGGTAGTCATTGTTTTATTCGTTCTTAATGCAATGAAAGGCGATAAATCAAAGAAAGAAAAACAAACAACAAAATCCACCAAAACAGAAATTAAAAGTAGTCATTTAATGACGGCTCACGAGAAAACGATGTTTGGTGAGTTGAAGCAGTCAGTTCCTGAATGTCACATATTTGTTCAAGTAGCTTTAGGTGCGATACTTTGGACAAGTAGCTATGCAACTAGGAATAAATTTAGTCAGAAGATTGCTGACTTTGTTATTACTGACCAAAACTTCAAAATACTTGCAGTCATCGAATTGGACGATAAGAGTCATAATGGTAAAGAAGCTAAAGATGCAGAACGAGATGAAATGTTGAGAGAAGCAGGATACAAGGTATTGCGATATCCAGTGATGCCACCCAAAAATCAGTTACGTTCTGACATACTTTCTTAGTTTTAATGGTGTAGAATTAAATTAAAGAAAATACAACTAAACTTGAGTAATTCCAATAATATTGGAATTACTCCTATTAAGCAAGCATAGGAAAATACCATGAAACTAGAAATGCTCATAGCAAGAGCTAAATTTTATGAAAAAACACAGAAGGCAATAGCTAAAAAATTAGCCATATCTGAAACTAAATTTAGCGACTGGAAAAAAGGAAAGACAAAACCAACACCATTTGAAATATTCCAAATAGCAGAGATGGCAAGGCTTGAGCCTGAGATGACGTTTTATGAAGTGATGGCTGAGATAGACAAAGAGAATGAAAAATATTGGTGCGCTCGGCGGGAATCGAACCCACGACCCTCGGCTTCGGAGACCGATACTCTATCCAACTGAGCTACGAGCGCAAAAGTGCCTAGAAATAAAGACCGCTTAGTCTAACAAATAAAAGTCATAAAGCCAATGAATGAAGCCAGCTATTGAGGTTTTTTAAGAAAAAACAGCATAGTCCGCAAACAGGCATGGCAATCTACCCGTCTTTTCCCTTATAATGTCAGGGAGAATCCATATTTATAATCACCGATTACAAGTGCGCTCGCATGCGGGATGGCTGTTTGCTATTGACAACGGTTTGTTGTCAAAGGAGGACAGACAGAATGTCTAAGTCATGATGACCCTTGTATACGTAATAAGAGAACGTGACGAATGAGAAAAGTAGTTATGTTATCGGCAGCTGCCATTCTAGGAATCGCTAGTATCGCTGTGAGCCAAGCTGAAAGTGCTATAGATACACCCGTTACTATATCTGCTGTTGCAGAAGGCAAAGAGGTTGTCGAAAATGCCCCTCAAAAGCTAGGTGATGAGCCTCAAGCGGCGGCTGACACCACGGATGGCGCTGCTTCTGCTGATGCAACTGCACAAGCAGACGCGACAGCAACAGATGCACCAGCCGAGGCAACTGCGGCAGCCGCACCAGCTGCTGTCGAAGAGCCAATTCCACAAGATACGCCGCAAGTAAAAAAGCTGATTGCGTTATACCCAAACCTGATTGCTCGTATTCAGCCTGTTGCCAAAATATGTTTTGAAGAAGATGAAGTTTGTGACGTGACGGCTCGTTCTGCTGGTCCAGCTGCAGGCGATGGTCCTCGTGATGGTAAAGCAGTCTATAACGCAGTATGCCAAACTTGTCATGCGTCAGGACTGCTCGGCTCTCCTAAGTTAGGTGATGCGGGTGCTTGGGGACCTCGTATAGCAAAAGGTAAAGATACCCTATATACCCATGCTATCAATGGTTTCAATGCTATGCCTGCCAAAGGCGGCGCAGATATCCCTGATGAAGAAGTGCAAAATGCCGTTGATTATATGGTTGGTGAAGCCAGCTAGTTTTTATTGCTAAGGTGCTTTAATATCGCACTTCAAAAGGCAATAAATAAAAAGCACCTATCTCATAGTGAGGTAGGTGCTTTTTTATGTATGATTGATAGGACTCATGTCGTCGTTATGATATTCCACCGTTGAAATAGCTTCCCTTCAGCCTCACATTAATACACGACAGCAACGATTATAAGAATTGGCATGCTGATACAGCATTTTTTAGATTAATCATTCATAAAGAGGTATTCATGTCTGAAGTACCAGCACTATCGATTCAGAATTTATCCAAAACTTATAGCAACGGATTTTCGGCATTAAAAGATGTCAGTCTTACGGTTCCGCAAGGGGGATTTTTTGCGTTACTGGGACCAAATGGTGCTGGTAAGTCAACGATGATTGGTATCATCAGCTCGCTCTTTAAGCCAACAGCGGGTAGTGTCCATATCTTTGGTACGGACTTGTTATCTGATCCCTCAAAAGCCAAGCAATTTTTGGGCGTAGTACCGCAAGAGTTTAACTTTAATCAGTTTGAAAAAGTTGAAGACATTCTTATTACTCAAGCAGGCTATTTTGGCATTGCAGCAAAAGAAGCAAAACCGCGTGCAGAGAAGTTGCTCAAAGCGTTGGGACTTTGGGACAAACGTGACAGTAAATCGCGTGAGCTCTCAGGTGGTATGAAGCGTCGATTGATGATTGCACGGGCGCTCATACATAAGCCACGTCTATTGATATTAGATGAACCGACTGCTGGGGTTGATATTGAGCTACGCCGCTCAATGTGGGAGTTTATGGAACAGATTAATATTGAAGAAAACACCACCATTATTCTAACTACGCATTATCTTGAAGAAGCTGAGCAGCTGTGTAAGCGTATCGCGATTTTGGATCACGGTGAAATTCGTATCAATACTGAAATGAAAGACTTGCTTGCGCAGTTATCGGTTGAGACTTTTGTCTTTGATGTGGCGACTCCGTTAACACATCAAATAGTATTAGCTGGTGTGACGGATGTCGTGCAGCCGGATGATTTGACGATTGAGGTAACATTGACAGAAGGTGAGTCGTTAAATGGTGTCTTTACTCAATTGTCTGAGCAAGGTATTACGGTCGCGAGTATGCGTAATAAAGCCAATCGTTTAGAAGAGCTGTTTATGCGTCTGGTAGATAAAAGCCTACATGAGCCTTTAAGCTCTTAGCTCTTGAGCATTAGCTACCTTCGAAAGTTGGGCTTTATAACGAATTTTTATGAATAATAAGACCGTATTAATAAGTCTTCAGTTAACATATATATTAAATGGAACAATCAGATAGGCAAATCTGCTTGCACTAGAGACTATTTGCTCTAGCAAGCCTAGGCGCTTAGGAGAGATACCGCATGAACTTTGCACAACGCTGGATTGCATTTCGCACTATTTTGGTCAAAGAAGTGCGCCGGATTATACGTATTTGGCCGCAGACGTTATTGCCGCCAGTCATTACCATGAGTCTGTATTTTGTCATCTTTGGTAAGATGATTGGACCACGTGTGGGTGAAATGGGCGGTGTGCCGTATATGCAGTTTATCGTGCCTGGTTTGATTATGATGGCAATCATCACTAACAGCTATTCTAACGTGGTCTCAAGCTTTTTTAGTGCCAAATTCACCGCCAGTATCGAGGAGCTTTTGGTCTCGCCCGTATCAAAACATGCTATTTTGATGGGCTATATCAGCGGTGGTATTTTCCGCGGATTAGCGATTGGTATCATTGTCTCGATCGTGGCGCTGTTCTTTACTGATTTGGGTATTGAACATTTATTTGTGACCATATTTACTGTCCTTGGCACCTCTATTCTGTTTTCATTGGGCGGCTTTATTAATGCTGTATTTGCCCGCTCTTTTGATGATATCTCCATCATTCCCAGTTTTGTATTAACGCCGTTGACATATCTTGGCGGGGTGTTCTACTCGATGGAAAACTTATCACCATTTTGGCAAAATATCTCATTATTGAACCCAATCGTTTATATGGTCAACTCATTCCGATATGGGATTTTAGGCTATTCTGACGTCAATGTCTGGTATTCAATGGGCGCTATTTTTGCTTTTTGTGCGATATTTTATACCATTGCCTATCGACTATTAAGTGACGGCTCGCGCGTACGTTTGTAGGAAGAATAAGGTTTATATAAATCTTTCATTCCGTTCGAGCACTTGAACTGGTTAATAATCTTACTAAAACTTTAAATATTATTTAATTTCAATCATTACTATTAGGAAATACCAATGAGTATCCACGGTATCTTGGGTGAACAAACCACTGATTATCCAACTGAGTATAGTCCAGAGACGTTATATCCGATTGCTCGTAGTATGGGGCGAGAGGTCATTGGTTGGCAGGATGATAAGCTAGAGGTAGGTATCGATTGGTGGCAGGCATTTGAGCTGTCATGGTTAAATGAGCAAGGTATATCGCAGGTCGCGATAGCACGCTTTGGCATTCCGGCAAGCTCGTCATTTATTGTTGAATCAAAGTCATTGAAGCTTTATCTAAATAGTATCAACTTTACTGAATTTGGTAGTTGGGAAGCAGTACAAACGCTGATAGCGACAGATTTGTCGAAATGCGTACAAGCTGAAGTTAATGTTGAATTGTTTGATTTAGAGGATGAGCATTCAGGGCTATTGATCGCTCAGCCTGATGGCATTTGTATTGATGATGCACTAGCGGACAGTACTGAGAAAGTAGCATTAACGCTGCATCCTGATGCGTCATTATTAGAACATAATACAAGTGACGCTCACATAGCAGATGGTAAAGCTTTTAGCTTTTATTCTAATCTATTACGTAGTAATTGTCCGGTCACCAATCAGCCGGATTGGGGGACATTGGCAGTTTCGATAACCAGTAATAAGCCCATTAATAACGCAAATATGCTGCGTTATATATTAAGTTTCCGTCAGCATAATGGCTTTCATGAGCAGTGTGTTGAGCAGATATTTGCTGATTTGAGTCAATACTATAAGCCAAGTGAGCTCATGGTTCGTGCTTGGTATACACGCCGTGGCGGCATTGATATCAATCCTTGTCGTGTGAGCGATATTACATTATTGCCTGTGCCTAGCCGTTTGATTCGTCAGTAATAAAAGCATTGTGAATGGTTGTTAAATAAACCTCTAAGAATAAAAAGCGCCTATCTCATATAATGAGATAGGCGCTTTTTATGGTACTGATTTTATCATTGCACTATTTACCGCTGACTTTAGCTACTACTTCATCACGGCTAAGTAGTTGCTTTTCACTATCACGGCGATTAACGTATTCGTATTTATCTTCTGCCAAGTTACGGTCAGATACTACGATACGATGCGGAATACCAATCAGCTCAAGGTCAGCAAACTTCACGCCTGGGCGTTCATTACGGTCATCAAACAATACATTGATACCAAGAGCTTTTAGCTCCTCGTACAATGCTGTTGCTGTTTCCATAACGGTGTCTTCTTTTGATTTCATTGGCACGATAGCGACTTCAAAAGGTGCTAAAGAATCACTAACATCTGGTGTTGATGGCCACATAATGCCGTTTTCATCGTTGTTTTGCTCAATAGCAGCAGCGATAATACGGCTGACGCCAATACCGTAACAGCCCATCATCAAAGTGACCGGCTTGCCATCTTCACCTGATACCGTGCAGTTCATCGCTTGCGAGTATTTATCACCCAACTGGAAGATATGACCGACTTCGATACCGCGTTTGATCTGTAGCGTACCTTTACCGTCAGGAGAAGGGTCGCCTTCGTGTACATTGCGAATATCAACAATACGGGTGATATGCGCGTCACGCTCCCAATTCATACCCGTCGTGTGCTTGTTAATTTCATTGGCACCAGAGACAAAGTCGGACAATGCTGCTGCTGCACGATCTACAAAGACTGGCATATTAAGCTCAACGCCGATATAGCCTTTATGCAGACCAGCGGCTTTTAGCTCTTCTTCCGTTGCCATCGTTAAAGGGACATTGGCTTCTTCAATTTTTTCGGCTTTTATGGTGTTTAACGTATGGTCGCCGCGTAATACCACAGCGATAAGCTGCGGCTCACCTTCTGGCGTATGACCTTGCACAATCAATGTTTTGACAGTTGTAGCAAGCGGAACATTTAAATGCTCAGCAACGGCTTCACAGGTTGGCATATTGACGGTATCAATATTCTCGCGAGCCATCGTCGCAGGCTGGCGTTCTGCCGTACTCACAGATTCTGCAAGCTCAACGTTGGCAGCATATTCAGACGAATCAGAGAAAGCAATATCATCTTCGCCGCTGTCTGCTAGGACATGGAACTCGTGAGAGGCAAAGCCGCCGATCGAGCCGGTGTCGGCTTGTACCGCACGGAAATCAAGACCTAAGCGCGTGAATATGCGCGTATAAGCGTCATACATCTCATCATACGTCTTTGCCAGTGACGCTTGGTCAACGTGAAATGAATAGGCATCTTTCATAGTAAATTCGCGTGCGCGCATCACACCAAAGCGTGGACGAATCTCATCACGGAACTTATTTTGAATTTGAAAGAAAGTAATCGGTAATTGCTTATAACTGCGCAGCTCGCCTTGGGCGAGATTGGTAATGACTTCTTCGTGAGTCGGTCCCAATACAAAATCGCGGTCATGACGGTCTTTAAAGCGTAGTAGCTCAGGACCATAGTCGTTAAAACGTCCGGTCAGCTGCCAAAGCTCAGCAGGCTGAGTCATCGGCATAAGCACTTCTTGAGCGCCGATATTTTGCATCTCTTCGCGAACGATACGCTCGACTTTTTGCAATACGCGCAAACCCATTGGCAACCAGATATATAATCCAGAAGCGATTTTGCGAATCAGACCGGCTCTAACCATTAATTGGCTTGAAGCGATATCTGCATCACTGGGTGTTTCTTTTAGCGTGGCAAATAAAAATTGACTGGCTTTCATAAATAAAGCGGAACCTTATCGACGATAAAATAAATAAGAAATAGTAGGATGTTGAGCGTGTGGTTTGATAGCCGACGCAAGATTACCTGTTATTACTTGGTAATAGTGTAGGACATGCCCTAGCTAGAAAGTACTACAACAGACAGTACGCTAGTAAGCAGTGCGTTCGTAAACAGCATCTAAAAAAGGATATAACATATTATTTTGTATAAAAATATCAGACTTCATCGAGCACTGTCTTTAGCATAAAGCTCGAAAAATACCTGTATACCGATATTTTAAACATACAACCTGACTATGTTAGGTAAAGTTAGCCTAAGACGCAATGACTTTTTGTTTTTTCAGAGCGAAGGTTGCTTAAAGGGTTGAATCAGACAGCTATAACTCGATTATTTACCAGTTCTAAATGTATTTATAGCAAATGAATAAGTGGTTTTTTGAAAAGGGCATTATTGGTAATTATGTAGAGTATTGGTAGTCATTACTTGAAGTTGCTGCTTAAAAACAGCATTTATTATTTAGTACGTGATTTTTTGTGTAGTTCTAATAATAGGTATAGTGAATTCAGCATTAAAACAATATAGCGGGACTAAAATGAATTTTACGCAGCCTCTGTCAGCGTAGGCATAGCATGCCAGAAAAGTTTACAGCAGTTCCGCGTTGGAATATAACGTATCTGTTCTATTTGGAATAGACTATAGTTATAAAAATAATCGATAAAATTATGATAAAACCATAAAGGTGTTTATATGAACAGTTCTGATAATCGAAATCCTCTTGATACGACTGATTCAAAAGCGAAAAAATCTATCGCTATGATGTCGTGGATCGTATTGCTTGCTGGTCTCTCAGCCATCGTTTTCGCTATCTATACTGTGCAGAATATTACCAAAGAAGAGCCCATAGAAACCATCACTCGTGAGGGTGTGGTGACACAAATTCAGAACTTGAATCGTTTGGAGACGGTGGCATTCAGCGTTGATACGGTGATTACTAGTCAGCGTTCAGGCAGTTGGATGAAGCTATGGCAAGACGAGCAAAAGGCGCTATTTATTGCTCGTGGTCGCGTAGAAGCAGGCATTGACTTGAGCGCACTGACACCTGAGATGGTACAAGTGATACAGCCTACCGAGTCGGAAATAAATAATGCTGAAAACGCTGATCTTAATGCCTCCGTTTCTATTATGCCAAAAATTAATATTACGCTGCCGTCATCAGAGATATTTTCAGTCTATCTAGATGACATCGAGATTTACGATTGGCAAACCGGTGCTTTTGGGATGATGCAAGTCGATCCAAAAATTCTAAAACAAGCACAAAGTATGGCAAAAGCCGAGGTGCTTGAACGTGCTTGCCGCGGTGATGTCATGACAATGGCGTTAAATAACGCGCAAACGCAATTGCAGCAGTTATTTGCATTAACTGGCGCAGTAGTGACGGTCACCACGCAAGGCGCTGGTTCATGTCAGTTGCCTTCAGTCGCTTCAGCATCGACAACTGCTACGGTTAACAAATAATTAAACCCATTCTCAGCAGATAATGGTTGTATAGTCAGCGAAAAGTAATATCGATACATCAAGTACTGCTGATATTAATTTTTCTTGCTTGCTGTGCCTACGCAGACAGAGGCTGCAAAAAATTTATACCAGCAGCACTGTAGCGTTTTTGAGATATTCTAACTATAGATACTACTCTTTTTTAAACTCAGCAATCGCTAATTGGCGTGCCAGTTTATGCTCAACGATTGACACAGGATAATCAATGTCTGTAAAGGTACCGTTTTTACTCAGTGCCTTGCGCATTTTATCCTCGCTATGCAAGATGCTGGTAGGAATCGATTTTAATTCAGGCAGCCAAGTCTTAATGAATATTCCTTCAGCATCATGGCTTTTAGCTTGGCTAAAGGGATTCATAATACGAAAATAGGGCGCAGAATCTGTACCTGTTGATGCGCTCCACTGCCAGCCACCATTATTTGATGCAAAGTCACCGTCTATCAGCTGCTGCATAAAGTAACGCTCACCCCAGCGCCAATCAATCAATAAATCTTTGGTCAAAAACATCGCGGTAACCATGCGCAAACGATTGTGCATATAGCCTGTCGCATTAAGGCAGCGCATCGCTGCATCGACTAATGGCACACCCGTTTTGCCCTCACGCCATGCTGCAAAAGCATCTTCATCATATGACCAGTTGATTTTCTTATCAGTCTCATTTTTATAAGCCTGATGGCGGATAAGCTCAGGCTTATAATCTAAAACATGGCGATAAAAATCTCGCCAAGCCAGCTCGCTTATCCAGCGGTTGATGTCATTATTGTCACCGCTGTCAAAGTTGTCACCATCATTTCCATGTAATTCCCCTAATGCCTGAGTAGCTTGTAAATAACACACTCTAGGACTGATTGTTCCAATAGTAAGGTAAGCGGATAGCTGACTGGTCGCCTGTAAGCTTGGCACATCGCGGCTCACATCATAGTTATTGATATCATCCGCGATAAAGTGCTCTAATCGATGACAAGCAGCAACTTCGCCAGCAGGATAGGCAAGGCGAGCTTGGCTAATTTGCTTGTCCGTATCTATATATTGATAGGATTCATGAGTTTGTAGATATTCTTGATAGTCGTGGACAGTTTTTTTGCACAATGCTTCTATATCTTGAGTAGTATTTGCGCTGATTTCTGATAATGTTAAATTAACTTGTCTATTACCTATGATGGCAAGTGCTGTATGAATTTGTATGTCACTCACCTCCAAAGTATGCCGCCATTTTTTATAAAATGGGGTAAACACTTGATACATGCTATCGTCATTGGTAGTGATACTTTTCGGTGGTAAGATACATTGGTCATGCCAGCGGATAAACTTAATATCAGTCTCGAGGAGCTTTTTGGTTAATTGCTCATCACGTGCAACCTCATTACCTTCGTACTCATGATTTGCCATCACGCAGCTGATATTATTTGTCTCACATAATGCGCTCAACGCAGCTATACAATCAGTAAAACTAGGGCAGATTTGCATGGTTAAAATGATGTTCAACTGATGCAGTTTTTGTGCGAGGATAGGGAGTGTTCGCGCGATATGATCAAGCTGTGTAAGCGACATATCATGTGCCTGCCACTGCTCAAGGGTAAGAAAAAATACCGCGCTGAGCTGAGCATTGTCTTCGTTTGCACGCTCACAAATGGTAGCCAAAGCAGTATTGTCATGAACGCGTAGATCACGGCGAAACCACATGAGGTAATGCAACTGATGACTATCCTCGACTTTGTTGTGTGAATTATTTTTTATCGCTACCGCCGTTTTAGACATTCATCTATTCCCATATTAATCAATCGCAATCATAAACAAAACTATGAATAAAAGTATGCTAGGATAAGTTTTTGGATGCAATTGATTTGCTCCTTTATTAACAAATCATCATATTCAGTCTTTCGCAAGGTCACCTCATGCACGTTAAGTTTTGTGGATTTACTCAACTTGATGATATTAAAGCTGCTGTTAAGCTCAATGCGGACGCCATTGGCTTGGTATTTTATCCGCCAAGTCCTCGTGCGGTTACAATCGAGCAGGCGCAAATATTGAGTGCGGCAGTACCGGCTTTTATCAGTGTGGTGGCTTTGGTCGTCAATATGCCTGAAGATGAGCTTATTGAACTGGCAAATCATGTCTCTTTTGATATTATCCAATTTCACGGCGATGAAACGCCCGAGCAGTGCCGTCAGCTGGCAAATCTCGTCAATAAACGTTGGATTAAAGCGTTGCGTGTCAATACTGAACAAGATACGCTTGAGAGTGTGAATATGCAAATTGACAGTTTTGCGGCAGCAGGCGCGAGCAGCATTTTACTAGATGCCTACCATCAGCATAAGTATGGCGGTACAGGCGCACGCTTTGACTGGAGTCTGATACCGAATGACAGCTCACTACCGATTATCCTAGCCGGTGGACTTGATGTCGATAATGTCGCTGCCACTTATGACTTACCAATTTATGCCGTTGATGTCAGCGGTGGGATTGAGTCTGATAAAGGCAAAAAAGACGTTGGAAAAATGCATGCCTTTATGAAATCAGTCAAACGCGACCGATGGCAAAACGAGACGCTTAGCGAACCTTCGAATATAAGTAGTTAGCTTTACTGCTGTCAAATTGCCAAAGCAAACTATGTAAACAGTTTTCCCTATAGTTTTTCCAAAAAACAGCTATCCTAAAAAATACCACTTATTACAGTAGGAATTACCATGAGTCATGTCGCTAACAAAGATGTATCTGCCACCGCACACGCTATTAACAGCTTTACCAATCCAGAAAGCGTGCAAGATTTTAACCAGTATCCTGATGCGCGAGGACATTTTGGCGTCCACGGCGGACGCTTTGTCTCTGAAACCTTGATGGCAGCGTTAGAAGAGTTAGAAACATTATATAACACAGTCAAAAAAGACCCTGCGTTTTGGGAAGAATATCACAATGATTTGGTCAACTATGTTGGACGCCCAACGCCTCTCTATCATGCCAAGCGTCTAAGTGATGAGATTGGCGGTGCGCAAATTTACTTTAAGCGTGAAGACTTAAACCATACTGGCGCGCATAAGGTCAATAATACTATTGGTCAAGCGCTCCTTGCCAAAATGAGTGGCAAAAAACGTATTATTGCAGAAACTGGAGCAGGGCAACATGGCGTTGCGACGGCGACGATTGCCGCGCGTTTGGGACTAGAGTGTATCGTTTATATGGGCGCGGACGATGTTGAACGTCAAAAGATGAACGTCTATCGTATGCGCTTACTTGGTGCGACAGTTGTGCCAGTAACCTCTGGCTCACGTACTCTTAAAGATGCGATGAATGAAGCCATGCGTGATTGGGTTACCAATGTGGATAGCACATATTATATTATTGGTACGGTTGCAGGTCCGCATCCTTATCCATTACTCGTACGCGACTTCCAAGCAATTATTGGTAAAGAAGCGCGTGTGCAACATCTGCAAATGACGGGTAAATTACCAGATGCGCTAGTCGCTTGTGTTGGCGGCGGCTCAAATGCCATTGGTCTATTCTTTGATTTCTTAAATGATACTGATGTCAAAATGTATGGCGTGGAAGCAACAGGCGATGGTATTGAAACGGGTCGCCATTCAGCACCATTAGCTGCTGGTCGTATTGGTGTATTACACGGTAACCGTACTTACTTGATGGCAGATGATGAAGGTCAAATCCAAGAAACCCATTCTATCTCGGCGGGACTTGATTATCCTGGTGTTGGTCCTGAGCATAGCTTCTTAAAAGATATGAAGCGTGTTGAATATGTTGGTTGTACCGATAAGGAGTCGTTAGAAGGTTTCCATGAAGTCACGCGTAAAGAAGGCATCATTCCGGCGCTTGAATCTGCTCATGCGGTCGCTTATGCACTGAAGCTGGCTAAAACGATGACTCCTGATCAAACTATTATCGTCAATATGTCTGGTCGTGGCGATAAAGATTTGCATTCGGTGATGAAGGCAGAAGGGATTGAGCTGTAATAGCTACTTTTTAGTAACAACTGGATTATCCCTTGGAAGAAAAATTACTGATTTGACCCGTTATTATTAAATAAAGGGTCAAATGAGCCAGTTTATAATAATTAAGAGACCACTATGACCCGAATTGAAAGCACCTTTGAAACCCTAAAAGCACAAAATAAAAAAGCACTCATCCCTTATGTGATGGCAGGCGATCCCAATCCAAACAACTTTGTTGGCTTGCTGCATGATTTAGTCAAGCATGGCGCAGATATGATTGAAGTGGGCTTACCATTTTCTGACCCAATGGCAGATGGTCCTACAGTAGCATTGGCAGGCGAGCGTGCATTAGCAGCAGGTACGAGCACTCGTGATGCGCTAAAAATGGTCAAAGAGTTCCGTCTGCAAGACACGCAGACGCCAATTATCCTGATGGGTTACCTCAATCCAGTAGAGATTATCGGTTATGATAACTTTGTTGCGCTATGCGAGCAGTCAGGCGTCGATGGTATTTTGATGGTTGATTTGCCGCCAGCAGAAGCGGGTAGCTTTACCCAGCATTTGACTGAGCACGCGATGAATGAGATTTTCTTATTATCACCAACTACGCTGGCTGAACGTCGTCAGCAAGTATTGACCCATTGCGGTGGTTATATCTACTACGTGTCTTTAAAAGGCGTGACGGGTTCAGCAACGCTAGATACTGACGATGTTGCAAGGCAAGTACAAGCCATTAAAGCAGAGACGGATTTGCCAGTATGTGTGGGCTTTGGTATTCGTGATGCAACTTCTGCCAAAGCAATTGGTGCTCATGCGGATGGTATTATCGTCGGTAGTGCATTGGTGCAGAACTTTGCTGATATCGATGCCAATGATATCACTGCAGTCGCTAATGCTCAGCAAAAAATTATGGCAAAAATGGATGAGTTACGCGGCGCACTCGATAGTTTATAAGCACCCGCTCAAACAGTTGGGCAAGTTATCGTCACAATATTTATGAGGGTATTTATAACAATGTTTATAAAGACACAGGCAAATGGCTTTGCTAAAGTTAGTTTACGTGTGTAAACTAACATCACATATAAATGGTCACAGTTATGCATTAGCGTGCCTTATAATTGCTAAAGTCATGAGGATATGTGACGATTAAACTGATTCTTATAAATGGACTCTTACGGACAAGTGCACAAGTGAGCTTGCCAATAAGCCTTAGATAATGGCGAATAATATGACTGATACGATGACAAAACCTGATATAAATAACGATAGTACAAGCCTGCAGCAGAATGGCAATAAAGCTGGTCAATCATGGTTTGAGCGCCCGATTCCGGGTATCAAACAGCAATTAACGGCGCAATTGACCGCTGTAGAGACAGAGCCTTCTACAAAATGCAGCAGCTGCCATTCGATCATTACTAATACAGCACTGATTTTTAACTGTTACGTGTGCCCGCATTGTGACCATCATTTACCGATGAGTGCTCGTGAGCGCTTGAACTGGCTGCTTGATAAGGTAGAAGGCGAGCTTGGGCAAGAATTTACCGCCAAAGACCCGCTAAAATTTGTAGATAGTAAGCCTTATCCTGCGCGTATGGCAGAAGCACAAGAAAAAACGAAAGAGAGTGAAGCGCTGATTGTGCTATATGGCAAATTGCGCAATCTCGATATCGTAACTTGTGCGTTTGACTTTCGATTTATGGGTGGCTCTATGGGCTCGGTGGTTGGCGACCGTTTTGTTCAAGCTGCCGAAAAAGCCCTCGCAGACAGAGTACCTTTGGTCTGTTTCGCTGCTTCTGGTGGTGCGCGTATGCAAGAAGGCTTGCTATCACTCATGCAAATGGCAAGAACAGCAGCAGCAATCGAGCGTTTGAGAATTGCTGGCGTGCCATATATCGTGGTACTGACCAATCCTGTTTATGGCGGTGTGACCGCATCTCTTGCGATGCTTGGTGACATTCACTTAGCAGAACCAAAAGCCATGATTGGCTTTGCTGGTAAGCGTGTGATTGAACAGACAGTACGTGAGACACTAGAAGAGCCGTTTCAACGTGCAGAGTTTTTGCTAGAGCATGGTGTGGTTGATGAAGTGGTACATCGTCATCAAATGATTGATACCATTTATCGTCTGCTGGCGAAACTGTGTAGCGTGCCCAATGTTGATGCTCAGTAGGTAGTAAAAATAAAAACACGTGGGTTAGATTCAAGCAGCTGTTTTATAATTTCGCTGCATAATGATCGAGCGGCGTGCTAATATCTGCCAAATATGTAAAACTAATGAATAGCATTTATCGTGAATAACGGTAAATGCTATTTTTGCTTTGTAGCAAGCTAGTCATACTGTTTTTATTTTTTTATAAGTTTTATCTTTTATCTCAAACTTTGATATAGGTTCTGTCCATGTCTGATTCTTTAGTGTCTCGTAGCCCCAGTAGTACCCCTGACAACCAAGCCACTTTAACCGAATGGCTGAATTATATGCAGCAGATTCATGTCTCGGCGATAGATATGGGGCTGTCACGAGTACTGCCAGTTGCTGAGGCATTGGGAGTCGTACAATCAGCCAAAGATGACGCCTATGTATTTACGGTTGCAGGTACTAATGGCAAAGGCTCGACGACTGCGGTCATCGCGCAGATGTGCCAAGCCGCAGGATATAAAACTGCCTTATATCAATCGCCGCACTTGAGCGTCTTTAACGAGCGGGTACGGATCGATGGCGAGATGGTCAGCGATGAAACCCTGATTACTGCCTTTAGCAAGGTAGAAGCGGCACGGTTGCAATGTGATTTAACATTGTCATTTTTTGAGATGACAACACTGGCAGCTTTGCTGATATTCGCGGAAGCGGATTGCGATGTTTGGGTGTTAGAAGTAGGGCTGGGCGGTCGCTTAGATGTGGTCAATATCATCGACCCTGATATGGCAGTGATTACCAACATTGCCATCGATCATGTTGATTGGTTGGGTGATAATGTGGAAGCCATCGGAGCGGAAAAAGCAGGTATTTTACGTGATGGAATTAGCGTCATTTACGGTGCTACAGAGATGCCAAATAGCGTACAGCAAGCGACAGATAAGCATCAGGCGACTTGTTATCAAATCGGCAAAGACTTCAGCTATTACGAAAATGATTCGACTACGTGGCAATATAGTAATGCCGCTGTGACGTTGCAGTTGCCACGACCCGCACTGTCATTGACCAATACGGCCAATGCTCTGTCAGCAGTGCTTGCAAGCCCCTTAGACGTCGATACCAATGCTATAGGGCAAGCGCTACAAACGGTCAAACTTGCCGGTCGCTTCGATTATCGTGAAGTCCATGAGCGTCATTGGCTATTTGATGTGGCGCATAATGACCAAGGCGTTGAGTTTTTATTGGCACAGCTAGTGCCGCTTTGGCAGCAGCATTTAACACAGCAAAGTATATCTGAACAAGTTAATCAAACTTCAGGTGAACCTGCTACCATTAAAATGTTGTTTTCTATGCTAGGTGATAAAGATATTAATAAAGTGGTGCGGCGTTTGACGACAGCAGGCTTACCAATCAGTGATTGGTTCATCGCTGAAATTGATTATCCACGTGCTGCCACTACAGAGCATTTGCAAGGTATCTTAGCGAGCTATGTCGATGATGCTCAGATACATGAGTTTGCGCGTTTGCAAGAAGCCACTCATGCGATTATAAATGCCAGTCAGCCACAAGATTTAATCGTAGTCTGCGGCTCTTTTCATACGATTGGAGAGGCATTGTCTACGCTTGAAACGCGATAATTTACGTTAAAACATTGACTGTTTGATGTTAGTCTTAGTAATAGCGTGGTGGCAGACAGCATGAAAAATATGCTTTATAATCAAAGTGATTAAAACCTAGCGCATTAGTATTAACACGGATGGAAGCAACTGGCGCTAATGGCTTGCTGATTTAAGCTATCTATAATATAGTTTAAAACAATAACCGCGCCGCCCAATCAACCTTATTACCAACTAAGAGACGTAAACGGATGAATTTTTCGAGACAAGCCTTATTGGGCATTGGGATGATTATCGGTGGTAGCGTCATGCTATACGCCATGGTACAACAAATTGGTGATACCAATAAATCACAGCCAGCATCGGCAATGATCGATCAACCGAGTGCTGAGCCTACGTCTGTACAACCACTGACAACAGATATCGAAACAGAAAAACGTATCTTGGCACAAAAACAAAAAGAGCGTGCCGCTCGTGTTGCAGAACAAGAAAAGCGTGCTCAGCAATTCTTAACTGAACAAGAAGCGGCAGAGGCGCAAGCATTGGCAAAAGCACGCGCTGAAAGTCAGCAATATCTGGCGAGCACCACACCAAGTATCGAAGATAACGCTGATACTAACAGTAATAATGAAAAGGCGACGAAGAACACACTTGCAACACCTATATCAGCGCCTTCTAGTGCAGAGACGTCCCCTAATTCCGCTGATGATGCTGAAGCAAAGAAGAAAGCACTAGCAGAGCAGCAGGCAGCTGAAAGACAAGCAACTATTAGAGAGCAAGCTGCTGCTAAGAAATTAGCAGATAGCAAAAAAGAAGCAGACGTTAAAAAGCAGGCTGAAGCGCAAGTAGCTGCGGAAAAAAAGCGCGAGGCGGATGAAGCCGCAAAAAAGACCCCACCTAAGTCGCCCTCTGACTATCAAGTCAAAAGAGGAGATGGGCTGATTAAACTGGCACGCCAGTACGATATGCCGGTAGAAGTCTTAGCTCAAGCCAATAATCTCTCACCATCAACATCGCTAAATCTTGGTCAAACCATTACGATTCCATCGCGTAAGCAAGTAGAGCGTTTAGAGCGAGAAGCGACGGCGGCTGAACAGGCACGTGAAGAAAAGCGTCAAAGAGAAGAAGCTTTAGTGAAAAAGTCAGCAGACGCTAAACGTGATGCTCAGCAAAAACTCAGTGAAGCCCGTAAAGAAGTCAAAGAAACCGATGCTAAAGGTAGCTTTGGGGTACAAGTAGCGTTAGCAAACGACCAATCCAAAGCGGATGAGATGGCAAAAAAATTCCAATCTGCAGGTTATCAAGTTAAGACCAGCCCGACGAGTCGCGGTGTACGGGTTATTGTCGGTCCTGAGCGTGGTAAAGTAGCCGCTTTAGCCTTGAAGGATAAGATTAATAGTGACCCTAAAGTGAATACCACCAGTGCTTGGGTATTATACTGGCGCTAGATGTTGTTAAACTGCTAAACGCATGATAATGAATGTGGACCTACAATCTTAATGAGAGTGCTTTCATATATTATCATTTAATGCTTTCATAATTAAAACACGACATCTATTGTCGTGTTTTTCGTTTTAGTGTTTGTCCATTTGCTCATACTTAGTTACCATGAGCACCATTTTTGTTTCTCTCTGTATAACCTGTTAGCCCATAAGGGTTCGACCTGCTGCAGCTAAAGGTAGTTTGTTATGTTGGCTAGGCTAGCATATAGGCAAGCTATCTAACTGCTTAGATATTGTATAAGGTAAAACCATGTCATTTGGCGCTATATTTTTAATATTGGCAGTTGGCTTTTTGGGGCTGATTACCTTACCAAAATTATTTTCTAATAAACAAGTAGTTGAACCAGATCCGCCGCCTGTGCGCGGTGATGAGTTAGCTATTTGGCCGTTTGCGCCGATGCCAATTATGACCGATACTGAAGTGATATTTTTTCATAAATTAAAAAATGCATTGCCGGAATATCATATTTTTGTGCAAGTACAGCTGTCACGGATTATCGAAGCGAACAGTAATGAGACGTCTGAGCGCAGTTTTTGGTTCAATCGTATCTGCCGCCAAAGTGTTGATTATGTGATTGTTGATATTGATGCGCAGACTACCTTGGTTGCCATCGAGCTTGATGATTGGACACATAGCAGTAAAGCAAGGCAAAAAGCCGATGACAAAAAAGACAAGGCGCTTGCCAGTGCGGGCATCGCTATCGTGCGTTTTCATGCGGAGCGCATGCCGAGCGCCGACATGCTGAGATATGAGCTGATGCAAGTGATTGAGAGTTATTAATAAAATCACACAATGATTTATCTCACGATTAAAATTAATATCTTAATCTTTACGTAACATTATTGTAATAATTCTTTACCTTATAGACTAATTTAGCTAATAAATGTATGATTCTCTACTAATTAGTGGACTTAAGTTTCCTTATTCCTGATTTGTCTTTTATTTCATTAAGAGTCATGAAAAGGCATAAGTAAGTTGAATTACATTACCCTAAAAAACTCTATCAAGGTAAAGGATTATTTTATGAAGATTTTTAAACTAACGGCATTGGCACTAGCGAGCACCCTTTTATTAGCAGGTTGTGGCAGCGACAGTGATAATAATGGCTCTAATAGCGGTATTCCAAATGTTCCTTCTAAACCACCAGTCAATAATGGTGTGACTGAAATAAATCAAGCCAAAGATATCATTAAAACCGCTCAGCAGTTTGTGGCTGACAATGCAGCTGTTACAGAAGCTTATAAAGGTGCCAGTGATATCCTCACAGAACGTCAAGAGCAGCGTATCAGTAATACGTTTGAGTTGCCAGGTATCCTTTCTTATTACATGAAAGCAAAAAAAGTCTCAACCTTAAATGCAGCAAACATCAAAGCTTTAGCTGCGGATTCGGAGTTTAATGACTATTTGGGTGATATTTCTTTAGAGCCAAAGGACGGTTTTGTCGCCTCTTTGAATGCTAAGGGACAGATTAGCGTAACAGGCGCTACCAGTATTAAAACTGAAACAACTGACTATGTTTTTAATCAACAGACGGGTCTGTATGGACCTACAGTAGTTATAGATAACTTCGATGTTATCTATAAAGGTTTTGAGGATGCATTGAGTACCACTGAAACTGCAAATAGCTTTACAGGTGGGTTTGGTTTTGAAAGCATTAATATTGGTTCAGGCGCTGATGCGGTCATATTTACTTCTCCTTCAAAAGGACTTACGGTTACTGGTCAGTTTAGCGATAAAGTTAAAGTGGATGAAGAGTTTGATCTAGATGACATCAATCGTAATGGAATTACCCTTGAAAAAGCCGTTATGAAGCTTGGTAGTGTCAAAATGCAAGCCAATGACAGTACAATTGAAGCCAAAGACTTTGAGTTAGCATTTTTAGATATGACTCATAAACTGGCAAATGGTAAATTGGTAGTACGAACTTTGCCAACAGCTATTAAATTAACAGGCAGTCTAATTAAAGTTGCACCAGCGACCAATGCGAGCATCACTTTAAATGCAGTAGCTAATGAAGCTGACATCAAAAACATTATCAAAGTTACTGCACAAGGTGACTTGACAGAAGATGCGAATCGTTTTGTCGGTCTAGATCTGGTACTGGCACTAAAAGGAACTGTGGCCAAGAAGACTGGCACGACTACTGCCACTATCCCACTTGATATTCAGGCAAACCTAAAACGTACTGCGCGTAACATGATTGAGCTACAAGGTCTGAGTGCTTGGGTTGATGGCAAAAACTTATATGTGACAGGCAAAACAAATTTAGATGCTAATTATAATGTGGTAGGTAGTCAGCTTAAAATTACTCAAAATAACGCTGTTATCGTGCTGAACGTTGATGCGAATAACGAGTTCATAAAAGATAGCATGGGTAAATTGTCTGATATCATGGTGAATGGTAAGGATTTTGGTGATTTACTAGAGAACAACGGCAAGCTCAGTGCGAAGTTCACTGATAATAGTATTATTCCACTAGGTTAGATTTATCCTTTATTTTGTATGAAAAGAGACAGCTAGCCCTGTCTCTTTTTTATGCCTGACGTCTTTTTAATACCGCTGAGAGTATTATATTTATGTTTTATACTTACCGCGCTATCTGCGCTAAAAAATCAAGGTGGATAGACCAATCGCCTAAAAGCATGCAAAAGGCTAGTATTTATTACCATTCCGCTTTATCCATTAACCTGTTATTACTCATGAGTATGGGTATTAGCATGTCTGCTAAGGCGCAACAATCCAACCCTGTGTTTATGGAAGCTCCGGCTGTGGCAAGTAAATGGATAGCACCGCAGGTAGCTACAGAATTAACTGCGGAGGTTATGATTACCGCCCATAGTCCAGCGCAACCCATTGCTGCCTTTATTAAAGAATGGGATGCGCCTTTAGAGTCGGGCAAGCATGCTTATACGCAAGGACGCATGGCAGTAGAAGTTCGCCCAGCGGACAGTGCGGTTAGTTATGGGTTGAACTGGCGCTATGATTATATGATGCGCTTTAATCAAGAAACTGCCAACTTGTACTGGCAATATAAAAACAGCCAAATCCCTAATAAAGATCAGGTTTACCCGATATATCTAGAAGCAAAGCATAATGAGCGAATTGGTGCAAATATAGGTTTTACGCAGCAGATTATTCCTAATTGGCAACTGTCGGCTTACGCGAATTTTTGGAAAGGGCTACATGCGCTTGAAGGAGATGCAGTAGGGACATTGACTTCTCAAGCAGCTCTTGAGGGCGAAACGATTAGGAATATCGATCGTTTAAACAGCATTAAAACGGATCTAAACTATTACTATGATGAGCCTGCACTTGGAGAAGAAGACCTAAATTGGTATCCGGATAAGCCTGCAGGTTATGGCTATTCAGTAGACATTAAGCTGGCAGGGCAGATAACGGATAAGACCGCGCTCATGATTAGGGGCTATGATGTGCTTGGTCGCATGCATTGGCAAGATATGCCGAGTACTGAGTATATCTTAGATTACGATGTCAATAGACGCCCTAATAACGAGACGCGTGGTCAATTGGACACCAATAATGTTATTCAAACGTTACCTTGGCGTGTCGAAGGTAGTCTGACTCATCAATTGACAAATAAATGGCAGCTTGGTACCCATGCGCAAGCGAATGACATTGAAACTCTGTATCAGTTGTCAGCTGGTTATCAATTAGACAATGCGTCTTTACCCATTCCGATAGTTATTACTGGACTAATAGAGCCGCAAACACAGGCACTTGGCTTGGCAATAGACAGTAAATATGGTGGTGTTAAATTCTTGACCGATGATATTGATGCTGAAAAAGCCAAGCGTAGTGAAATTAGCTTATATGGACGTTACTCTTGGTAAGCAATGAATTTGAAAAGCTGGTCGGTTAAATCATCAGCTTAGTATTATAAAAACTATACTTGTTAAAGCTTATCTTCCACTCCGTCACGAAGTTTAGGATAAATGACAATAGGTCTATCGCCTGCAAAATATAAACCTGTTTTTAATATATCGTTTTTAGAATTGTTCAGTGGCGACTGACGACCGTCATAAAAATCGCGCCTAGTAAACCATTCAATATAATAAGCAGCGCGTAATGTATCAGTATCAATCATCGAAAGATTTGCGCTATCAGTCTTATCGCACCACTCATGCATAGGAAAGCTTGTCGCTAACCAAGGCGGATAAGTGAAGTTACAGGTATTGATGGGCAAAAAGAACCGTCCTTTTATCACGCCATAGCGCTTATCAATTCTAATTTGACCATGATTTTCGGTATCTACCCATACGGTGCGAAACTGCTTGGTTTGCATGTAGGTCATTTTGCTCTGTAGATTGTCCTTGGAGTTGATGCCAACCCAGTTCTCCGGCTCAAACGGTGCTGATCCCATAAAGAACTTAATAGCCAGTTCCCAATGCTCGACCAAATTTTCTGCATGATTATATAAGATTAAATCCAGCTCACCCGTCGTCTGCTTGCCGTTAAATAATTGCACATTATTAGCGAGTGTTTCGTACGGATGTAGTTCACGCGCAAATCCATCTTCTAACCAAAATGACAATAATCCTTCAAAGTGAAAACCCAGTCGATTGGGACTTGGACGCTTAAGTAAATAGCGGGTTAGCGCCTGATAGTCATTGGTGCTATCTAGCTTTTCCAAACGCTGCTGATAGGCTGCAAACTGCGCTTGCCAAAAGCTTGCGCTATGTACGGCGATGGCATGTGTATTCTGATGCGGCGCAAAGTCCAGCCATTCCGTTAAGACGTTAGGGCAGGCAAGCACATACGCCAAATCACGCACATAAGGTCGCTGGTAAGTTTCCCAAGGTGCGTCAGCTATCAGGTGGGTAGAGTTGGACTGAACGATAGGCTCGGACATAAGGTGAACCAGTGTAAAGGTGTAGCATTTACCCTAACGGCTCGCTCTATAAAAGTCTATAGGATACGAGTATCGGCTAGGGTAGTGCTCAGTTTTTTGGCTTTAAAACATGATATTAATGTGATGAATATGAATGCTGATATCAGGCGGTGATAGCAAGTAAGGTAATAGGATACTGAATACCGTTTTTAGTATTGGCAGTAGCCATTTTGGTAAGTTGCTGGATTCATTATAAGGTGACTGCTGTTCTAAATGAGGTGGGATATGATCTTGCTGTGTCATGTTTAGCTCCATGTTATGCCGTTACACAACGGTGCGTAACGGTTCATGGATTTATGTTATAGGTTGTATGGTTATAGCTAAATACTTATGCATGCATAGCGTGTTGTATGCCTGCATACCACAGTATGATAGGTTATGAAAAATCGCCTTTGTTGGCTTAGCTTAACCATCGTTTGATAGTGTCATAAGATGGTTTTTTATCTGTTTCAATGTGCTGTTTAATATATTCGGCTGTTTCAGCAAAAGTAGTGAAGTTCTGTTGATCCATAATTTCTAGGTATAGTTTCTTTTTTTTAGGTCTGGTTTGATTGTGTTTTGACCATCTTTTATTCGCTTTTGTCTTGTTGGACTTTGATAGTTTTTTTTGAAAATCGTTATCACCTCTAACTTCATTTGTTCCTGCACCAAAAACATAGCCAACTAAGTTGATACAGTAAAAACTAGCTTCATATTGTTGGTTCTCAAAATAAAGTCTAGCAAAAGCTTTTAAATTGATACAGTCACATAGTTTATGAAAGTTCAAGCATTTAAGCTCCTTTGACTCTAAGTAAATATCTTTGTTACTGAGCATAATATGAACAGATAATCCTCTATACATAATAGATTCTTCTTTCTCAAAATCTACACGATAACCCTGTTCTTCTAAAAGTCCTTTGCAGTCTTCAATAGCAATATTCTCTATCTTTTCTATTAGCTCATGAATGATTGATATTCTCTTCCTATCTTTATAACCTACGTCAAAAAAATTACGACTTAGTAAAAAATTAGGTGGGCTATCTAGTAATTCTTTTATAAATACTGTGGGTATAGTTGTTCTATGTTGCAATCTTTCAAACTCTATTCGTTCGGCTTGTTCGAGAATTTTTTGAAGGTCAGCATCTGAAAAACCCTCTCTAGAATTAACCATAATTTACACCTTTACACACCCTTAAATTATAGTAGTTGCAAGTCAGTACCAGCCTAAAGGTGTGTGGCTGGCTGGCTTTTGAGTAATGAATCCTAGCCCTGCTCAAATTTTACTATTTCTTTCTTTAATTATCAGCCAAATTTAGCACAAAAAAAAGCCAACCATTGAAAACAATGATTGGCTTTTCTCTTTACTACTATGTTTGGTCGGAACGGCAGGATTTGAACCTGCGACCACTACACCCCCAGTGTAGTGCGCTACCAGACTGCGCTACGCCCCGAATGACTGACTATTTTACGCAAAATTATGCATATTGCAAGAGCTATTTATTTTAGCCAAAATCTACAATGGCATTTTACATATCATAGCCAGTATAACCAATGAGCAGTTAACCTTAACCCAGTAACTCTTTCAGAATTTGGTTGACTTGCTGTGGATTGGCACTACCGCGACTGGCTTTCATTACTTGACCAACTAAACCATTGAAGGCTTTTTCTTTACCGCCGCGATACTCTTCAACCATCGCTGCATTCTTAGCGATGACCTCTTCAACGATGGCTTTGATAGCGCCCGTATCGGTTTCTTGCTTGAGACCTTTTTCCTCGATGATTTTATCTGCTGCATCATCAGCATCGCCGCCTTCGCGCTCATATAAGGCGCTAAAGACCTTCTTAGCTAGTTTGCCAGATAGGGTATCGTCTTTGATGCGGGCTAGCATACCAGCCAATTGCTTGGCGCTGATAGGGGAGTCAGTAATTTCCTTATCATCTTTGTTTAGCGCACCAAGTAGGTCGCCCATGACCCAGTTAGCCGCCATTTTGGCATCTGCTTGCCCAACTTCTGCGACCACATTTTCAAAGTAATCAGCAATTTGACGGCTACCAGTCAAGATACGAGCGTCATATTCTGAAAGACCAAGCGCTTCTTCAAAACGCGCACGGCGGGCAACCGGTAGCTCAGGCATCGCTGCACGAATGCTATCAACCGTATGCTGCTCAATACGCACAGGTAGCAAGTCAGGATCAGGGAAGTAGCGATAATCATTGGCGTCTTCTTTAGTACGCATAACACGAGTTTCGTCGCGCTCTGGGTCATAAAGCATCGTTGCTTGCACAACTTTACCGCCATCTTCTAAGATGTCGATTTGACGCTCGATTTCGCGATTGATGGCACGCTCGATGAAGCGGAATGAGTTTAGGTTCTTAAGCTCAGTACGTGTACCAAGCTCGCTTCCAGGCTTACGGATAGAGACGTTACAATCACAGCGGAAGGAGCCTTCTGCCATGATAGCGTCTGAGATACCCAGCCACGTGACTAGCTGATGAATGGCTTTGATATAGGCCAGTGCTTCGTGAGCTGAGCGCATATCAGGCTCAGAGACGATTTCGATTAATGGCGTACCAGCGCGGTTTAGATCCACACCAGTCATACCATCGACAGCATCGTGTACTGATTTACCAGCATCTTCTTCTAGATGCGCGCGGGTGATGCCCATGCGCTTAGGATATTCGTTCTTTTCACCTTCATTGACGACGACATCAATATAGCCTTCACCAACGATAGGATTGGCCATCTGGGTGATTTGATAGCCTTTCGGCAAGTCAGGGTAAAAGTAGTTTTTACGGTCAAAGGTATTAAATAGACCCAGCTCAGCGTTGACGCCGATACCGAATTTTAGCGCACGATCAACCACACCAGCATTTAGTACCGGCAATACGCCAGGTAAGCCTAAATCTACAATACTGGCTTGGCTGTTTGGCTCGTGACCAAAGTCAGTCGGCGCGCTCGAGAATATCTTACTTTCTGTGTTCAGTTGGCAGTGAATCTCGATACCGATGACCACTTCATAACCATCGACGAATAGCTCTTTACGAACATCGTGTTTGCGAACGGCGTTGTTATCAGTAATAGTTGCTGTATTCATTATACCGTCTCCTTCGCGATGTTAGAGTGTTGCAGATGATGGTCTGTATGCTGCTGGAATAAATGAGCAGTAGAGAGCAATTTGCTCTCTTGCCAATATTGTCCAATCAATTGCAAACCAATAGGCAATCCAGCTGAGGTTAAACCAACTGGCTGACTAAGCGCAGGTAGACCCGCTAAGTTGACACCAATGGTATAAACATCACCTAGGTACATCGTTGCAGGATCAAGGTCTTCACCAAGTTTATAAGCCGCTGTTGGCGCCGTTGGACTGGCGATCACATCACAGTTGGCAAAAGCATCTTCGAAGTCTTTGATAATTATGCGGCGCACTTTTTGGGCCTTAGTATAATAGGCATCAAAGTAACCAGCAGATAGCGCATAAGTCCCTGACAAAATACGGCGCTGTACTTCAGGACCAAAGCCTTCAGAACGCGAGCGCGTATATAAGTCAATCAAGTCTTTAGGGGTTTCACAGCGATACCCAAAGCGCACACCATCGAAGCGTGATAGGTTTGATGATGCTTCAGCTGGTGCGAGCATATAATAGGTAGCAAGGGTGATCTCTGGATCGGTGATTGTCACCTCTACAATGGTCGCGCCAAGCTCTTCATATTTCTTTAACGCTGCACGAGCTGCTTGTTCGACTTCAGTATCAAGTCCTTTACTAAAGTATTCTTTAGCAACGCCAATACGTAAACCGGCAAACGGTTTATCACCAGCGCTGGTAGCTGCATCATTTAAATCTTGTACATAATCAGGCATATCGTATTTGATAGAAGTCGCATCGCGTGGGTCATGACCAATCATTGGCTGTAATAGGAAGGCACAGTCCATGGCACTGCGACCCATACTACCGGCTTGATCAAGACTCGAGGCATAAGCAATCATACCGAAGCGAGAGACGCGACCATAAGTAGGTTTGATGCCCGTTAAGCCGCAAAATGAGGCAGGCTGACGAATAGAGCCACCAGTATCACTACCAGTCGCAACGGGTACAAATCCTGCTGCAACGGCTGCTGCACTACCACCTGATGAGCCACCAGGTACATGCGCTATGTTCCAAGGATTGTGCACCGCACCATAATATGAGCTTTCATTATCCGAGCCCATCGCAAACTCATCCATATTGAGCTTACCAAGGCTAATCATTCCAGCTTTATCAATGTTAGTGACGATGGTCGCATCATAAGGAGAGATAAAGTTATGCAGCATTTTAGAGCCACAGGTCGTCAATACGCCTTGAGTACAAAAAATATCTTTATGCGCCATGGGTACGCCAAGTAATGGGCGTTTGTCCCCTTGTACACGCATCTCGTCCGCCGCTTGTGCTTGCGCGCGCGCTGTCTCAGAGGTATGAGTGATAAAACTGTTGATCTTGCTATCAAGCGCGTTGATACGTTTGATGTAGTGGTCAGTCAGCTCAAGGCTGCTAAATTGTTTGTCTTGCAGACCAGTAATGAGCTGCTGGGTACTTAATAAATGAAGTTCAGACATAAGGTGTCGTCCGTCAAAATGTTAATAGCATAAAGTAAGATACGAAATCAGAGAGCGACAGCCGCCTATTCAATCACTTGCGGTACCAAATACAAGCCATCTTCGACAGCAGGGGCGACCGATTGATTGCGTTCACGATTGATATCGTGTTTAGCAACATCAGCACGCAAATCTTGGCAAGCTTCATGAATATTTGATAAAGGTTTGATATCGGTGGTATCGACATTACCAAGCGTGTTCATCAGCTTAAGTATTTTAGAGATATCAGCAGCATAGCTATCGGCAGTATTTTCATCGACACCTAAACGGGCAAGGTTGGCAACTTCTAGGATTTCTTCACGGCTGACAGTGTTGTCAGACGTTAATGGTTGCTGTGACATAGTGTCTCCAGTTACGGACAGTTTTTGTTAGAGTAGAATATGACTAAAACAGATAAGCACTAAAATAAGCGACTTATATAAAGATGTAAGTATACAGTGGCTTTATTATAAAGCATCTGACCGAAGTTTACAGAGTAGGACACTTGATTACAGCACAATCTTTACTCACAAGATTGTTTAAAAGGGCTTTATTCACGACTCTTCTATTAAAAAAGGCTCAACTTAATAAGCAATTATGCAAAGCTGACTGGATAGTAAAAAGTTGATGGTCAATAGCTCCCCATTTAATGACGAAATACGTTACAGTGGGTAGCTGCTGCTAAGCAAGTTATCAAGCAAATTACTTAGTAAGTATCATAAGACGGTAGCTGCTTGTGAGTGATTGAATTAAAGGCTGTTTCATCAAAGCGGCTGGTATGGTCTGCGATTTCAAACTTTGTAACAACTTTTAGCGCATAAGCGCAAAATCCTAGCGTACTGATGCAAATATCTGTGTTTTTTTTGAGCCAAATCGGTATAATTTAGCTCAGTTTTTTCATTTCATCATTATAGCTTCGGTTTGACTTGTTACGATGATAAACTCTCGCCACGGGTAATGTCTAAAGACGACCTGCTCAATACTGACGAGTAATCCCTCGGTCACTCTCATTTGCCTCATTCGCCTCATTTGTAATACGCTGGAAATATTAGTCATGAACCTGTTTGGATTTTTATCAAATAATATCGCAATCGACCTCGGTACTGCGAACACCCTTATTTTTATTCCTGGTAAAGGCGTGGTGCTCGATGAGCCTACGGTGGTCGCTTTAAGAAGCAATCGCACACAGAACCCTACCGTTGCTGCTGTTGGTATTGATGCCAAGCAGATGCTGGGTCGTACGCCTGCCAATATTACGGCTATCCGCCCATTAAAAGACGGCGTGATTGCTGACTTTGAAGTGACGCAAAAAATGCTTAAGCATTTTATCGCCAAGGTAAAAGCTAAGCGTTTTATGGCACAGCCTAATGTGGTGGTTTGTGTGCCTTGCAAGTCTACCCTTGTCGAGCGAAAAGCGATTCGTGAAGCGGTATCGTCAGCTGGCGCCAGCAAAGTATTGTTACTAGAAGAGCCAATGGCAGCAGCGATTGGTGCTGGCATGCCGGTTCATGAAGCCAGCGGTTCGATGGTCGTTGATATCGGCGGTGGTACCACTGAGATTGCCGTTATCGCTTTGTCAGGTTGTGTCTATGCTGAGTCTATCCGTATCGGTGGCGATATGTTTGATGATGCCATTATTACCCATGTACGTCGGATTCATGGCTGCGTGATTGGTGAAACCACGGCTGAGCGTATCAAACAAGAAGTTGGCTCCGCGCTAAATGAAGACAGCCAGTTAGAAGTAGAAGTACGCGGACGTAGCATGGCAGAAGGCGTACCAAAAACCTTCACTGTCAACTCAGAAGAAGTGCAGAAAGCTTTGAGTGATCCGTTAAGTGGTATCGTCAGCGCGGTAAAAGCAGCACTTGAGCAGACGCCACCAGAGTTGTCATCAGACATCGCTGAACGCGGTATTGTCTTGACCGGTGGCGGCGCACTATTACGTGACTTAGATAAGCTCATCTCAAGAGAGACAGGCTTACCAGTTACAGTCGCTGAAGATCCATTAACTTGCGTGAGCCGTGGTGGCGGTATTGCGCTTGATTTTATCAATAACAAAAGCCTAAATATGATTTTTGTATAAATCACTGTTTATCAAGCATTGTCATACTAGCAATGTTAGATAAGGCTGAAGTTAACGATAACTAGGCATGAGAAAGGCTAGATGAATAACATTGAAGGTAGCCAAAAAGGTTGCCTTTAATATTATCAATAAAGGCAATCAATATCTGATAGATACTGAGCTTTTTTTGATATCAAATGCCTTTTATATAGTGCTATTCAGTGCTGGCTAATGCTCACATTAAAACCTCTACATTAGACGAACTATGACTCCAAGTATTTTTGCTCGCCAGCCACTCGCGCTTCGTATGACTGCTGTTTTATTAATAGTGGCATTGATATTGATGTGGTTTGATAGCAAAAATCCAGAATGGTTCAAGCCTATACGCTCAACGAGCCATGCCGCAATGCAGCCTATTTACGAGCTGTCGTTATTACCCAGTTATGCACAACACTGGTCAAGCGGCAGCTTACAATCAAAAGAAACGCTGCGCCGCGAAAACATGCAGCTCAAATCCCAACTTATTCACGCGCAAGCTAAATTGCAGCAGCAAGATTATATCTTGGCGCAAAACGCTCGCCTGCAAGGTATTCTATCGACCACGCGCCCTGAACAATTTGATTTAAATCTGGCACAGGTAATTGGTACTGACACCAATCTACTGCGTCAAATTGTGGTGTTGAATAAAGGGGAGCAAGATGGGGTACAAGTTGGGCAAACGGTCATTGATGAAAACGGCATTTTAGGGCAGATTATCAATGTCTATCCTAATACCAGCCGTTTATTGCTTATTACTGATGAACAGCAGTCCGTCGCCGTTACTGTCAAGCGGACAGGTCAGCGCGCTATTGTCACCGGTCAGGGTATACCTACTTCATTGAGCCTTGAGTATGTCTTTAAAACCTCAGATGTACGCGTCGGGGATGAGCTGGTCTCGTCTGGATTAGGGGGGCGTATCCCTGCAGGCTACCGTGTTGGTCGTATCGCCCATATTGAAGACACGCAAGCGGATAATTTTAGAAGCATTGATGTCACACCTGCCGCAAACTTTGTCGATAATGCTTATGTGCTGATACTGCAAGACAAGCTGGCTAATAAAAACAATATTGGCATCAATGAGTCTTGATGGTCATTGTTAGAGATAATCATTGCCCGATAATCAGCCGCTATTCTATTTAAGTGCGCTGCTTTACTCCTCTTTTTTTATTCCCTGCAATGCTGAATTCATTATTAAGTAGCTGCTAAACATCTGCTAAAGGTACGTATTCATGGCATATCCTGATTCTGATCATGCAAATGGGCTGCTGCATGCCGTGATTGTACTGAGTTTTATTATTGCCTCATCGCTCAGTGTTTATCCATTAAGTCCTAGTATGGCCACATTGCGTCCTATGATCATGATCATGGTATTGATTTTTTGGTTATTGTTTCAGCCGCGTTATGTGGGCATTTTTAGTGCCTTTGCTATTGGCCTTATTGCTGATTTGCTGATGGATACTCATTTAGGACAGCAGGCTTTTTCTGCTGTGGCAGTGGCGCTTATGATAAAGGTGACCAGTATCTATATCAGACAGCTAAATACGATTAGTGCATGGATAATAGCGAGTTTAGGATTGTTTGTATTTCAAGCGAGTCTGTGGATGCTACAGATGTTTGTACAAGATATCTTTGTTGCCCAATCTACTTTTTCTTTGTTGATGAGTATTATTAGCTGGCCATTGGTACTATTGACATTACGAAAATTTGTGCGTTAATCAGATTGATTATTACATCGATTATCAATACAAGTATTTTCATCACACATGGTTTTTATAAGCATCTATTATAAACGACGCTCGTTTATTTTGGGCTAAGCCTATCAATACTGAGTTTTTTCATAATAAGAGAGTAGTGATGGATATTATCTTAGCATCCGGCTCGCCGCGTCGTCGCGAGTTACTAAGTAGAGTGCAACTAGAATTTACTGTCATCAGCGTTGATATCGATGAAACGCCTTATCAAGATGAGTCGCCCAAAGATTATATTGTCCGTATGGTCGCCGCCAAAGCAGAGGCAGCAACGGTGCAGCTAAATAGACAGTTAAAGAATAATAACGCTCACTTATATCAATCACTCTTATCGAAGCCCATTATCTTATTGACCTCTGATACCATTGGGGTATTACCAGATGGCAAAACAGTCTTGGTCAAACCAAATAATCGCGAAGATGCTTATCGTATGTGGCAGCAAATGTCCGATAGTACTCATGAAGTATGGACGGCGGTACAGGCAACGCAACTCTCATTACAGCCTAAACGTTCTGATGAGTTCAATAATGAGCAAGTATGGCAAATCATCAATCAGCAACAAATCATTGAACGCACAGAGGTCACCTTTGTAGCGCTTACTCCAGAGATGATGAGTGATTATTGGGACAGCGGCGAGCCTGTAGACAAGGCAGGTGGATATGGTATTCAAGGGTTGGGCGCTGCTTGGGTTAGCTGTATCAATGGCAGCTATACCAATGTGGTGGGCTTACCGCTTGCCCAAACGCTGGCATTGATTAAAGAGATGAATGACACTGATACGCGTTAAAATTTTGATGCCTAAATAGATAATACCTAATAAAGCTTACATGCTCAAAAAGTTTAGAGTAGGGGTATGGATTCAGCAGTGCTTTAAGATGAAGTTTGATATTAAACCATCTGCACATAATGACACGCTTGTGTCATGGGCAAAAGCAAGTGGCATTTGTTACACTGTCAGGCTACCAAACTATGAATGCTTCACCAGAAAGCTAAGTGATAAGAGAAAATACTATGTCCGAAGAGCTGCTGATTAATATTAGTCCCATGGAGTCCCGTGTTGCCGTACTAGATAACGGTATCTTGGGCGAGATTTATATTGAGCGTCATCATAAACTGGGTTTGGTTGGTAACATTTACTTGGGTACAGTGGTGCGCGTTCTGCCGGGTATGCAGGCAGCCTTTGTCGATATTGGTCAGTCACGTACTGCATTCTTACACGTTAATGATATGCAGCGTGAACCTCGTCCAGCTGCCAAAAGCATTAAAGTCGAAAAGACTGGTGATGAGCGCACTATTATAGAGGTGACGGCTGACGATTTAGCCATCACGCCGCCTGTAATAAGTACGCAGAACACAGAAGTTGTATCAGTTTCGAAAACTCTCATCCAGCATCGCCTACACGAGAGCCAACGTATCTTAGTTCAAGTCACCAAAGATCAGCTAGGCAGTAAAGGCGCGCGCTTAACCACCAATATATCACTGCCATCTCGCTATCTGGTCTACTTGCCATCGAGTGAGCATATCGGTATCTCGCAGCGTATTGATGGTGAAGAAGAGCGTACCCGTCTCAAGACTGAGCTTACTAGCCTGATGCAAACCGTCAACCTCAAGGGCGGTCTTATTGCACGTACAGCGGCAGAGCGTGTCCCCGTTGATAAACTTGAAGAAGACATCTACTATCTCTTGCAACTATGGCGAACGATATGTGCCCGTCGCCAAGAAATGAAGCCTAATCAAAGCTCTGAGCTTATTTATCAAGAATTATCGTTACCACTGCGTTCTATCCGTGATTTGGTACACGCTGGTACCGAAAAAGTCGTTATTGATAATTTGCAGATATATGAGCAGGTTAGATACTTTGCCAAAGAATTTGTGCCTTTTGTCTATGATCGCATAGTACATTATACCGCTGAGCAGTCGCTGTTTGATGTGCACCGCGTCGAAGATGATTTACGTGATGCTCTCAAACGCCGCGTTGATTTAAAGTCGGGCGGCTATCTAATTATTGACCAAACCGAAGCGATGACCACTATTGATGTCAATACTGGCTCATTCGTTGGTGGGCGTTCATTAGAAGATACCGTCTACAAAACAAATCTAGAGGCAACACACGCGATAGCCCGTCAGCTGCGCTTACGTAATCTAGGCGGTATTATTATCCTAGACTTCATCGATATGCTTGAGCAGCAGCACAAGGATGATATCTTAGAGAGCTTGCAGTCACAGCTAGTACAAGATTATGCCAAAACCAAAATCACTCAAGTCAGTGAGCTTGGTTTGGTTGAGATGACCCGTAAGCGCACCCGTGAATCGCTTGGTCAGCAACTATGTGAGCCTTGCTCGACCTGTCAAGGGCGCGGCTTTGTCAAAACCGCTGAGACGGTCTGCTTTGAGATATTTCGTGAAATCATGCGCTGTGCTCGTACTTATAACTCTCCAAAGAAGTTTACGGTGGTCGCTCATGCGGCAGTGATTGATTTATTACTGACGTCAGAATCGGATACCGTGGCAGATTTAGAGTATTTGCTTGGTAGAGTGATTACCTTTGATGTTGAGAATTTATATACCCAAGAACAATACGATATAGTATTAGATTGAACCTCAAGGCGGGATCTGAATAGTAAGTATTGCCGTCAAATGTTGAAAACTGAGTGCATTTAATGGGACGGTTTAGCTTTGATGATTAGTAAGCAATTGGTTAAAACTTAAGAGAAATTGGTTTAAAAACCAATATTTATATCAAACAGTTGTGTATATCATTGTAAATAATCCCCTTGCAATCATCTGATTATTATGTATAATACAGACCACTGAATTATATATGCGCAGCCAATCAAACAGCTGGCGCTATGACAGCTAGAGCATCGTTTCTAGCACTATTTCATTATGCCTTTGCTGACATCCTACAATGGAAGGGTCGGCGGGGCTTTAAACTATTTTGCTTTTGGCACGCTATAAGTTCGGATAAAGAACTCATTCTGGTTTAGAACAGAAGGCCGCTTTAAGTGAATATTTAACCAAACGGCTTTTGCTCATATCCTTGCAAAGCAAGAATGACAAAAGCACATATTAGGAGCTTGCTGGCATGGCTAACCAGAGAATCCGTATCCGTCTTAAGTCTTTTGATCATCGTCTGATTGATCAATCTGCACAAGAGATTGTTGATACTGCAAAGCGCACCGGTGCGCAAGTTTGTGGTCCTGTACCGTTGCCGACTCGCATTGAGCGCTTCAACGTTCTAACTTCACCACACGTAAACAAAGACGCTCGTGATCAGTACGAAATCCGTACTCATAAGCGTATGGTTGACATTGTTCAACCTACCGATAAAACTGTGGATGCGCTAATGAAGCTTGACTTAGCGGCGGGTGTTGACGTTCAAATTGCTTTGGGTTAATGCACATAAACACCCAACCCATTAATATAAGATATAAAGAGGTCTAAAATGGCGATCGGTTTAGTCGGTAAAAAATGCGGCATGACCCGTGTCTTCACTGAAGCAGGCGCATCTATCCCTGTAACAGTGGTTGAGATCAGTGCTAACCGCATTACTCAAGTAAAAAATACTGATGTAGATGGCTATCAAGCCATCCAAGTTACCACAGGCACCCGTCGTGACAGCCGCGTAACAGCAGCTCAAAAAGGTCACTTCGCTAAAGCCGGCGTTGCCGCTGGTCGTGGTGTTTGGGAATTTCGTGCCAATGACAGCGATCTTGAAGGTCGTGAGATTGGTGGTGAGATCCTAGCTGACTTGTTCGAACAAGGTCAGATGGTTGATGTCACAGGAAACAGTAAAGGTAAAGGCTTTCAAGGCGGCGTGAAGCGTCACAACTTCAGCATGCAAGATGCCACTCATGGTAACTCAGTATCTCACCGTGCCATTGGTTCAACTGGTCAAAACCAGTCACCAGGTAAAGTCTTCAAAGGCAAAAAAATGCCAGGTCAGATGGGTAACAAACGCGTTACCGTTCAAGGCCTAGAAGTGATATCGGTTGATGTTGAAAATGGGTTACTTGTCATCAAGGGTGCTATCCCAGGTGCCACCGGTGGCGATGTCATCGTACGTCCGTCAGTCAAAGCCTAAGCAAGGGGATTAACGTGGATTTAAAAACAGTTACAGGGGCGGCAGTTGAGCTTTCTGATACGGCTTTCGGTCGTGAATTCAACGAAGCACTAGTGCATCAAGTCGTCACCGCATATCTTGCTGGTGCTCGTCAAGGTACACGCGCTCAAAAGACCCGTGCCGAAGTTTCTGGTGGTGGCATTAAGCCATGGCGCCAAAAAGGTACTGGTCGCGCTCGTGCAGGTTCTATTCGTAGCCCAATCTGGCGTGGGGGCGGTCGTGCATTCGCGGCTAAGCCACAAGATTGGTCACAGAAAGTTAACCGTAAGATGTATCGCGGTGCTATGCAGTGCATCCTAGCCGAATTGATTCGCCAAGAGCGTCTGATTTTGGTTGAAGAGATAAGCGTTTCTGGTCCTAAGACCAAAGAGCTGATCGCAAAGTTAGGTGAGTTAAATGCATCACGTGCATTAATCGTCACCAAAGAAGTTGACGAAAACTTGTACTTAGCTGCTCGCAACATCCCACATGTCAATGTACTTGATACAAGTGAAGTGGATCCAGTGAGCTTGATCGCTTTTGATAAAGTGATCATGACAGTCGAAGCTGCGAAACAATTTGAGGAAGCACTAGCATGAATAACGCAAGACTTTATCAGATCCTAAGAGGACCTGTATTCTCAGAGAAATCTCAAATGCTTGGCGACTCACTTGGTGTGCAGGTATTTAAAATTGACTCTAAGGCTACTAAGCTTGAAGTTAAAAAAGCAGTTGAGATGATGTTTGAAGGTGTTGAAGTTTTAAAAGTAAACACATTGAACGTTAAAGGTAAGACAAAGCGTTTTGGTAAAAGTATCGGCCGTCGTAACGACTATAAAAAAGCCTATGTTACCTTAAAAGCTGGTCAAGATGTACAAATGGCTGATGCTGGTGAAGAGGTCGCAAATACGACTGCTTCTACTAGTGAAACAGCGAATAACGAATAAGGATTACACTCATGCCTATCGTAAGAGCAAAGCCAACATCACCAGGCCGTCGTTTTGTTGAAAAAGTAGTGCATCCACACCTTTATAAAGGTCGTCCGTTTGCAGCGCTTCTAGAATCAAAAAGCAAGACCGGTGGTCGTAACAATAATGGCCGTATCACTACTCGTCACATCGGCGGTGGTCATAAGCAACATTATCGTATTATCGATTTTAAACGTACTAAAGACAATATCCCAGCTACAGTAGAGCGTATTGAATACGATCCTAACCGTACTGCGCATATTGCTTTACTTAAGTACGCTGACGGCGAACGTCGTTATATTATCGCTGCTAAAAAGCAAGCAGTTGGCGATACTGTAATGTCAGGTGAATTATCACCAATTCGTCCAGGTAACTGTTTACCGCTAAAAAACATACCACTAGGTACTGTGATCCATAATATCGAACTTAAAATCGGTAAAGGCGCACAGATGGCTCGTGCTGCGGGTGCTAGCGTTCAGCTACTAGGTCGTGACGGTATTTATGCAATTCTTCGTTTGCGTTCTGGCGAAACTCGCCGTGTACACGTAAATTGCCGTGCTGTTATCGGTGAAGTTTCTAATACTGAAAACAACTTGAAATCACTTGGTAAAGCCGGTGCTTCACGTTGGAGAGGTATTCGTCCTTCTGTTCGTGGTGTCGCTATGAACCCGGTTGATCACCCACATGGTGGTGGTGAAGGTCGTAACAAAGGTCGCCATCCTACTAGCCCTTGGGGTCAGAAGTCTAAAGGACTTAAAACGCGTCACAATAAGCGTACTGACAACATGATCATCCGCCGTCGCGCCAAGAAGAAATAAAGGAAGAATTTCATGCCTCGTTCATTGAAAAAAGGTCCATTCATAGACGCGCATTTATTTGCTAAAGTTGAAACTGCATTAGAAACCAACTCACGCAAACCAATTAAAACTTGGTCGCGCCGTTCAATGATTCTGCCACAAATGGTTGGCCTAACTTTATCTGTTCACAATGGCCGTACTCATGTACCGGTTATCGTAAGTGAACAGATGGTTGGTCATAAACTAGGTGAATTTGCCCCGACTCGTACATATCGTGGTCACGGCATTGACAAGAAAGCTAAGAGATAAGGTGCTTACCATGGAAGTAACTGCAAAATTACGCGGTGCCGCCATATCGGCACAAAAAGTTAGACTCGTTGCTGATGAAGTTCGTGGCAAATCTATTGAGCGTGCTTTGGATATCCTAACGTATAGCAATAAAAAAGGCGCGGTTTTTGTTAAGAAATGTCTTAACTCTGCCATCGCCAATGCTGAAAACAACAACGGTTTAGATATCGATACTCTTAAAGTATCAACCATCTACGTTGATGAAGGCATTACGCTAAAACGTATCCTACCACGTGCTAAAGGTCGCGCTGATCGTATCAGTAAGCGTACCTGTCACATCACTATAAAGGTAGGGGAATAAGTTATGGGACAAAAAGTACATCCAATCGGAATTCGTCTTGGTGTTGTAAAAAAGCATAACGCAAACTGGTATGCTAGCCCTAAACAATACTCAGAATACCTAATTAACGACATTCAGGTTCGTGAATATCTGCGCAAGAAACTTGATAGTGCTATGATTAGCAAGATCATGATTGAGCGTCCTACTGGTGCTGCTAAGATTACCATCGCCACTGCGCGTCCTGGTATTGTTATCGGTAAGAAAGGCGAAGATATTGAAAGACTTCAAAAAGAATTGACCAAAATTATGGGCGTACCTGCTCAGGTTAACATTGAAGAAATCACCTCGCCTGATCTTGATGCTCATTTGGTAGCGGAAGGCATCGCAAGTCAGCTTGAGCGTCGTGTTATGTTCCGCCGTGCTATGAAGCGAGCGGTACAGAACAGCATGCGTTCTGGTGCTAAAGGTATTAAAGTTGAGTTGTCTGGCCGTCTTGGCGGTGCTGAGATTGCTCGTACTGAATGGTACCGTGAAGGTCGTGTGCCACTGCATACACTACGCGCTGATATCGACTATTCGTCAGTACGTGCGGAAACCACTTACGGCACTATCGGTGTAAAAGTTTGGATCTTCCGTGGCGAAATCCTTGACGGCATGAACAGTGTATACAATCCCGTCAAAGAAGAGCAGACTCGTGCGCCAAAACGCCGTGGTCGTGGAAACGGAAACCGTCGAAACACAGACAGAGGTTAAACTATGTTACAGCCAAAACGTACCAAGTTTCGTAAAATGCATAAAGGTCGTAACACTGGGCTAGCTCATCGTGGAAGCACCGTTGCATTCGGACAAATTGGTCTAAAATCTTTGACTCGTGGTCGTATGACTGCCCGTCAAATTGAAGCAGCACGTCGTACCATCACTCGTAAAATTAAGCGTGGCGGTAAGATTTGGATTCGCGTTTTCCCAGACAAACCAATTACCAATAAACCATTAGAAGTACGTATGGGTAAAGGTAAAGGTCCTGTAGAATATTGGGTATGCGAAATCAAACCTGGTAAAATACTATATGAACTTGAAGGGATTTCAGAAGAGCTTGCTCGCGAAGCGTTAACGCTTGCTGCAGCTAAACTGCCCTTTAAAACTACCATTGTTAAGCGGACGATAATGTAATGAAGATCAGTGAATTACGTGATAAATCATTAGAAGAACTGACCCAGTTACTTGATGAAAAGCAACTTGATGCTTTCCGTATTCGTATGGCTAAAGCAACTGGTCAGTTGGGGAATACCCATGAAGTACGTGTCAATCGTCGTGCGATTGCTCAGCTTCAGACTTTGATTAACGAGAAACAACGAGGCGACTCATGAGCGATAACAATCAAGCAACGACCAATGCTAGTGTTCTGACAGGACGAGTTGTCAGTGACAAGATGGACAAGTCCATCACGGTTTTGATTGAGCGTCTGGTTCGTCATCCTTTGTATGGCAAGCAGCTTCGTCGTTCTACTAAAATCAAAGCACATGATGAGAATAATGTTTGCCAACAAGGCGATCTTGTCCGCATCAAAGAAACGCGTCCAATCTCAAAAACCAAGTCTTGGACTTTGGTTGATGTGGTTGAAAAAGTAGAAAAAATCTAAGTAAATTGCATTAAAAGCCAGAAGCTGTTAAAATAGCTGCCTTTTTAAGGATACTGATTGCGCCGAGCGTATATCACTCACATTAAGAGTAGCAGCGGTTATTAATATTAAAATGCCGACTACTCATACTGTGCTAGCGGCAGCAACTGGTTTTTATTGCTCATACGTGTGGAGTAACGCTATGATTCAGGTTGAATCTATGCTGGAAGTTGCAGATAATAGCGGTGCAAGACGAGTTCAGTGCATTAAAGTACTGGGTGGCTCTCATCGTCGTTATGCATCAGTTGGCGACATTATTAAAGTAACGGTTAAAGAAGCCATTCCTCGCGGTCGTGTTAAAAAAGGCGACGTGATGAATGCGGTAGTTGTACGTACCAAAAAAGGCGTTCGTCGTCCTGATGGTTCGGTATTACGTTTTGACGACAATGCTGCAGTATTGTTGAACCAAAATAAAGCGCCGATTGCAACTCGTATTTTTGGACCGGTAACTCGTGAACTACGTGGTGATCAGTTTATGAAAATTGTATCACTAGCACCAGAAGTATTGTGAGGTAATCCATGTCAAAATTACGTAAAGGCGATACAGTTATCGTGATTGCTGGGAAAGACAAAGGCAAGCAAGGTACTGTACAAGCTGTAAAAAACGATCGTATTAAAGTTGAAGGCATTAACATTGTCACTAAACATCAGAAGCCAAATCAGGCAACTGGCGTTGAAGGCGGCATTCTTAAGCAAGAAGCTTTTCTGCATATCTCAAATGTCGCAATCTTAAATGCGCAAACCCAAAAAGCTGATCGTATTACTTATCAGTTCGGCGAAGACGGCAAGAAACAACGCCTGTATCGTTCGAACGGTGAAGTAGTGGCGACTGCGTAAGACACTAAGGGTGTAATGGTAATGGCAAGATTAAAATCTTTATATAACGAAGAATTAAAACAGCAAATCAAAGAAGAACTTGGTTTGGCGAATGTGATGCAAGTGCCAAAAATCACTAAAATCACACTAAATATGGGTGTAGGCGGCGCGTCTCAAGACAAGAAATTGCTTGAAGGTGCTGTGGCTGATATGACTGCTATTGCTGGTCAAAAACCTGTAGTCACCAAAGCGCGTAAATCAGTTGCTGGCTTTAAAATTCGTGAAGAATGGCCAATTGGCTGTAAAGTAACGCTACGCGGTGAGCAAATGTACGAATTTTTAGATCGTCTCATTGCCATTGCAATTCCTCGTATTCGTGATTTCCGTGGTTTTTCTCCTAAAGCCTTTGACGGACGTGGTAACTACTCATTGGGTATCAAAGAACAAATAGTATTCCCAGAAGTAGACTTTGATAAGATTGATCGTATCCGTGGTATGGATGTGACAATTACTACGTCAGCTCAATCTGATGAAGAAGGTCGTGCGTTGCTTAAAGCTTTCGGCTTCCCATTTAAATAAGGTAAAGACGTTATGGCAAAGAAGAGCATGATTAACCGCGAATTAAAGCGCGAAAAAATGGTTGCTAAGTACGCTGATAAGCGTATCAAGCTAAAAGAAACTATCAGTGATATGACTGCAAGTGACGAAACTCGTATGGAAGCGATGCTAGAGCTACAAGCTTTACCACGTAACGCATCACCAGTACGTCTGCGCAATCGTTGTGCTATCACGGGTCGTCCTCACGGTTACTTCCGCAAGTTTGGCTTATCACGCAATATGCTGCGTGAGCGTGTCATGCAAGGCGATGTGCCTGGTGTTCGTAAAGCAAGCTGGTAAGGGGTAACTATATGAGTATGCAAGATACCGTTGGGGATATGCTAACCCGTATTCGTAACGCACAAATGGCTAATAAAGTATCGGTAGCAATGCCGAACTCTAAGCTACGCAAATCAATCGCTGATTTGTTGGTTAACGAAGGTTATGTTGCTAGCGCTGTTGTTACTGAAGAAAACAACAACAAAGCAACTTTGACCATCGTATTAAAATACTTCGAAGGCAAAGCTGTAATCGAGACGATTCAACGTTTTAGCCGTCCTGGTTTACGTCAGCATCGCGGTAAAGACGCTATCCCTACTGTTAAGCAAGGTATGGGTGTTGCTATTGTATCAACTAGCCAAGGCATCATGACTGATCGTGCTGCACGCGCTGCTGGTATCGGTGGTGAAGTCGTCGCATTTGTAGCGTAAGCTACACGACGATAAAGTCTATTTGACGCTGTTAGGCTTCTTTCAATGTGGTAATGATAAATTATTTAACATTGTTAGGTGTCTAACGCGGTCAACTATGCTAAACTAACACGCTTTTTAGCCTGTTAGTTTTTTCGCTAATATAAAGAAGTTAATTTTCTAAGGAATATTCCTATGTCTCGTGTGGCTAAAGCCCCAGTGACGCTGCCAAACGGCGTAAGCGTTACTTTGAACGATCGGCAGGTCGAAGTTAAAGGCAAGAACGGCAATATGTCTTTACGCCTGCATGAATTGGTCGAGCTGAAACAGGAAGATGATGCAATCATTTTCTCACCTACAGTCGATTCAAAAGAAGCGATGATGCATACTGGCACCATGCGCTCTTTACTAAATAATTTAGTAATAGGCGTTAACGAAGGCTTTGAAAAACGTCTTCAGTTGATTGGTGTTGGTTACCGTGCTCAAGCTGCTGGTAATAAAGTAACGCTAAACGTTGGTTACTCACATCCAGTAGAATATACGTTACCTGAAGGTGTATCAGCTGAAACACCAACGCAAACTGAAATCGTTTTAAAATCAAACGATAAGCAGCAGCTTGGTCAAGCAGCAGCCGATATCCGCGGTTTCCGCCCACCTGAGCCTTACAAAGGTAAAGGTATTCGTTATAGTGACGAGCATGTGATTCGCAAAGAAGCCAAGAAAAAATAAGGTGAGTTGAAATGTTTGATAAAAAAGCAGCTCGTCTACGTCGAGCTAAGAAAACCCGCGCACATATCCGTTTTTTGGGCGTTCATCGTCTAACGGTTAATCGTACGCCAAGACACATCTATGCCCAGATTATCTCTCCGAACGGTGGTGAAGTGATTGCTCAGGCATCTACCTTAGACAGCAGCTTGCGTTCAGGCGCGACTGGTAACGCTGATGCAGCGACGTCTGTAGGCCAAATGATCGCAGAACGCGCAAAAGCAGCTGGCATTACTAAAGTTGCATTTGACCGTAGTGGTTTTAAATATCATGGTCGAGTAAAAGCTTTAGCTGAAGCTGCTCGCGAAAACGGATTGGAGTTTTAATCATGGCTAGAAATGATAAAAATGATAAAAATGAACAGACTGACGGTCTAGTAGAACGCTTAGTTACCGTTGATCGCGTTGCAAAAGTTGTTAAAGGTGGTCGTATTTTCTCTTTCACTGCGTTGACCGTAGTGGGTGATGGCAATGGTCGTGTTGGTTTTGGTCGCGGTAAAGCACGTGAAGTGCCAGCTGCTATTCAAAAAGCACTAGAAGCTGCCAAACGTAATATGATTACTGTTGAGCTAAATGATGCAACTTTGTATCATCCGATCAAAGCACGTCATGGTGCTAGTAAAGTCTATATGCAACCTGCATCTGAGGGTACTGGCGTAATCGCTGGTGGCGCAATGCGTGCTGTATTAGAAGTTGCTGGTGTCAAAGATGTTTTGACTAAATGTTATGGTTCTACCAACACTGCTAACGTTGTTCGTGCAACGTTTAACGGTTTACGTGATATGTCAACTCCAGAAAAGATGGCAGCAAAACGTGGTAAATCTGTAGACGAAATCTTGGGTTAACTTAGACTAGGTGAGTTACGATGAAAAAAATGAAAGTCACTCAATTCAAATCGGGTGCCCATCGCCTCAAGAGCCACAAAGCATGCTTGAAAGGATTGGGTTTACGCCGTATTAATCATTCTGTTGTAGTAGAAGATACTCCTTCAACTCGTGGTATGGTCAATCGCGTTAACTACTTGGTAAAAGTGGAGGAAGCGTAATGGGTCTTAGATTAAATGAATTATCACCAGGTGTTGGCGCAAAGAAAACTGCCCAACGTCGTGGTCGTGGTATCGGTTCAGGCCTTGGTAAAACTGGTGGTCGTGGTGTAAAAGGTCAGAAATCTCGTTCAGGTTCTAGCATACGCTCAGGATTTGAAGGTGGTCAAATGCCTTTATATCGTCGTCTACCAAAATTTGGTTTTACCAGTAAAATGGCTATGACGACTGCTGAAGTTCGTCTGTCTGAACTGAGCCAAATTGAAGGCGATGTCGTTAGTATTGAAACTTTGAAAGCTGCTAACCTTATCCGTCGTGACATGAAGCGTGCGCGCGTTATGTTGTCGGGTGAAGTCACTAAAGCTTATACTTTTAAAGGTATCAAAGTGACTAAAGGCGCTAAGCAAGCAATCGAAGCTGCTGGTGGTAGCATCGAGGAGTAGTAACGTGTCAAAGCAATCAATGTCATCGACTGGTATACCGCTTAATCCTTTTGCCTTTATACGTAAGTATGATGAGCTATGGACGCGTTTGTTATTCTTAATCGGCGCATTGATTGTTTATCGTTTTGGGTCGCATATCCCAGTACCGGGTATCAATCCGGTTAACTTGGCTGATCTGTTTTCGCGCAACGAAAATACCATCCTGAGCATGTTTAATATGTTCTCAGGTGGTGCACTAGAGCGTATGTCCATCATGGCACTTGGTATTATGCCATATATCTCAGCATCGATTATTGTACAGATGATGTCTGCGGTATTGCCATCGCTTGAAGCTCTCAAAAAAGAGGGTGAAGCGGGACGACGTAAGCTAAACAAGTATACCCGTCAAGGGACACTTGCATTAGCTCTAGTACAGTCATTAGGGATGTGTGCTGGCTTAATCAGCCAAAATCTTACTTTATCTTCTGGTCTGACTTTCTATATTCCAGCGGTTACTTCATTGGTAGCTGGTGCTATGTTCTTAATGTGGCTTGGTGAGCAGATTACAGAGCGCGGCGTAGGTAATGGTATCTCAATGCTCATTTTTGCGAGTATTGTGGCTGGTACGCCAGGTATGATTTCGCAGTCTATTGAACAGGTCAACCAAGGTCAAATGAACTTGATTGTCCTCTTTATCTTTGCATTGTTAGGTGTCGCGGTTACTGCGGGTATCGTCTATATTGAACGTGCTCAGCGCCGTGTTCCTGTCAATTATGCGCAAAAACAACAGCAAGGTCGCAAGATTTACGCTCAGCAGCAATCACATTTGCCGTTGAAACTAAATATGGCAGGGGTTATTCCTGCTATTTTTGCTAGCTCATTGCTATTGTTTCCTGCAAGTTTAGGGCAGTGGGTTGGTCAATCGCCTGATCCTACCTTGACGCAAAAGATATTGCAAAATATGGCATTGGTGTTGTCCCCAGGACAGCCGCTGTATCTCGTTCTATTTGGTGCAATGATTATCTTTTTCTGTTACTTCTACACGGCATTGGTATTTAGTCCGCGTGAAGTGGCTGAAAACCTTAAACGTAGTGGTGCGTATATCCCAGGTATTCGCCCAGGACAACAAACTCAGCGTTACCTCGATCATGTATTAAACCGATTGACCTTTATTGGCGCGATGTATATGACGGTTATTTGTTTAATGCCAATGGTCGTGCAGTCATCGTTTGGTGTGCCGTTTCAACTTGGTGGTACGTCGTTACTGATTATGGTGGTTGTGGTAATGGACTTCATCTCGCAGATTCAAGCGCATTTGATGACCCATCAATATCATGATCAGACGTTAATTCAATCGCCCACTCAACCTTAAATGAGCGGTACGATATCTCAAAGGAGTATGCTATGAAAGTTCAAGCATCAGTTAAAAAGATTTGTGGTAGCTGTAAAGTTGTGCGCCGTAAAGGCCGTGTACATATTATTTGTACCGCAGAACCTCGCCACAAGCAACGCCAAGGTTAATAATTTAAGCAAGTCAGTCTTAAATGATTGGCTTGCTTATTAAATTAATACTTGAAAAATGACGGCGGATGCGATATCATCCGCCACTTGCCGTAGTTTATGCAAAATCTTTTATGAAATGATCAATGAATAGATTGGTTTACCAACTCGAAGCAGCGATAATAATTATAAAAGCTTTAGTATTGACAGCAACAAATCTGAAAAATAACACCTTGTTTTAATGAATAAGGGTATTTTTCTTTAATGGAGAGAAATCAATGGCTCGTATTGCCGGCGTAAACATTCCGGATAATAAGCATGCTGTTATTTCACTAACTTACATCTTTGGTGTAGGTCGTACCACTGCTCAGAAAATCTTAGAAGCAGTTGGCATTGCCCCTAGTACTAAAGTCAGTCAGTTAGATGATACACAGTTAGATGCTATCCGTGCACAAGTTGCAGAATACATGACTGAAGGTGATCTTCGTCGTGAAGTGTCAATGAATATCAAGCGCTTGGTTGATCTTGGTTGTTACCGTGGCATCCGCCATCGTCGTAACTTACCAGTTAGAGGTCAAAACACCAAGAACAACGCTCGTACTCGTAAGGGTCCGACACGCCCTCTCAAAAGATAATTAACTTAGGAAGCTAAAAGATGGCAAAAGACACTCGCAGTCGCAAAAAGGTGGCTCGTCGTTCAGTATCGGAGGGCATTGCCCATATCCATGCGTCTTTTAATAACACCATTGTTACGATTACCGATCGTCAAGGTAATGCATTGGCTTGGGCCACTTCAGGTGGACAAGGCTTCCGTGGTTCACGTAAATCTACACCATTTGCAGCTCAGGTTGCAGCTGAAGTCGCTGGTAAAGCGGCTCAAGAATATGGTGTTAAGAACATCGATGTTTTGGTCAAAGGACCAGGACCGGGTCGTGAGTCTGCGGTAAGAGCACTAGGTGCATTGGGTTATAAAGTCAACAGCATCTCTGATGTAACCCCAATCCCACACAATGGTTGCCGTGCGCCGAAAAAGCGCCGCGTCTAATATTAAAGACGAAGCTTTTTATAATAGAAGCTTATAGGAGACATAACAATGGCCCGTTATATTGGACCAAAACTCAAATTATCACGTCGTGAAGGCACTGACTTAGGTCTTAAGTCTGGTGTTAAACCATACGACGTAAAAACGAAAAAATCGGCTCGTCCACCTGGTCAACATGGTGTTAGCCGTAACAAAAGTTCAGAATACTCTCTACAGTTACGTGAAAAACAAAAAGTTAAGCGTATCTACGGTGTACTAGAGCGTCAGTTTGCAAACTACTACAAAGAAGCTGCTCGTAAGCGTGGCGCTACTGGTGAAAACTTGTTAGCAATGCTTGAGAGCCGTCTTGATAACGTAGTATATCGTATGGGCTTTGGCTCTACGCGCGCTGAAGCACGTCAGTTAGTTAGCCATCGTACTGTTATGGTGAAGAAAGCTGGCCGTGATGAGTTTATTCGTGTGAATATTCCATCAATTCAGTTGCAAGATGGTGATGTCATCGCTATCCAAGAGAAGTCTCGCGAGCAATTACGTATTAAAAACGCAATTGAGCTGGCTACCCAACGTGGTATTCCAGAATGGCTAGATGTTGATCACAGCAAGCTGCAGGGCACGTTTAAAAAAGCGCCTGATCGTATTGATCTACCTGCTGAAATCAACGAAAGCTTGATCGTTGAGCTATACTCTAAGTAAGTAACGTACTGCTCGATGCTATTCACATGGCATTGAGCAATTAACGTTAATTAAACCAGTTTAATAAATCGAGGTGACATCATGATGCTAAATGCAACTGAGTTTCTAACGCCGAACGCCATCAACGTGGATACGGTTAATGAAACGATTGCGAAAGTCACGCTCGAACCGTTAGAACGCGGCTTTGGGCATACCTTGGGTAATGCCTTACGTCGCATCTTGTTATCTTCATTACCTGGCGCTGCAGTCATTGAAGCTGAGATTGATGGTGTTGACCATGAATACTCAACGCTTGAAGGACTACAAGAAGATGTGCTTGATTTGCTTTTGAACTTAAAAGGCTTAGCAATCACCCTTCATGACCAAAATGAAGTATTTTTGACCTTGGATAAACAAGGTCCAGGCACTATTACTGCTGCAGACATCACGTTACCGCACAATGTAGACATCATCAATCCAGAATTGGTATTGGGTACATTGAGTGACCGTGGTCATCTAAAGATGCGTTTGCGCGTAGTAATGGGTCGTGGATATGAGCCAGCAAACCAGCGCCGTGAAGATGGTGATACTAAAGCGATTGGACGCTTGAAGCTTGATGCAAGTTTTAGTCCTGTGCTTCGTGTTGCTTATCAGGTTGAGAACGCACGTGTAGAACAACGTACCGATCTTGATCGTCTTATCATTGAGCTTGAAACAAATGGCACTATAGATCCAGAAGAAGCAATTCGTAAAGCAGCCACTATATTACAACAACAGATTTCTATCTTTGTTGACCTAGAAGCTGAAGAAGCGCCTGAGCCTGTGAAAGAAAAAGAAGAGGTTGATCCGGTGCTATTACGCCCTGTGGACGATCTTGAACTAACGGTTCGCTCAGCCAACTGCTTAAAAGCTGAAAACATTTACTATATCGGTGATTTGGTACAGCGTTCAGAGACTGAACTTCTAAAAACCCCAAATCTTGGTAAGAAATCATTGACAGAAATCAAAGACGTACTAGCGTCTAAAGATTTGGAGCTTGGTATGCGCCTAGATAACTGGCCACCAGCTGATTTACGTGTTGATGATCGCTTTTCTTATCGTAGCCGTTAAACTTTAAGGATTTTTGACTATGCGCCATCGTAAGAGTGGAGTCAAGCTGGGTCGTACCGGCAGTCATCGTAAGGCAATGTTTCAGAACATGACCAACTCATTATTTGAGCATGAACTGATCAAAACAACTTTACCAAAAGCAAAAGAGTTACGTCGCGTTGCTGAGCCATTGATCACTATGGCTAAAGAAGACAGCGTTGCTAACCGTCGCTTGGCATTTAGCCGTATGCGTAGCAAAGCTATGGTAGGCAAATTATTTGGTACTCTTGGTCCTCGTTACCAAGCTCGTCCAGGTGGTTATTTGCGTATCGTAAAATGTGGTTACCGTGATGGTGACAATGCGCCTATGGCTTATGTAGAATTGGTTGATCGCGACTAATTTTATAATAACCAAAATATGTACATAAAAAAGCTCCAATTCAATTGGAGCTTTTTTTCGTTTAAATTTTTGTATGATCGTTAGGGAAGTGCATATTTAAACACTTACAGTATGTCTATATCTACAGCAATGAGCTTACATCAGCAGCACCTTGCCGAATGATTTCTGGCTGGCTACTGGTCATATCGACGATGGTCGTAAGTTTGGTGGTTTTAATGCCAGCATTAATGAGCCCATCTATCTGATTGCCTAATAATTCTTCGATCTCGAAAGGGTCATCTAATATATAATCACGATTCGGTAGTATTAATGAGCTGGTTAAAATAGGTTCATCCATCGCTTCTAATAAAGCTTGGGCAATAGCATTACTTGGAACACGAATACCAATGGTTTTTTTCTTTGCATGTGCCAGCTTCTTAGGTACATCTTTAGTCGCGTTTAAAATAAAGGTAATTGGTGCTGGTGTATGCGCTTTGAGCTGTTTAAATTGGACATTGTCTACTGCAGCATAATTAGCAATCTCACTTAGATCACGGCAAAGTAGGGTGAATTGATGTTTATCATCAAGTGCGCGTATTTGTTTTAGTTTCTCCAAGGCATCTTTTGCGCCCAAGCGACAGCCGAAAGCGTAACTGGTATCAGTCGGATAAATAATCAATTGATCTTTACGTAATAAATTCGCTACTTGCTCAATCAGCCGTGGCTGTGGATTTTCTGGATGAATATAAAATACTTGCATAATAATTCCTTATTTTATAATTATTAGAATTTGGTTATTGGGCAGATGGTGATGATAAAAATTTGTTTAAGATGAACTTTGCTTTTTGTACTTAACGTTAAAATACGGCTTTATTAAGTAGTATAGCGTAAAGTAAATATAAGTTTATGGGCAAGGCGTTAACGTAAGTATAGAATCGTTAACAATAGCCAGTCGTATAATAATTTTTGATAACAATAACAAAAAATCTTATATTGTAGGTTTTAGCTCAGATACGGCGCAGATAGTGAGTAAGGCTTGTAGCAAGGTTTTAGCATCAGATGGTAGGGTATCTGGCTTAGTAATATATGCTTTAACTTGTTGATAAACATCTTGAGCAAAAGTACTGCCACTGGTATCAAAATCTGCATATAAATTGTCTTGTGATACCTGAAAAGGTCGTCCACAAGCTAACGTAAACAAACACTCTATAGCTTGTGGCTTAACCTCAACACGTTCAAATGCTTGCTGCTGAGCCGCTGAGCGTCCGTCAGGTGCATACCAGTAGCCAAAGTCAGGTAGTTGTCTACGTCGTTCACCTGCCATACAAAAATGGCTCAGCTCATGCAATGCACTAGCAAAAAATCCATGAGCAAACTCAATTCTTGCGGGTTGATTGCTCTGGGCAGGAAAGTATTCGGGCTCGCCAGTGCTACGAACCAAGATAACCTGTTTGCTGATAAATAAATGATTAAATAGATTAATAAGCCAATCAGTCAGTGCTTGCTCAATACCTTCAAACGATAATTCATTTTGTAAATTAAGATCGGTTAGACTGTTTTGAATAAATTCGCATACTTTGATAGGCTCAATGATCTTTTTAGCAGAATGAATCAAATAGTTATTAGCCAAATATTGCCACTGTAATGACAGTTTTTTTAATGAGGCATCTGCCTCAAGATTGATACTGTGTTCAGTAGGATTTGTTTTCTGACTTTGTAATTCATTCAAACGGTGTAATAAATTTTTGGCATCAATAGTAGATAATAAATTGGAAAAATCAGGAGAAACGGTAGGCGATATCATAAATAAAACTTTAACCAAGTAAAGGATGATAGAGCAGGATGTCCTATCTCTTTAGGTAAACAATGACAAGGAAACTGCCAAAAAATATTAACATACTAGCGCTAGCGCAACACGGCGCTTTCCGTTAGTATGGCAGGCAATATTATACACCGTTTTTGATCAATGAGGCCGCGTATGTCAAGCACCCAAGATAACAAGCCGTCAGCGCTTCATGCTAGTAAAGTACAAGTGCCTACGTCAACCAGCATGCCTGATAACATCTCTTTAAATAAGTGGGAAGACACTGGCTTTGAATGGGCAGGTGAAGAAGCTCCCAGCTCTTTTGAGCGTCTTGCGACTATTTTAGCTAGTCAACATGAACAATCAAATATTGTGCTAAATACCACTCTGTATCGTCGTAACAATGTACTGCATTTGGCTTTCACATTGACTGGTGAAGTCTGGCTGACTTGCCAGCGCTGTCTGCAACCGATTGCTATTGATTTGAGTGATGAGTATGATATTGCGCTTCTGGATAATGAAAGCCAAATACGCCTAGTTAATGAAGAGCAAGATTATTTATTGTTAGACGAAATTGTCACTGAGCAATCGCCAGAGCGACTATTACCATTCAAAAAATTGGTAGAAGATGAAATTTTGCTCAAAACGCCAATGGCGCCAAAGCATGATGACTGTGAAATGAGTGTCGAGCAGTTTGGTGAAATACCTGAAGAAGAAGAAACTGAAAATCCTTTTGCTGCTTTAGCATCTTTGAAAGGTAACCTATAACGCTATAAACGGCATTGATAAAAGATATGTTCTATTATATTTTTGCCAGCTTTATGCCGAAGAGTGAAAAGCAGGGCTTTATTAATCCGTTAAACATGCGTATAATGTCCCGTTTATTGCATTCTAGCAATCTGCTACTGGCAGAGAGAAGCTAACCTTGCAGACTAACTATAGATTTTAGACGTAATCAACACTTTAATACGTGGCAATCTATTTAACTAATGATGCGTAAGACTTAGGTTGTTGTGATTATATAGCCTCTGTCAGTGTCGATTAAAGCTGAATTTCAAGCTTATCCCTTTTAAGTATAGGAGCTATATCATGGCCGTTCAAAAAAGTCGTAAAAGTCGTTCACGTCGTGACATGCGCCGTTCACATCATCGTATGGAAATCGCTGAAATAAGCGTTGATGCTACTACTGGTGAAAAACATCGTCGTCATCACATGACCAAAGATGGTTTTTATCGTGGTCGTCAGTTGTTTAAAGTAAGTCAAGACGCTTAATTTATTGTTATTTGATGGCTGCTAAAGATGATGGTTTTTATGACTGTCGATGTTCTTTATCAGGCTATTATTCAGCAATTGGTTTGAGCTAATGAAAGCCAAGTTATTTCGCTATCATATATTATGTGGCTAGATAACTTGGCTTTTTGCTATGGGTTTTTTAGTAATAGTTTTCATTATTAGTTTTTAGTACTGTTTATTGACTGTTAGCTGTTGACGGCCGTTTTAACGCATCAGTTATGAAACAGTAGCTATCTAGTATAAGTCCCATCAAAGGATTTATCGAAGCGAGACAAACAATTAATTTTTTAGCAGCTTTGTTAATTACCGATGTCAGTGTATAGTTTCATAAGAGTATGCTGTCTTAAAGGACTAGTGACAGTAACGGCTCTATAAAATTAATATCCTATTATAGTCTTTAACTCTACGATTAGCCCCATTCACGCTAGGGGTGTTTCCAATCAAATAAGGAATATTGGTTATGGGCTCTGTACCCGATATGATAAAAAAACAACCTACCCGTATTGCAATACTGTTTCCTGGGCAAGGCTCACAAGTCGTCGGTATGACAAGCGAGCTTGCTGATACCTATCCTGAAATTCTTGAAACCTTTACTGAGGCAAGTGAAGCACTTGGTGAAGATTTATGGGCAATCTGTCAGGATGAAGACAAGCTCAATCAAACTCAATATACCCAGCCCGCATTACTAACGGCTAGCATCGCTATTTGGCGTATCTTACAACAAAAAATATCAGATAAGCCTTGTTATCTAGCCGGTCATTCTCTTGGCGAATATAGCGCCCTCTGCGCCGCTGGTGTGCTGTCACTGGCTGACGCCGTAAAACTGGTACATAAGCGTGGTCAATTGATGCAAGACGCTGTCGTGGGTATTGATACGGCGATGGCAGCAGTACTGGGTCTAGAAGATCACCGAGTCGAAAATCTGTGTGAGCAAGCAACCGAGCATGTAGATAATGCGATTGTTGGTGCAGCAAATTTTAATAGCCCAGGGCAAGTTGTGGTTTCTGGTAATGCTGCAGGCGTTAATGCAGTCATTGATAAAGTACAAAATACGGGTAAAAAAGCCATTCCATTAAAGGTAAGTGTGCCGTCACATTGCGCTTTGATGGAGCCTGCTAGTAAAGCGTTGGCAGCAGAGCTTGCCGCCATTAAGTTTGATCAAGCAACGATTCCTGTGATTCAAAACCGTCATGCACGTGTTGAAACCAGTGCGGCAGGTATCAAAGAGGCGTTAACTGAACAATTAAGTCAGCCAGTATTGTGGTCAAAAACCATGCAAGAGCTGGCAGATAAACAAATTAATATTTTAATTGAGTGTGGTAGTGGTAACGTCTTGAGTAATTTGGCGAAGCGTCAAGCGCATCCAATTATGAGCTATCCGACTGACAAGCCCGCTCGTCTAGATAAATTGCTGGAGGTATTATCATGAGCCGTACGATCACATTAGTCACAGGCGCAAGCCGCGGTATCGGCAAAGCCGTCGCCAAACGCTTTGCTAAAGAAGGACATTTTGTCATTGGGACAGCCACCACTGAAAAAGGTGCTGCACAGATTGATGACTATCTAAATGATAGTGGCGGTATTGGTCGTGTTTTAGATGTACGCGATACTGCGCAGATTGACAAGCTGTTTGAAGAGATAGAAAGCGTTTATGGTGCTGTTCAAGTATTGGTAAATAATGCTGGTATCACTCAAGATGGCTTATTGATGCGTATGAAAGATGAAGATTGGGATAATGTGATAGATACCAATCTAACTTCTGTTTATCGTATGAGCAAACGTGCTATCCGCGGCATGATGAAAGCACGCCGTGGTCGTATTATCAATATTACCTCTGTGGTTGCTCAAATGGGCAATGCCGGTCAATCTAACTATGCGGCGACTAAAGCTGGCGTAGAGGGTTTTAGCCGTACGCTCGCGCGCGAAATTGGTTCACGTCAAGTAACCATTAACTGCGTCGCGCCAGGTTTGATCGAAACAGACATGACGGATGAGCTTGATGAGCGTTTATTGAACTCGATGTTAGATGCTGTACCTATTAGCCGTTTGGGTCAACCAGAAGATATCGCTGCTGCTGTACTGTTTTTAGCCAGTGATGAAGCCAGTTATATCACAGGTGCTGTTTTGCCGGTCAATGGCGGCATGTATATGTAGCAGTTTGCTATCAAATTTTTCCTACATGCGATAGCAATTAGTGCTGAATCCCAAGCGTTACATACTTATAATAAAAAACTGTGTGAACGAGTGTAAACTATAATAAAGGGTGCTATAATGTCGAATACTTTTAAGTCAAAGCCATGTATGATAGCAAGGCTTTACTAGATATTAGTACAGAATGTATAACTTGTTATAGTACACTCAGATGGCTATATGGATCTGATAATCCCATTTATATACAATGCTATAGTGGCTAACCACGTGATTATAGTAGTTTGTCAAAATAATAGATCAAAAAGGAGAAATCTACATGAGTAATGATACCGAGCAAAGAGTTAAAGCTGCCGTAGCTGAGCAACTAGGTATGAATGTTGAAGACATCAACAACGATGCTTCATTTATGGAAGACTTAGGCGCTGATTCACTGGATTTAGTTGAGTTGGTTATGTCATTTGAAAGCGATTTTGGCATCACAATTCCTGACGAAGATTCAGCAGAATTAACGACTGTTCAAAAAGCAATCGACTACGTACAAGCACAGCTATAATTAGCGACTTGCTCAATAGGTTCGATATGACCGCTTATCTTAATAGATAGGCGGTTTTTTTATGTTTGTCATTTCTCTTTATTATTACACTTATAACAACTAATTTAATATTAGCGTTAACATTAGCTACGCCAAATCAACATTACTCAACATACTCTTACTGTTTATCGCTCATGCCTTTGCTTATACTCATAATGGTAAGCAAAAAAGGGCGATAACCGAGATGCGTTATCATCGAAACAACAATGATGCATAATAATTAATAATATTTTAAGGAGCAGTTATATGGGTATGTTCAGTTTTGCAAAAGACATTGGTGATAAAATCTTTAATCGTGATGACGCCAAGCATGACGCTAAAGTAGAAACCAAAGCAGACGCTAATACACCAGTACAGAGTACTGAGCCTTCAGCGCAATCAGTAGCCAATATTTTACTTCGTCGTATTCAGCAGCAAAATCTAAATATTAGTGATTTAAAGATTAAGTATAATGGGTCAACCGATACTGCAGAAATTAGTGGTAAAGCTAAGACTCAAGCTGATCGTGAAAAAGCTATTATTGCCATCGGTAATGTACAAAACGTGGCTAAAGTCATTGATAATATCGATATTGAAGAGCAGTCACCTGAGTCGACTATGTACACTGTAAAATCTGGTGATAGCTTATCTAAAATTGCAAAAGATGTTTATGGTTCAACTGGCGATTATATGAAGATATTTGAAGCCAATAAGCCGATGTTATCTGATCCAGACAAGATTTATCCTGGTCAAGTACTACGTATTCCTAAATAGTTATCATTTTTTAAGTCATTATAAGTATCGAAACACTCATAGTATTTTGGATACTTAGAATATGGCTGAATAAAAACACCTCAAAATACGAGGTGTTTTTTTATGTATAAAATATAGAGTTAAAAATTAGGCTTCTAATTATTAATAAGTAAGATATCCAATTTATAACGCTGTTCGGCGATCGCCCAATCTATATGTTCGTCAAGCATCGTGTTATGCAGCCCCAGTTTTGCTTGTAATGCTTCGATGATTTCTTGATTACCAGTGGCATTGCCAAGACCGATAGCGATATTACGCAGAAAATTCACATAACCGGTGCGTCTAAGTGGGCTACCTTCGGTCTTTTTCATAAACTCTGCTTCTTGCCATTGCCACAATTCAAGCAAACTGCTGCTATCAAGCCGATGCCTTGGCGCAAAATCCTCTACGGGCGTCAGATTGGCATAGCGGTTCCATGGGCAAATAAGCTGACAGTCATCACAACCAAAGATACGATTGCCAATAGCGCGGCGGTATTTTTTATCAATAACACCGTCATGTTCAATCGTAAGATAAGAGATGCAAGCTGACGCATTAAGCTCATAAGGGGCGACAATGGCTTGAGTGGGACAGATATCAATACAGGCGCTGCAACTGCCGCAATGCTCTTTAACTGGCTCATCGTCAGGTAGTTCAAGGCTCATAAACAGCTCTCCGAGCACAAAGAACGAGCCGGCTTGTTTGTTTATGAGTAATGTATGCTTGCCAGTCCAGCCAAGACCTGCAGCATCAGCAATCGGTCGCTCAAAGATAGGAGCTGAGTCACTAAAAGGTCTAAAAATAAAATCTGTGTCAGCGCCAATATCTAGATGTCGCCATTCAGGAAGCATCGCCTCGATTTTTAACGCCAGCTGCTTAAGGCGACTGCGCATGGTTTTATGATAGTCGCGCCCTCTTGCATAGCGAGCAATGATACCTTGGTTAGGATAATCATTGTCAGTCACAGTACGTGGTGTTGGGGTTTGAGTGAGATAGTTCATACGCACACTAATAATGGTTTTTGCGCCTTCTACCAGTTGCTCAGGGTGCGCACGCAGATGATGATTGCTATGCATAAACTGTAATTGTGCTTCATAGCCTTTGGCCAACCACTGCTTTAACTGTTCAGTCTGCTTAACAAACAGAGGGTGATGTACCGATAAAAAGCCGCAATCTGCAAACCCTAACGATTGCGCTGTCTCTTTAATCCAGCATTTAATATCTGCTGTAGTAGTAAAATCATGCGTATTATTGATAGCAATCTTTTTAGCAGAGACGCTAGTAGGTAATGATGGCATCTGCGTTTGAGAGTTTGTTTGAGATTTATTGCTCATATCTGACGATCAATGATAATGTGAATATGGATATGATAAGCCAGTGAGCGAAGAGCGCAAGTATCAAAGTGAATAAATCCGTATAAATATAGATTTATATGGATTAAACCTAATTAATTGACATTAAAGTTAATAGCAGCAAATACATACATCAATTTTGGTTTGTATCAATAATAAATTATGAACTCAGCCAAATTTTATAAGAATAATCGAGGATTAATTATGCCAACGTTAAATGAATTGTCATCGAAAACTACCATTTCTACCATGCCTATCGCGCTATATAGCAGCAAGCAGCTCTATGCGATGGAACAAGCATGGTTTGCACAAGGCAATAACAGCTTTGCTCTAATGCAACAAGCGGCTTGGCAAATGGTGAAGCATATTGAGATACTTTATGAAGAAAAATGTTTGAATGAGCAATTAGCAAAGCAGGGCATTGCCTCTCGTCCTGTTAATCGTCCGTGCCGTGTCAGTGTTTGGGTCGGAAAAGGTAATAATGGTGGCGATGGGTGGCTTGTTGCGTATTATTTACAGCAGAGAGGCTGGCAAGTACAAGTCATTACGGTTGGCTTTGAGAAACAAGATTTTGTTATAAAAGATAATATAGAAAGTTCTAATGAAGATAATAAAAATCCAATTGCTGATACGACAAAGGCGTTACAGCTGGCACTATCTGCTGATTGTAAATATCGATGCTTTGAAAATATCGATGATAGAAGCATGAGCGCTTTGCCGGCGGATGTTTATATCGATGCGATATTTGGTATTGGATTCAATCGTGCAGCGAGCGCTATTTATCAGCAAGCAATTTGCGCTTTCAACGAAGCAGCAGAGCATGCTAAAGCATTGGTCATCGCGGTTGATATCCCAAGTGGCTTGGTTGCCTCTACTGGTCAGGTATTTGAGCGTGTTGCGATAGCCGCAGATGTGACCTTATGTCTGATCGCACGTAAATTTGGTCTGCATACCAAAGACGGGCTCGATTATAGCGGCGCCGTGATTGATATACCGCTGATACCTCATCTAGCAAATAATAACGCGCTTATTCCTATCGCCACCCTTATTAATTCGCCTTATCGATTAAAGCCACGCAGACAAAACAGCCATAAAGGCAGCTATGGGCATGTATTAATCATTGGCGGCAATCGTATTGATAACTCACAAGGCATGGGCGGAGCAGCCATATTATCGGCATCGAGCGCGATGGCGACGGGCAGTGGTAAAATAACAGTTGCCTGCCATAAGGCTTACCATGGGGCTTTATTAACCTCGCTACCAGATGCAATGAGCATGGATTTGCATGATACCAAAGGAGTAAAACGCCTAATTAAAGAAGCCAGTGTGATTGCTATTGGTATGGGCCTGGGGCGTGATGAAAAAGCAAAATTGCTATTTACTGAATATCTGCAGGCTGCAGTAGCCGAAGGTAAGCCTATAATCATTGATGCCGATGGTCTTTATCATTTGGCTTCATTGCATCGGGAAAACCATATGCTTATAGCCGAGCTAAAAACACATAGTAAAAATTATCAAGTGTGTTTAACGCCACATAGTGGGGAAGCTGCTAGATTATTAAATAAAACAGTAGCTGAGATAGAAAATGATAGATTGGCTGCAATAACAGAGGGTGCAGCAATTTATGGCGGTGATTGGGTGTTAAAGGGAGCAGGGTCGTTAATTCTGGAGCAGCAATCAGCGCAAGCGCAGGTTTATGTATGCGATGTGGGCAATGCTGGCATGGCGACCGCTGGTATGGGTGATGTACTTGCAGGTGTCATTACTGGACTATGGGCACAGGATGATTTAAAACATGAACTACGCAGTTTGCACCAAGCAGTCATTATCCATGGATTAGCAGGCGATGTTTTAGTCAACCAGACGAACAGTAACGATGATAATTTATTATTGGTGGGGCAGCGAGGTCTGCAAGCTCAAGATATGCCAGCAGCTATCCGTCATTTGATGCATCTCATAATAGATAGCCTTTAACGATTTAATTTCACCTTAGCTAAATGTGTTTAAACACCAAATTGAAGATTAGCCACAATACTGGGTAATGGCTTGTTGAACACGTTCACGCTTAAGCTCAATCTCACGACCATCTAGATATTGACGTTTGCCAGTGGCATCCATCTCATAAATACGTCCGCCCACATTTAGATTGGTTAAATTATTGCGTAACGATTGACAACGCTGGGCATTCGCTTGGGCTTCTTGCTCTTTGATGCGTGCTTCTAATTGGGCAACGCGCTGTTCTTCTGCGCTTTGCGGCGCACTCTGATTGGCTTCAGTTTTACCTGCCAGCTGTCCAGCATTGCTCTGTCTACCGTCACTACGAAACTCGATAACTTCGATATTCCTACCATTTTGCGGCGCATATTGGCTGTACTTGACTTCGCCATGTGCGCCAATAGATTTGTATACCTGAATGGCATGAGTGGCGCTCATTGGTAGCATGAACATACACGCAGTGCTGACACTGATAAGTAGTTTGGTAGCAGTGCTTATCGTAGACGCTTGTGCCATAGTAACAGCCCTCTTAATGGGTAAAAAATACAGCTATCGTTCAGTTAAGCATAAGGGTTAATAGAATCGATAACAATATAAATACATAATAGCTTGATTCTAGCAAATAATACTTATGAATGTACATTGTTTAATAACCAATAGTTGGGGATAGGGTTTAGAAGTTTTTCTTGACAATAGCTCACAAACCATCGAATATAATAGCAGTTGATTGGTCAGTGAGCGGCTTTTATGATATTGCCGTGGCACTTGAAAATAAGGACTACGGGTTGCTTATCGGTAGCTTGCTTAGCCTTATTATCTTTGTGACAATGATATAAAATAAATAGCGCTTGTAATAATGCTATTCAAATCTATATTTATTGTCTCCGGACTTATCTGTCTACAATGACTAAGATAAACTTATTATTACTGTATCTCGTAAGATTTTGCTGTTGCAAAAATAGAGTGTCATGTGTGTTTTTAACATCTCCTCATCAAACAGGTTATAAGATTTCGTAATCATATAACATGATATAAGCTATAAAATATAAGCTTTGAGATTTGTTCTATCATTCTGTATCCGTCTATTTGTCATTAGCGCAACCTTATATGCACTACAAATAATAAGCTTCTTTTATAGATGCACTCGCATCTTGTCACTGTATATCGATAAAACCCTGTCGCAAAGCTGACCTTAAATATATTGCTATGTTTGAGTAATATGCTGTCCTATAACACAGCGTAACTTAGACGTAGCGGGCACATATTCTTGCCACAAAAAAAGGTGACGACAGTGACGCAAACCACGCAAAGTCCGAATATGACTGGACATACCCAAACGGGTCATGCTGCCAAGAATTTCCCTGAAAAGCAGCAACGCCTTGCCGAAGGAAGCAATGAGCCTGTCATGCTATCTGGTGCTGAGATGTTAGTGCAAGCACTAACGGATGAGGGCGTCAAATACATTTTTGGTTATCCAGGCGGTGCGGTCCTTCATATCTATGACGCCTTATTTCAACAAGACAATGTTGAGCATATTCTGGTACGTCATGAACAAGCCGCAGGTCACATGGCAGATGCTTATTCACGAGTAACTGGCAACACGGGTGTGGTGCTAGCGACTTCAGGTCCTGGTGCGACCAATACAGTGACAGCTATTGCCACTGCTTTTATGGATTCTGTACCGATGGTGATCATCGCAGGTCAGGTGCCTAGTAGTCTGATCGGTGAAGATGCTTTCCAAGAAACCGATATGATTGGTGTATCACGCCCAATCGTGAAGCATAGCTTTCAAGTTCGCCATGCTAGCGAAATCCCAATGATTGTCAAAAAAGCCTTTTATATTGCCCAGTCTGGACGTCCGGGTCCTGTTGTCATCGATGTGCCAAAAGACATGACCGCGCCTAGCGAAAAATTTGCTTATGAATATCCAAAAGAGGTATTTATACGCTCATATCAACCGTCATTAAAAGGTCATAGTGGTCAAATCAAAAAGGCGGTTGAAACCTTACTTGCGGCTAAGCGCCCGATTATCTACTCTGGTGGCGGTGTAGTTTTAGGTAATGCCTATAAAGAGTTAACGGCGCTTGCCCATCGTTTAAACCTACCAGTCACCAATACCTTAATGGGTTTGGGTGCTTTCCCTGGCTCTGATGAGCAGTTCTTGGGTATGCTTGGTATGCATGGCACTTATGAAGCCAATATGACCATGCATCATTCTGACGTTATATTGGCAGTTGGGGCACGCTTTGATGATCGCGTGACCAATAACGTCAAAAAATTCTGTCCAAATGCGACGATTATTCATATTGATATTGACCCAACCTCTATCTCAAAAACGATCTTTGCTCATATTCCTATCGTTGGCGATGTGAAATCAGTGCTTACTGACATGATAGACATTATTGGCGAAGATAAAGAGTTAGACCAACCGGCGTTGTTGGATTGGTGGTCGCAGATTAATGAGTGGCGCAAGCGTCATGGTTTGCGCTATGACACCAGTACCGATAATGGTATTAAGCCACAAGCGGTCGTTCAAGCTTTAGATAAAGTGACTAATAGTAATGCGATTATCACGAGTGACGTGGGTCAACATCAGATGTTTGCCGCGCTTTACTATACCTATAATGAGCCACGTCAATGGCTGAACTCAGGTGGTCTTGGTACTATGGGCGTTGGCTTGCCGTATGCGATGGCAGCCAAACTTGCTAATCCTGAGCGTGATGTGGTTTGTATTACTGGCGAAGGCTCTATTCAGATGAATATCCAAGAACTGTCTACCTGTTTGCAGTATGATTTGCCAGTTAAAATCCTAAACTTGAATAATGCACAGTTGGGTATGGTAAAACAGTGGCAAGACATGCTGTATGAAGGTCGTCACGCACATTCTTACATGAATTCTTTACCAGACTTTGTCAAGCTTGCTGAAAGCTATGGTCACGTCGGTATCAAGATTACTGATCCTGCGACCATGGAAGCACAATTGGCTGAAGCCATGGCAATAAAAGACAGGTTGGTATTTATCGATGTTTACGTCGATCGTAATGAGCATGTATATCCGATGCAAATCGCTGGGCAAACGATGCGTGATATGTGGTTAACAAAAGGGGAGCGTACCTAATGCAACAACAACATCTGATTTCGGTATTGATGGAAAACGAAGCGGGTTCGTTGTCGCGTTTAGTCGGCTTGTTCTCACAACGTGGCTACAATATCGAAACGCTAAACGTCGCGCCTACTGATGATCCAAGTATTTCACGTCTGACAGTAACGACAGTCACGTCACCTGAAAAAATAGAACAAATCACCAAGCAATTGCATAAATTGATCGAAGTGGTTAAAGTGCTTAATCTCTCAGATACCGTACACGTCGAACGTGAGTTGATGCTAATCAAAGTACGTGCGACGGGCGGTGTACGTGAAGAGATCAAACGCAGTGCCGATATTTTTCGTGCACAGATCGTTGACGTCAATGCGAACTTATATACGATTCAAATCGTCGGCGATAAAGCTAAGCTCGATGGTTTTATTGATGTTATTGGTCGCGAACGTATCATGGAAGTAGTACGTTCAGGCGTCATTGGTATTGCTCGTGGTGACAAAACGCTAAGCCTATAATCAGCGTTTATGATCTTCAAAATATAGTATTTCAAACTTATTTATTCAACATCAACATAGCGCTTATCTCACCAATCACTTCGATAAGGTGACTATAATTTAAGTGTTTATTTATCCATGGTACGCCATGATTTAGGAAAAGGACTCTGTTTATGAACGTTTATTATGATAAAGATTGTGATCTATCAATCGTCCAAGGTAAAAAAGTCGCCATTATTGGTTATGGTTCACAAGGTCATGCGCACGCGCTTAACCTACAAGATTCAAACGTCGATGTGACCGTTGGTCTACGTGCTAACTCTGGCTCATGGAAGAAAGCAGAAAATGCTGGCTTAAAAGTTGCTGAAGTAGAAGAAGCGGTAAAAGCTGCTGACATCATCATGATTTTGACGCCTGATGAATTCCAAAAAGAGCTTTATAACGATGTGATCGAGCCAAATATCAAGCAGGGCGCGACACTGGCCTTTGCTCATGGTTTTGCGATTCATTATAACCAAGTTATACCACGTAGCGATCTTGACGTCATCATGGTGGCACCAAAAGCACCAGGTCATACCGTTCGTTCAGAATTCGCCAAAGGCGGTGGTATCCCAGATCTTATCGCTATCTATCAAGATGCGTCAGGTCAAGCCAAGCAATTAGCACTATCTTATGCTGCTGGTGTTGGTGGTGGACGTTCAGGTATTATCGAAACGACCTTTAAAGATGAAACTGAAACTGACCTATTTGGTGAGCAAGCGGTTCTTTGTGGTGGCGCAGTAGAGCTAGTAAAAATGGGCTTTGAAACCCTAACTGAAGCTGGCTATGCACCAGAAATGGCTTACTTTGAGTGCTTACATGAGCTAAAGCTTATTGTCGACTTGATGTATGAAGGCGGTATCGCTGACATGAACTACTCAATCAGTAACAACGCTGAATATGGCGAATATGTGACTGGTCCTGAAGTGATCAATGAGCAATCACGTGAAGCCATGCGTAATGCGCTAAAACGCATTCAATCTGGCGAATACGCAAAAATGTTCATCAGTGAAGGCGCAACCAACTATCCATCAATGACGGCTCGTCGTCGTAACAATGCAGAGCATCAAATTGAAATCACGGGCGCTAAGCTACGTGGTATGATGCCTTGGATCGGTGGCAATAAAATCATCGATAAAGACAAAAACTAATTTGCTATTGATGAATTAGTAAAGAAATCAGTCTAAAGAAGCCCATGTTATCAGTGATAGCATGGGCTTTTTATTTTTAGTAGGCGGTGTTTTATAAAGTATTTTTATCATCGCCAGTCTGTACTGGTTGAAAATCTGACTTCGCTGCCTAATATAGGCAAGCATTATCATATCTATTAACGGCTTACTCGGTTAAATAGGTATCGCTATTTTTATTCTTGCAATATAAATGCCAAGGATTCTTTTATTCTATAAATTACAGGTTGTCTGTTGTGCAAATATCTTATCCTGATTGGCTAACACCGCAATTCATATACATTACTCTGAGCGCTGTCGTTGCCGTTTTGATTTGGATCGAAGGGGAAATGCTCAAAAAAACCGGCGGCAAACTACCTAACTCTAAGTTCTTTCAAATCAGCTCAATTCTAGATACCTCATGGTTTTTCATCTCAGTAGTGATGTTATATACGATTGATTTGACACCACTAGCCGTTGCTGTACCAGCGGCTTACGGTCTTTATACGACCTTTGGCTGGATCTATGGCGCACGTTTATTAAAGCGTAAAGGCATTCCTGACTCTCCGAAAGACTTGGTCATACCTGCTAAATATATCGCTTATAGTCAGTCATTTTCGCTGATATTTTTTGCGCTATGTTTATTGGTATTGAGCTCACCGTGGTTGCCGATTGCTGTATAGTTTGCTTTTAATAAAGTAGCAAATATAATTCCTATCACTGGGATTTGTCGAAAGCGATATCTAAGTCCATAGTAAATCTTAAAAGGTAAGTAGTAAAAAAACATTCTATATCAACGTATTAAGTCTCAAATAATTAATAGTAATAATTATTTAAAATTGACTTGAATAGGTTACAAAAATCATCAATTTAAGCTGTTGCGCTTAAAAAAAGCTGTTATAATCAGCTTGTACTCAAAGGATTTCGGGTAAAAATATTAAGATCTCTATTAGAGGTTTCAATGATTTTACCCACGCATTCTGCAAGAAAAACTTAGGTATATATCAATTAATCGGTGATGACACACGTCTCGCCAACAGTTAAAGAGTTAGGAAAATTTATGTCAGATAAAGTTGAAGGCACTGTAAAGTGGTTTAATGAAGCTAAAGGTTTTGGTTTTATCGCGCAAGACAACGGCGGACAAGACGTATTCGCTCACTACAGCGCTATCCAAGGCGGTGGTTTCAAAACTCTAGCCGAAGGCCAAAAAGTGTCTTTCATCTTAGGTGATGGCAAGAAAGGCCCACAAGCTGAGCAAATCGAAGCTATCTAATCTCATTTGACATTGAGTAAGCTGTTCTTCAGCGCGCTTAATGACAGTAAGATTATCAATATGCATTGATGCCTTTGTTTGTTAAAACAATAAAAATACTGTTTAGACTTTAAAAAAGAGCAACCTCTGATCAGGTTGCTTTTTTTATGATCTTTTTTTGATTCAATTCTTATAATAACGAGATAGTATTGGTTTATATTAACAGTTATAAACGACTTAGATAGCTTGTAAAAGTCAGAAAAGAATAAGAATAATGATAAGAAAATGGTGTGACTAGGCGCTTATAAACTGTTTATTGTAGAATGGTGACAAATTTATGACGCATTATTCACGGCGTTGTCTTGACCTTAGGGCTGAGCTCACGCAAGATACATAGGTCTGATAATAACGGTTGGCTTAGCTTTGGCAGATTTTATAGATAGAGAGTGTGATGCCAGTATATTGTTTATGGTCTGATATTTTTTATTACATTATAGATGCTGACGCAGCAATCAACCTTGAGTACTATTTCGAACGACGATTTTAAAGAAATGAACCTTTGGTTCTTAACTGGCAATTTTAATTCATAACATTAATAAACGAGGAACGTATGAAAGCATTAGTAGCGGTCAAGCGTGTCATTGATTACAACGTAAAAGTTCGTGTAAAAGCTGATAATTCTGGCGTAGATTTATCTAACACTAAAATGTCAATCAACCCTTTTGATGAAATTGCAGTAGAAGAAGCGGTTCGTCTTAAAGAAGCGGGTGTGATTGATGAAATCATCGTTGCCTCAATTGGTCCAAAAGAGTCACAAGAGCAGATTCGTGCGGCTTTAGCACTGGGTGCTGATCGTGGCATCTTGGTAGTAACTGATGCAAAACCTTATCCTCTACAAATCGCTAAAATCCTGAAAAATATCGCTGAATCTGAAGCTACCGATATTATTTTACTAGGTAAGCAAGCGATTGATGATGATAATAACCAAACGGGTCAAATGCTAGCGGCATTGATGGGTATTGGTCAGGGTACATTTGCATCAGAAGTAAAAGTTGAAAGCGATAAAGTTAATGTAACGCGTGAAATCGATGGTGGTTTGCAAACGGTTGCGCTTGATTTGCCAGCGGTTATTACGACTGATTTACGTTTGAATGAGCCACGTTATGCAAAATTGCCTAACATCATGAAAGCGAAGAAAAAGCAGCTTGATGAAAAAACACCTGCTGATTTTGGTGTTGATATGGCATCTAAGCAAGAAATCATTAAAGTTGTACCACCTGCTGAGCGTAAAGCTGGTATCAAAGTGGGTTCAGTTGATGAGTTGGTCGATAAGCTAAGAAACGAAGCGAAAGTCATTTAATACTTTGCTAATGCCTATCTACTACAAAGCCATGACGTCCTAAATAAGTTTTATTGAACTTGGACATAATAGGGCTTTGTGTACCAACAACCTCATGAATAGATGATACGAATAAATAAAGGACAAAAACAATGGCAATTTTGGTATATGCAGAACACGACAATGCCAGTCTAAAAAAGGCAACTTTGAATACGATCGCTGCTGCTCAGCAAATTGGCGGTGATATTCATGTATTGATAGCTGGTAGTGGTGCGCAAGCCGCAGCTGATGAAGCGGCAAAAGCAGCAGGCGTCAGCAAAGTATTGCTAGCAGACAACGCAGCTTATGAGCATCAATTGGCAGGTAACTTAGCGCTATTGGTCGCTGATATTGCTGGTGAGTACAGTCATATTCTTGCACCTGCTACAACAACTGGTAAAAATTTCTTACCACGCGTTGCCGCATTACTTGATGTGAGCATGTTATCAGAAATCTCTGCTGTGGTAGATGCACAAACGTTTGAGCGTCCTATCTATGCTGGTAACGCGACTGCAACGGTTAAGACGACAGAAGATAAAGTGGTATTAACCGTACGTACCACTGCTTTTGATCCAGTAGCAAGTGAAGGTGGTTCAGCCACTGTTGAGACGCTTGACAATGTGCAAGAGCTTGGCAAATCAAGCTTTGTTAATGAAGAGATGGCTAAGTCTGACCGTCCAGAATTGACGTCAGCCAGCATCGTGGTTTCTGGCGGTCGTGCCCTAGCAAATGGTGAAAACTTCACTAAATATATCGAGCCATTGGCTGATAAGCTTGGCGCTGCTGTTGGTGCATCACGTGCCGCTGTCGACGCAGGCTATGTACCAAACGATATGCAGGTTGGTCAAACGGGTAAAATCGTTGCACCAGACTTATATATCGCAGCTGGTATTTCAGGTGCTATTCAGCATTTAGCGGGTATGAAAGATTCTAAAGTCATCGTTGCTATCAATAATGACCCAGAATCACCTATCGCTAGCGTTGCCGATTACTTCTTAGAAGCTGATTTATTTGCAGCTTTACCTGAACTGACCAGTAAAATCTAAGTACTTGTTAGTGAAAGTGAAATAAAAAAACCCGCTATCATTGATTGCGGGTTTTTTTGTATTCAACTTAAAAATCGTCTTGATGATTCAGTTAAATGATATTAGCTATAACTTCTTTGACGTAATGTCTCATACAAACATAGTGAGCCTGCAATCGCAACATTGAGGCTTTCTTGCCCATTGGGCTGTGGTAGAGCGATAGGGGTTGCGTACTGCATCAGCTCGTCACAAACCCCTTGACCTTCATGTCCCATAATCCAAGCGATTGGTTTTTTTAAATCATGCTGATAGATGACGGTATCAGTGTGCGAGCTGGTGGCAAATAGAGGGGTTTGCACATGGTCTAAAACCTCTTGTACACTTAATCCCTCATATATATTTAGGGCAAACTGGGCACCCATTCCTGCCCGTAATGTTTTTGGTGACCAAGCTTGCGCAGTAGCGCTGGTGCAAAGTATGTTTTTGATTCCAACAGCTGCTGCGGTGCGCAGTAATGTGCCGACATTACCACTATCTTGAACGTCATTGAGAATCAAGCAGTCATCATGAATCATAGATAGGCTAGGGGTTGGCATCTTAATCACTGCCATAATATCAATCCCAGTACCTAAGCTACGAATACTTTCATAAAGCGCATCCGACAAGGTTAATATAGGCGTATAAGTGGGCAAGCGAGTGAGAACTTGCTGCACCTCTGGATGATGGTGTGCGGACTCTGCTAGCAATATTTGCACAAATGGATAATCACTACGAAGGGCAGCATCAATAAGATGAATACCTTCAATGACAGTTTGTCCATGTTTGTTACGTTGGCGAGCTTGCGTCAATAACGCCTTTACTAGCTTGACCGTTGTATTCTTATCTGAGGTAATAAGCTCGGTGGGATTTGCTACCATAATAGATCGCTTAGAGAAAAAGTATAAAATATAGACAGCGCCTATAAAATGATTATAAATATGGCTTTATAGGCGCTGTCAAAATGTGCTTGTATGTCTTATTTATCAGTATGGTTTAAATGTAACTCTTTGATATAGTCGACTTCATTTTTACTGCCAAGTACTACAGGCACACGTTGATGAATGTCAATCGGCTCTATATCTAAAATGCGATTGACTGCATCCGTTGCCCCGCCACTAGCACGTTCAATTAATAAACTCATGGGATTGGCTTCATACATGAGACGTAATTTGCCTGCTTTATTGGCGTATTTGGTATCAAATGGATATGTGAATAAGCCACCGCGGCATAGAATGCGATGAACATCACCAACCATTGCGGCAACCCAGCGCGTATTGAAATCGCGACCACGTACGCCTGTCTCACCAGCGATAAGCTCATCGATATATTGCTGCATTGGCGCACGCCAGTAACGGTAGTTTGAGGCATTGATAGCATATTCGCTAGTATCGGCATCGATGGTGACATTTTCTTCTATTAATACATAGTCATTGGTATCTGGATCTAGGCTAAACATGACTACATTATCTGTGATGGTCAGCGCGAGAACGGTAGAGGTGCCATATAGTAAGTAACCGGCTGCTAGCTGCTGATTACCCGCTTGTAAAAAGTCGCTATTTTCACTAACTTGACCTTGACGCTGGTACGGTAAAATAGAGAATATGGTGCCGACAGCCATATTAATGTCGATATTAGACGAGCCATCGAGTGGGTCAAACAATACCAATAAACTGCCATCAACATTGGCAGGAGTAGCGTCATCAAGCTCTTCTGAAGCAACACCAGCACAATGGCTGTTTTGTGCCAATGCATCTAATAATAAATCGTTGGCCAATACATCTAACTTCTTCTGGTCTTCACCTTGCACATTTTGATTACCCGCTTCACCAAGGATGTCTGCCAAAGCGCCTTTTCTTAAGAGCTGTGAGATGGTCTTGCCGACGTCAGTGACGGTAGTGATAACGTCATTGAGGGCAGGAGTGGTGGCATTAGTGTTCAAATACTGTACTAAGGTTGTCATAGTGTTTCCTAGTGAATAATTCTGATAAAGAGTGGTATAAGCTAAGCATGGAATGCGTGTTTAAGAATTGATTACGTTATATTGATATGAGAGATATTGTTAAATACTGACTAAGGCGTCTTTGTCCTGACCTGAAAATCAGCTACACTAACACTATTATTATTCAATTATGGTTTAAGAGGCTGTCTTTTGATACGGTTGCCAAACGATGTACTGCTATTCTCTAAGATGAGAGCCGCATCTATTTTAATATTGCTTATATTACTGCGGTAAATTGTAGCAAATAAGCAGCAAAATGTCCTTGTCTGTATGCATGTCTGCCGTATTATCGAGTCAAAACCGTTAAAAAAACGAATGATAACTTATTATAAAATCATACAAACCCTTAATGAAGACGTGTCCTTATGTCAAATTCTATCGATAGCCAATCACTACCTACCGTCTCGCCGACAGACTACGCAAGATTTGATCCTGATACGATTCATGAAAAACTTGATGCGTCATTGAGTCGTCCGCAGCTCAATACTGATGGTAGTATTCGTCATTTTTTAGGTATCGAAGGTCTTAATAAAGCCCAGCTGCAGGCGATTATCGCTAAAGCTGAGTCATTTTTTGATGATAAGGGACAGCTGATTAACCGTCCTGAGCTTGAAGGCTATACGGTGATGAATCTGTTTTTTGAGCCATCGACGCGCACGCGTACCACGTTTGAGGTAGCAGAAAAACGTTTAGGTGCCAATGTATTAAATATCGATATCGAACGCTCTAGTACCAAGAAGGGAGAGAGCTTACGCGATACGTTATGGAATCTGCAAGCGATGACGGCAGATATCTTTGTGGTACGTCATTCAGCATCAGGTGCAGCACATTTTATGGCGACTGAAGTGACGCCAGATATTGCCATTATCAATGGTGGTGATGGCTGGCATGCGCATCCAACGCAAGGCATGCTTGATATGCTGACTATTCACCGTGAGGCGCCTCGTCCTTTTGAAGCGCTGTCGGTTGCAATCGTTGGCGATATCAAACACTCGCGAGTAGCACGCTCTGACATCAGTGCACTACAAACATTGGGTGTAAAAGACATTCGTGTCTGTGCACCTCGTACGTTATTACCAAAAGGGATTGAGCGTTTTGGTGTGCAAGTATATGAGAATATGAATGAATGCGTGACAGACTGTGATGTCATTATGGGCTTGAGAATTCAAAATGAGCGTATCGGCTCACCGCTACTCGCTTCATCGAGTGAATACTATAAGCACTATGGTATTACTCCTGAGCGCGTGGCACTGGCGAAGCCTGATGCTCTAGTTATGCACCCAGGACCGATGAACCGCGGTGTTGAGATTGCCTCAAGCGTTGCCGATGGTGCGCAATCTGTAATTTTAAAACAGGTTAATAACGGCATTGCTATTCGCATGGCGGTATTGTCACTGGCGATGGAAGGTCAGCGTGCGCATCAAGCGGCTGGTCATTAGTATTTAGCATAATATCTAGCTCGCCTGTTTTATTCTTATTTATTCCATTTTATTGATACGGTAATAACGCTCATGGTTCACATTACGAATTCAGATGTTCATATGCACGACTTACTTCCAAAAGTATTTAAAGAATCACTGTCACAAATCGCCACTGCTCAGTTAGCAAAGCTGACGAGCGAGCGCGAGACATGGATATTACCACCGTTAGTGGATTTGTGCGCCCGCTTACGTGAGCCGGGTCAACAGCAGCATGGCACGTTAGAGTCAGAAGGGCGTGCGGCCCGTGCCAATGGTTTTTTGCATGTGGTGATTCCCCCTGATACCAATCCTATTTTAGAGAACGGCTCATTGTTAAAAGGCTTACGTGAGCGTGCGCTCGATGATGGCGGCATCTATTTGCATATCTTGGGCGCGTTGACTGCTGGCTTAGAAGGTGAGCGCCCTTCCAATATTGCAGGACTTAAAAAAGGCGGCTGTATTGCGGTCTCCAATGCTCGTAGACCCTTTCAAAACGACTTAGTGCTCTTACGTACACTCGAGTATGCGGCGACTTTTGGCATGAAAGTATTCTTTTATCCTGATGAACCAAGCCTATCTGGTGATGGCGTGGCGCATGAAGGTTATATCGCTTCTTATCATGGTCTGCAGGGTATTCCTTGGATTGCAGAAACCGTCGCTTTATCAACGCAGTTACTTATGGTGGAAGAAACGGGTATAGCTGCTCACTTTAGTCAATTATCTTGTAAGTCGTCAATTGAGCTGATGCGCTGGGCAAAAGATAAAGGTTTACCAGTTACTTGTGATGTGGCAATGCATCAGTTGTATTTAACCGATGATAATCTGGAAGGCTTTAATGCTCAAGCATATGTATTACCCCCTTTGCGTAGTAATACCGATCAGCAAGCGATTCGCCGTGGTCTAAAAGATGGCACAATTGATGCAATTTGTAGTCATCATGAGCCATTAAACAGTACCGCGAAAAAAGCCCCATTTGCGGAAAGTACGCCCGGTATCTCAAATTTTGATACCTTTATGGCGCTGGCGTGCCAGCTGGTAAAAGATGAGGTGTTAACACTTGAGCAGCTAGTCGATAAAATCTGCTTAAATCCTGCGAAAATTGCGGGTATCAGCGAGCAATATGAGACTATCGGGGGCGCAGTACTGGTTGATCCCAATCTTGAATGGCAGGTGACTAGCGAATCCATGTTATCAAACGGCAAAAATACGCCATTCTTTAACCAAACACTGCAAGGGCGCGTTGTGGAGACTTTCTTTGGCTAATTTGCCTAGGCAGGATGATAGTCTAGAGTCTTCGTCAGAAGGCACGTCATCAAAAGATAACCATCCGTCTTCAGACCCACGACACAATGGGCCTCGCACGACGTCAAGCGAATCTATCAAAGCAGTAGCAATCTATGAAGTTGTAAAGGGTATTGGCGCACTACTAGGTGCATTGGCTTTATGGTCGTGGCATACCGACCTTGAGCATTGGCTTATTACGGCGACGGCTTCTTGGCAACAAGTATTTGGTCAGTTATTAGCGCCGCAAGTTGACAGTGCGGTACGTATTGCACAGATGGCAAGCAAAAACTGGTCGGTATTCTTATTATTGATTTTTGCTTATGCCAGTTTGCGTTTTGTCGAGGCATATGGCTTATGGCAAGATAAAACATGGGCTTACTGGTTTGGGGTACTGGGTTATGGAATATTTATTCCTATTGAACTCTACTATCTGATTGTGAGCCCGTTTGATTGGTTCAAACTTGCCATATTGGTGTCGAATATTATTATTGTGATTGTGGTTTATCGTAATATGAAACGAAAGGGTTTGATACAATAGGCGTTTTTATATAAGTAGGAGTCCACACGATCAACTCTTTGATGGTGTGAACTTTGATATTAAAGAAAAGTAAAAATGTATATCAATTAAAATATTAAGCTTTTTTGAGGACTGTTTATTTATTAATCTTCATCTTCACTTTTCCAGTCAGGCTCAATTTCACCAAAATTAGCTTGTCCTATAGTTTCTAGAACTTCAATGTCAGAAAATTCAATATTATCAAAGTCTTGAGAAAAGTCGCCAGTAAGAGTTAGTAAAATATCAGTATGATAATCTTCAATGGTAGTACAAACATTAGTTCCGATACCAACATAATCTTTATCTATCGAGTCTCGTACTGAAAAATCAAAGCTAGCCTCAACTTCAACTTTAACCGTTGTTCCTACTTTCAGAACTATTGATTCATCGTTTATGCTTATAACTCTAATTTTGACGAGTCCTTCTTGATCCTTATCTAGATAATGAGATATATAACCAGCAGAAGTATCTTCCCATTCAAAGCTTAAATATGAGCTGGCTTCAATCCAGATATCATAACCATCAATACTATCTATGATTGCCTGCTCAATTTCTTGGAGAACATAGTTGTTATTATCGAGTAGAGAGCCTTTTCTTATATTTTTAATAATACTTGCAACCTTGTTATGAGGCTGAAATTTTTCCAGTGCTTCTGCTAGTGAAGATACTAATGTGATCCTATTTGAACCTTCAGAGTAGTTTTTCCACCCATTATCTTCACTAACGGCAATAATATTTATGTCGTTTCTTTCAGCCCATCCTTCAAGAGCTAACAATGCAATAGCATCCGGAAACTCATTTTTTTATCTTTTTTATCTTCAAAAGGAGCTTCAGTAGAAAATTACATTCTCGTTAAAAGAGAAAGATCAGTGTATTTTTCTGAATCTACTATTTCAGCATCGATAAGCTCATAATATTCTTTTAATCTCGCTTCTGCTATTTCAGCTTCACTACCATCTATCGAAAGTAATTCTCGTGCGTTTTCTATAACATCAGATTTTATCTTTAACTGTTTATTCGCAGACCTCAACGTTTGCCCAATAGCAGTGCGAGTCTTTGTTATTTCTTGACCAATATGATTGATAGCTTCGTTATGTACTATATCGGTTTGAAGGACTCTTACAGGGCTTTCTTTAAACTGTTTCATCTGGGCAAGTAAACCTTCATCAAATTTATAACCCTCGCTCTTAAACGTAGAGTTATCAATAGTAATTGCACCAAAATCTAACTCTATTGCGTTCATAATATCTCCAAATTTTGTCATGTATTACTTGAACTATACTGTTTTTTCTCATCCGTACGAATGCTTTTGGCAACTTTGCCTACGCTTAACCCTTGTACCAGTATAGAGAATATAACGACTGCATAAGTTAGGGCCAGTAGTATATCGCGTTCAGATCCTGTTGGGAGTTGCAATACTAAAGCAACTGAAATACCACCTCGTAGTCCACCCCATGTTAGCACCTTCCAAGCCCCTGCTGGCAAGTCAAGCTGTCGATGAAAGGTTTTGGTGGTCATGCCGACCACAATAAATCGAGCAAGTAAGGCAATCACAATTGTTAAAGCGCCAGCGATAAATAAATTGGCTGAATAAGCAATCATCACCACTTCAAGACCGATTAATACAAATAAAATTGCGTTCAAAATCTCATCGATCAATTCCCAAAACAAATCAACATAATGGCGCGTTTTATCACTCATCGCTAGTGCTCGTCCGCGATTACCAAGCATCAGCCCCATCATTACCATTGCTAGTGGTCCCGATAAATGCCAATGACTGGCCAGCGCATAGCCGCCTATGACACCAGCAAGGGTCAGTAGAACCTCTTCTTGATAGCTATCGATGCTTTTGAGCATGTAATATAAAATCGCGCCAAGTACTAAGCCAAAAATAATACCGCCACCAGCCTCGACTGCCAAGGTGTGTACCACATAATTGGCGGTTGGGATATCACCGCTCGATAAAATACCGAGCAGCAGTACAAAAATGACGACGCCGATACCATCGTTAAATAGCGATTCGCCCGCGATCACCGTCTCTATGCTTTTTGGGGCGCCAGCAGAGGCTAAAATACCCATCACTGCAATAGGGTCGGTTGGAGATATCAAAGCGCCAAATAGTAAGCACCATAAAAAAGACAGCTCGAAACCAAACAGCGGCAACATTAGATATAGAGCACCTGCAATCAGCAGTGCTGATACTAAAGTACCTATGAACGCTAGAATACCAATAGGCAGCTTATAACGTTTTAGATCACCAATATTGACGTGCAAAGCGGCAGCAAATAAAAGCATAGAAAGCATGCCATCAAGTAAGACTTCAGTGAAATCAAGCTGGCCTAATAAACTGACTTCATAATCAATAAGCTGATCAAACCCTAAAAATCCTAAAAATATCGCCCCAATCGACAATAATATCGAGATAACCATTACACCGATAGTTGTGGGTAGGCCAATAAATCGATGATTAACGTAAGTTAATAGGGCAGTGATAGATAAAAATATCGCGCTAATTTCGAGTATGGTCAGGCTGCTCGTAGGGTCCATAAAAAAGTCTCAAGTGGGTAATAAGAGGTGTCAACTATGCTCTGCCTTGTTTCGATTGGGCTTGTAGTGCCTGACGAATATGGGCATCAAAATCACTGACATAATGGAAATAGTGATGCTGGGCGTTTTCACTCATAATAAATTTCTCTGCTTGTTGGCACATTGCGGTCAAATCATCAGCGAGTTGATGATAATTCAAATTATCCGCGCCGGCACGTTCAATCAATTTTATTTCATGTATGAGTGTTTGCTGCTGCGCCTCATTAACCCTAGCATAATTCAAGTCAATCATTGCCTGACATAGCGCCTTTAATACCATCAAATCTGCTGCTGCATAACGCCGTATCTCACCAAGTGAGCTATCAATAAAATCTGATATTTTAGGGATACGTGTAACAACGGCAAGGATGGCTGGCGGCTGATGGCTGATAGTATCTGGTGTATCTGTCTCATCTAACGGCTTATAAAAATGATACGGCGTCGGCGGTTGACAGCGCATCATAATGCTCAGACAGCTGGTCAGCGATTGAACACAGTTAACCGCTGTTTTTGGGTCATTGATACCTGGTGACAATGCGCGTACGGCAATTTCAGTCATTTGCCCTAAGCTATAAGCAATATCATTAGATTGCGTCAAGCGCTGTTCAAGACGTATACAACCAGCAAAACGTTGCCAAAACAGCCCATCAGGCGAACGTGGCACAAGCGCCAAATGCGGCGTTTTTGTTTTTTGTAGGTTAGTTGGATGGTCTGCCGGACGCTGATAAAAATAGCCAATCACATTTTTATCGGTGACAAAGTGACCGAGACTGCTATTTATTTCTACCACACCGCCATAATCTTGCGATAGGGTAATGAGCGATTCAAAATAAATCTGCTGCAAATAGCCCGAGTACGGTGGATAAATAGGCGTCGCAGACCAGTGATGAAATTGTTCGATATCATGATGCTCGATATTACGTTGGTGCTCGATATCGCAGCGGTCGCTGTACCAATAATGAATGTTTTTAATTGCCTCATTGCTGGCACCTTGGATCACATGTGATGCCTGAATGGCATGTACCATATGCTGTACAAAATAGACCAGTAGAAGGGCACAAATAATCGCCATAATAATGGCAAAAGTCACCGACAATTGCGGCACACCAAAACCAACATCGTATTTATGAATGGCTTTTAACACCAGCAAACTATAGCTAAACGTACCGATGAACGCGCCCAAAACGAACTGATTGGGCGTATCAGTCAAAAAATTACGGAGTAATCTAGGACCAAATTGTGAAGATGCCATTGATAATACAGCAATGGTAATCGAGAAAGTCGTGCCTGCCACGCCAAGTACCGCACCAGCAATAGTGGTCATAATAGCGCGCGCGGCGTCATCATCACCAGTAAAGGCAAAGGTAATCTCTCTGACCATGTCGCGATCAAAATGCTCATCGATCGTTACAAGGATAGGAGCGAGCAAGATGCCTACCAGCACACAGGCAGTCGGTATAAACCAGTAAGAGCCAATCAGCTGTTGCCACAAATTCGTTAGACGATCGGGTAAATTGGTAAGCGTTTTTAGCGACCATAACTGAAAAAACTGCCGCAGTCTTTTGAGACTTGACGTTGATAGACGGTTGAATAAGTTGTCTTCAGCATGTTTAGTCAACGTGAGCAGCTCCAAAAATGATCGTAGTATTTCTTTTGTTGCCAGCAGTTCTATAGAATCAGACTGCTGACAACAAAAGCTCTTAAAAACAAATTACCTGATTCACTACAAATAATCCATTAAAAACAGGATAAAAAATAAGCTCCATTTGGAACTTTTTTTATAGAGAGGTCTTGTTATTTAAACACTCAAATCGATCTTGGGTTATCGGCTTCAGTAATAATATCGCGTTTAGCATTAGAAAAATTAGCGTTTATTTGATTTTTATCGTCAATGTTGTCTTGTGGAATAAGAATTTCACGATTGTGCTCGTCACGCTCTATGTCGCTATCCTTATCATAAGCGACTGGTTCAAACTTCGGCATGTCATCCTTACTATCTAGAGGCTCTTGTAATAAATGACTGGAGGTAGCTGCGCTAGATTTCCTAAAAAACTCATTTTTCTCTTTTTGAAGCTTTTCGTTTTTATGGTTAGTGGATTTGTCATCAGAGGTTTTCTTACGTGGTTCACTATGGGCAAAAATAGCACCGAGCGGCACATTCAATTGTGCTTTGGCATAGGCTTCGGTATTTTCAAAGCGATTAACCAATAAGCTAAGCCAAGGTTTTTGGTCTTCTAGGCTCATCTCATCAAGTTCATCTTTGATAGGCAATGGATAAGGCAGGGTACGATAAAAATCCCACAAGGTCATTTTGCTCAAATCTCTTTTGAGTACATAGTGCTCATCTTCTGTCATGGTAATCAAGTTGCTGTCTTGCAGATAATTGATATAGGTATACCATTTTGGCAGCTCTTTACGTCCGAGGACATTGCGTAGCGCTTGTTCGCTCACCGCTTCGCCTTTTAAGTGATGGGTATAAACGAGATTTAACATATCAAGCAAGCTTAAAAATGGATGGCGCGGATAAACCTCTTTTGTCTCAAATATCGTTAGGGTATAGCTGATCTCAACCCCTAATAAAATCAGATTCCATGACAGATATATCCATAATAAGAAAATCGGCAGCGCAGCAAATGCGCCATAGATCGCTTCATAACTGGTAAAGTTCGCCATCACTGTACCAAATAGATGTTTCATCAGCTCAAAGACAATCGCTACAAAGACACCTGCAATCGCAGCATTTTTTGCTGGTACTCGCGCTTTTGGAATAAACCAATACATACTGATAAAACCAGCGATCGTAACTGCAATGGATACTATCTGTACCCAAAACGACCAATCAATACCATAGCCGCCAATTTGTCTATTTAACAAACTCAGGCTTTGTACAGCACTTGAGGCGATGAATGCCGTACCCAATACCAAGGGTCCTAACGTGACGATGGTCCAATAGCGCAGCATACTTCTCATGCCGCCAGAACGATCTTCTACGCGCCATATTTGGTTGAAAGCGCGCTCAATGGTGGTCAAAGTCATGATGGTAGTAAAAAGTAAGAACATCGCTCCAATGATGGTGAGGTTTGATGATTTTTCAGCAAAGTTATTGATATATTTACTGACTTGCAAGCTCGATTGTGGCAGCAAGTTGCTATAAATGACTTCATAAATCTGCGCCCTGACTGAAGCAAGTGCTGGCACTGAAGACAAAATCATCAGCAGTACGGTTAAGATAGGCACAATCGACAACAAAGTCGTATAGGTTAATGATGCAGCTTTTTGCTGACAATTATCCTCAAAAAAGTGCCGCGTCAAAAAACGTAAGAACTGAAACCAACGTTGGTGTAAAAAAGGTATTTTTTTTAATAGATTTTCCATAACGACCATCTAGCAAGGATAATAGAGTGCGGATAGTGTAGCAAACATGGTCTGTCTGAATCTGCGCGTTAATTGTGTCAATATGCATTAGATTGTATTGAGTAGTTAAGTAAAGTACTGCAGATGATTTGCTTGGCTGCTAGGTTAAGTATGCTGCCAAGTAGCAGGGTTTGTTTGCATGTCAGTGAATGACTCGGGCATAATGGGCAGTATCTATATTACTGTTAACGATTTTATAAGGAAGTTTTGCTAATGAGTCAGACCGCCCCTTATGTTTTGGTACTCTATTATTCAAATTATGGTACGACTAAGACATTAGCCTATGCTATCGCTCAGGGTATCGAAGAGGCGGGCATGACCGTGCGCATCCGTACGGTACCGACAGTCGCGCCTGAAACCACGGTAAGCAAGCCTGCGATACCGGACGACGGTGATTTGTATTGCACGATGGAAGATCTAAAAAATTGCAGCGGTCTGGCACTTGGTAGCCCAACCCATTTTGGTAATATGGCCGCGCCCATGAAGTATTTTTGGGACAATACCGTCACTATTTGGCTGGCAGGCAATCTACAGAACAAGCCGGCGTCAGTATTTACGGCGACAGGCTCTATGCATGGCGGTCAAGAGACGACACTACTGACGATGATGTTACCACTGTTGCATCATGGCATGATGATTGTGGGCGTGCCTTATGCTGAACCTGCTTTAAACCGTACCACGCGTGGCGGTTCACCCTATGGTGCCAGTCATGTGAGCGGCGCATCCCATGATCAGCCTGTATCTGCTGATGAACGCGAGCTTGGCATCGCTCAAGGGCGTCGTTTAGCGATTACGGCATCTGCATTAGCGCAAGCTAACTGGAGCCGTTAATGCGCTCATCTATTACTATTTGGTATGAACAATTAGGAAATATATACCTCTAATGGCTACTAACCTTTCTCATGACGACAGTCAACAGCAAATATCCGAAACAAGCAGTCAATCAACCCAGCTGTTAAAACCGATTATGCCTGTTCGTCAGCGCCTAATGGTGACATGGCTGGTTTGGTTAACCTTTCGATTGCTTGCTTTGCCTCTTTTGATCAATATCTTTAATCCTAGTCATCCTGATATTATCGGCGGTATTGCATGGCAAGCGCTATGGTTAGTACCAGCATTTGTCTTAACGCCATCGATACTACGCGGGCGCTCGCCTTATGCGCTATTAATAGACAGTATGTTTACTTTGGTATATTTAGGGGCAAGTGGGGTTGTATTGTTCACACGTGCTTATGGCAGTAGTTGGGCAGAAATCGCTGTTTATTTCATTGATTTCGTCCTGCTATTTGCGATTAATATCTGGCTGTTTATCTTATTAAAGCGCCTACCTTCGATGAATAATGTGGTTAAACAGCCACGCTCATAAGTCATTGATATCTATTACAATACTATTCATCTGTAGTGCTTAATAAAAAATTTACATTAAAAAATCGGCATGCTAAATAGCATGCCGATTTTTTAATGTTTTAAGCCGTAGAGTTGAGGCTCTTAGTTCACTTTAGACAATTCTAAATCCATCTTCTTACCATCATTAATCTGGCTTACTTTTACCGGTAAGTAATCTAAGCTTGGTGCCAACCAAAAGCTGGTCGAACGGCTATTGTCATCATGGATACGGTCGACACGCACCGTATCAAAGGTACCAGCAGGGACCGTTATCTTGGTATTACCAGATTTTTTAAACGGCGTTTTTTCGATTTTATCGTGTTTTGCCATGTAGTAATTGCCAGAGAATCTGCCATTTAATAAGTCTTGGCGAATTTGCACCTCAAGGCTCAAATCATCAAATGCTTGCTGCGCCATATTTAACGTGGTCGACTTACCTCTATAATTACTCACGACTTTTTTACCACGGGGATTAAAATCGAGTTTATGCGTACGACCGATACCCAGTAGTTTATAAGTGGTACTGGCTTGGGTTGGAATAACCGCATTACCGTTGATAGTAAAGGTACTATGTTGCGCAGCACTTGCGATACCGGCAACCCGTGCATCGACATTATATTTCCATGTGTTGCCTGACTTATCTAAAGCACGAGTGGCGGTACCTTTATACTTGTCTTCAATCGTAAACGTATAATCGGCGCTCGACGGTTGAATGTCTTTTGCACTGGCAATCGTTGGTGCAGCCATACTTAAAGCGCTGATAGCCGCTATGCTCGCTCCAGTGGTCAACGCGGTTAAGAATTTAACCTTACCGTTATTCTTGTCATTATAATCGGTTATGGATAGTTTTTTATTGGTAAATGAAAAACTCATGGACAGTCCTTAATAGATTGGTATCAAATAACTTATTTAAGTCGATTCGACCTTACTGTTAACTAATATTATATTTTCAATGCTTATAATGGTCATACTCTGTTACATTATCAAGAGGGAGAACTTACGCTGACGTTTGGCTCTTGTAGTTGATGTTACTATCTTAAGTAATGCTTGGCCTATGAGTAACTTGCTGTAAATTTAGTAAGAATAAGCGTATAGAATACTGGTCTTTTCTACTGGATTATTACTCACTTAGTGCCTTTATTGCATAATACTCCCAGAGATTTAGTATTGCTTATCGACAAACACCCTCTAATTAAGAAATTCTTGTAAATTTTTGGTCTTTACACTTGAAGCTACCTCGCTATGCCCCCACTTTTTGAAACAAGCTCAAGGCTTATCTTAATAAAAGCGTTTTTATAAGATGGCTTTTGAAGATAGGATGTTGAGACTAACAAACCAAATATATTTTTAACTTAAACAACCAATTATTGGAGACATATTGATGAATATTCGTCCTTTACATGATCGTATTGTTGTCCGCCGCATAGAAGAAGAAACAAAAACGGCTGGTGGTATCTTGCTTCCTGGTTCAGCGCAAGAAAAGCCTTCACAAGGTGAAGTGCTAGCAACTGGTAACGGTCAGATTCGTGACAACGGTGAAACTCGCGTGTTAGATGTAAAAGCTGGCGACAAAGTATTGTTCGGTCAATATGCTGGCCAAACCGTGAAAGTTGACGGCGAAGAACTATTGATTATGAAAGAATCTGATGTATTGGGTGTGTTAGAAGGCTAGTCCCTTTTGAGTATTATTATACTCAACGCATTTTGACAATATCATTGAAATATTTAATTGCATTCTCATACTTATAATAGTGGAGTAATTTAACATGGCAAAAGACGTAAAATTTGGCATTGATGCCCGTAAACAAATGATGGACGGCGTAAACGTTCTAGCAAACGCAGTACGAGTCACACTAGGCCCTAAAGGTCGTAACGTGGTAATCGATAAGTCGTTTGGCGCACCTACCATCACTAAAGATGGTGTTTCAGTTGCTAAAGAAATCGAGCTTGAAAACAAATTTGAAAACATGGGCGCGCAATTGGTTCGTGAAGTCGCTAGCCGTACCAACGATGTCGCTGGTGATGGTACAACGACTGCGACTGTATTGGCTCAGTCAATCTTGCAAGAAGGCATGAAGTCAGTTGCCGCTGGCATGAACCCAATGGATCTAAAACGCGGTATCGATAAAGCGGTACGTGCGGCTGTTGAGCAAATTCATTTGCTATCTACTCCAGCTGATGATTCAAAAGCGATTGCCCAAGTTGGTTCTATCTCTGCCAACTCAGACACCAAAATCGGTGAATTGATTGCGCAAGCGATGGAAAAAGTCGGTAAGCAAGGCGTTATCACGGTTGAAGAAGGTTCAAGCTTTGAAGATACCTTAGAAGTTGTCGAAGGTATGCAGTTTGACCGTGGTTATATCAGCCCGTACTTTGCGAACAAGCAAGACAGCCTGACTGCTGAATTTGAAAACCCATATATTCTATTGGTTGACAAAAAAATCAGCAACATCCGTGAGATCGTGCCATTACTTGAGCAAGTCATGCAGCAGAGCAAGCCATTGCTAATCATCGCTGAAGACGTAGAAAACGAAGCATTGGCAACTCTAGTTGTGAACAACATGCGTGGCGGCTTAAAAACTTGTGCCGTTAAAGCACCAGGTTTCGGCGATCGTCGTAAAGCCATGCTAGAAGATATCGCAACGCTAACTGGCGGTACGGTTATCTCTGAAGAGATTGGTCTAAGTTTAGAGACTGCTACTCTAGAGCAACTTGGTACTGCTAAGAAAGTCACTGTCGGTAAAGAAAACACTGTTATCGTTGATGGCGCTGGCAACTCTGCTGATATCGAAAACCGTGTTGAATCTATCAAACGTCAAGTTGAAGAATCAACGTCTGACTACGATAAAGAAAAGCTTCAAGAGCGTATGGCGAAACTTGCTGGCGGCGTTGCCGTTATCAAAGTTGGCGCTGCGACTGAAACTGAAATGAAAGAGAAGAAAGACCGTGTTGATGATGCGTTACATGCCACTCGTGCAGCGGTTGAAGAAGGCGTTGTCCCTGGTGGTGGTGTAGCCTTGGTTCGTGCAATGAATGCATTGTCTGAACTACGTGGTGATAACGACGACCAAAACGCGGGTATCAATATCTTACGTCGTGCAATGGAAGCGCCATTACGTCAAATCGTTACTAATTCAGGCGAAGAAGCGTCAGTTGTGGTTAACGAAGTGAAGAGCGGTACTGGTAACTACGGTTACAACGCAGCTTCTGGCGAATATGGCGACATGTTAGAGATGGGTATCCTTGATCCAGCCAAAGTGGCTCGTTCAGCGCTAGAAAATGCAGCATCTGTAGCCGGCTTAATGCTAACGACCGAAGTTATGATTACTGATTTGCCGCAAGGTGATGATGGTATGTCTGGCATGGGCGGCGGTGGAATGGGTGGTATGGGCGGCATGATGTAATTTTACGAGAGTTGTATAAGGTTGCTAGCTTATCAGTTTGTTAAAACATAAACTTGTTAATCAGTGACCTTATATAAATTATTCGCACTAAGAATAGGATTCATTATGACCATAACCGCTGAACAAGCGAGAGCCAATAGCAGTAATTCTAAACATGGCACTCAAGAAGTATTAAAAAGTGTTTACAGTAGTATTGAAGCATCCTCAAAAACTGGTTCAAAAAGTATATCTCAAATACTTAGTAAAGAAGCGGTCAGTGAAGTAGAGATTGAAGCTGCTTTAACTGATATCAAGTCTAAGGGCTATAATGTAGAAGTCGAGAACCACTCGTCTAATCATTATCATCTAAAGGTAACTTGGTAATAAAGCAGTTTTACAAATCGATTTTTGCTAGAAGTATGACTTTGTCATAACGTACTTGTTAAACCTAGTTCAAATAAAACCCCGATAGGCTGAGCTTATCGGGGTTTTTCATGTGTATCATAAAAGCATTAAATATTACTGATTCGCTGCATCCCGTCTAAACACCCACGTCTTATCATCCGAAACATCTGCACAGTAATAATAACCTGCCAAATCAAATTGCTTAAGCTGCTCAGCATTGGTCAGTTTATTATCCGCAGCATATTTCACCATCAGTCCACGTGCTTTTTTAGCATAGAAGCTAATCACTTTATATTGACCATTCTTTTCATCTTCAAATCGTGGCGTGATAATCTCCGCATTCAAGGCTTTTTTCTTTACCGCTTTAAAGTATTCATTAGAAGCTAAGTTGATCAATACTTTATCATCGCTATCAGCCATGCGCTTATTAATAATCTTAGTGATTTCTTCGCCCCAAAACTCGTATAAATTATCGCCACGCTCATTTTTAAGCTTGGTACCCATTTCAAGTCGATACGGCTGAATCAAATCCAGTGGCTTTAGCACGCCATAAAGACCGGACAAGATACCCAGATGTTCATTGACGTAAATGGCGGTGTCTTTATCCATGTGATACATATCAAGTCCAGTATAAACATCCCCATCGAACAAATAACCAGCTGGTTTGGCATTGTCATCCGTAAACAGTTCGTTATCACTCCAAGCCCAATCTTGATTGCGTTTAGCATTTAGCTGCGACAAATCATCAGAGATACTCATAAGCTCTTGTAAGTCAATCGGCTCCTTCGACTTCAATATCTTCATCAATGCTTGCGAGTGTTCAATCAACTCAGGCTGACTATAGTAGCTGCTAATATCCATTGGGGCAGTATCTGTTTCGTTCAAAGATTTGGCAGGAGAGAGTAAAAAATACATAATTATTCCTTATTATAGTGAAGTGATAAACACTCCATTAATGTTTCGAGCTTTTTCATTATACGATACCTACAGGTTTAACTTGACTTACGCGTGGCTGTTTTGTACTTTTAAGCCTCATCATGGACATATATCAACTATTATAGGCATTGTGATAACTCGTGTAAGCCAATAGCCTAAAGGCTTCAAGCTACTTAAAAATAAATAAAATTTTTTAATATAACAACAAAAGTTATGATAATGTTATAAATAGCTAACTTTTATTTTACTTGCGGGTCATCATTAGACAATGAAAGTTGGCAGGCGATATATCTATAATAAAACGGCATGATGGCAAACGAGCTATCATTTATTAAATTGATAATCTTTGGTTTTAAGTGTTAAACAAACCCTGACCAAAGATTTTTTTGTCCCCTGTGCTTTTTAGAGGTGCGTTAGGGTATTAAAAGTAGTCATTAGACGTAAGGAGACGGTATGAAAATTGGTGTTATTAGTGCAGAGAGCGCAAGCGAGAGTCGGGTGGCATTAACCCCAGACGCGGTAAAAAAGTTACGCAAACTTGGGTTTGAGGTTGTCATCCAGTCAGGTGCAGGTCAAGCGTCTTATTATGCGGATGAATTATATCAGGCTGCGGGTGCTGATATTGCCAATAGTAGCATTGACGTCGTCACACAGTCTCAGATTATCACTACCGTCAATGATTTGCCGACGTCAACGACTGCTAGTTTAACGTCTGGTCAAATTATTATCGGCATGCTTGATCCCTATCGTAATACCCAACTGGATACTTATGCTGCTAAAGGGGCTACCGCCTTTGCCATGGAGCTATTGCCACGCACCTTATCACGCGCACAGAATATGGACGTCTTGTCTTCACAAGCCAACCTTGCCGGTTACAAAGCGGTGTTGCTCGCTGCCAATGAATATTCGCGTCCGTTTCCGATGTTTATGACCTCAGCTGGTACGGTTAAGCCTGCCAAAGTCGTTATTCTAGGTGTTGGGGTTGCGGGTTTACAAGCGATTGCGACGGCGAAGCGTTTAGGTGCTGTCGTTGAAGCCAGTGATTTACGTCCGACCGCTCGCGAGCAAGTGGAGTCATTAGGTGGTAAATGGCTTGATGTCCCGATGAGTGCGGAGGAGGCTGAGACAGCTAAATCTACAGGCGGCTATGCGTGGACGCCATCTGAGCAATATATCAAAGACCAAGCTGCTATTGTTGATAAAGCCTTGAGCAATGCTGACATCGTCATTACGACTGCACAGATTCCGGGTCGTCAAGCGCCGCGTTTGGTACACCAATCAACCATTGCTAAGATGAAAGCTGGTTCGGTACTGATCGATATGGCTGCTGGCACTGGCGGAAACGTCGAAGGCAGTGTCCCTGATGAAACGATTACGACGTCAAATGGCGTGCGTATTGTCGGTGCAGCTAATATTCCCTCACAGTTGGCAGCACAATCTTCAGACTTATATGCCAATAACCTCGTTAATTTTATCACCACTTTAATTGCGCCTGCCGCTACAGATGACGCTACAGCAAACACAATGGCACTCAACTTAGACATGAAAGACGAGATTCAGGGCGCACTGGCGGTGACACATGACAATCAGGTACGTCTTGCTAAACGCTAAGTGCTAAATTTCAGGTCTTGATAATTTCATTATCGTACATTTGCCAGACACGAACAAATTTTAGGAGGATAAGATGATTGCCACTATTTTAGCGGCAGCGCCAGCCGGTGCGGCCATGAGTAGCACGCCATTCGTAGCGATTTTTACCGTATTTGTACTGGCTATCTTTGTCGGATACTACGTTGTTTGGGGTGTAACCCCTGCACTGCATACGCCTTTAATGGCTGTAACCAACGCTTTATCAAGTATTGTTATTGTCGGTGCAATGCTACAGACCGTCACTATTGATGGTTCGATATTTACGCCGACCAGTTTGCTTGGGGCTTTTGCGGTATTTTTAGCCAGTATCAATATTTTTGGTGGTTTCGCCGTGACTGAGCGTATGCTGTCGATGTTTAAGCCAAAAGTGAAAAAAGCAGTAGTAACAACGGATACTGGGGGTGACGCATGAGTGACTTATCAAATATGATTGCGGCTAATGCGGACTGGTTTTATCTGGTCGGTGCCATTCTTTTTGTTCTGACGTTACGGGGTTTATCTAGCCCAAAAACGGCTATTCGTGGTAATCGATTGGGTATGGTTGCCATGGCGATTGCCGTTGTAACAACGTTCTTCCTAGCAGAAGGTCCAGTGCTTTGGTTAATCATCGGTGCGATGGTATTGGGTGCTATCGTTGGTATGTGGAAAGCAAAGACGGTCGCCATGACCCAAATGCCAGAAACCGTGGCTTTGATGCACTCGTTTGTCGGTTTGGCAGCGGTGGCGATTGCATTAGCAACGGTACTGCATACTGAACAACAGCATGGCGCAGTTGCTCGTGTTGAGTTGTTTATTGGTTGTTTCATCGGTGCGATTACTTTCTCAGCGTCGGTCTTTGCCTTTGGTAAATTGGCAGCGAAGAGCTGGGCTAAAACCTTGGTTGGTAGTTGGGTCAAACCAGTACAAGCACTACTATTTATTGCAATGATTGCGTTCGGTGGTGTGTACTTTGTCACTGATTCATTACCCGCCTTCTATGCGATGGCAGTGATTGCAGTGATTTTTGGTTGGATGTGGATTGCGCCAATTGGTGGTGGCGATATGCCAGTGGTCGTGTCGCTATTGAACTCATTTTCAGGGTGGGCAGCGGCGGGTATTGGTTTTACTCTTGGCAACTCGATGCTCATTATCGCAGGTTCTCTAGTCGGTTCGTCAGGTGCGATTCTATCTTATATCATGTGTAAAGCCATGAACCGTTCATTACTTAACGTATTATTTGGTGGTATGGGTACATCAGCGGTCGCAGTTGGCGGCGATGATGGCGCGCCGAAGAATTACAAAGCAGGATCAGCAGAAGATGCTGGCTTCCTTATGGCAAATGCCAGTAGTGTGGTGATTGTCCCAGGTTATGGGATGGCGCAAGGTCGTGCACAGAATGCGGTCAAAGAATTGTATGAGCTGTTAAAAGAAGAAGGCGTTAATGTTCGTTTTGCCATTCATCCAGTCGCGGGTCGTATGCCAGGACATATGAACGTCCTATTGGCAGAAGCCGATGTGCCCTATGATGATATTTTAGAGATGGATGAGATTAACTCGGACTTCGCCAGTACGGATGTGGTATTAGTTATCGGTGCCAATGACGTGGTAAACCCATCTGCGAAAGATGATCCGACATCACCAATCTTTGGTATGCCAATTCTAGAAGTGACCAAAGCCCAAACAGTGATGGTCATTAAGCGTTCGATGAGTACAGGTTATGCCGGTCTAGATAACAGCTTGTTCTATATGGACAAAACCATGATGATCTTTGGCGATGCCAAGAAAATGGTTGAAGAGATGGTACGTAGTATCAACGGCGCTGGTCATTAATCTTTAAGATAGGTTTTACACATCATTTTTTAAACAGAAGCTTTCACATAAAAAAGTCACTGAGGTGGCTTTTTTTGCGTTAGAGTATTGCCCATCTAAAGCTATCTACAATGTATTTTCTCATTATCAATATTATAAAATAAGAAGGTTTCTTATGAATATGCTGCTGCGTTTCTTTATTATGGTAAGCCTACTCAAACAACAACTTAAACAGCAATCGACAAGCAATTACCTGAGTATTGAGACATTGACAGCACCAACTGTGCGTCAGTATCGGGTATTACCACATGACATGGGTTTTCGCGATCATTTGCCTAATTATCGCTATTTATCTTTTATTGAGCTAAATATCACCAAATGGCTGATGAACTGCTGTCATCAAAAAGGCATTAAAAATCTCGGCTGGATTATCGCTATGCAGGAGATGGTCTATCTTAAACAAATTAAGTTTCTAGATAAGATAACAGTCAATAGTATGCTTGTCGGTTGGGATAAAAAATATGTCTATTTTGAGCATCGATTTTTTGTTAAAAGCCAGCTGATGGCAGTGGGTATGACCAAGTTTGTTTTAACCAATAAGCAAGGTAAGTGCGCAACTGAGGTGCTAGATATGACGGGTGAGCATCTTACAGAAGTTATTGAGTCATGGAATCAGCATCAAGTGGCGATTAAAGCTGCCAAATCTACTGAGTTAACTAAATCAACAAAGGCTGCGTAACCAACTTGCCTATAATCCTATGATGAATTTTGGTAGGATAGCGCATATATATTTTATAATGCTATTTTATAAAAATAATTGAAAACATAAGGAGCTACTATGACCCCGCAGAAGTTAAAATGGACAGACAGCTTAGATATCGCTATTGAGCTTTATGAAAAATTCCCAGAAACCGATCCGCAGTATATTCGCTTTACGGATTTGCATCGCTGGGTGACGGAGCTTGAAGGCTTTGATGATGATCCGCAACGCTCCAATGAAGGTATCTTAGAAGCGATTCAGATGAATTGGATCGACGAAGCTGACTAGATTGACCTTTTTACTATTTTTTAATAACAAACATAGCTTTAATAAACATAATCTCAAATGAAAACAGGACATATTGTCTCATGACTGCACCAATCCAAGAGCTAACCGACGTACAAACTTGCACAGGCATCAGCGTACGCACCACCAACACCGATGAAATCAGCCATGAAACGGCAAAGTTAGGCAAGCTATGGCAAAGTTTTTACAAAAATCACGTGAGCCAACTTGAAAAGGGTCAGGATATCTATGGTATTTATCATAACTATGAGAGTGATGATGTAGGCGCCTTTGATGTGGTCGCGAGTTGGAAAGTGAGCAGTCAGCAAGATGGGCAAGAAAATTCAGACAATGACGACATTGCTAATACTGTCAAAGCTACTAAGAATAAAAATGCAAGCAACTTAACAACGGTCACTATTCCTGCAGGAAAATACATGGTGTTTTCTGAATACGGTAACATGCCTAACACCGTGATGAATGCATGGGAAAAAGCCTGGACGTATTTCAATGATCCAAGCTGTGAGCATACTCGAACTTATAACGTCGACTTTGAGCGTTACGTTGAGGGTAAGTTAGAATATGGTCAAGTCGAGCTGTATATTGGTATTGAGTAAAGTAATTAATATCTATAATGAAAAAGCGCCATCTGTATGAGATGGCGCTTTTTTACTTCTGCTATTTATGATTAATTAAGTAGTAAATTTTCCAAGATCCCTTCATAAATCTGCGCCAATTTTCCTAAGTCATCTACTTCAACTTTTTCATCAACTTGATGAATAGTGGCATTACGCACACCAAGTTCGACCACTTGCGCACCGGTTGGTGCAATAAAGCGTCCATCTGATGTGCCGCCAGAAGTTGATAATGTCGTATCGGTTCCAGTCACAGATTTAATCGCTTGCTGGCATGCTGAGACCAATTTACCTTCAGGCGTCAAAAAAGGCTGACCAGATAATTTCCAATGAATATCATAAGCTGCTTTGCTATCAGCGAAATATCTATCAAAGATAGCATGTGTTTTCGCTTTTAGTTCATCTTCAGTCGTTTCTGTCGAAAAGCGGAAGTTAAATACAGCCTCTAAGGTTTCAGGAATGACGTTGGTCGCGCCCGTTCCACTATTGATATTAGATATTTGTAGTGAAGTCGCAGGGAAGTAATCATTGCCATTATCCCAAGTAGCATTGGTCAGTTCTGCGAGTGCCGACATAGCCGCATGAATGGGATTTGAAGCAAGGTGCGGGTAGGCAACATGACCTTGTTTACCAGTGACGGTAAGTACTGCGCCGAGTGAGCCACGACGACCATTCTTGATGATATCGCCTAAGGTATCGGTACTGGATGGTTCACCAACCAAGCAGTACGTAATTTTCTCATTGCGCGCTTCTAGCGTTTCTACTACCTTGACTGTGCCGTTAATAGAAGGGCCTTCTTCATCTGAGGTGATTAAAAAAGCAATAGAGCCATTGTGCTCAGGATGATTGGCAACGAAACGCTCAGCGGCGACGGTAAAAGCGGCAATGCCAGTTTTCATATCCGCAGCACCACGTGCCCATAAATAGCCATCTGCAATAGTTGGGGTAAATGGCGGATAAGTCCAGTTTTTTTCATCGCCTGTTGGGACGACGTCAGTATGACCGGCAAAGCAAATCACCGGATTGGTAGTACCACGGCGCGCCCATAAATTTTTAACCTCAGCGTGTTCGCCTTTTGCCTGTCTATCACCGTAATACATAAATTCACATTCAAAGCCTGCTTGTGTCAGCCGTTCAGACAATATGTCTTGGCAGCCATCATCATCTGGGGTGACAGAAGGACGTTCAAGTAAGGCGATACTTAAGTCCAATGTTGCTTGTTGATGAGTTGCTTGCTGATGAGATTGAGAAGTTAAGTTTTTATCAGAATCTGACATGGGAAGCCTTTTTTATTATAGAGGGATAGATAGGATGGTTAGATGTAGCTGGTAAGAGAGTCTTTATGAACATTACAGTACTTAAATAACGTCTTCAATAAAAGGTACTAAGCCATCACGGCGCATCCAAGTCGCGATAGAATAACGCTGACGATGGGCGATTTGCACTTGATGCCGTAAGTCACTATCGAATAGTACAAGCCTATTAGCGACAGGCATTACATTATGATGGACACCATGTTTATCAACGATTTCTAGCGCGCCGCCGTCATTCGCTGTCCAATCATCATTAAGATAAAACACTGCCGAGATAACGCGTTCATTACGTCCAGCCGGATTATCACTATGCCATAGATAGCCAAAACCTACTGGATAACAAGCATAATGCGCCTCGCTATGGCGAATACCAGCGTACAAGCTTTGATTGAATAAGTTGGCAAGCGCATTGATACTGTGTAGATAATAAAATCCTGCAAAAAAGTCTTTGGTAATCCAGCGTATTTTATCACCGCGAATATCACTGATACGAATACCCGCCGTTAGCTGAGCATCACGATAGTCAATAAAGCCACTTTCCGCTTGCAGTGCTAATAAGGCTTTTCGTTCAAAGACATCATCAATAATCAGCCAACCATCATCAACAAACGTATCCAACTGTTTATCTGTCAGCTTGTGTTCCCAGTTAACCTCAAAATCAGAGGATTGTAATAAATGCTGGGTCGGCAGCGCCTGATTATTATAGTTAGTAGAATGTAAAGATAACAGTGGCGGATTCTCCTTACCTATTGGATTATCAACCACCAACGTCGTTACATCAAGATTGCTAATAATCTTCGTCATTTTGTCTCGCTATCGTCCATTATCTGTCATTACACCGTCAATCTATACCTTTACCCGACCAATCTATGCCTTTTTACCAAAACCATCGTTATCTTTTAGCCATCCTATGCTACCATAGATGCAATTTTTCTTATTTAAACTTTTGAACTTATGAATTATAAACACGCCTATCATGCTGGTAACTTTGCCGATGTTGTTAAACACATTCTATTGGTACAACTACTGAATCAAATGGGGCAAAAAAACAAACCTTTTTATGTGCTTGATGCTTATGGCGGTCGTGGACTATATTCGCTCGGCAGTGAAGAGGCGCGCAAGACTGGTGAAGCCAAAGGTGGTATCCAAGCCTTGGTAAAAGCCGATGTCGAAAAAGCACCAGCTGCCATCAAAGACTATATGGAAGGTATTAACCAAGCCCGTTTTACCTATGATAAAAAAGTCTATCCGGGTTCGCCGTGGTGGATTGCTCATCATGTTGAAAAAAATCCAGATGCTGGCGTGCGCGGTGAAGCGTTTGAAGCCAAAGCCAGTGAATATGATGCACTAAATTATCAGCTGCATAAGTTGCCAATTGGTATTCATCATCGCAATGCTTTTGAAGGTATCGCTGCCGTGATTCCGCCAAAAGAAAAGCGTGGCTTGATATTTTTAGATCCTCCTTATGAGCAGGAGCATAAAGACTTCACGCGTCTGATTGATTTGTTGGTGCATTCTTATAACAAGTGGCCACAAGGCACTTATGCGTTATGGTTCCCAATTAAGAACATCGACGCGGTTGAGCTGTTCTATAAAAAGCTCAAGCGCACTGAGATGAGACGTCAGCTGGTTTGTGAGCTAAATATTTATCCTAAAGATATCGCTGTCGGTCTGAACGGTACAGGGCTACTCGTGATCAATCCGCCATGGCAGTTTGATAACCAAGCGCGTGAGATACTACGTTTCTTACAGCCTGTATTAAAAGTTGCTGATGCACCAGATTTAACACCTGATAGTGCAACCACCGTCCGCTGGTTGGTTGGCGAATAAGGATATTGTTATGACGACTGATCAATCATCACGTAGCCTTGAAAAAAATAGTCTTGCAAAGGGTAGTCTGGTCACTGATAAAGTGATGAATGACGGTTTGATCAAAGAGCCCTTATTACAAGATAGCGCTGCCACTCAACCGCCTTTTGTGGATGAGCATGATTTCGATATTCGCTTGGCGGATAATGAGAACTATGATGGGCTGACGTTTGAGGTGATTGAAGCAGAAGTCGCTGAAGGTAAGCGGGTGGTCAGTCGCGGTGTTTATTTAGCGCCCAACTTGATCACCACTTTATCGCTGCTGTCAGGCTTTTATTCTATTTTAGCCAGTACCCAAGGTGAGTTCTATAAAGCCTCTTTAGCGATTTTCTTATCGGCTATTTTGGATGGTGCAGATGGTCGGGTAGCGCGTATGTTAAATGCGCAAAGCCCCTTTGGTGAGCAGTATGATTCGCTTGCCGATATGTTAGCTTTTGGTGTTGCACCGGCAATCTTAATTTATAGCTTTGCTTTGCAGCCATTAGGTCGTATTGGGCTTGGCTGTGCGTTTGTCTTTACTGCCTGTGCCGCCTTCCGTCTAGCGCGTTTTAACGTTCAGATTGGTGAGGTCGATAAAAAATACTTTGTTGGTTTGGCCAGTCCGCTTGCCGCTATTTTGGTCACAGCAGCTGTTATGGTTGCCGTTGATCACAATCAATGGATCGGACAATACGATACGCTTGTAATGTTTTTATTTGCTGCTTGGGTCGTTATTTGCGGTTTACTGATGGTTAGCAATGTCAAATACTATAGTTTTAAAGAGTTTGATAAGAAGAAAGTCCCTTTCGTGGTGCTTATCGTTGGTGTATTGGTCATGAGTATCGTGTTATATGATATTCCAGTCGGCATTTTAGCGATTGGTGTTATTTATGCCTTGTCAGGTATTTTTAGCACCTTACAAGCCAAAGCGACCAGTTAATACTATAGCTTTTTATAGTATTAACTTAAGAAACGCAAAAAAACCGCTTATTTTTTAATAGGCGGTTTTTATTTGCGTGCTAGTTTTTGATTCTATTGGGCACTGAAATATAGCTCTGATAGAGATAACCACAACAAGTGAAAAGTTAAAATAAAACAACACAAATAGCTATTGATTGGGTTCAATATTAAAGCCTTATGCAATCTATATAAAGTTTATACGATGAGCCTTCCTATAACGCCATTTGATAATTAAGCCGAGGTTATTATGCTGAACTTACCTATTTTTAATCGCCTATTACCTGTTTCAAGGACCTTAAACAATTTGTTAAGAGGTTTGATGGCAAGCGCTTTATTTTCATTGTCATTTGTTTCAGTTTCTACATATGCCACTACTAGTAACTCAGTAAGTACAATATCTCGTGCTGAAGCTGCCAATCCAGCTAATTTTAAGCATCTAAATATCAATGGTAGTGCAGTAACTTCCGCATCAGCACCATGCTCTATTGAAAAAGGGCTGATTGCTTGTGGTCTTGAAAAGCTTAAGCTAATCAATAGTAGTATTAACGAAGTAGATGCGGATTATGATTTGGCACAAGCTTTTTACTATCCATCAAAATCGCAGCCTAAGACAGCGGTTGTTGTCATTACCCGTTCTGGCCTCATGGATGATAGTGTGAGTGCAGAACGTTACCGTATTAGTTTTACCTTAAAAGGCAAGCCGTCTGATTTAAATTGGCAATGGGTACAGTATGGGGTGCAATATCAATGTGTTCGCGGTAATAAAGTAGGGAAATGGACGAAAAGTCTTTGTCCTTAATGGAATCTTGCATTGAATGCCAAGCCTAGTGTTTTCAACCAAATAAAAATAAACCTTGAGATCCCCTTGACCCTCTACTAAAACAGCGTATACTGCCACCCAGTCGGAGAGGAAGGCGGGTTGAAGTGATTTACCGCTTAGACAATTTAGCCAACCGAAAAAATTACTTTTAAGTTAACTCAAATTAAAATAATTTACTTCTTGACTTACTAATTAAAGCGTCTATAATACGCACCTCATTAAGACGAACCGGAATCAGCTACTGTGTGATTACACAATAACTAACCAGTTAACTTAAAGAAACAAATTAAGAAAAGAAGTTGACAGACTATTAAAACATGATATGATGGTCAGCTCGCTAAATAGGATAAGCCAGATTGGTTTAGCATATTTAGTTAGAATACTTTAACTGGACGACAGTTAGAG
>NZ_VOBF01000008.1:0-157084 GCF_008369245.1 Psychrobacter sp. ANT_H56B
GGCTGTTCTAGCGGTTACTTCAGCCGTGAAAAACTCTAACAGTCGTCGCTGTACTTTTTTACTTAGTTTACAACGGGTTATCTTCATAAAAGCAGTCTAGCATAGTGCTTATCTACTACAGCCCCAAGATTTATGCCGCGGATAAGTATTTAAACTAAGCAGTTTAGATATCAATTGATATGAACTAGACTTTTGATTTGATTTATATTTGCTAGACATCCATAGCTTAATGTCAGACTTTGAAAGTCTCAAGTAACGTCTCGTTTTGCTACACACGCGTTCAAGCTGGATGTAGATAATATCAGTATGTTTGAACCATCGGTAAACACCATTCGTGATTAATAGTCAATCTACCTTGAAATATAGCCAAACAAGTCTTAAAACTCAACACTAACTAACAATGTTAAGGCTCTAGTAATATATAGCTCTAATCACAGAAGAAAAGCATACAGCCTATATAAATAATGGCTTCGCGATGAAATCCAAACACAAAAAAACCTCAAACAATCTAATGTTTGAGGCGAAACTTGCTTAAACTTAACAGTTTAAATTCGTTTTAAATATGGCGCAGCGGACGGGACTCGAACCCGCGACCCCCGGCGTGACAGGCCGGTATTCTAACCAACTGAACTACCGCTGCTTAGGTCGTACTTAGTTTATTTAACCACTTAGCCTACTACTTTAGAGTAACGCTATACTAAATAGTGGTGGGTGATGACGGATTCGAACCGCCGACATTCTGCGTGTAAGGCAGACGCTCTACCAACTGAGCTAATCACCCTTCGAACAATTGCTAAGCAATTTATTCAACATCAACTGAGCTCTAAGTTTGTCACTAAGCTCTGCTGCTGTGGGTGTGTATTATATAGATTTACACATGGCTGTCAAACACTATTTTGATATTTATCACAGATTTTTGCTTATTTTCTTGATTAAATTTATAAGCATCTGTTTTAATTGATTTTATAATTTCGCAGAATAGCTAATCTTTTTCACTTTACTACTTACTTTGCAGCTAGCGCTTGTTCTATATCAGCCTTGAGCGCTTCAGGTTTGGTCGTTGGTGCATAACGAGCAATTACCTGCCCTTTACTATCAATTAAAAACTTGGTGAAATTCCATTTGATACCGTCTGTGAGAAGCCCGCCTTTTTGATTTTTTAGCCATTCAAACACAGGATGAGCATCACCACCATTGACGTCGACTTTTGCCATCATTGGAAAGCTGACACCATAATTCTTTTGGCAAAATGCGCCAATTTCATCATTATTAGCAGGATCTTGATTGCCGAATTGATTACAGGGAAAACCGATAATTACCAAACCTTGATCTTTATATTGCTGATACAGTGCTTCTAAGCCCTCAAACTGCGGCGTAAAGCCACACTTGCTTGCGGTATTAACAATTAGCAACACTTGATCTTTATAGTTAGAGAAATTTTGCGTCGTTCCGTCGATACGCTCAGCACTAAAGTCATAAATAGTAGTCATTATTCATCCTTAAATGAGTTATTTGTTTGCTATCAAAGGTTAGACACTGTGGTTAATAAGCTTAGTGATATTAATAATAAGTAGGGAGATATCACTACTCCCTACTCTCTTTACTACTACTTCGTTAGCTTACACGCCGCTGTCACTATTCTTCAGACTTATCTAAATCGATAGACAACGAGTTGATGCAATAGCGCATGCCAGTGGTCTCACTTGGACCGTCAGGGAATACATGGCCCAAATGCGCGCCGCAATTGCTGCAAGTCACTTCAGTACGGCGCATGCCTAGCGAATCATCGACGTGCTCATCGATGGCGCTATTATCGATACCTTGATCAAAGCTTGGCCAACCGCACCCTGCATCAAACTTATTGTCTGATTCAAACAAGTTAGCACCGCAGCCTTTACAGCGATAAATGCCCTTATCATTGATATCATTGTAAACGCCCGTAAATGGTCGCTCTGTGCCCTTCTCGCGCAGCACATGATACTCCTCAGCACTTAAACGCTCTTTCCAGTCAGCCTCGGTCAATTGGCTGATTTCTTCTTTGCTCAGTTGATTGTCTTGCATAACGTATCCTTATGGAATGACTGATTGTCTACTCTATCGTGAGTAATGGTTTATCGAGGCTTTATCGCTATTTTTTATAAAAACGATAGGCTTTATCTGTTGGCGAGCGTCTTATTATTCAAGATGTTTATAACAAGAATACTTACTGCATTGAATGGCAGTGCCAGATACTGTAGGCAATTTGATATCGAAAAATCACAAGTTAGATCGTTTCTTATTGAGCTGAAGTCTCTTAATGGATTATAAATCTCTGCAATGCAAGATTTTCTTACATCGTGAAAATCTATAATATACAAAGAACTTGCATTTAATTTCTATATGCAATAATATCTTGCATTAACAGTTAATTGAAAGTATTTTTTTTAAAGCATTAGCTTAATACTTATCCAAGAGAGTTGATTTCGTTATCTGATTAATGAAAGATTCATAAAACAAAAAAGGCTTACATAATGACGGCTGATGACAAGACTAAAAGCACACAGGCTGAACGACTGGTACAGCTGCGCCGTGACAAAGGAATGACGGCAGAGCAGCTGGCACAAGCGATGACTGCTGCTGGCGCTAAAGTCAGCCGCGGTGCTATCTCTAATTGGGAGCGTGGGACCAATGGGATTGTCTCATCTAAGCTACCTACCCTTGCGCGACTCTTAGGTTGTAGCGAAGGGTATTTATTGCGCGGTGAGCTTGAAAGTGACAGCAAATCAGATGACGATTCTGACAGTATATCGTCTGATAACGATAAAGCTGTCGATACAGGTGAGCAAGCTCATAGCACTAGTCAGAATACACCAACAACAACTACCTCTTCTACTCCCCGCAAAAATTCACCAAATAACCTGATGAGTGGTCACTCTATGAACTCAATAAAAAAATCCGATAAATTACAAAACGTCTGTTACGACATTCGCGGTCCTCTGCTGCAAACTGCCAATAAAATGGAAGCCGAAGGCAAGCGTATCTTAAAGCTAAATATCGGCAACCCTGCTCCTTTTGGTTTAGAAGCACCGCATGAGATTTTGCGTGATGTGGCGATGAATCTGCCGGAAGCGACGGGCTACTCAGACTCGCAAGGGATTTTTTCAGCGCGTAAAGCGGTATTGCAATATTACCAATCAAAGGGACTGCTATCGGCAGTTGATGTTCGTGATGTCTATCTAGGTAATGGCGTCTCTGAGCTGATTGTCATGACCATGCAAGCGCTGATGAATGATGGCGATGAAGTGCTGGTTCCGATGCCAGACTACCCATTGTGGACGGCAGCTGCCAATCTCGCAGGCGGTACAGCGGTACATTATCGCTGTAATGAAGAAGATAACTGGCATCCTGATATTGAAGACATCAAATCTAAAATCACCAGCAAAACCAAAGGCATCGTAGTTATTAATCCCAATAATCCGACAGGCGCGCTGTACAGTGATGAAGTACTACTGCAAATCGTCGAGGTCGCAAAAGAGCATGACTTAATCATCATGGCGGATGAGATTTATGACCGTATTCTCTATGATGATATGGAACATACGCCGATGAGCACTTTGACCGATGAAGTACTGGTGTTGTCCTATAATGGTTTATCAAAATCACATCGTATCGCAGGCTTTCGTGCTGGTTGGATGATGGTTTCAGGTCGTAAAGAACATGCGGCTGACTTTATCGAAGGTTTAGATATGCTTGCATCTATGCGTCTGTGTTCTAACGTTCAAGGACAATATGCGATTCAGACAGCGATGGGTGGCTATCAAAGCATGAAGGACCTAACGTCTAAAAAAGGGCGCTTATATAAGCAGCGCGAGTTGGCAGTGACACGTCTTAATGCGATAAAAGGTATCTCTTGTACCATGCCACAAGGTGCGTTTTACTGCTTTCCAAAGATGGATCCTGAGATTTACCCTATCAAAGATGACATGCAGTTTATGATGGATTTATTGTTAGAAGAAAACGTATTAATGGTACAAGGCACAGGGTTTAACTGGGATAAAAACGACCATTTCCGCTTGGTGTTTTTACCTAACTTACACGACTTAGAAGATGCTATGGATCGCTTAGACCGCTTCTTTGCTAAGAAGCGTAAGCAGTTTGGTACTGACTAATATATAGATGACACCTATATTTTTCTATAAAAAAACGCTTACCGATATGATATCGATAAGCGTTTTTTATTTGTATTAATAAAAAATTAAATGACTTTGATTTCAACTTTTAAAAGATATTTATCAGCACTATATAACTGATTGCAGACATACTTGCTGCTGCAGGAAGGGTAATAATCCATGCCAAACCAATTGGCTTCATCAGCGCCCAGTTGGTATCTCTATTGACGATACCAATGCCAAGTACAGCACCGACCAAGGTATGCGTGCTCGATACTGGTAGGCCCATCGTCGACGCACCCATCACAACCGCAGCTGCAGCCAACTCAGCTGAGAAACCAGAAGCAGGATGCATTTTTGCCAAATTGGTACCGACAGTCTGAATCACTTCTTTACCGATGAACCAAAGACCGACAATCAATGCCACACCAAAGGTTAACATCACAGCAGGTGGTACTGCTGCTTCTGTTGAAATACTATTGGTACGGATAACATCCATAATCGCTGCAAATGGACCAACAGCGTTGGCAATATCGTTAGAACCATGACTAAAGGCAAACGCTGATGCAGTAAAGACTTGCATCCAGCTAAACATAATAAACGTGGCTTTGGTCAAATCTTCTTTGTGCTTACCGCGGATACTCTTAGTATAAATATAAGTCGCAAGCCATACTAATGCTGCGATCATCCCCATAATTAAAAAGCCTTGCAACGTCGTCATACCATTATTGACGTTTTTTAGACCTTTGAAGATGACCAAAGAGGCCATGACTGCGCCGCCTGCAGCCGCAATAATAGGCACCCATTGCTTGAGTGCTTTTAAGGTATCAAGGTTGCTGCGCTCGTTTTCAATCTCATAAAGTTCTTTGTAATAATTCGTCTCTAAATCTTCAACGACGCAATCATCATCTTTATAGATTTCTTGGTCACGCAACATCGCTGACGTATAAGACAACTGCTCAGACTCGGTTAAACCATCCAAGTACTCTTTGTGCGTCAGCTTTAACGTCTTTTTACTGTCTTTCAGAGTAGCAATATGCGCCTCTGTTTTATCATTATACTCAATGATGTTTTTCTTAATCTGTCCATATAACAGATAAGACAAAACGCCGCCTAGTAGCGGTGACAAAACCCAAGAGATGGCGATCGTGCCAATCTTGCCCCAATTCACTGTCGACAATGCCATTTCAGTACCACCTAAGGTGATACCCAATACAATTGAGCTACCAACTACGCCGCCAATAATCGCGTGTGTGGTGGAAACCGGCAGACCTTTTTTGGTGGCAAACAACAGCCAAAATGCAGCAGCGATGAGCGCTGAAAGCATGACATAAATGAACTGGTTGGGCGTTACTGAAAGACCATCTAAATCGACAATGCCGCTTCGAATCGTATCGGTTACTTCACCGCCTGCCAGCACGGCGCCTGATACTTCAAATATCGCCGCGATACCTAGCGCTTGTGGGATGGTTAAGGTCCCTGCACCGACTGAGGTACCAAAAGAGTTGGCGACATCATTACCGCCGATATTGAATGCCATAAAAACACCAAAAGCAGTGGCGACAATAAATAGCGTCGTCTGCTGGTGCATGGTGTAATCTAGACCCCACCACAAAAAGTAGGCGGTCATTCCAATCATTAAAATGGCAAAAAATAGATTGATTCTCATAGAGCCGACTGATTTTGTTGGTTCTGTAGAGCTGCTGCTAATACCCATACGTTGATACGTCCTGCGTAAGCTGATTGAAATTATTGACAAATGATGACATTACGCAGCTATTAATGATGTGATTATTATCACCCAAAAATACAATAACATGCGCGCAACGTGGTTATTTGAAATACAATTTTAGAATACTTTGTTGAGACAGCTGCCTCAATGCTTTGACACCTTCCTTATTATCTTATCTTAGCGGTTATAGCCATTTGCAAATAAGCAATTGAGCTTAACGACAATCAGAAACTAAGATAAAACGCCTAAGTAAAATGTCATAAAGCCGCAAGTGGTATTGCCAAATCGTCTGATTAAAGCATCTTGCGGCTTACGTTTTTATGATAATAGCGTTCTTCTATACAAGCTATTTATCGTGAATAATACATTGATATTAAAGACAAATAAACAGAAGACCAAGCTATTTTAATAGATAGCAACGCTCATTACGCGCCTATTATATTAAATATAGACGCATAATGCATGATGATATTACAAGATTTGTAACTGTGAATATAAGATTTAAGAAATATATACTTTAGATCAGACGTTATAGGGTTATTTTTAGCCAACATACACTTGAATTGCCATAGTCAATTCAAGTGATAACAGCGGAAATTAATAGCTATAAATGAATAGGTAGCTGCTTAAGAATAGGATTAAAAGTGCTTCTATAAGATAAATAATTTCCGCTTAGCATTTGCTACTCGTTCCAAGGCTTTAAGAAAACTTATCTATGTAGCACTTTATGACTTAGCTGGCAGCAAGCAACGCGGATAGCTGCTCGATAGCGTGGTCTAACACCTCTAAACGTGCTTGGCGCTTGTCATTATTAGCAATCACACACCAAGGGGCGTTCTTAGTATCCGTACGTGCCAGCATATCAGCCGCCGATTGTACATAATCTGACCATTTATCACGGTTACGCCAATCGTCGTCGGTCAATTTAAATTGTTTGTATGCAGTTTCTTCACGTTCCTCAAAACGCTTAAGCTGCTCTTTTTTATCTATTGCCAGCCAGTACTTGATGACCAAAGTACCTGACGCTGCCAAGGCAGCTTCAAAGCGATTGATTTCATCATAAGCGCGCTGCCATTCATCATCCGTCGCAAAGCCTTCGATACGCTCTACCAAGACACGCCCATACCAAGTACGATCAAAAATACCAACACGGCTGATGCGGTCTGTCTGCTCGTTCGGAAGCTTTTGCCAAAAACGCCACAAATAAGGATGCTGTAGCTCATATAACATGGGCGCGCCAATATTATAAATTTGATATTCGCGTGGATCTAGTGGCGCCACCAGTCTTTTAATAGCGCCGCCCTTTCCTGCTGCATCCATACCTTCAAAGGCAAACACCACATGCTGACCTTGACGCGCACGTAACAGTTCTGCCAAGCGTACCTGCTTCTTAGCCAATGCATCATTGTAGTCAGATTTATCAATATCTGAATCTTCGATATCAGTAAGTACCTTAGGTATTTTTACTCGCTCAAACTTTATTGACTGATACTCTATTTGATTATTATGAGTATCCTTTGAATCTTGTGCTTGATCTGATTCTGCACTGTTTTCTACTCGGCTGCTAACTAAGGCTTTTTGCATCGCATGTAAGACTTCATGACAAAAATGTATGGCTGCTTGCGATTTATCTGCGCCATCGATGATAATCCAATCGCCTTGCTGGCGTAATAATTCGGCAGCAACTTCATTGAACTTAGCCACTATCGTCATATCATGCCAATCAATTTGGTACAGAAATTTTGGATCTGGCTCGTCATCATTAAGCCTCGCCTGCAAAGTCTCGATATCGACATGAAACCAGCACTTTAGTAGCTGCGTTTGATTTGCCACAAGGTCTTGCTCAAAAGCTTGCAATTCCGTTAGCTGCTGGCGTAAATAGTCTTGCCATTGACCAATTGGTAACGCTTCAATATCCCTATTCTTCTTATTTTTTTCTGACTTTTCGCTCTCTGCACTTGCCATGCGCATCACGTTATACAATAAATCTGCATACCAGTTGCCAAAATATACCATCACATCACCGTGGCGCGGCATGGCTTTGGTATGCGTCTGCCAAATCGGTTGGTGTGCTAAAGGACAATAACCAATGGTCGCTTCTACCTTAAGCAGGCGCGGATCGACCCACTGGCGCAATTGCGTTACCGCCGTCCCCTTACCTGCCTGCTCCATACCATTGACTAATACTAATAGCCCAATGGCTTTATCAGTACTCGGTGATTCTGGCTGGCGCGTCGCACGCAGAGCGAACTGGGCTGTAACCAATGCCAATCGCAGCGCATCTTCATCCATTGAAAATTTGCTTAAAGGGTTGGGCATAAGACGCTGCTCGACGACTTGCTCGTTAAATGGCGCGCTCACATTTTCAGCTGACTTATCTGTTTTATTCTTTTTTTTGCTCATGTTTATGCTCGCTATAGTCTTATCAAATAACTGGTTTAAAATAATCGTCTAAAATAGCTAAGTTGTTTTATCATAGCACTGCGCCCTTTCAGTAAATAACGTGGCTATGTAATTTGTGTTATAAAGTCTTATAAATTGACTACCTGAAAGCGCTGTGCAATCTTTATATGTAACAGTTTGGCATTTGTATTCTGTCTTATTTTCTTTTAAGGTGAACAAAATCTTGAGAGCATGGTTTAATAGCTGCCTATAAGTAGAAAACTTAGCGCTAACCAGCCCCCTTATTATCCAGCTTTTATTATCAACTTGATGACTATTATTATTTTTATAGGATGACCTGCCATGTCTGCTTTAGCCAACTTACAACAGCACCTTGACCGCTTTTGGGCGCTGCCACATCATGAAGACGCTGCATTGAATAAGAAACTTAATGAAGTGCAATCATGGCAACAAGCCCGTATCAAGCGTACGCATAGCATGCTGTTTGAGCAACCAAAAAACCAGCTAATGGCAGATTATTTTTTAACGCAGCTGTACGGTGGTGATGAATTTAAAGTACTGGCAGAACAATTAGGGCGCATCCTCCCTAAAGCCAAGAAACTTGAGCGTCTTGCCAAAGAGTCATCTTTAGAAGCTGGTAGCATGGGCATTCAAGCGTCAATATTGGCGATTGAGCTCGACTTGCATTTGGCGCAGTGGTTACTCGAACAAGAGTTAGCCGTCAATGAAGAAAACATGCTACTCGCTTACCGTACGGTTGATGAAGCTGATGAGCGCCGTGTACAGATTAATAACTTAAAAGATGTTTGCTATCGTACTGACAAAGACTTGAATTCATTTATGCTCAAAAAAGCTTTTGCGATGGCTAAAGGCACCGCGTATCGCTATAACTTTCAGCCGCTTTATGATTTTATCGATTCAGGCTTTAAAGCCATGAAACCATTAAAAAGTGTGAGCAGCTTTATTGAACCGTTTTGCGCGCGCGAGCTTGAAGTTATTGATGAAGTTCATGCCATGGATAATGACGGTAAGCCCGCTGCGTTTGCTGTATGATAAGCGCTATTGTCTCAACAACTATTAGTATTTTATCTGACTAAAAACAAGCATAAAAATAAATCATAGGACACCACGATGACTGATCATGTAAATAATAAAACGACTACTGATGGCCGTATACAAGATAAATTGGTTCAAGACAGTATCACTCATAACCAAAATATTACCGCTCAAGTAAAAGCACGTCAAAATACCGCCACAAGTGTTAATAACGTTATTAACAATGACTTTACTCATGTTGAAGATTTACCTATAGGAACGCCACAAGGGCAACAAACCACTATGCCAAATGCTAATACTGAAAACCACGCCCAAAATAGCACTGTAAATGACGCTGCACAGACAAATACTCAAGCCCCTAAGCAAACGCTTTTTAACCAGCGTGACGATATCAATAATCCACATACGTCTGATACTGATGGTCATGAAGAAACCCATTTTGGCTATAAGACCGTTAATAAAGCAGAAAAACAAGCGCGTGTGGCTGATGTATTTACCTCTGTCGCCAAAAAATACGACATCATGAATGACTTGATGTCATTTGGTATTCATCGCTTGTGGAAGCGTTATGCCATCAGCTTATCTGGCGTGCGTGCCGGTCAACATGTATTAGATATCGCTGGCGGTACAGGTGATTTAGCCAAAGTCTTTAGCCGTGAAGTCGGTCGCAACGGTAAAGTCGTGTTGTCTGATATCAATGCGGCAATGCTAGAAGTTGGTCGTGAGCGCTTGATTAATGCTGGCTGTAATAATGTCGATTTTGTTTTGGCGAACGCTGAAACCCTAGCGCCATTTGATGATAATAGCTTTGATCTGCTGACCATCAGCTTTGGTCTACGTAACGTTACAGATAAAGATGCTGCATTAAAATCGATGTACCGCGTGCTTAAGCCAGGTGGTCGCTTATTAATACTAGAGTTCTCAAAACCTATTTTTGAGCCATTATCAAAAGCCTATGATTTATATTCATTCACAGCGCTACCGATGATGGGTAAGCTGGTTGCTAACGATTCAGAAAGCTATAAATATTTAGCTGAATCGATTCGTATGCATCCTGATCAGCAGACACTAAAGCAGATGATGGAGCAAGCAGGCTTTGAAAATTGTGATTATCATAATCTGACAGCTGGTATCGTCGCGGTACATCGCGGCTTTAAAGCATAAGATTAAGTTTTAAATTACAATACATAGCGATAAAAATGCCATTATGTAAAATGATGGCAGCTTATATTTATAAATAATGCGCTCTTTTAAGGCGCTCAACTGACTATGCGAGAGCCTTATGCTGACTGTTCTACTTTTGGCCGGTGCTGAAAAGCTGATTAATATGGCTATTGCCAGTGATGAGATTACCAAAGCGGGTTTAGCGCCACTTGCTGGCAAAGTGCTGCGTCTCAACATGGGCACGCCTGAGGTGAATTTAGATGTGCTGTTCACTGAAGAGCGCTTGCGTTTTGAGCCAGTGACGACTGAAAGTGTGTTTGAGCAAAGTGGCGCTATGAAGGAGCGTCAAAAAGCCAGTATGGATCGTGCGCGTCTTGGTCATAGCCGCCCAGATTGTATTATTACCGTTGATAATCCTGCCCAGCTACTGAATCTCATGCGCGGTACAGAAGGCAACTTGCCTATTGAGGGCGATTACAAAGTACTTATGCAACTCAATCAATTGGTTGCAGGCTTTGATCCTGATGTTGCGGGACAACTTGAACCATTTATTGGTAAATCGATGGCGAGCCAATTGCATCTACTAATATCACAGCTTAAAGGCAGCTGGCGTCATAGCGCCAAACGCGCTTTTAATGATGTCAGCGATTGGGCAAATGATGTGGCAGGCAATGTTGCTTCTGACCCTACCGAAGCAGCAGAAGTAAATGAGCTTAAGCAACAATTACTGCAACTGCGCGCCGATGTCGAGCGTGAAGAAGCCAGATTGACCGCCATCAAAGATGAGCAAGCACGTTTAACTCATAGTAGATAATCGCCTTTTCTACAACGCCTACCTTATTTTTGACTTTATCTAGAGTACTTATATCACATGCTATTATCCCATCGCGCCCGTTTACTTGAGCTATGGCGTATCGCCGCCACCTATCGTATTGACACCCATTTTTCTGTCGAAGAGGCGCCGCAACTACAGCCTTTGGTGCGTTTAATCCGTATACATCCAGCCGCGTGGGGCAAAAAGCATCAGCCTAATGCGATTAAATACGCGCTTGAAGATATGGGGACTCTATTTTTAAAGCTTGGACAATTACTCTCGACCCGCCGTGATCTCGTGCCACCTGAGATTATTGCGCAACTTATCCAATTACAGGATAAAGTCAAATCTTTCGATTCTAATATCGCGATTGCGCAAATCCAAGACCCTAAACACGGTCTCGGTCAATCTATTGGCTCTTTATTTGCGCGTTTTGACGTCAAGCCTCTAGCAGCTGCTTCTATTGCCCAAGTACATACCGCTGCGCTGCATGATGGGCGTGAAGTGGTAGTCAAAGTGGTTCGTCCTGATATTCGCACGACCATTATTGCAGATTTTGAATTGCTACGAGAACTCGCTAATTGGGCATCGGCGCGTATCGAAGCAGCTCGTGCCATACACATCATCGATATTGTTGAAGACTACCGTCAAGTCATGCTCAACGAGTTAGACTTGACATTAGAGGCAGACAATACAACACAGATGCGCAACAACTTTTTGGGCTCGGCATTGATGTATGTGCCAGAAGTCTATGATGCCAATAAAAACGTCATGGTCATGGAGCGTATACAAGGCGTTCCAATCTCGCAAATTGAGGTATTTGATCAATTAGGCTATGACCGTGCAGCACTGGCAGAAAAAGGCTTAACGATATTTTTTACCCAAGTATTCCGTGATAACTTCTTCCATGCCGATATGCACCCCGGCAATGTTTTTGTCGAGACGCCGCCAGTCAATACCTTGACTGCAAATATGGCCGCCGTGGACTTAGGACATGAGCCGCGTTATATCGGGCTTGATTGCGCCATCATGGGCACCTTATCAAAGGACGATCAGCTTATCGTCGCGCGAATGTTATTGTCCGTGATGAATAACAACTTTACAGCGATGGTTGATATCGTCAGTCGAGCTGGCTGGATACCGCCAAGTGCTGACAAGCATGCATTGATGCGTGATATGAAACGCACTGTCGGTCCGATGTTACAAAAATCCATTAACGATATCGACTTTGCCGGTGTATTAATGCAAATATTAGATATCGCCCGCCGCCATCATATGAGTATTCCACCGCAGTTGATGCTACTGCTCAAAACTTTAGTGCATGTCGAAGGACTTGGTCGCGACTTGTATCCTAATCTTGATATCTGGTCGCTTGCCAAGCCAATCTTAAGCAGTTGGATTAAGGAGCAGCTCGATCCGATGCGTAATTTACAACACTTGCGTCAGCAGTTGCCTGAGATTTTATTATCGACCATTGATATCCCAAGACTACTAGATCAAGGTTTACAGAGCCTTGCTTCACAAGGATCACGTCAAGACAGTCAACTGCGTGAGATTCAACAGATCCGTGCCGATATGCTAAACGACCGTCGCCGAGATTGGTTGGCGCTGGCGGGCTTTACTATTTTCATAGCCCTTGCAACACAAGTTATTGGTTGGCTCTCACCTATTTTTTACCTCTTAGCGATTTTGGCAGTCGTGTGGCGTATCCTAGCCTAAACCGTTAATAGCTTTGACTAAAAGACTTCTAACAATAACAAGTACTTATTAAAAACAGATAGGCGTAAGCGTTTGGCTTGAGCCTTCATCCACTATTTAATAGATACTATAAAAAAATAAAGCAAAAAAAATGTGCCTACATTTAATTAGAATATTAAATATAGGCACATTTTTTTAGGCTAACCTTATAACATCTGATCAATCGCCATCTGCGTTAATACTCGACCACGTGCAGTCCGAAGTACATAGCCTTGTTGGATAAGGTATGGCTCAATCACATCCTCTAACGTACCGCGGTCTTCAGCCATCGCTGCTGCCACCGCTTCAACGCCGGCAGGTCCACCGTCAAAACGCTCGTGCAATATCTCAATATAACGTCTATCCAAATGATCGAGACCACGTCTATCGACTGCGAGCATATCGAGCGCACTACCAGCAATTGCGCCATTAATACTGCCATCGCCTCTGACCTGAGCATAATCACGTACACGTCGTAATAGACGGTTGGCAATCCTTGGCGTACCACGTGCACGGCGCGCAATTTCAACGGCCCCATCCTCACTCATTGGCACGCGCATCAACCGCGCGGCACGACTGACAATGGTGGTTAAATCAGCAATATTATAAAACTCTAGTCGCTGCACGATACCAAAGCGATCTCTCAATGGTGACGTTAATAATCCGGCTCGGGTGGTTGCTGCGACCAAAGTGAATGGCGGCAAATCAAGCTTAATAGAGCGTGCTGCTGGTCCTTCACCAATCATGATATCCAGCTGAAAATCCTCCATCGCTGGATAAAGAATTTCTTCAATTACCGGACTTAAGCGGTGAATCTCATCAATAAATAGGACATCACCAGCTTCCAAATTGGTCAGCATCGCTGCCAAATCGCCAGCGCGCTCAAGGACAGGCCCTGAAGTAGAACGTAGATTGCCACCCATCTCGCGAGCAATAATATTGGCAAGGGTCGTTTTTCCTAAGCCTGGTGGTCCAAAGATGAGTGTATGATCCAACGCTTCATCACGCGCCCGTGCCGCTTGAATAAAGACTTCCATCTGCTCGCGTACGACGGGCTGACCGATATATTCCGCCAATAATGCTGGTCGAATATTGGCATCAGGGGCATCTGACGCCCCTTCTAGCGGATTAATCAAACGATCTTGCATCATAGTTTTTGCCATTATGCTTAAAGCATTATTTTTAATAAGATTAGGTAATAAATAGCATAACCAAACGCTGCTCATAAGTCATGCGAAACATGATAAAGCAGGTGTTAAAACGAAAATAAGCGACATCTAATGTCGCTTATTTTCAATCGCTGTTTTTTTAATTAATGTTGTGTTGAAAGATACTCTTATTTAAAACTTTGAAATTGCTGCAAGGTAGCTTTTAACAAACTCTGTGTATCTGCAAATGTCTCGCCATTACTTTTTGCCGCCTTAATAGCTTGCTGAGCTTCTTTTTCTTTGTAGCCCAAGCTAATCAATGCGCCTTCAACTTCAGCAATGATACTTCCTTCAGCAGATATTGGTACCGGCTGCATAGCAAATTCTAAATTGCTGCTGTCGACTTCGATATTTTTCAGCTTATCTTTTAGCTCAATTAATAAACGCTGCGCTGTCTTTTTGCCGATACCTGGGATACGTGTCAATGCCGATTCTGAGTCTTGCTCGACATGCATTTTCAGCTCAGCAGCTGACATTGCAGATAGCATTGCTAATGCCATTTTTGCCCCAACACCATTGATTTTAATTAGCTGGCGAAAAACATCGCGCTCTTTACGATCGATAAAGCCATAAAGCAGCTGCGCATCTTCACGCACATGAAAATGCGTCCAAATGCTCGCCTGCTCATTAAGACGCAATTGGCAAAATGACGGCAATGGTAGCTCAATATCATAGCCAACACCAGAGGTGGTCATGATACAGGCAGTCGGTGCCATTAAGTATTGCACCTGTCCATTAATCAATCCAATCATAATCCACGATCTCTTATATAGACTATTATAAAAATGAGCTAAACCATCACCTAACTATCAACCAATCAATCTCTTTTACCATGCCAGCTTACTAGTAAAAATTAACCATACCTTCAAGACTGATTGGACGAATCTTATGCGCTTGACCCGCTGAACCAAAGGCTTCAAAACGATTGGTACAGATATCTGACATCGCAACCATAGAGGCTTTAAAGTACTTACGTGGATCAAATTCGCTAGGGTTTTCTGCAAGGAATTTACGGATAGCGCCTGTTGATGCCAAACGTAAATCGGTATCGATATTTACTTTACGCACACCATGCTTAATCGCTTCAACGATTTGCTCAACCGGTACACCATAAGTCTCACCGATATTACCGCCGTTTTCATTGATGACTTTTAGCCATTCTTGTGGCACTGATGATGAGCCATGCATGACTAGGTGAGTGTTAGGAATACGGGCATGAATTTCTTTTACGCGCTCAATCGATAAGATATCGCCTGTCGGTGGACGCGTAAACTTATACGCACCATGACTGGTACCGATAGCAATCGCTAACGCATCGACATTGGTGTCTTTAACGAACTGCTCTGCTTCATCAGCACTGGTCAATAGCTGCTCATGATCCAACACACCTTCTGCGCCAGAGCCATCTTCTTCGCCTGCCATGCCAGTTTCAAGACTACCTAAGCAACCAATCTCGCCTTCGACTGAAACACCGCAAGCATGAGCCATTTTGACCACTTCGCGAGTCACGCTGGCATTGTAATCATAATCCATCGGCGTTTTACCGTCTGTACCAAGCGAGCCGTCCATCATCACTGATGAGAAGCCAAGCTGAATTGAGCGTTGGCAAATAGCAGGTGACATACCGTGATCTTGATGCATAACGACTGGAATATGTGGCCACTCTTCGATAGCAGCAATAATCAGATGACGCAAAAACGCAGAGCCTGCATAACTACGGGCACCAGCACTGGCTTGTACAATCACAGGAGAGTCACAGGCGTCAGCCGCCATCATAATGGCACGCATCTGCTCTAAATTATTAACATTGTAAGCAGGAACACCATAGCCGTGTTCAGCAGCATGATCCAAAAGTTGACGTAACGATATTAAGGCCATAAAACGCTCTCTGGTTATATTCTAAAAATAGTATTTTGAAGATGATATTAAAACATCATTTTTAACAATAAGACGTTGTCACGTTTGCACTGCGACCTAGCTTTATAATGGGTATTCCACTATAAGCCAACAAAAAACTCTGTTTTCTGCTCGTCATTATTACGCCGTGATTATAGCAAAAATTACCAGCGCTTCGTAGCGCTTAGCCAATTATTTGTTTGTCTACTTGATTTTTCTATCTTGTTTGCAGGGTTAGATGATCAATTTCATCTATAACAAGCCATAAATCACTTCTTATAGAAGAAATTTATAGATGAAATCGATTGTTTTTGTCCATAAAAAAAGCCTTGGCTATTACCAAAGCTTTTTTGTATTTTAGTGACTTATAAAGCAACTGATGTGTATCACTAATACTTAAAATTAAAACTGCTGATTAGTACTGCTGCTCTGCTTCTACTGCATTTTCACTAGCTTTATTTTCAACAGCAGCTGCGCCATCGGCAACCACACCAGCAGTAGCGGACACGGCTTCATTTGCGCCTACCACAACCGCTTCGCCAGTATTTGCTAGTGCATCAGTCGCAGCAGCGCCAGCAGTTTCAGCGCCTTCGGCAATTTCAGTACCTGCGTCTTGGGCAGCTACTTCAGCTTCAGCAGCAGCGGCTTCTGTATTCGCAGCAGCTTCTTCTGTGTTAACAGCAGCATCTTCGCCAGCTGACTCAGCAGCAGCTTCCGTTTTGTCTTGTGTTTCTTGGCTACATGCAGTGATTGCAAAAGTACCAGCAAGAACACTAGCAAGTAATAAATGACGTTTTAACATAACAAATCCCTCATAAATAAAGCATGTCAAATACATGGTTTGCGCTATTTTATAGAGTGCAAATTAGACATGCAATAATAATTTTCAGTATAGAAACAAATAATTACCACTTAATAATAATCGATGACAATTCAAACTTATTGCCTTGAAAACAATAAGATATGAATAGTAGCCAAAATATTATCCGTACAGCGTACCTTAGATACTGCGGCTAAGTTGTACGGCTAATGTTACTCATCTGCTGAAGTATCGTTAAGAGGTTATGCATTAATTTGTAAAGCAGCAACCGCTGGCAAGATTTTACCTTCTACAAACTCTAAGAACGCACCGCCACCCGTTGACATGTAGCTGACGCCATCAGCCACTTGATATTTATCAATCGCAGCAAGTGTATCACCACCACCTGCAATCGAGAAACCTTGGCTATTTCTGACTGCTTCTGCCACTATCTGAGTACCCTGACCAAACGCATCCACTTCAAAAACGCCGACTGGACCATTCCATAAGATAGTCTTCGCCTTGGTAATTGCCTCTGCCAATTTCATAGCACTATCTGGCGCGATATCCAATATCATGTCATTTTCGCCAATCGTGTCGACAGATTTGATGGTCGCAGTGGCTTGTTGTAATGAGCCAGTGAAGTCAGCAAAATCAATGTCGCTTTTATCAGCAACGACGACATATTCAGGTAATAAAATCTCAGTTTTACCCATGATTTCACGAGCTGTATCAAGCAGATCTGCTTCATAAAGTGACGCACCAACACTATGACCTTGCGCGGCTAAGAAGGTATTGGCAATCCCGCCACCAACGATAATCTGTGAGCAAAGCTCAGCCAAACTATGCAAAACCTCTAATTTGGTAGAAACTTTTGAGCCACCAACGATAGCGAGCATAGGTTGTGCTGGCGTTTCAAGTGCTAGGCTTAAAGCATCAAGCTCTGCTGCCAATAAAGGTCCAGCACAGGCGGTCTTACCAGCTTTATGCATCGCTTGGGTCACGCCTTCTGTTGATGCTTGGGCACGATGTGCTGTGCCAAAAGCGTCCATCACAAATATATCGCACAAATCAGCATATTTTTGTGCAAGCGCTGCATCATTCTTCTTTTCGCCTTCATTAAAACGTACGTTCTCTAGCAGTACGACTTCACCTGCTTCGATAGCGACGCCTTGAGTAAGGTAGTCACTATTAAGCGTAACAGGCGCGGATAGTTTATCGCTTAAATAGTCAGCAACGGGTGCTAACGAATAAATGGCTTCAGGATTGCCTTCTGTCGGGCGTCCTAAATGCGAGCAGACTATCACTGCTGCACCCTTTTCTAGCGCCATCTTAATCGTCGGCAAACTTGCTTGCAGGCGTGCATCACTAGCCACTTTACCCGCTTTAATAGGGACATTAAGGTCTTCACGAATCAACACTACTTTATCGGTCAAACTCAGCTCGCTCATACGCAAAAAATTCATTACCTGCTCCTATATATCATCTGTTATCAATCTGTATGACGGTTCGCCAACGGTTTATTGGATACTCTTTAGCAAATTTATTTCATCAAATCCTATTGCTGGCAGTTTTAGAAAACTGTCCTAACAAGTATTGAAGGCGGTGTATTCTAACAGTTTTATAGTCTGTACTTATATGTCGCCTAAGATAAATTTAGCGATAAGCAAATTTATCTTCTCAAACTAATAACACTTTCATTAACATTTTGTGGTGGTACTGAGTCGTTTAGCTATCTATGATCAATAGCGTACTTGTGCCATAACAATAAATCATTAGGAGAAATAAATGAGTATCGACTTTGAAGCTGCCAAACAAAACCTATTACAACTAAAAGAAGAGTACCAAACTCGGATTGCTGACATTGAGGACCATATCCAAAATCCGCAAGATGATCTCAATGAACATTGGGAAGATCAAGCGATTGCTTATCGTCAGAATGACATGCGCAAGAACTTAATGGTTGAGGCACAGCAAAGCTTAGGTTTTGTAGACCACGCTTTAAGCCGTATCGAAAGTGGCAGCTATGGAGAATGTGAGGTATGCGCTGAGCCTATCGAAGCACAGCGCTTGCAAGCATTGCCTTATGCAACTTTATGTATGCAGCACGCTGAATAAATTCGTACTTATATTTTAAAATAGTATTCATTCAGCAGGCACATTCCACTCATTAAGTACTTGCTGCCACTGCTGACAACGCGTTGCGATTTGATGGACAGGTAAATCCATGATATCGCCAACGATTGCTATATAAGCAATAGGTAACCCTGCCAACTCAGAGATGTTTTCTGCCGTTAAACCGCCTATCACGCATATTTTTATATCTTGCTGACAACCTTCTATCAGTTGCTGGCGTAAGATAGTGGCAGCATTGGGCTTGGTCGTTGAAGCAAAGATTGCACCCATGGCGGCATAGTTTGCACCTTCATCTTTCGCAGCTTTGATTAGCGTTACATCGCCATGACAAGTGCGACCAATGATTTGATTCGGGGCTAAAGATTGTGTTGCCTCACTAAGATCACCATCTTGCTGTCCCAAATGCACGCCGATACCAAGTTTTTCGGCCAAAGCAATATTGTCATTTATCAAAACTGACACATTGTAGGTTTTAGCCAAATTAACGATTTGTAGCGCCTCTTTATAAAGAACAGACTCACCGTCAGGCAATGCCAATATCTGCTTACGACGTATTTGTAAAAGAGCAATCAATCCTGTTGCTAAGGCGGCTTCTAACTTTTGATATAAAAGGCTAAACTCATCATCATTAGTCAGCAAATATAGCTTAGGTATAGTATGAGAAACCGTAGAGACCGATGCCTGAATCATGTAATGCTCCTTAATATCAACACGTTTTTGACATAATAAAAAGGCTGTTATATCGCATAACAGCCTTTTTATTATAAATGTCTTTTGATACTACTCATTTAACACTGTAATCTTATACCGTGCGGCGTGTTGCCAAGCTATTTAAGATATTTTTGGCATCACCCCAGCGCGTTGCTGAGCTATTGGCACCCAAAATTACGATAATAGCAGGACGATTATTGACGCGCGTCTCCATGACAACACAACGCCCTGCTTCATTGATAAAACCTGTCTTTGAGATGCCGATAGGATAGCTACCATCACGAACTAAGCTGCTGGTGTTATTGGCTTTGTAAGTGCGGTTACCACTTGAGAAGTTAGAGACAAAAAAATCATAGCTCTTAGTGGTTGAGAAACGACGAATCACGTCATAGTTACCAGCAGCACGAACCATTTTAACCAAGTCATTTGAGGAAGCAACGTTGCGCTTATCCAGACCAGTTGGGTCACCAAAGAAAGCGGTACTCATACCAAGCTCTTGTGCTTTACGGTTCATCGCGCGTATAAAGGCGCTATAGCCACCCGGATAATTACGGGCAAGACTTTTTGCTGCAGGATTTTCTGATTTCATTAATGCCATTAATAGCATCTCAGCACGATTGAGACGATCGCCTGACTTTAGGTTAGAGCTGGCACGCTTTGGACCAACGAAATCTTCTGGATCAAGTGTTAGCTCTTCACGCATATCTAAGCCGGCATCAAGTACCACGATAGCCGTCATTACCTTGGTAATACTGGCCATTGGACGCGCGATATCCGCATCTTTTTGATAAATTGACTCACCGGTTTCTGCATCAATAACCGCGACACTGCGCGAATCGGTGCTGATCGGAATCATATTACTGTTGCCAAAACTACCGCGATAAGTGGTGTTGTAGCTATTGGCATTATTATAACTGTTGTTATTATTACTACCAAAACTGGTCGTATTGGTAATACTGGTTGTACCAGAACCGTTATCTATTTTTTTAATCGTAGAGCTGCTGCCAGACCTAGACATGATACTGCGCGCTTCAGACAAGCTATCGGCACCGCCCCAGCTCAGGCGAGCACTAGACTCAGAGCTGGCGCTACCATTAATTGTAAGTGCGGCTTGTGCGACACTGCCCAAACTCAATGAAATCATAGCAGCGATTAATTGCTGTTTGGTTAATGGTAGGTGCTTCATTCTGCCTCCTGCTTACGTGCTGTCATCAGTAACATACTGACTGACGCCAACTACGTACGTAGCGTTTATAGGTGTGTTTGTAGATACTCACATAGAGTTTTTGTATTTTTAGTGTATCATGGTTTGCATTTAAGTTTAATGTACTAAATCAATTAGATGGCATTTCAGTGCCACATTCAAATTTTACTACACTTACTTGATGTTACAGCAATATTAGTTAACATTAGCGCAATATAGCATTACATTAACGCTAGTAGACACCTTATTGCGTCTCTACTGTCCAAATAAAGCAATTAATATTGGCTTTTTTATGCGTAAATGAGTGTTATTGGTCAAATAGATTGATTAAGATGACTTAAATTTAGCAGTGCGCCCTTTATTCTGATAGATAGAAAAGAGTATAACAATGATTCGAGTATTAGTAGTAGATGATCATGATTTGGTGCGGATGGGTATTAGCCGTATGCTGGCAGATAGTGCAGATATCGAAGTCGTCGGTGAGGCAGACAGCGGTGATATGGCGATAAAGATGGCAAAACAGCTGCGTCCTGATGTGATATTACTGGATGTCAATATGCCCAATATCGGCGGTCTGGAAGCAACCAAACGCTTGATTCAGCTGGATATGGGTATCAAAATTTTGGCGGTTAGTAGTATGTCAGCTCAACCTTATCCCTCAATGTTGATTAAAGCGGGCGTCAATGGCTATATTACTAAAGGCACACCGCTTGATGAGATGATACGAGCGGTCAAAAAAATCTATCAAGGTGGACGCTATTTTAGCCAAGACGTCGCTGAACAATTAGCTGACGTACTTTTATCTGATAATGCCAATTCCCCTTTTGATTTGCTCAGTGATCGTGAGAAGCAAGTAGCAATGATGGTGGTCAACTGTCAAAGCCCTCAACAAATTGCAGACCAGTTATTTGTCAGTGTGAAGACCATCAACACCTATCGCTATCGCATTTATGAAAAAGTAAATGTCGATAGTGATGTGAAATTGACGCATTTAGCGATTCGTCATGGTCTTATTCAGCCCTAATTATCAAGTTCCTCTCTCTCATTAAACACATTAGTTATTAATCCATGAATCCTGCCAAATCTGCCTCCAAGCTTATCGCTGTTATTACTGACTATCTAGAGCAAGATGATATTTTGCCTGTGCCGCAGTTACGCAAACTGGGGATGATTTATAGCAGTTATCGCTTTATCGTCAGCTTGTTTTTTATGCTGATGGTATATATTACGGTTCGCACGGATGGCAACCCATCATTGCCAAGTTTCTTGCAGCAAACCGTGCTCAGTTTTTACGTTTTACTAAGTTTAATCTTGCTAGGATTATTTTATACCGTTGGCAAGCATATACGCCGACAGCTGGCTTTTGGGTTGGCGCTAGATGTCATTATCCTAAGCTTACTGCTATATACCGCCGGCGCACCTGATTTGCAGCTGACCATGCTATATATGGTGGTGGTAGCCGCAAGCTTTATGTTATTACATGGCTCACAAGCGTTAATTATTACTTTGCTTGCCATTATTTTTGTGATTTATCAGCAGTTTTTTTATGCCATTGCCAATAGTATGAGTTTGGCAAATTTAGGCAATGCCCTACTCATGTCAGCCAGCTTTTTGGCAGTAGGCGGTCTAAGCTGGTCGATATCGCAGCGCTTGGTACAGCTTGAAAAAGTGGCGGTTCGCCATGCCAAAGAAGTCGAGCGTTTAAATAGTATCAATCAAGAAGTCATCTCTCAAATGGTCAATGGTGTCATCGTCATTGATAACAAACAAGTGGTCTTAGCCAACCTTGCGGCTTATCAGCTACTTAGCATCCCAAGCCGTCATGACAATCAGTCAAAACCAGTAGCCGCTTTTGAGCAGCAACTTGGTCAACAACATCTGCAATTGTTTAATGCCTGCTTATCGGTAGCCGCAGGACTAACGCGTACTTTTATTTATGAGCTGCCTGCTGTTGCAAACTCTTCTATCATTGGCAAGCTACGTGTCGATATTATTCCGTTAAAAGACGACAGTAAACTCGTTATATTAGAGGATTTACGCCGTGAACAAGCCAGTGCGCAACAATTAAAGCTCGCCTCACTTGGACAGTTGACCGCCAGTATCGCTCATGAAATCAGAAACCCTTTGGCAGCTATTTCGCAAGCTAGCCAGTTGCTAATAGAAGATGTTATAGAAAGCGAGATGGACACTGACAATGCCCTAAATCCTTTCGCTAATAATAATATAAATAGCCACATGACTGGCAATCATGAGCTTTACAAAATGATATTTTCGCAAACAAAACGCGTTAATCGCATTATCGAAGACGTATTAAAACTGTCGCGTCAGCAAACGGCTAATCAACAAACCATTATCCTTGCTGATTGGATGCCTGTATTTTTAGACAATTATTTTAAAGGACATGATGTCTTTTTACATGTTCTTACCCAGCCTACCATCTCTTTTGATATTCATCAGTTAGAGCAGGTACTCATCAATTTAATCAATAATGGTTTACGCTATAGTAGTTACGCCCACCCTCATGCCTTTGTGGAAATCGAAATTTATTGTGCCGATAACGATGTTATAATCGATGTTTTGGATGGCGGTACTGGTGTTAATGCAGATGATTTAATCTCTTTATTTAATCCGTTTTTTACCACCGAACAATCAGGCACAGGGCTTGGGCTATATTTATCACAAGCCTTTTGTGAAGCCAATCAGGCACGCTTACTGTATGTGCCTGAGCATCAAAAAACCTGCTTTAGGCTGATTTTTCCTGCTGTTCATAATGACATCGTTAGTCCAACTTTTATCTAAAGAAGAAAAAATTGCTTTTCAAAAAACATTGAAAGAAAATGTAAAACAAAAGGCTTTATATTGTTCATTAAAAAATACCTGTAACCAATGCAGTTATTGAGACTGATAAACCCTTAGAGCGTTATTTTATATACTTTTGTAGCACTTGAAAACAATGAGATGATGTATGACAACCACCGCGCTAGTCGTTGATGACGAAGTAGATTTATGCCGTTTGATGCAAATCACCCTGACCAAAATGGGTATCAAAAGTGATGTTGCCTATACATTGTCGCAAGCGAAATCGTACTGGCAAGACAATAACTATGATTTTTGTCTAACCGATTTAAAACTCCCTGATGGTTCGGGATTAGAGTTGGTCAAACATATCAGTGCCAGCTCCAGTAAGCCCATTGCTGTGATTACAGCGCATGGTAGTATGGATTTAGCGATTGAAGCACTAAAACTTGGGGCTTTTGATTTCGTCAATAAACCGCTTGAGCTACCACGCTTACGGCAATTGGTTGAAAACGCGCTAAAGGTAATACAACAAGATTTGACTGCCAAGTCCACGCCGCAACGCTCACCTGAACAGCAGATGCTTGATGAGCGCCTGATTGGTGATTCGGCGGTAATGCATCCTTTAAAAAACACGATTTTAAAATTGGCTCGCTCACAAGCGCCGGTATTTTTGTCAGGGGCTTCAGGTACAGGTAAAGAAGTCGTTGCGCGGCTCATTCATGACTTAAGCCCGCGGCGTGACGGCAGTTTTGTGCCAGTCAATTGCGGGGCGATACCATCAGAGCTGATGGAATCAGAGTTTTTTGGTCATAAAAAAGGCAGCTTTACCGGTGCCGTTGCGGACAAGCAAGGGCTATTTCAGCAAGCCAATGGCGGTACTTTGTTTTTAGATGAGGTAGCTGACCTGCCTTTGGCTATGCAAGTGAAGTTACTGCGGGCCATTCAAGAGAAAACCGTACGCCCGATTGGTGATACCAAAGAAGTACCTGTCGATATTCGTATCTTGTCAGCCACGCATAAAGATTTAAACCAACTGGTACAGACAGGGTTGTTCCGTCAGGATTTATATTACCGCATCAACGTAATTGAGCTTAAATTACCAACATTGAATGCACGGCGCGATGACATACCGGTATTAGCCACGCATTTTTTAGCGCTGATTGCTGAAGAGTGGCAGTTGGAGTTGAAGCCTTTATTAACTTCAGAGGCTTGCCTGCGTCTACAGCAGCATAATTTTGCGGGTAACGTTCGTGAGCTGCGTAATGTACTTGAGCGTGCCGTTACTCTAGCTGAAACCTCAACTATTGATATAAGCCATCTCGGCTTATCTGACTTAAACGACCATCAACAGGCGCATATGCCTCAAAAAATCAATGAAAATAACGCATCTGAAGAAAATATAGATAAAGACTATAGAGAACCATCATCTATCAAAAGTGTCTCGACACAGCAAGCAACAGCTAATCTGCATCCTTATCGTACGATGACTCATCACTATGCTGCAATGAAGCAACCTTCGATATCCGGTACGATATCTGACTCATCGTCTTCCCCAATAGGAATAGAGCAGCAATCAGTGACAGCAATGGCGGAGCGCGCTGAATCAGTAAACAAGGATACAAATAGTGATAAGACCGATTCTGTAGCCAATATCGACAGTAGTATTGATGGCAATATTGATATATTAAACAGTATCGCGATAAAAAGCAGCGTCAGTGGTCAGCTACCAGCACAAGGGTTAGAGCACTATCTCCAAGAGCAAGAAAGACAACTTATTATCACTGCCCTTAAGCAAACTGGCTGGAATAAAACCCAAGCCGCTGAACTATTAGGAACCACTTTTCGATCCTTACGCTATCGTATGACCAAACTTGAGATTGCAGAAGATCAAGCTGAATAATGCGATTTGCTTTAAAATTGTGACTAGATTAGAGCTTTACATTAGATGTTGGTTTTTCAATAACATTCTTTATAGCTGTATTGTTTTTAATAATACTATTTTTAGGATCTGGCTTTTTCTCAGAACGTACAAATCGAATACCTGAAGTAAGCGCTTTCTTTCGTAATAAATCAAGCGCTTGCTGCTCCCACGTGCTTTCACTGCCCGATAGAGCGATATCAGGCTCTACCCCAATACCATCTATCTTTTTACCTGAAGCAGTCATGTAGTTAGCAACCGTGAGCTTGACCGCTTGCTCATCGTTAAGCGGTATCACCGATTGTACAGAGCCTTTGCCGTAACTGACCTCACCTAAGACAGTGCCACGCTTTTGCGCTTGCAAGCTACTGGTCAACACTTCTGCCGCTGACGCCGAATAGCGATTTTGCAACACTACTACTGGTAACGCCTCAAGCAATGCTGCACCTCTAGTCGATAATGTACGCGAATCTGCTTGGCGACTCTTTATCTGTACCACATCCGTATCTGTCATAAATAGGCTAGCAACGCTCACAGCGGATGCCAATACGCCACCTGGATTATCACGTAAATCTAGTAGTATTCCTGTGACAGGCTTATCTAAATCGATCAAACTTTGTAGCAGTTTTTCACGGCTATTATTTTGAAATGCTGGTAACCTCACAATGGCCATACCATCTACAAAACGAGTTTCAATAATTTGAGGATGGCTATTATTACGTTGTAAAGTGGTGACATGTTTACGGCGTCCTGCCTTGGATGTCACCACATCTACTTGCGTACCGGCAATGCCTGTTAAAAGCTGCTCGATATCGTTACTTTCTTCATCTTCGCCAAGCTTAAACTCATCGACTTGGTGTAGATAATCGCCAACTGCGATACCCTTTTTATCGGCAGGTGAATCATCAAGTACCTCAGTGATGACCCAATAGCCCAAGGCTGATTGATACTCAACCTTGATACCAATATCGCCGACATCACCTTCCGTAAAAGCACGCAGATTTTCATAGGCTTCAGCGTCCAAAAATTCCGCATGACTATCGAGCTTGGTTAACATACCGCTCATGGCATTATTAAACAACTCTTCATCATTAACCGTATCGACATATTCACGACGCACCAAATCAATCAAAGCAACAAAGGTCTTCAACGTTTCAGGAGAAATAGCATTTAATGACACTTGAGCGACTTCAGCAGGAATGTCGGTATTAATAATAGGCGATTCATTGTTCAGCACAGTTTCATCCGCCACACTATCAATTAAATCGTCAGCTTGATCAGCAGATTCAAGCATATCAGCTATATCTGATAAATCATCTGCGCCGTTATCTAATGGCACATTATCAGCATTTAAACTGATGAGTTGTAAGCTTGCCGTACGACTTGCGTTGCGCCCTGCAGCAGTATCTTTGACAGCCGCTTGCGCTGGTATAGCAATCATACTTAAGCCCAGAAAACCCACGATAAGCGTCGGCTTTAAGACGTTAGTGTAGCTAGATATCGTACTCATTGACTGCTCGAGTCTTTTAGAGGTCAATGGAAGTGTACGACTGATAGGATTGTTAAAATGCATAAAAATCACCTGAAAATTTGTCCAAAGTTAAGCCATCATTATTATAGGATTGTTATATGGTTATTATTGAATAATAGCCCATAAGATAGCATCAAGCACCCTTATAAGAATAGGAGAGTATTGCAAGTAACTTAGGTGAAATGTTAGACAAAATGTAGCAACAAAAAAGGGAGAGCTGATCAATAGCTCTCCCTTTTAATATTAATTTACTTTGAAAGTAATGTAACGCTACTAGTATAAATTTCTAGCGCCTTACTATAATTGGATTATTGAGCGGCAACCAACAGACTTTCGCCTGTCATCTCTTTCGGCGCTTCGATATCCATTAAGGCCAGAATAGTAGGTGCAACATCACTAAGCTTACCGCCGCTACGGACTTGTACTTTTTTCTCACCGACATAAATCAGTGGCACGTGTTCAGTAGTATGCTGAGTATGGACTTGACCACTCTCATAGTCTTGCATCTGCTCACAGTTGCCATGATCTGCTGTAATCAGCATATCGCCTCCTGCCGCACGTACTGCTTCTGCCACGCGCCCAACGCAGATATCTAACGCTTCTACTGCTTGCACCGCAGCATCAAAGATACCAGTGTGACCGACCATATCACCATTGGCATAATTGACAACTAGCACGTCATATTTACCAGATTCTATCGCTTCCACCAATCTATCAGTCACTTCAGGCGCGCTCATCTCAGGCTGCAAGTCATAAGTAGCCACATCCGGCGATGGCACTAAGATACGTGTCTCACCTTTATATTCATCTTCACGCCCGCCACTAAAGAAGAACGTTACATGAGCGTATTTTTCAGTTTCAGCAATACGCAGCTGGGTTTTACCCTTATCTTGCAAATATTCGCCAAGTGTATTGGTCAATGAGGTTGGATAATAAGCGATGCTGGTTTTAGGATTATCTGCTAACACATCAGAATACTTGGTCAACATCACAAATGCCGCAAGTTTTGGCTGCTTATTGCGGGCAAATCCTGAGAACTCATGATCCGGTAATACGAAAGCTTGCGCCAGCTCACGAGCACGGTCAGCACGGAAATTCATAAAAATAAGGGCATCATTGTCATCAACGGTATAAGGCACTTCGTCACGCCCAATCACGACCGTTGGATTAATGAATTCGTCGGTTTCACGTGCTTTGTACGCAGCTTGCACTGCCCCATCAGCACGAGTTGCTAAACGATCCGCTTTACCTTCAGTAATCAGCTCATAAGCTTTTTGCACGCGATCCCAGCGATTGTCACGATCCATCGCATAGTAACGCCCGATAATACTGGCAATCTGTACACGACCACTCTCATAATGGGCATTCAGCTTTGCGATATGATCACGAAGACGATTGATATATTTATCAGCAGACTTAGGCGGCGTGTCACGTCCATCTAAAAAGCAATGCACAAAGACGTTTTTGGCACCATGTACCAATGCGGAATGACACATTGCTTCAATATGGTCTTGATGAGAATGGACGCCACCATCTGACAGCAAGCCCATAATATGCACATTGCCGCCCAATGTATTGGCGGCTTTTACTGCATTGACCAAGGCTTCATTTTTATAAAAATCACGACTGGCAACTTCACTTGAGATACGAGTTGAATCTTGATAAAGCACGCGCCCAGCGCCCAAATTCATATGCCCAACTTCTGAATTACCAAACTGACCATCTGGCAAACCAACATCTTCTCCTGACGCTGATATCAATCCATGCGGATATTGTTCATAAATATTATCTAAATTTGGCATATTAGCGGCAGCAATGGCATTGTCTTTATCGTCTTCACGATGCCCAAACCCATCTAATATCATTAATACACGCGGCACTTTCTTATTATTATCACCATCTTGCTGCTTGCTTAATTGTGCCTGATTATCGTCGATAGATTCTGATTGTTGCTGGGTATTGGTCATGGATTACCGCTCCTCAAGTGAATGAACGCCTATAATGCTGTATTAGGATGTCTAAAGTTGTCTATATTAGCACACATCTTGAAATAGCTGAAAAGTGAGCTTCTAAGTCAACATTTGATTACTATATGAATAGATTGGGATGTAATAATAATTTCATGGTAATAATGCTAATTATCAAACTCACGTAGCAATCTGTAAATCGTACTTGCAATCACTCAAACCATTGGTTAATATAATTGTATTCTGAAGTGTTGGCTAGCAGATGTTTATTCCCTGAGCCGATAATGCTTTACCAGGATGTGGTACCTATTGCTTCATTGTGTATGCCTGCACCGCTTGCGGTGTATCAGGAAACCTGCCGAGGCAGTGACGCATCCGCCCTGAACTTCACGGTTCATGGGTCACCATCTTGCGGCGGCACTTCGGTTGTTATATTCGGTTAGTAGTTTTTTTATTTATAAGCACTATATTTATAAAGAATGAATTACAGCTACTAAAAAGCCCCTTTCGTCAATGACAAAAGGGGCTTTTTCTATGCTTGTCTATTAATTCAACTACTCGTCATTAGCAGATTTAGTGATTTTTTTCACGTCTTTAGGAATGGTTTTTGCTGTCCCATCAATCGTTGTATGCTGCTTAAACACATCACCAAACGGTTTTTGCTGTTGACCAAACGGGTTCTGATTATTCATACCACCTGCGCCGCCAAACGGGTTTTGACCACCCATGCCGCCAGCACCACCAAATGGATTTTGTCCGCCGCCCATTTGTCCACCCATCTGCTTGGCCATCATTTCCATCATTTTTTGTTGATTGTTCATGACGTAATTATTGGCAAAGTCTTTGAGCTTTTTCTGCACGGGTGGCAATATAACCAGCAAGGCTAGCAAGTCACTCAGCACACCGGGAATGAGCAGTAAAATACCGGCCGCTGCCATAGCCACACTTTTGATCATAGTTGACTCTTGCGGACGCATCGACGGATTCATCATACCGCCTGCTTTCATCTGCTGGGCCATTGGGTTGAGAGCTGCCATGCCTTTGCGCAGGAGCGAAATACCGATGACGGCGGCGATAATAAACCAAATAAACACCAACCAGCCACTCGTAAATTGAGCAAGCAAATACCAAAGCAGCATCTCGATAATAAACCATACGATGGCAATACCAACTATCTGACCCATAAAGTGTCGTCCTATAAAATAAAAACCAATAAATTGAGCGCCATGCAAATTAAAATGGCTAACATATGATGTATATGGGGATTGATTGCTATACTATCAAACTTACGGCTAATTTTTAAGCCATAAAACAAAATGTAAGTAAGACGGAACACTATGGCAATTATTATTGGGATTGATCCAGGCTCACGCATGACTGGCTATGGCATCCTTCAACAAACGGGCGATAAGCTCACCTATATTGATTCAGGTACCATTCGTACAGATACCAAAGAGATGCCTGAACGCCTAAAACGTATTTTTAATGGCTTGACGCGTATTACTCAGCATCATCTAAAATATGCAGATGAGCCTATTTATACGGCAATCGAACAAGTATTTATGGCAGAAAACCCTGATTCAGCGCTTAAACTTGGGCAAGCACGTGGCGCAGCCATTGCAGCAATGGTAGCCCTAGATCTGGAAGTTTCAGAATATACTGCACGCCAAATCAAACAAGCCGTTTGCGGCTATGGCGCAGCAGCAAAAGAGCAAGTACAAGAAATGGTGTGCCGGATACTGTCTCTGGATTTTGTACCACAACAAGATGCGGCAGACGGTCTTGCCTGCGCCATCTGTCATGCGCACTCAAGCCATTCAATGAACAAATTGATATTAAACAGTGCTATGCGCGGGCGCGGTGCGTCTAAGAAAAAGGGACGCTGGCGTTTAACTGAAGAAGACTTAGGTAATTTGCGTTAAAACAATTAAGCAAGCATAAAAAAACACGCGTTCAAATGGCGCGTGTTTTTTATTATCAATATTTAATGTCACTACTTGATGTATTCATTCGTTAATAACCAATCAGCCCTATTCTACGACTGAGCTTTCAATAACGGCGTCCAATACATAGGCATATTCTTCACCTTCTGATACCTTATCGCTGTCTAATTGATAACGTTGTAGGCGTAGCACTTCATCATGCTTACCATCATGCTCATAGCCATCAATCTCACCATTAAATGCAGACCACTTGCCTTCACTGACTTTAATACCTTGATCATTATAAGTGACTGGTTTCACTTGCAAACACATCTCTAAGCTATTATCAGAGCACACTGTTTCATTAGCATTTACGGCCCAAAATACAGTCTCACCTTTACTATTGTACTTGGCTTGTGACGTCAACCTACCTTTCCAAGTCAAAGTGACCGCATTGCTGGTCACTTGCGTTAGGACTGGGCTATCACCCTCAGTGACACTGAGCTCACTAGTACCCTGCATCAAAGTATCTAAACGATTTTCTGCCTTGTTTAGATTTTCGCATAGCATTTTGGTACTCATGCTGTCTTCTGTCGTTAACGTATGACCTTTCAACTCATAACCTGCACTCATAGTGTTACAACCTACACCATAATTCAGGGTGTTATGACCTTGGTTTTGTTTAAACGACAGCATTACTTGGTTCTTAATATCTACAAGCGTCGTTATGACAGGTCCACCACTTTTATCATCGATATCAAGTAGTGTCCAACGATAACGCGCAAGATTTTCAATCATTTGTTCTTCAGCACTCATCTCGCTCGCCTTAGCTAACGTGGCATTATTATTCACTATATCAGCATCTGCAGTGCTAACATTGGTATCAGCTGACTCGAGGTTTGCATCCGTTGGAACAGAAGCATCTTGGCAAGCACTTAATGCCAGACTTATCGCTAGCATACTTGGCAATAGGGCGGATTTAAAAGATAGTGTCATGAAGATCATACCTTGCAGTTATGCTTTTTAATTCAACTTTTTGACCCATTTAATCTACAAAATCTGACTGTCACAATTATAAGAGGGATATCAGTCAAATTATTCAAAGGGCATTTAAAAAGATGCTTATAAAAGGGTAATAATCTGACCACTATAGCGCTCATAAGTGATATGGGTGTAACGAAGTGTTTAATTTTATAGATTCATAGTAAATTTCACATATATGCTTATCTTATTTTTAATGTTAACCATAGCAAAACAGCCCTGCGTCGTTAGGAATTATCCTCGTTACGCAAAGCTGTTGCTGCTTATCATTACATTTTTAAAAAATTTATTACTTTAATCTTCTTCATGAACAGGTTTGGCTTTTGCCATGTTTTTGATGCTAAAACGCTCGTTCATCATTTGGTAAAAACGGGCAAGATTGTCGCCCTGTTCATTGGGATTTACTTGCAGGACTTTGCCAAAATCTAAACCCAAATACAGCACAATATCAGCAAAGCTCAGCTGGTCACCGACCAGATACTCATGACCCTCCAACAGGGTTTCAAAATATGCTAATGCTTTGACAGCACGTGCGATAGATGGCGCGACAAACTCTGGTACTTGCTCAACACGCTGGGCTTTTGATGGGTGGCTATGCTGAAAGGCGAGCATAAAGTTATATAGCACCTCAAATTCGGAGATACGGCGCATAGAGCATACTTGCGCCCGCTGTACCACATCATTGCCCATCACCGAGCGTTCACCATAAACACGGTCGAGATATTCGCACACTGCCTGCGAGTCATTGAGTATAGTACCATCATCTAATGTCAAAACAGGCACGGTTTGCATGGGATTTATTTTGGTAAATGCCTCTGACATTTGCTCGTTGGCAGCAAAATCGATATCAATCACATCGAGGTCATCCATATCATCAATATCGATACCTTTTGATGCTAGCAAAATAAGTGCTTTGCGTGGATTAGGTGCTGTACGGGTGACATATAATTTTTTCATAAAAACTCCTTGTAAGGTGGGCTTAAAAGCGGCTTAGCGCTGCTATACTTTATTATGATTGTTGTGTCATCAAGTATCAAATGCTCTATTAACTCAAATATTAACGATAACGATTCATCTCTAAATCATGCATACTTGATTTACTAGTTATAGCGTACTCTGTTCATCATAGCAAAGCCTTATTTAGCTGATGCTTTGATGTTAAGCTGAATAGCAGAAAGCCCCACAATTTTGCATTATGGGGCTTTTTAAATCATCTCTTCATCAAGCTCAGATGCTCCAGCTTATTATTTATTAGGTGCAGGAGTGATACGTAAATACGGCTTAATTTCTGTGTGACCTTTTGGATATTTGGCAGCGATATCTTCGTTTTTAACACTTGGCGGAATGATAACGTCATCACCATCTTTCCAGTCTACTGGCGTTGCGATGTTGTATTCATCAGACAATTGCAGTGCGTCAATCACGCGAAGGATCTCGTCAAAGTTACGACCACAGCTAGCAGGATAGGTCAGCGTTAGTCGAATCTTTTTGCTTGGGTCAATAATAAAGACGCTACGTACGGTATGCGTGCTGTCTGCATTTGGATGCATCATGTCATACAGCTCAGCCACTTCTTTATTAGGATCAGCAATGATTGGGAAGTTCAGTTCAGTACCTTGAGTTTCACCGATATCTTTTGCCCAGGCATGATGGTCATCGATACCGTCAACAGAGATACAAATTGGCTTCACACCGCGCTTTTGGAACTCGCCATTTAGGGCAGCAGCACGACCAAGCTCAGTGGTACATACTGGGGTAAAATCGGCTGGATGTGAGAAGAAAACTACCCAATTATCACCTGCCCATTCATGAAAATTGATATCACCATCGGTGGTGGTTGCATCAAAATTTGGTGCGGTATCGCCTAAACGTAAATGTGCCATGCTTGATTCCTTATTTATGATTGTGACGAGCGCTATTATCGAATGCTATCTACGCGCTCTCTTATTATCAACGACATACTCAGCGGTTAAAATATCTACCAAGCATCTCAACAAAAAAACTGACTTTATCTTAACAAACTGGTTATGAATGTCTTGTGACGGATTGTAATGCGGTTATTCCTTTTATTACTAACACGAATGTAGCAAAATTATTCTTTGAAAACAAAGTAATGAGCTAAAAAGTGAGAAGTTAAGTAGACTTTTATATCACCATCCCTGAATCCCACAGACAAAACTCACCAAACTTTCCACGCTTACTCGTACCACCTGCGGCACGCCCAGCATCTGTTAATAACAACTCACCTTCTTGCTCTTGCAAATATCCCGCTGTCAGTAATTTATCGTTTAATTCTTGGGTTTTAAAGCCCAGCTCTTTGGCAAGCTTTGCCGTCGTTAACTTAGAATAATTAGGTGTTGCTATTTCTGTAGGTTTAGCAGAATTAGTTTCAGTAGGGACTCGAGAAGCACTCTCAGAACCAAGGTTGTTATCAACGCTACTACTAGGCTCAATTATTTTTTCAAGTGACATTCTGACTTCATCACTGATACGAATGATGCGCTGGGCTTCTTCATAAGTATCGGCATAGAGTTTGGCATCTTCATTACGGTAAATCAGTACGCCCATTTCATTATTATTTACTTGGCTGAATTCATAAAGGTTTAAGCTAGTAATAATGCACTCATTTTCGTTCAGGTAACACTTTGCATGCAAGTTTTTGCAAAAGCTGGTGCGAATAAAAGTCAGATTTTTGAGCCAGTTTATTTCTTCTGGGTGCAAATCATTCTTACCATAAACGATACGGATATCAATTTTGAGACGATTACGATCTTCTAACAGCTCTTTGATACGCTCATTAAGCTTTAGATAGGGGCTAATAATAATCAATCTATCAGACGCATTTTTAATCAACTCTTCTAAATGATAAGTCGTGCCACTGCTGTTTAAAAATTTTGCCATTTTAATACCCTCACCATCTACGATTAAAATTTATACTTATTCACAAAAAAGCCCATCCCTAGCGTACTAGAAATGGGCAACATTGCAAACCACTATTGTTCAGTATTTTCTTACAATAAATATGAACTGCGCTAATGATAAATTAAGCGGGTTTATAACTATCACGTAAGCTTACGATTTGGTTAAAGACAGGCTTGTCACTGCTATGATCTTCGCTATCAGAGATAAAGTAACCTTCACGCTCAAACTGGAAGCGCGTCCCAGCATCTGCATTGACCAATGATGGCTCAACTACAGCATTTAGCTCAGTCAATGAGTTAGGATTCAAGGCTTGATGGACGTCAGCGACGCCACTTGGGTCTTCGACACTAAATAGCTGCTCATACATGCGCACCGTTGCTGGAACGCCTTGGCTAGCCGATACCCAATGAATCACGCCTTTAACTTTACGACCTTCAGGATTATTGCCCAAAGTCGCCGGATCAATGGTTGCTTTAAGTTCAACCACGTTACCGTTATCATCTAAAATATGCTCCGTCACGGCCAATACATAGGTATTACGCAGACGAATTTCATTCTTCTCTGGTGATAAACGCTTATAACCTGCTGGCGGCTCAATTTCATAATCGCCTTGGTCAATATAAATGGTCTCAGTAAATGGAATTTCACGTTCACCCATATCGACATTGGGATGATTGGGCTGAGTTAACCATAAAGTCTGCGAGGCATCGTCAAAACGAGCTTGAACGGTGTCGGCCTTTTGCGACTCCCAACTGCTAACAGCATCGCTAAAGTTGGTAATGGTCACTTTTAATGGCTTAAGCACTGCCATACCGCGACCTGTGGTCGTCTCTAATGATTGGCGAATACTAAATTCTAATAAGCGAAAGTCTACAACACTGTCTACTTTGGTTACACCAACACGCTCACAGAAATCACGTAAACCTTCTGGTGTATAGCCACGGCGACGCATGCCAGCAATCGTCGGCATACGTGGATCATCCCAACCGCTAACGATATTTTCATCAACCAGCTGCTTTAATTTGCGTTTACTGGTCAATGTATGGTCAACATTTAGACGAGAGAACTCATATTGATGCGGTGGTTGCTCAAAGCCAACTTTTTCTATTGCCCAGTCATAAAATGGACGATGGTCTTCAAACTCTAACGTACATAATGAATGGGTAATGCCTTCGAGCGCATCAGATAATGGATGAGCAAAGTCATACATCGGATAGATGCGCCATTTATCCCCCGTTTGGTGATGTGCTTGATGCATAATGCGATAGATAACAGGATCACGTAGGTTCATATTAGGGCTTGCCATATCAATCTTGGCACGTAGCACTGCTTTACCTTCAGCATATTTGCCCTCTTTCATATCATCAAAAAGTTGCAAATTTTCTTCAACACTGGCATTACGATGTGGCGACGCTGTGCCTACTTCATTAAATGAGCCACGATTTTCTTTGATTTGCTCAGGCGATTGCAAATCTACATAAGCATCGCCTTGCTTGATCAGCTGAATCGCCCAAGCATGAAGTTGGTCGAAATATCCTGAAGCATGGTACGCCTCTCCTGCCCACTCAAAGCCCAACCATTTTACATCATTCTCAATGTTATCAATGAAGTCTTGCTTTTCTGCGGTTGGGTTGGTGTCATCAAAGCGCAGGTTGCAGATACCGCCAAACTCCTCAGCCACACCAAAGTTTAGACAGATGGATTTAACATGACCTAAATGCAAGTAACCATTGGGCTCAGGTGGGAAACGAGTGACAATCTGTTGGTATTTTTGCGCATTAACATCATCACGAATAATATTACGAATAAAGTCGTTTTTTCGTTCATCTTTTACGGCGTTGCTACTGGTGTTGTCACTCATTCATCATTGCTCCTAAGCAATTTATAATTGGTTATCATACAAATTAGTTATGGTTTTTATCTTAAACGGACTGTAGAAAAACAAAGTTGCGTCATTCTATCAGCTTTTGCGAAGCCATTAACAGCCTGATACATGACATCGCATAAAAAAGCCGTTAGACTAGCACCTAAATTAAGATTGACTGTTATAAGCTAAAAGGAAGATCTATGCATGCGATCAAAACATTCGGGTTTGCCAGCTTATTTGCCCCTTTATTTATACTAGGTTGCGCTAGTACTAATAGTACGATCGCTTCACAAACTCAGCCCAATTCAACATCCAACGCCAACACTCAGGAGACAACCATGAGCAACATGCCATTAGTAGAATTAGAGACTTCAATGGGTAACATTACTATCGAACTCAATGAAGAAAAAGCACCAAAAACCGTTGAAAACTTTTTAAACTACGTAAAATCTGGTCATTATGATGGCACGATTTTCCATCGCATCATTGACGGCTTTATGATTCAAGGCGGTGGAATGGACGCTGACATGAATGAAAAAGCCACCAACAAGCCTGTAGAAAACGAAGCAGACAACGGTCTGAAGAACGACGCTGGCACGATTGCTATGGCGCGTACGCAAGATCCGCATTCAGCGACTAGCCAATTTTTTGTCAACGTAAAAGACAACGATTTCTTAAACCATTCTGGCAAAAACATGCAAGGTTGGGGTTATACCGTATTTGGTAAAGTAACAAGCGGTATGGACGTCATCGAAAAAATGCGTGGCGTCCCAACCGGTCGTTTCGGCATGCATGCTGATGTACCAAAAGAGCCAGTGGTTATCAATTCAGCCACCATCATCACTCAGTAATCATTCTTCAATAGTTATTACTCAGTAGCGATGAATCAGTGAAAGCTTATGAGTCGTTACTGTTTAAAGTTATGAGGATAAGGATAAATGCAAAGTTTCAGCCATCTAATTACCACCCGCCCTCATGAGGTGCGACAAGTATTGATTAGCGATTTGCATTTATCGCCTGAAGAGCCTGCCTTAGTGCAGGCTTTTTTAGCGCTGCTTGATGATTGCCTTGCTCTGCCTGCGCTAAAACGCCTATTTATATTAGGTGACTGGTTTGAAGTCTGGCTTGGGGATGATTTTTATTTGTCTTTATCCGAAGAGGAACGACAAAAACATTGGCTCACACCACTTATCATTAAATTAAAGAAACTGCGGATAGCTGGCTGCGAGATTTTGGTCATGCACGGCAATCGCGATTTTTTGTTAGGGCAGCCTTTTTGTAATATATTCGGTGGCGAGCTTATTTATGAGCCGTATACCTTAACCGTTGGACAGCAAAACTATCGCTTAGAACACGGTGATGCACTATGCGTTGATGATAAAAAGTATCAGTTTTTTCGTAAAGTAATGCGTAATCGTTTGACGCAGTGGTATTTGCTCAATAAATCGTTAGAAAAACGCTTGGCGATTGCTGATAATATGCGGCAAAAGAGTCAGCAAAATAATGCCAATAAAGCGGCACATATCATGGATGTTAATGAAGCAGCAGTGAATAAAGCTATTTATCGCTTTGACGCCCTACTACATGGTCATACCCATCGTCCTGAAATCCACCAAAGTAATGAGGGTAAAACTCGCTATGTCCTTGGTGATTGGCGACTGTTTAATAAGGACAAGCGCCAGCAAAAAGTGAGTGCCGTGATTGGTGCGATTACAGCAAGCGTAGATGAAGGTATTATCGCTGAGAGTGCAGAGTTTGAATTGTTTGAATTTAACATTACTATTTAAATACCTAAACATCAAAACTGCTGCTGTTATCCTTATACAATGAAAAACTCCGTTATAAAACGGAGTTTTTTTATTTATTAACATCGTTATTTTTAAACAACCTTTGAAAACAACGATTATCCAAAAATAGTGATTTCAACCTATCTCACCACCCCGCCAGTGAAGACGCGCTACGCTGAGTAATAAAACCATCTGGCGTTTGACCGTTGGCTGCTTGCCAGCGCTGGAACGCATTGCGAGTATTGGTACCTACGATACCATCAGAGCCTTTTGTATCATAGCCTGAGCTTGTCAAACGCTGTTGTAAATTGCGTACTTGCGACGTCGATAACGGGCGCTCATAACGTGGCCATGACTTTTGTAAACCGCCTTGTCCAATCAGCGCTTTACCCAATAAGCTAACACCAAGGGCATAGCTTGATGAATTGTTATAGACTTTTATGACATCAAAATTTGGACTGAGTAGCAGTACTGGACCCTCTTTACCCGCTGGCAGCCACAACTCCATTTGAGTGTTACCATCCAAGGACACATCGGCTATGGTATCGACGCCCATCGACGCCCATCTAGCAGCAGGCTGCTTAGTACCAACCAGTGTGTAATCAAATGATGACGGAATGGTTGCTTCATAAAATGGTGCCAAACCACGTACCCAACCTGAATTGCTCAGATAATTAGCAGTAGATGCCAAGGCGTCGCCCGTCGACCATGGGTTACGGTGACCGTTACCATCACCGTCAACCCCATGCTTAAGCCACGTATCAGGGATAAACTGCGTCTGCCCCATACCGCCTGCCCAAGAGCCATCAAGCTGTGACCAAGACACATCGCCGCGCTGTAATAGTGTTGCTAGTGATAATAGCTGAGTTTCGGCAAATTCTTGACGGCGCCCATCATAAGCAAGGCTGGCTAGCGAGCTTGGAATACTACTATTACCCGTTACTACGCCGTATGACGACTCCATGCCCCAAATCGCGGCAATGATTTCTGCATTGACGCCATATTGCGACTGTAACTGCGATAAATACGTGCGTTGCTCAGCGAACTTACGCTTACCAGTACTGACGCGACCATCTGATACCGCAGAATCGACATATTCCCATGGCATTTTTGAAAACTCTGGCTGTCCTGAATCAAGCGAGATGACTTGTTGATTTAAATAAGCAGAATCGAGCAGACGACGAACCGTAGCAGCATCATGACCTGATGAAATGGCACGCATAGAAAAATCAGACTTCCAATCAGAAAAACTATTGTAGCTTGGCTTTGCGGGTGTTGGTTTAATGACCGGTGCTGGAGTCGGCTTCACTTGAATGGTTTGAGTCTGGGTAATTTGCACATTACCTTGACGAACTGGCTTATTAGGTTGCTGCATCGCCTGCTGACTGGTACAACCAACCATTACTAAGGCAGGGAAAAAGGCAAGGTAGTGTTTATTTAATCGCATAAGAGGTCTCAAGTATCCGTAAGTAAAGTGCAATGTGGCTTAGATAATTCCATTTAAGCGCCAAACAATAATAAATTTAACGCCCTAGTACCGCTCGTGGATCGATAGGGTTGCCATTTAAGCGTACTTGAAATTCCAAACCCACTTGATTGGTCTGACCACTATTACCCATATTCGCGATACGTTGACCGCGCTGAACGCTATCGCCTTCTTTAACCAACAGCTGGCTGTTATGTGCATAAGCAGTGATATAGTTGTCACTATGACGAATCATAATCAAGTTACCATACTCTGGCAGACCGTTGCCCGAATAAAGAACCGTACCTGATTGACTTGCTTGCACCGGATCACCTACGTTACCAGCAAACCACATGCCCATCGTGCTAGATGCAGCGTCAAAATTACGGGTGATTTGGTTGCGAGTCGGATACTCATAGCCTGACGTTGCATTGGCAGTCACTTCATAGACGGGCGGTTGTGAATAGTTGGGCGTGCTGGTTACAGGCGGTGTATAGGTTGGCTGTGTAGGGGCAGAGTTATTGTTCGAAGCATTGTAGCGATTACTATTATTGGCACTTGCCGGCTCACCTTGCCATAGTTTGAGCCACTGACCACTATAAATGGTGTATTTACTGTCTAAGCCATTCAGTGAACCAATTTGACGGTAATTGAGATTATAGCGCGCTGCCACTTGACTGACCGTATCGCCGCGCTGCACCCGATGATAGTTAGGAACCCCTTGATTATTGGTAATAATCTTCGGTCCCGCTTGGTTGGCTGATTGGTAAGTGGGTTTGGTGGCACAGCCTACCATCGTTACTGTGGCAGCAGCCATCGTGCCCAGCAATGCCACTGTGATAAATCGCGATCCAGCAATAAGCTTCTTCATACAAGATTTCCTATTCTTTATGTTACGTACAAACTCCTTGTGTGACTCACAAGCATTTTGCTAACTGTTATACCGTTTAATGTCTCAGATATCATCATTAATCATTGGATAATAAATGAGTTTTCTAATGTCTTGCTACTTATCATAGCGCTCATCATCAAATTAACACTTTATAAGACCAGCATTTATAAGACTGCTATTTAAAAAATAAGCAATAATAACTCACTCAATTTATAAGACCAACGCTGATAGCATATCGAGTGTGGCAGCTGGCGTATGGTGCAAACGTACAGGCGACAGACTGATGTAACCTGCGGCAACCGCTTGATCATCAGTCATAATAGTACCAGACGAATCATGATCCGTATTATCTGCCAATATATCCTGACGCTTGCGTAGTGATAACCAATATGCATCTCGCCCGCGTGGATCTACCACATGATGGACAGGACGCGCTATTTTCCTATGCCCCAAAGCTGTCATTTTGCGACCGTTAATCTCATCAGCATTACTCACATCAGGAATATTAACGTTTAATACGTGATAGGGCAAATTTTTGCAAATATCCAATATTGGCGTATCTGTCAATAATTTCACAATCTCACTTGCTGCCATTTGATAATGACGCTCACATTCCTGTTCACTGCTTTTTGCCCCACCGCCTACCAATGAGGTCGCAATAGCGGGTATGCCAAATAACTGAGCAGTTAATGCCGCCCCAAAAGTGCCTGAAAACAAAACGTCTTGACCAAGATTGGCACCTGAATTGATCCCCGTAATCACACAATCAAAATCTGTGTCAGAATATATTTCGTTCAATGCCAGATAAATACAGTCCGATGGTGTGCCATTGACAGCAATAAAACCAGAAGGCAATTGATGAGTATATAAGGGTGTGGTGATACTTAAGGCACTAGCGCAGCCACTTTGCTCGCTAGCTGGCGCAACCACCATGACCTCGGCAATAGTAGATAATGCCTCATATAGTGCCACCAAACCTGGTGCATAAACACCATCGTCATTGCTCATTAAAATCTTCATATTTACTCAATCTATTTATGAATGACCGTTCATCCACTTATCTACGTTATTTGCGTAAAGTTGCTATAATCACTGCTATTGCTACTAATATCATTCTATTTAAAAGCATAACAATCAAAGCTATATCAGTTATTTATACTGCCCATCTATGTTTGTTTACATAGTAAATAGCTATGATTATTTCGGGCGATTATACCCTAATAGACTATTGAGACGAACCCACTCTTTATACATAATTTGCATAATAACGTAGTTTATTGAATGATTTTCCCATAGCAAGACCCCTATTTTTCAGCATTAGAAACCTGCGCTGAGGTTACAGTAGGCTACAACCCACAACATTTACAACTTATACTTTTATGTTGAGGTAACTTACCGGTTTATAATACGGCTATGTTGCTGGAGAGCTGATTTAGCTCACAATATCTCTACACATAAATCAATATTTTATGTGACATTTGTTTTTTTACCCATTAACATAGCACCATTAAATAAAGATAAGCGAGTGTGATACTGAATGAAAAATCAATCGATATTATCTATGACTTCTGTGTTGGCAAGAAGTGCCTCAAAAGTCGGGCTAGCAGCATTGATAACATCTATTGCGATGCTGTCTCAAGCCACAAATGCTGCACCCAATTCTGCGACGACCATACCTTTAGATTTATCTGGTATCAATATCACAAAACATGAAATTGCGGTTATGCAAGTGCTGTCAGAGATATGCCCGCCGATGCTAAATGGTAAGCAAAAGCAACGTTTTTATAAGTCTTATAACGTGCAGCTTCATGAGTTGATGCCATCATTAGAAGACCCAAAAGCAGCTATCCAGTACTTATCTACTCAGCAAGATTATCGTCAAATTCTGCAAGGTATTCGTAGCTGGACGATGGGATTTTCTAAGCAAGACAATAAAGCATTGTGTGAAGATTTAGCGAATGCTGAATATTAGTAGTAGCCCTTTATTGATACGCTATGTTATCGAAATACGTTTTTAAGCCATATTAAGAGGTTAAAGAGGTAAAGATCGCCATAATTAACGATAACAATCTACTTTCTTATCTCTTTAATATCTGTATAAAGTGGTCAAATAGGTATTATATAAGCCAGTGCTGAGTGTTTATTTAGTTGACTCGCTACAAAAAGCTTGCTGCTATCCTTATTAAATAATAAGGATAGCAGCAAGCTTTTTTATGAGTGAAGTTTATAAAATTATTCACTCTATTTTTAATAACGTCTTATTTTATTGTATTTATCGTTTCCCCATCGGGCGGCATTTTGCTAAGATAAGGCGTTAATTTTATGTCCGTTGCTTTAGTCTCCTCTACTCTCAAAAAATCCATGGTTTAACCTGAGATTTGACATAGTCTGCCAAAGATTGTGTAAAGGTAGTGGTGTTGGGGACAAGCGACAGATACATTTGGTTTTATGATGCGGTGTAACAATCTATGACAGTAAAGCGTGTGAAAAAACAGCTGGTGCAGCTGGTAGTGGGTGTCAGTATTTCTATGGGTGCAGTGATGGCAAGTGCAGCCATACAGCCGCCTGAGATGGCAAATACTGCGTATGTATTAATGGACTATAACACGGGTGAAATTTTGGCACAGAAAAATGCCAATCAATCCTTGCCGCCAGCATCTTTGACCAAAATGATGACCAGTTATATCATTGAACAGCGCTTAGCTTCAGGCGACCTCAAAGAAACCGATCAGGTGTTGATGAGTCCAAGTGCTTGGTGCCGTGGCAGTAGTAGCCAGTCGTGCATGTATGTACCGGTGAATAAGAGCGCAAGTGTCATCGATATGCTACGCGGTATTATTATCCAATCAGGTAATGACGCCTCAAAAGCAATGGCTGAGCATATCGCTGGTAGCGAAGCATCGTTTGCTATCTTGATGAATGAGCAAGCGCAAAAGATTGGTATGAAGAATACCCATTTCGTCAACTCCACTGGTATGCCTGATGAGGGTCACCAAGCGTCTGCTTTAGATTTGGCCAAGCTATCACGCGCCATTATCAAAAACAGCGGCGATTACTACAGTATTTATTCAGAAAAAGAGTTTACCTATAACGGTATTACTCAAGGTAATCGTAATGCCCTACTCGCTACCGACCCTACTGTTGATGGTCTAAAAACAGGACATACGGATGCAGCTGGGTATTGCTTAGCAGCCTCGAGCAACCGTGAAGGTATGCGCCTAATCTCTGTCATTATGGGCACTGAAAGTCAGCAAGCACGTGCTGATCAGTCGCGTGAGTTGCTCAATTGGGGTTTTGGACACTTCACAACGGTTACTCAAGCACCTGCTGGTCAGTTTGTCAGCAAAGTTCCTGTCTGGTTTGGTGAAGCAAAAGAGATAGAAGTAGCGACTGGTGATAATTTGCAGATTTTGACCACTAAGACTCAAAAGAATAAAATCACTACTGTGGTCGATATTCCTGAAAGCTTAGAAGCGCCTATCAAAAAAGGTCAAGAAATCGGTAAAATGATGGCTGTGATAGATGGCAAAGCAGTGGCTTCTGTGCCTGTGATTGCGACAAGCGACATTGAGCAATCAGGTTTTATGAGCCGTATCTGGCAACGTTTTTCTCGTTGGACCCAGAACTTATTTTAAGCACAATGATATCGTTTTGAAATAATGCTTTTATCATGAAGTTCAACATAAAAAAGACGTCTCATATCGAGGCGTCTTTTTTATGTCTAAAATTTTATATTTCTAGCTATTTTTATGACCATGTCAGCCAGCTTTTTAGTAAATCACTTAACGCTTTGTCTTCGTATTTGGCAACTTCGCAGTAGTCTATACCTGCAGCCTTTAGACCAAACTCAAAATCGGCTAAATGTTTTGCTTGCTGCTGTGGATACCAAAACACCAGTAACGTTCGATATTCTGTCTCAGCCGCACGAATATGACTCGCTAATAAAGCTGCTTTTCTGGGGAACACATCTTCTGCAAACATCAGCATGTCAAATTGCTTTGCATGTACCTCATCGATAACCAGTTGCTCATGTTGATAGCAGGCCACATCAGCACCCAAATGCTGTAATTGATCTACCAACAATCCTTTCTCATGATAATAGTAATAAATAATTTTTAAGCCACGCAGATGTTGCTGTTGTTGAGAATGGTGTTGATTAGACATGGGAATAGTAACTGTAAAATTCGTACCAATACCTAAAGTGCTATCCACTTCAATGCTAGCCCCCATCAGCTGAGCCATTTGCTTAACCACTGGCAGACCAATTCCCGACCCTTCGTATTGACGAGTTTGCGAGGAATCCACCTGAAAAAATGGATTAAAAATATCTTCAATAAAACTGCTATCAATCCCGATACCAGTGTCCTTTACGATAATCTGCCAGCGATTGCTGTTATCAAAATGGGTCAGTTGCGACGTAATAGTGATTTGACCTGCTGGTGTGAACTTCATGGCGTTACTGACCAGTATCGCTAAAATTTGCTGTATTCTTTCAGCATCGCCTTCGAGGATATAATCATTATGATGGATATGACTGATTAACGTTAAGCCCTTTTTCTTAATAGTTGGCTCAAACTCTGCCAATAAGTCAGCGATTAGTTGCAATGGATTAAATTCGTGCACATGTAGGCTGATTTGACCTTTCTGGATTTGATTTAACTGAATAATTTGATCTAAGGTTAAGACCAGCTTTTCACTACCCTCTCGAATAATATCAACCGCGTCTCTTTGCTCGTGATTTAACTTTTCATCATCTAGTAGCTGTAAGCCGCCAACGATCGCATTTAATGAAGTTTTTAGCTCATGGGTAATCATACTTTGAAAATTATGTAGCTGCACATCAAGCGACACATCTTTATGATGCAGTTGTTGCTCGAAAGCCGCAAGTGCATGATAATCTTGCTTTGCAATTTGTAGGCGATCAAATAGGATAATAAAAGCCTGTTTAATCTGTACCAACTCCTGAAACTCAAAACGCTGTTGAATCAGAGGTAACTGCTCAATATCTGGATTTTTTATAACTATATCGCAAGCTGCCGTCAGATTAGCGATATCTTTTGACGGCCAATTCAGCTTACGCAGGATAAACAACGCCCAAATAATCGCCAATAGCGTTGTCATAAGCCATAGCAGTAGGTTCTTTTTAATCCAATTCTCACGCAGCGTCGCCACATCTAAAGTGATATTCAGATAACCAACCAAAGCATCTTCTTTAGGTGAAATAATTTTATTAGTAGGATCGCCAACAACTGGATAGTTAAAGCTGACTGTATTAGCAAATAGCGCATTTTTCCAATCATCTCTTAATTGATTGGCTTCAACAATAGGCTGAGAGGTGGTATAAAATAAAATACTCTCAATGCCTTGCTCTTTTTCTAATAAAAAATGTATTTGTTCATCGACGATATCGGTGGAATCTGCTATCGATGCGCTGATAGTCAGTAATGTCGCTAAATCCTGAATATGCTGGCGCGTGTCTTTGTAATAGTGAACAAAGCCATAAATAAAGGACACTAATAGACCTGCCAAAACAGCCAAAACCATGGTCTGCATGATAGAGTGCCAGATAAGCGTAGGAAGTGTTTGATGCGGGCGGTTGTTCATATCACTCAACTGAGTTAGACAACTTTTGATTATAGTACAGGTATTTTATAGCGGTTATAAGTGAAAATTGATATTTTAAGGCAATTAATGAATAGTGCCCTAAATTGCAAAATGCCATGACAACTGATACAGCCGTCATGACAAAGCACATTTAAAAAGCCTGATAGATAGTATCAAAGGATTTTTATCGGCTAGCTACTACTACCCAAAAGCGCAAATATGATTACATTAACGCTTTTTATCTTTGTTGGTAAATCTCGGCTTATCTTTGGTGGTAAATTTCTGCGCACGATTACGTTCACGTTGACGCAGTTGTTGGGTTTTGGCTTTGGTTGGCGTATCGCTTTTATTAGCATACGGGTTTTCATTCAGTTTAAAGACCACGTTTAGTGGCGTGCCTTCTAACTTGAATACCTGACGGAATTGATTTTCAAGATAGCGCTGATAGCTCTTAGGTAACGAACCAGTTTGATTACCATGAATGACGATAACGGGCGGATTGTGTCCACCGATATGCGCATAACGCAACTTAATACGGCGACCAGCGACCGTTGGCGGTGGATTGGCAGTAACAGCATCTTGCAAAATCTGCGTCAAACGGTTAGTTGATACCTCAAACATTGACGATTGATAAGCACGCAAAATAGACGGATATAAATTACCCACGCCCGTACCATGTAATGCTGAGATTTGATGGACTTTTACATAAGGGATAAAGTTGAAACGACGATCCATCTCAATTTTGATATAGTTCTTTTGATCGGCAGTCAAACCGTCCCACTTATTAATCGCAACCACTAGCGCACGACCTGCGTCCAGCGCATAGCCAATCATATGCAAATCTTGATCGACAATACCTTCATGAGCATCAATAACAATAACGGTTACATTAGAGTCTTCAATCGCTTGTAAGGTTTTGATAACTGAGAATTTCTCAACTTTTTCATCGATTTTACCGCGGCGACGAACACCAGCCGTATCAATCAATACGTAATCTTTACCTTCACGCGTATATGGGATATAGATACTATCACGAGTGGTACCAGGCATATCAAAGACGACAACACGGTCTTCACCAAGCAAACGGTTGACTAGCGTCGATTTACCGACGTTTGGACGACCGATAATAGCAAGTTTCAAACCTCTTGGCTCAACCACATTTTCTTGACTAGGCATATCAGCGGTTAATACTTCAAGCAGATTGCCGACACCGCGACCGTGACTTGCCGCCATTGGATATGGTTCGCCTAGACCTAATGCATAAAATTCAGCAGGCGCCGAATCATGCACGCCATCGACTTTGTTGGCAACGACATATACAGGCTTGCCAAGGGTGTGTAAAAACTTACCAATCTCAGCATCAGCACCAATCATCCCTGCGCGTGCATCAACCACAAATACAATGATATCGGCTTCATGAATAGCAGTATACGACTGTTCAGACATATAATCATCAATATCGCCTCTGCCATCGTCCGCTTCACCAATACCACCGGTATCAACGACAATAAAAGCTTTGTCTTCGTAGGTCGCATCACCGTATTGACGGTCACGAGTCAATCCTGACAAATCAGCAACCAATGCCTGCCGACTTTTAGTGAACTGATTAAATAAGGTGGATTTACCGACGTTTGGACGACCAATTAAGGCGACCACAGGCTTGATACTCATGGGTTACTCTCAGTGAAAGGCACAATGACGGACAGTGCAACTACTTAGATACAATCTCTTTTACAACGTAAATTTACCGTTATAAAAAAGCAAAAAGTAGCAGCCGTTGACCGAAAATTTAAATGAATGATAAGATAAAACGATAGCCAGAAAATAGTTCTTGGCTATCTTACAATGAATAAATGATATTCAGAGGAATGCATCATATATGGATATTATCTGTCACTATTATATATAGATAACGCCAATAATGCACCGGTCGCATAGCGTACGCGAAAGCCGATATGTAAACAAGCAATTTTACAAGGCATTAAACACTGACTATGCAGCGTTTTCTGTTCATTTTACTATTAAGTGACCTATTTAATGAGCAATATAGAAAAATGCTCATTAAATAGGACTGCAAGTCATTAAGATTAGCGTGCCAACTGCCAAATCGCTACTTGACCTGAAGTACTTTGAGTTATCAAACGGCTGCCTTGCACTTGCAAATTGGTCAATGCGCCTTTGGTCTGTACACGGCTGACAATCTTACCAGTGGCTGGGTCAAATAAATGCACAACCCCATCAAAATCACCTACTGCGATATAGTTGCCAATCATCACAGGATTAGTCAAATGGCGATAGGCCAATTCTTCACTTTCCCATAGAACAGCACCATTACTGCGGTTGTAAGCAACCACTTTACCGTCTAAGCTTGTCGCAACCACTTGCTGATTGTTGACTGCAAGCGCTTTTAAACTGGCAAGCTCATTAACAAACATCACTTGGCGCGATGCCAAATCAATACCGAGTAACTGACCACTATAACTAATGGCAAATAACTGATTGTTATCTACAATTGGCATACCATCAACATCGCTCATGCGTTCAACTTCGCTGCTGCCTGTACCCACACCAACGCGTCTTGACCATAGCGGCAAACCATTATCTACCGTGACAGCATGCAAGCGTCCATCGGCAGTCGCTAGCAACGCCGTCTTAGCATCTAATAACGTTGGTGCAGCGCTACCGCGCACACTAATCGCTGGAACTTGGGTAGCAAACTGCCAAACTGACTGACCGGTCTGCAGCGATAAGCCATGTAGAAAACCATCATTGGCTGACAAGATAACGCGGTTATTGCTAATGAGCGCCGGCGTTAGCACTGAACCAGTAAGCTGTTGCTGCCAGCGTTTTGCACCTGTTACGCTATCAAATGCCATAACCAGACCGCCACGAGTACTAATAATAGCAGTTTGGCTTAGCTCGTCTATCGCAACACCACCTGTAATCTGGTCGCCAACATTTACTGACCATAAACGCTGACCAGCTTTGTCAAAACCCACCAAATCACCACCGCGCGAGGCAGTAACGATTTGCGAGTTGGCATAACCGACTTGCAAAGTAAGCGGATCTTTTTTACTGACGTTTTTATTACCAAGGTCGGTACTAAAAACCGGCTGCAATACGCTAACAGGTTGCACGATTTGTACCAATTTTACAGGGTCGTTGACGACTGGCTTGATACCTCGATTACACCCAATGACCGCAGTTGCCATCACTGCAATTACGGCTACATGCATGGCCGTTGAGCGCATGGTCTTGGCTTTGATGATTTTGTTAAAGCGAATAGCTTGAGTCATTATAGGTCTCACTACAAATAAATTAATCATTAATAAATTAGCATTTAATCAGTGATAAAAAACGATAATAACTTAGTACAAATAAGTATTAGTTACCACCATATTACTTCCGACTGATTAGGCTACTTCCTTTGTAGAACGGTTTGAGGTATTACCATGTCTATTCTATCGAAATTAGTACTCAATTTTTTAATACTAAGTCTTTATTGCCGAATATTTAGCACTAATATTTTATGCACCAGCACCGGTATTGGCTGCTACTGAATCTTCGCTCACTGGTGCTTGCGATGTGGCCGTAGACTCTTGAATAAGGCCAGTTTGTTCAGCGATAGGCTCAGGGACGATACCCAAACTTTCCATTTTCAATGCCAATACTGCGCGAGTTTCTTGACGCTCACGTAATAAGCTCCAAGCATTATTATAGGATTTAATCGCTGACTCTGTATTGTCTTGTGCCAAATAAATATCACCCAATAATTCTTGCTGACTGGCTTCAAATGAGCTTGGCATATCACGACTGGCTTCTGTTAATGCTGCTTTTGCATCGCCTGCTGCCAAAAGTGTGGTCGCATAGCGCAAACGGGTAATTGCCTCTAGACCCGCATCACCCAAATCAATCGCCAATGCTTTTTTAAAGGTATCGCCTGCTGCCTTAAAATCATCATTGTCAACTTGCTGACGCGCTTTAATCATTAAAGCCTGCCAAGCATAGACCGATTCTCCATGAGTGCCAACTAAAGTATCGATGTTCTTATTTAGCTGAGTACGACTCTTCTCTAACGATGCTTTTGCTTCCGCTTCTAGATCAGGATTTTGCGATGCCAAGCTAACTTCTTCATTAAGACGTTGAATATCCGCATATTGATCGGCTGCAACGGTATCGACACGTGCATGATTATCCTGCCAATAAGTCCAGCCAAAATAAGCGGCTAACGCCAATAAAATCGCGGTGACAATATAGCTGCCATACTGCTTTAACGCTTGCATTGAGTTGTCTGCATTCGGCGAATTAGGGGTCAGAGCCATATACTTTTACCTGATCAATTTATATTAAAGTGCTAATGCTACGCTCACTACTATTTATGGCGAGAAAAGTTATCTTTATCCGACAGCCAATCTTGCGCTGCTGTTTTTTGTTCGCCAGTTTGCATATCTTTGATGCTAATGGTTTTATCATCCAGCTCTTGCTGGGCGATAATAATGGTCAGTGCAGCACCTGACTTATCCGCCTTTTTCATTTGTGCTTTTAAGCTGGTGGCACTTGCCATTTTGACGCGCAAATCTGGACGGCTATAACGCAGGTTTTGAGCATAACTAATACCCGCACTATAAACCTCAGGATGGGCGACCACAAATACATCACAAGCAGGCATATCAGCAATAGGCGCGACAACTTCCATAAGAAGCAATAAACGCTCAAGCCCCATGGCAAAACCAACTGCAGGTTCAGATTTAACCGGTTTATTATCGCCTTTACCATCACGGTTATCAGCAGATTTTAGCTGCCCAACCAAGCCATCATAACGACCGCCAGCACAGACAGTCGCTTGGCTACCAAGCTTGTCAGTAACCCACTCAAAAACAGTTTTATTATAGTAATCAAGACCACGCACCAGATGCGGGTTGATTTCAAAGTTGATACCAAGCTCCGTTAAATAAGCTTGTACTTGCTCAAAATGCGCCACGCTTTCTTCACCTAAAAAGTCAGCAAGCTTAGGCGCATCTACCAATAGGGCTTGGGTGCTGGCTTCTTTGCTGTCTAAAATACGTAGCGGATTGGTCGTCAGGCGACGCTTACTATCCTCATCTAACTGCTCTTGCTTATCGGTCAGATAGGTGACCAACGCTTCACGATAAGCATGACGCTCATCAATTTCGCCCAGACTATTTAGTTGCAAACGCATCTCATCTTTTAGACCCAGCTCTTGCCACATCAAATGAGTCATCGCAATCAGCTCGGCATCAGCGTCTGGTAAGGCACTACCAAAGCTTTCAACACCTATTTGATGAAATTGACGATAGCGACCCTTTTGTGGGCGTTCATAGCGGAACATTGGACCAATATACCAAAGCTTAGGCGTATCACCGCGTAGTAGATTGTGCTCATTTACCGCTCGTACTGCCCCTGCCGTACCTTCAGGACGCAAGGTAAGCGGCGTTGGTGGATCAGATTTATCGGTAAAGCTATACATCTCTTTTTCAACGATATCCGTAGCACCGCCGATCGCGCGAGCAAACAAATCGGTTTGCTCAACAATAGGCAAGCGAATATGCTCATAACCGTATCTGCCTAGCACATTAGCCAATATAGACTCTAGATACAGCCATTTTGCAGACTGTGCAGGCAAAATATCATTAAACCCTTTAATCGCTTTAATCATGGTACGGTTATGTCCTTTAATTTTTAACAAACAGCTCTATAATTTTTATTAATAAAACGCTTTATTATCTAACACGTATAATCTCGTTTTCGCGTTTTTTTGCCAATTCTTCTGCATGGGCGCGTACCATACCTTCTATCTCATCAACCAGATTATCTGTATCAATCAGATGACTTTTTTCGCCCATACGGTAGACCAGAGACTTTGGTGCGGCGCCAACAATACCGATATCAGCTTCCTTCGCTTCACCTGGACCATTTACCTTACAGCCAATCACCGATAAGTTCATTGGTTCACGAATATCCTCTAAACGCGACTCTAACGCGGTCATCACTCTAATCACGTCGAACTCTTGACGTGAGCAGCTTGGACAAGCAATGAAATTGACACCATTAGAGCGAATATTGAGCGATTTTAAGATATCAAAGCCAATCTTAATTTCTTCTTCTGGCTCTGCAGCTAAGGAGATACGTATCGTATCACCGATACCGTCTAATAATAAACCACCCAGCGCGATAGCAGATTTGACTGAACCAGTACGATAAACACCAGCTTCAGTCACACCTAAATGCAGAGGATTATCAATTTGTGCTGAAATCAAACGATAGGCATCCATGGTCAAAAATACGTTGCTGGCTTTAACCGATACTTTATATTGATCAAAATTAAGACGTTCTAATATATCAATATGACGCATTGCCGATTCGAGCATCGCTGCGCCATTTGGCTCTTTATACTTACGCTGAATGTCTTTTTCTAAAGAGCCAGCATTAACACCGATACGAATAGGAATATTGTAATGCTTGGCACAGGCGACTACTTCGCGTACTTTAGCGTCACTACCGATATTGCCTGGGTTAATACGTAAACAATCTGCACCCGCTGCCGCAACGGCTAAAGCAATTTTGTGGTCAAAATGCACATCTGCTATCAAGGGTACGCTGACCAACTTGCGAATTTCACCAAACGCTTTAACGGTATCCATCGTGGGAGTAGAAACTCGCATCAAATCAGCGCCTGCTTCAACACAGCGCTCAATTTGGGCAACAGTCGCTGCCACATCGCAGGTATCGGTATTGGTCATACTTTGCACACTAATCGGCGCATCACCACCAATCGCGACATCACCGACATATATTTTCTTCGTAAGACGACGGTTAATAGGCGCTGACGTTGACATAGACAAACCCTTTCATGAAAGCAGTAAAAACGAGAATAACAATAAAACCAAGGTAATAATATTTACTTTAAAAACTGAACCAATCAATAAATTAAGGTGCCAATTCAAAACTGGCTTGGCTACCATTTGCATAGCTGTTTAAAGCGACAGATTGCTGATTGAGCATTAAACGCACGTTATTAATATTATCAATCTGTACGTTAAAAGGTGGCATACCTGATAACTGATAATTACCCGCATTCTGCGAGCCCGCGATCAAGCTGCTACCAGTAGCATCCGTAATAGTGACGACAGCAGCATCCGTCAGCTTAACATCCAAAGTGGCAGGAGCAACGTCGCCACCGCCCAAGTTTAGTGCTGAACCTGAAGCGCTAACACCTGTAACATCGGTATTAATAGCTGCGCCTTGTGCTTGTTCTACTGCTGAGATATCTTCAGAGCTAGATATAGGCTGCTCGGTATTTTCCTTGCTGGCATTACTAACCATACGGAATAGGAAAATCGCTAAAATAATGACACCGATCACTGCGATAATTAGTAGCGGATTAAAGCGAATACGATTGTGTGTATCGCGCTGTAGCGTACCCATAGGCTGCAATGGCGACTGAGTATTATTAGCCAAACGCGATTTCAGTTCATTTGGGTAAGCGGCATCAAAGCTACTGGCTATTCTGACTGGGTCGAGACCCAAATATTTGGCATAGTTGATCGCAAAACCGCGCGCAAACGCCACTTGCGGTAAATCTGCGAAATCTTCATTTTCTAACGCTTGCAGGTGACGTTTTAAAATAAACAATTCATTTGCCGCGTCGTCCAAGCTTACTTGCTTAGCTTTGCGAGCTTGCTGCAACATGGCACCAAATGATCCCTGAGCGTTAAAGTTTGTGTTTGATGATGGGGTGGTCATTTCCATGGTGCCTCTGGATTGTTAAGCCAAGTCTTTAGTTGTTTTGCTTCATCACTTAATGGATAAGCAGATAAAAGTTGCTGTGCCAATTGTTGGCGTGTCTTGATGTTTTTTTGTGCTGCCGCCAATTTGATACCTTGTAGGAGCAAGCGCGGACTAGTGCCCTGCCCTTGCACCAGCATCAATGTCTCATCATAGAGCCTTTGTGCTTGCTCAATACGCTGCTGCTCAAGTAATAAATCAACCAGTTCAATATGGGCAATGATACTATTTCGATTGCCATCTAGAGCACGTAAAAAAGCCTTTGCCGCTGCAGGATGGTCATTGAGCTGAAGGTAGGTACGACCTAAGTTCTCTAACGCCCCAATACGACCTTCGTAACCAAGGGCAGCACCAGCGATTTCAAACTGCTCAGCTGCCTCTTTATAACGCTTCATTTGCGATAAATACACGCCATAATTATTGTGAGCTTGATCAAAATCTTTATCGAGCGCAATGGCTTTTTTAAAGTATTGATCCGCTTTTTCAAGATTAAGACGGCTGCCTTCTTGCTGCAACAAAACGCCCATCATATCATAGGCGGGTGCATGACGGCTATCGGCAGCAAAGGCTTTTTCGAGCTGTCTTTGGGCAGCATCAAGCTCGTTTTTGCGGATATATTGTGCAGCAAGTGTCGTTCGAACGCGAGCAATTTCTTGCTGATCCAATTTGCGATTGTCATTGGGTTGCGTTGAGGTTTGATAAGGCGTGCCCGTTATTAGATCGTTAGTTGGCGTGCTTTGACAACCAGAAATCAATAAAGCGCTTAGCGTGCCAGCAAGCAATACACGATGAGCGCTTTTTCTAACAAAAACTGTAGCGCCCAACTGCCTCGCTGCATGAGAAAGAGATGTTTGATACTTGAACTGACAAGAATTTTTAGAAGTCATTATAGCCGCCATCATAAAACTGTGATTCAATGCGCTGAATTAATGCGTTCGATCATCGAGGCATCAGTTTAATAGATTTAGCCTCCATAAGTACAATTTAGTTGTCATTAATTGTCTTGTTCCCTTAGCGTCAGCATTGGCGACTACATTTTATTACCGTTTTGATGCAAAAAAGACAGCTCAACATCTATATTCCAGAAAAAAATTGCGCAGTCAGTCTCACTATCTCATCAGATATTTTCGCGGTCTTTAATACTTTGCTGCCAAGCGGCTGAGCGACGCGTTCTGTCAGCGACTTGCCCTACCAATTGCCCACAAGCGGCGTCAATATCATCGCCGCGCGTTTGACGAATGGTACAAACAAAACCAGCTTCACTTAATATATTACTAAAAGCATGAATACGATTATTACTCGACTTATCGTAATTTGCATGAGGGAACGGGTTAAACGGTATCAGGTTAATCTTACTTGGTAAATCACCCAACAATGCGACCAATTGCTCAGCATGCTCATTACTATCATTGACACCATCTAGCATCACATATTCAATGGTCACGTGTTTCTTGTGGCGCGGGTTCACGTCAAAAACGTAATTTTTCGCCGCTGCCATTAACTGCTCTAATGGATATTTTTTATTAATCGGCACTAATTCATTACGCAACTCGTCATTTGGTGCATGTAATGAAATTGCTAAAGCCACGTCAAGCTCCTGTGCCAACTCATACATCTTTGGTACCACACCTGAGGTGGATAGAGTGACACGGCGCTTTGATAAACCATAAGCATGGTCACTGAGCATCAATTCCATCGAGCTGACAACAGGACGATAGTTTAGTAACGGCTCCCCCATGCCCATCATGACGACGTTGGTAACGTTGTTTTCCCATAAACTATGATCAACATTTTCTAAACTATCATTTTCATCAGTCATATAAGAAGCATTTGCCACCCATAATTGTCCAAGAATCTCAGCCGCCGTCAAATCGCGCTCAAAGCCCTGCTTACCCGTACTACAAAAGCTACAGTCCAGCGCGCAGCCGACTTGCGAGGAGACACACAAGGTTTTACGACCGTTTAATTTGCTGTCATCTGCGGGAATTAGTACGGTCTCGACCAACGAGCCACCCGTGACTTCAAATACCCATTTACGCGTGCCGTCATCACTGTATTGACGATGAATCACTTTTGGCGGAATGACGCAGGCATTGGCTGACAATTTATCACGTAAAGATTTACTTAGATTGGTCATTTGCTCAAAGTCAGTGACACCCTGCTGATATATCCACTTGATGACCTGCGTCGAGCGAAACGGCTTTTCACCAATACTCTTAAAGTATTCCGCCAGTTGCGCTTGTGTCATACCTAGTAGATTGGTTTTCGCCTGCGCCTCGTCTACTAATTTTATACTCTTAGTAGTCTTAGCAGGTACATGTTGGACGTCAGTTTGAATAGGGCTTTGAGCAGTTGACATAATAAATAACCTTTTTGCATCTACTGGTATGAGCGATGCAATTGTTGAGATGGGTGTTGCTAGACGTACTCAATATATGAGTGCATGAGCAATCCGTTATGAGCGCATTTTTTACCAAAAACTGAAAGCAATATGCTGATAAAGGATTGATAACGCTATATAAAACTAATAATGAGGGAGAAAAGTTGTAATTTCAACACTAAAATTTCAACACATAGTGAGACTATTATAATAGCTAAAACGGCTTATACCAAAAGATATAAGCCGTTTCGCTACACTAATTATTAATTAGCACTGTTATTATGCATAACAGCTATTATGCATAAAAGCGGCTATCAATAATAACTGCTATTAACGCGTACGTGCACACACTTCTTCTTCATTGAAGAAGTAGCTGATTTCACGTGCAGCTGATTCAGCAGAATCTGAACCATGAACCGCGTTTTCATCGATGCTGCTAGCGAAGTCAGCACGAATGGTGCCTTCAGCGGCGTCTTTTGGGTTAGTAGCGCCCATGATATCACGATGCTTAGCGATCGCATTTTCGCCTTCTAATACTGACACCAATACTGGACCTGAAGTCATAAATGACACTAGGTCGTTATAAAATGGACGTTCAGCGTGCTCAGCGTAAAAACCGCCCGCTTTTTTATCATCAAGTTGCATCATTTTAGCAGCAACAATTTTTAGACCTGATTTTTCAAAACGGTCATAGATAGCGCCGATGTTATTGCCAGCGACTGCGTCAGGTTTGATGATAGATAAAGTACGTTCGTTAGCCATGAAAAGCTCCTAATAAATAAGTGAGAAGTTAAATAATTTACGTTGTCTGTGATCACTGCGCTGAGCGAATTCATTTATGCATGTCCAATACGGATACGCAATACGAAAATACAGTGCTCAGCGAATGATTGCTGCCTATTATAATGATTAGGACTGTAAATGATAGGGTTAATTACTCTAACTGCTCAGAAAAGCAAGGTTTAAAAAAGCTTTAAAATTACCATGTGTAAAAATGGATAATTTTGAAGCTTTTTTATATAGAGGCAATATTAGTCACATTGCAAAGGATTTTACAAACGTACAATTGGCTAATTACTCTCCTAAGCGACTGTCGCGGCAACTGCCAGCGCTACATTCACGTGCCCGCTCATTTAAGAAGTTTACACGTTTGATAGTGGTACGGGTAGCACAGTCCATGTTGACATAAAAACCACCTTCATCATGATAGCTACATTGATCATTACGGTCACGCATCCAAGCTAACTGCCTACGTTTGAGTTTAGATTTTTGCGTACTACTTAAGAATTTATTCAATTTGGTATAAGAATTATTGAGCTCTTTATCTGCTTCCAAGTATACTTTGGTTAAGCAGTACAATCCGTCAAAGTCATTAACCGGTTTATCACAATTCTGTGCGCCCCAAGAGAGCATAGGAAATATGAAAGCCGCTGACGTCAGTATCGCTAAAGACGTTTTACCAATAGTATGATTAACGATATTCATTTTCATAACAGATCCCTCTTATTAATTGATGGCTAAAAAAATCCTTTTTACCCTATTGCCTTTACAAGGCTATTTGCTCACTTATTAAATACTATTTGATAGAGATAGTAATCTCACTACACTTTATCACTATAAGCTTATCCCTTTTTGAAAGCGTTTATCTCGACTTTATGTAATTAAGAAGTGCCAATATTTTAAAAAAATGCCGTAAAAAAACCCCCATTGCATTTAGCCAATGGAGGTTATTGTTACTAAGTAACTTTTTTACCAATTAAACGTCATACGGATCGCGTAATACGATAGTCTCTTCACGATCAGGACCGGTTGAGATGATATCAACTGGGCAACCAATCAATGCTTCGATACGTTTGATATATATTTTGGCATTTTCAGGCAGCTCATCGTAGTTAGTGATACCAACCGTTGATTCGCTCCAGCCTTGTAGCGTTTCGTACTTTGGCGTTACCGCTTCGTAGAACTCTGCATCATGCGCGCCTGCACACTCAGTCTCAGGTAAGTTATAACCCACACCGATTAGTAATTCTTCTAGACCATCTAATACGTCAAGCTTGGTTAGGCAGATACCTGACATAGAGTTAAGTACCACTGCACGGCGTAATGCTTCAGCATCAAACCAACCACAGCGACGCGCGCGACCAGTAGTCGCACCAAATTCATGACCGACTTTGGCTAAATGTGCACCAACATCATCAAACAATTCAGTTGGGAATGGACCACTACCAACACGGGTGGTATAGGCTTTCGTGATACCAAGGACATAATCTAAATATAATGGACCGATACCCGTACCTGTAGATACACCACCAGCGGTTACACTTGAGCTGGTCACAAACGGATAAGTACCGTGGTCGATATCAAGTAATGTACCTTGCGCGCCTTCAAACATTAGGTTCTTGCCAGCAAGGCGCAATTGGTTCAAATCTTCAGTGACATCAGTCACCATGCCTCTGATTTCTTCTTTCCACTCTTTACAAAGCTTAAGCGTTTCATCAAAATCAATCGCTTCAACTTTATAATACTGAGTCAGCTGGAAGTTATGATATTCGATTAAGTTACGTAGTTTTTCTTCTAAGTCCTCACGGAACAAATCAGCAAGTTTGATGGCACGGCGCGCAACTTTATCTTCATAAGCTGGTCCAATACCACGACCAGTCGTACCAATTTTACCACTACCACGCTTGGCTTCACGCGCTTGATCAAGGGCAACATGATATGGCATGATCAGTGGGCAGTTAGGAGAAATACGTAGGCGCTCACGTACTGGTACGTTATTGTCTTCTAAACCTTTCATCTCTTTAAGTAGTGCATCAGGTGCTAATACCACGCCATTACCAATAAAGCAGGTAACGCCTTCACGCAAAATACCAGATGGGATTAGGTGTAAGACGGTGGTTTTACCATCTACAACTAACGTATGTCCAGCATTATGTCCGCCTTGGAAGCGTGCAACTGCTGAGGCTTTTTCGGTTAGTAAATCGACGATTTTACCTTTACCTTCATCGCCCCATTGGCTACCTAAAACTACGACATTCTTACCCATGATAAATCCTTACCTTAATATATTGAGGTGTGTGCAATAAGTGTTTAAAACTACCTATCAAAACGAAAGTAATGCTAAAAACGATACTTTAAATAAAGTATGTTTCTAACGACTTAATCACTAAATATCTTTTTATAGCAAACGCTTTTTTTATAGCATTTATAAATGTTAAATATTTTCAAAGTTAAACCGCGTGTAGCTGCCATTGGTTATCGACAAGGCTTAAACGATGAGTCATACCCACTGGCATATCTTTTGCCGTTAATGGCATGGTCACGCGATAGCCCTGCTGACGTAAGCTTGCCACTTGCTGTAATAATAGCTGCAGCTGCTCATTTTCTAAATCCTTGAAAGCATCATAATCCACTAGCACAATAACAGGTGCATCAAGCTGAGTATGCGCGAGCAAACGGCTGACATCCATACTAAAGCCAGTTGCTTGACGTGGCTGATTCGTGGCTAATTGATTACTTTTCATACCATCAAAGCGCCCGCCACGTACCAGCGGCTGAGTTTCACTATTGATATAACCATTGAACACAATGCCCGTATGATAATGATAGCCTGATAGTTCGGTCACATCGATACTGACCGCACACTGCCACTGTACTTGCAAGTGCGCTTTTAGACGTTGTAGCTCATCAATAGCTGTGACAATTTGTGTATCTTGCTGCGCATTCTCTGACAATCTTCCAAGCAGATTTGCAATGTCATGACCAAAGCGCGCCAAGGTATAAAAATCGCTACCCAGCGGTAGCGCTTGGCAAACCTGCTTAAGCTCTGGCAAGTTCTTGTTGGCATAAAGCTGCATCAATTGCTCAGTATCACTTTCTGATAATACCGCCAATTCTGCCAAGCGCTTAAATATCGCTACATGACCCAAATCAATGTGTAATGCTGCGCTCATCTCTAGGCTATTGAGCATGCTAAATAAAACATCAATCAGCTCAATATCTGCTGCAATGGACTTACAACCAAATATCTCAGCGCCGAGCTGTAGCGGTGTACGAGAGCCAAAAAGCCCCGATGGCAAAGTATGAATCACATCACCTGCATAGCAATAACGCGCGATGCCATCGCCGCCATGGTGTGCATCAATACGTAGAATCTGCGGCGTGATATCCGCGCGTATGCCCATCAAACGACCCGTTAGCTGATCGATAATCTTAAAGGTTTGACGCTTTAGATCCTCTGAGGCTCCGCTCAGTAGCGATTCAGTAAACTCAATCATTGGCGGATTGACCAACTGATAGCCATGGCTGATAAGTTGCTGGATCAATTGATGTCTAAGCACTTCTTGCTTATGGGCGTCTTCAAACAACACATCGACCACCCCATCAGGCAGCAACCAGCTGTTGGCAACATCGCTGGCAAGATTGCTTAAATAAGGTAAACGGTTGGGTGCGGCGGTAGTATCAGCGGTCTGAATAGCCGCTTGCTTGAGGGTATTTTGCAGGGCAGGTTTTGCAGAATCAGGACTGGCAGACACAATAAATCCTTGTTTGGCGTATCGCTTACCAAAAGCGCGGTAAAGATGCGGTACTTAAAGGTTATATTTCCAATTGCATAGATATCAGGCGTTTTTTATTTTTCACGCGCAACATCACTGACCCAATTATTGATAAGCAAACTAGGTAACCGCAAAAGGGTGAGTAATAGTATAAGTTGGGATGATAAGACGAGTATCTTTATGCGCTAAAATTTATGTGATAGAAAACTATGATAAATAATCAAGGCACTTTATGCTTTAGTTTAGCATAGCAGCCACGCTTCGCCTAGTGACAATTAACGGCAATCGCCATCTAATTTATTCTAATAACCTTAAAAACTGTCTTTTTTATGACAGATTTATCATCATAAATACCGTATTTCTATAGACAAAATATTGCGTTAACGAAGCAATATTTCCTCTAACTATCTGTTGCACCTATCGTTGAATAACGTCTTAGATGTACACTCATGTTACACTAGCCTATATTTTTATTTTGGAAGCCTTATGTCCTCTGATTATCATCCAAATCCTGCTACCAATCAAGCCAATGTGCTTGGCACTGCCCTAGCCAGCTGTTGTTTTGATCCGCTCACCGGTTATTATCGCAATGGTTTTTGTCATACGGGCAACCATGATGTTGGTCAACATACTGTTTGCGCCAAAATGACCAGCGAGTTTTTAAACTTTTCAGCCAGTCGCGGTAACGACTTAATTACGCCATTGCCCGAGTATGGTTTCGCCGGTCTGCAACCAGGTGACTACTGGTGTATTTGTGCGTTACGTTGGGTTGAAGCACTCGATTTAGGCATGGCACCACAAATTAAGCTTGAAGCTTGTCATGAGAGCTTATTAAATTTGGTCGATATTGATACGCTAAAACGCTTTGCCTTGTAATCCGCATCAGTTGCAGAAGTTATTTTATATTTATTTTTATAATTAGACAGAAGGAGTAGGTATGAACCAAGATGATGACCTGATTGTCAAAACGGCAACGCGTATCACACCTGAGTCTAATGTCAGTCTTATTGACGCCACTATCATAGACGAGCAGCACTCCTATCTAGACAATTATGACAGCTATATCTATGGCGATTCTGATGCGACGGTTGAGGACACTATTGAAACCATGACCGTCTATGATCCAGATTCTGAGCGCTATGAGGATATTGAGCCACTCAGTGCTAATGAAGTGGTCAATTGTTATGCTTATTCCCGTAAAACCGGTGAGCAGCTGAACAAAATAGCGCTCAAGGATGTCAGTCGAGCCTTGAGCAATAGTGGTCAGTTTATCTGGTTAGGTCTTTATGAGCCTAGCCTGCAAACGATATCTGAGGTAAAAGAAGCTTTTGATCTGCACGAGCTTTCAATCGAAGATGCTTTTGCCGATCATCAGCGCGCCAAAGTTGAAAGCTATGATAACGATACGATATTTGTGGTATTACGTACTGCTAAGCTTGAAGGTAATGTCATCCGCTACGGTACTACCGCGATATTTATGGGTAAGAACTATCTGATTACGATTCGTAATGGTCCTTCTAACTCCTATGCGCCAGTACGTGAGCACTGCAATCGCCGCCCTGAAAAACTGCGTATGGGACCTATATTTGTCTTGCACGCTGTAATTGATTTTATCGTCGATAACTATATGCCAGTGACCGACCGCTTAGGCAGCTATTTACGTGAGCAAGAGCGCAATATTTTTACTTATGAATTTAATAAAGAAACGCTTAGAAATCTATATGAATTAAAATCACAATTGGTGCATATGCGTGCAGTTATTTTACCAGTGCAGGATATCTGTAGCTTTTTTATAAACCATCAAAAAAGCGATTTAGTCTCACCATTTTCGCATGCTGCTAAGCCTTACTTTCGAGATGTGAATGACCATTTACTGCATTCTTTAGATGCCATCAATGGTTTAAACGAGATGCTCAGCGTGGTGATGAACACCTATCTTGCCATGGTAAATATGGGACAGAATGAGGTGGTTCGCAAGCTTGCGGCTTGGGCAGGTATTTTGGCAGTACCGACAGCGATTGCGGGTATTTATGGGATGAACTTCGACTTTATGCCTGAGCTACACTGGCAATATTCTTACTTTATCATTATGGCGGTTATCATTTCACTATGTAGCTTTTTATACCTTAACTTTAAGCGCTTAGGCTGGTTATAAACTCGCTTTTTAGATAAAAAAAGGCTGCCATTGGCAGCCCTTTTTTTATTAACAGATATTAATTATTGTTAATAACTCATCAACACCTATCATCCCTTTATTCATGGTATTTATCGAAAATAATTATTTAAGAAACTGCTTATTATCAACACAAGGTAAGTGATGCTCAGTATTAGTCACTTGATGGTCTTTCAAATAATCTTCTGGTCGCCCAAACATCTTAGCTGTCCAAGTCAATATAACAATTGACGCACTCAGCACCATAATGGCAAAGGAAATCGTTGCTAACAGCCATAAGTGAAAATTATCTGATACCGCCTGTACATCGACGACTAAATGTCGCGATAAAGCCGTAATCGCAATAAATATCAAGAACTGCACTGGCAAACGATGAGTCTTAAAATAGATCCCAATCATCGCTAACAGCTCTAGATAAATAAAGAGTAATAAGATGTCTTTCAAATCTGCTGAACCTTTTTGAAAGATAATAAAAAATTCTTTGCCCGCTGTCCAAACTACCACTACACTGATTAAAAATAAGATTATGTAATGAGAGATATCGACGAATTCTCTACCAATACCTTGTAATCGCTCATGAATACCCACGTTATGTTTAGCCATGTTAGATCCTATCAACGGTAAAGGGGTTGATTTAGCCTGAGTCTTTGTGCTGTCTACTGTGAAGTCTCAGGCTCCTTATCTATCGGCAATACGTGCTCTTATGATTAACTGATTAACTGATTAACTGATTAACTGATTAACTATTGTCTAAACCGGCAGCTTTTTCAGCCGCATCAACGGTCTGGCGAATAAGGGTATTAATTGTCATAGGGCCAACGCCACCTGGTACTGGCGTATAAGCACTAGCGATATTTTCTACACCTTGCAATTCGATATCACCGACACCGCCATTATCAGTCGGATGGAAACCTGCATCGATAACCACAGCCCCTGCTTTAATCCACTCTGCTTTAATCAATTCAGGCACGCCCACTGCCCCAACCACGATATCAGCACGCTTAATATGAGACTCTAAATCTTGCGTTCTTGAATGGCAGATTGTTACTGTACAGTTGGCATTTAATAGCATCATCGCCATTGGTTTACCTAAAATTGCACTACGACCTACCACTACTGCCTCTTTACCAGCCAGCTCAATATTATGATGCTCTAGTAAATGCATGATACCTTGCGGGGTACATGAGCCATAAACGGACTGCTGCATTGCCATACGACCAAAGCCAAGACAGGTCACACCATCGACGTCTTTTGCCAAGTCAATCTGCTCAAAACAAGCACGCTCATCGATATGAGCCGGTACTGGGTGCTGCAGCAAAATACCATGAACATCTGGATTGCTATTCAGCTCGTCTATTTTTGCCATCAGCTCTGCAGTCGTTGTCGCACTTGGCATTTCAACCCGAATAGAATCCATACCGACACGCTTACAAGCATTGCCTTTCATACGTACATAAGTCGCAGAAGCAGGATCATCACCGACCAATATCGTCGCTAGGCTTGGGGTACGTCCTGTCTTAGCTTTAATAGCGTCTACACGCTTACTCAGTTGCTGTTCTATTTGTTTAGCAAGTGCTTTACCGTCCAAAACGGTAGCAGATCCTTGGGCAGTTGACGTAATAGACGCAATTGACATAGTAACTCCAATAGAGGGTGCGATAAAAAAAGTAAAGACAGCGCCGCAATTGCTTGCATGCCTGTCTTATCCTTGATCAAGGTATGATTGATACTCATATTGTACCTGCCTGAGCCAAAAAATCCTAGCACCCTATATTCGATTCAATTTAAAAAGAACACCGTACTGCTGGGATAAATTTTACGAAGCCTCTGGAGTGCGAAGCGCAAAGCAAGCGAGAGAAATTTATCCCAGCATAATGCTATTCTAAGCATACTCCTTTATATTGAACTCACTATATTAAAAAGCCATAATTAAAAAAACAATAACGTGACCATAAAAAAGTCGATCTATTAAATATTAATAGACCGACTTTTTGTTTTCAAGCACTGTCGTGCATTGATTAAGTAAGCATTTAATAAGTCTGCAGCTCGATACCTACGCCTACGCCGATATCAGTCGACTGGATATCTGAATCTACGGCCCAAATTCGGCTAGAGATAAGCGCTTTGGGGTTGTATTGATGCTCCCAAGCCACATCGATACCAGTCAACTTATCAGTCGTTGGGAATGCTTGATTAATGGCTTCATTCGCTTGATTGACTTTTGCATGCTGTAGTTTTGCATTAATAAAATTACGATTGTCTAGCCATAATCTACCACCAAGCGCGATACTTTCCGCATCACCGCCTAGCGCATAGCCTAATGGGAAGCCTTGCTGATAATAACCATCGGTATAAGTACCATGATCATAAGAAATACCTCGAACTTCACCACTAGAGCGAGTATCTGTATACTCCGCATAAAGCTGATAAGGTTTGCCATAAGCAGCAGACGCATAATCAACACCGGCTAGATACATATTTTTAGCGGGCAGACCACCTGCTTCATCTTCACCCACATATTGAGCATAAATTCCCGCAGGTACATTAATCAATGGTGCTAAACTTAAGCGCGCATCAAAACCACCTAGCTGATTGGCTGGATCATCGGCTGCCTCAATACTATTAGTCGCTTCATTATCTTTGGTACCTAAAAGAGCATCAGTAAAAGAACTAAAACTCTGTGGACGGCCTTCACCGCCCCACATAAAGGTACGAGAAGCGCCCACTTCTAACCATTCCCATGGGCTAGCGTTCAATCGTGCGCCAAATAACTTAGCATCAGGAATTGCTTCATAATTCTCTAGCTGACCCGCAAATAACTGATACTGCCAAGGTCCAACCCACGATAAATATGGGGATGTCGGCACAGTTTGCTGATCGCGCTGCATGGTAAAACCCGCAACCGGCAAGCTTGCATCACCTCGAATAAGACTACCATCATGCCCAGGTCCCCACCACGTTGGAATTTTACCCGCGATTAACCACTGATTGGCAGCAGTACCAGCAAGGTATGAGCCCTCAAAGCTAACATCTGAGCTGTCATCGATCAGTTTGTCATTTTTTAAATTGGCTTGTAAATTAAATTCCCACTCCGCTTCGCTAAGCGATACTCCAACGCTTGCCTGTTGACCCGCAAGTTGATAATCAGCAAATTTTTGTGGTAGCTGATTTCTATCGGTTTGTATATGCAGGGCTGCTGACCCTTTTACTACTGAGTCGCGGTTTTGATTCAATCGCGTTTGTACCGACTGCAGGATCTGCTGCTGCGCTGGCGTCTGTGCATTAGCTGTATTTAAAGCACGTTTGATCTCATTGGCTGTCAGTGGCCAAGTACTGGTACTAATCTGCGCGACCCCTTGAGTATTCAGCCAGTCAAGATCTGCCTTAAGCTTTAGATCGTTCATATATAGGTTTTGTGCAGATGCCAACACCGACACTGAGGATAAGACACTCAAACCCAATAAAATGCTTAGCTTTTTATACATAATAGATTGCTTCCAATGACTGATACTTATTGAATTTTATTTAACTGCATCACCACTACCTTTACCTAAAGCAGTTCTAACAACATAAGAAAAGTAATTTTTAAGGCTCATATTATCAATCATTTCTTTATCTTTTTCTGCCAAGCGTTCAGGTGTGGACATATCAATACCGCTTAACTGAGCTAAACCAGTGATACCAGGTAATACGTTATAAACACCCATATCTTCTCTAGCTTCGATAAGGTCATTTTGATTAAAAAGATTAGGTCTTGGACCTACTAAGCTCATCTCACCTTTTAACACATTAATCAATTGTGGCAATTCATCGAGTTTAGTTTTACGTAATACTTTGCCCAGTTTAGTGATTGAACTGTTATCAGCTAAGTGACTAGCCACAGAAGCTGTATCTACCTTCATAGTACGAAATTTAACCAGTTTAAATGGTTTTTGATCTTTACCTACCCGTTCTTGAATGAACAACGGTGAACCTGTATCTAAATAACCAATAACGGCTACCCCAATTAATAGCGGTGAAGCAGCTATTAAGCCTGTCGCTGAAAATATAATATCCAGAGGTCTTTGCAAAGGCATAGACTGGGGAGCTGTTAAGTTTAACTTATAAAATTCGGCTGTTTTTCGAATTGACTCACTAGTAGAATATTTAGGCTGCCAATCTAATAAATTTTTAGCTTTATCAACACTAACTTGTAAAGATCCTGATAATCTTTGGGCCACACCGGACTTTCCAAGTGCACCCGCTGCCGTGTTAATAAATTTAGCAGGTATATTTACCGCTTTATTTTTGACACCCAAACCTTTCGATATCTCTTCTAACAAACCAGCGGTAGATATATCATCATCGTCAGATATCAAAAACACTTCATTTTTAGCATCTTTATGCTCGATACAAGTGATAATAAAATCGACCAAGTTGTCTACTGATACTAAGCTACGCAAGTTATGCTTAATTCCACCTATTGGTAGAGGGATACCTTTGTAAGTCCATTTCATTAAAGAATGAAAGTTACCTTTTACATTTTCACCATATACTAAAGTAGGGCGAATAATCACTACTTCTAACGGTGTTGTTTCAGCTATTTTTAATAAACCTTGCTCAGCTTCATATTTAGAAATACCGTAAGGATCGATAGGATTAGGTTTAGAATGTTCAGTATAGGGTTTGCCAAGCTCTGTTCCTTCGCCATTTACCTTAATCGAGCTGATAAATATAAAACGCTTTACACCTACCTCAACCGCTTGGCGAGCTAGATTCAAAGTCCCTTCTACATTCAGCTTACGAAATTCAGTAAGAGGGTCAGCAGACTTATCATCCATTACATGCACACGAGCAGCCGTGTGAATGACAACATCGATATCTTTAAAAATATCAGTCGATAGTGGCTTATCCTCAAGATTGTTTATGATCCTGTATTCACAGTTAAGCTTCTTTAAAGGAATTTTACGAACACCAGCTATGACGCTGTGCTTAGTATCCATCAAGCTATTAACTAATGAGTGACCTACAAAACCGTTAGCACCTGTTACTAAGATATTCATGGATTACCCTTAACTATATTTATATACCATCGTTTCATTAAAACAACTTTAAAGTGTGCGAATGATATCTAGAATATTATTCATTGCAACCTCAGAGGAAAACTTATCTATTAAAGTTTTTCTTGGAGAGTTGTATTTTTGGGTTCGAATATCACTGACTGCTTTATCTAACATTTTAGCTATTTCTTCAATGTTACTACTTTCTACCACCCACCCTATATTATTTTCTTCTACCATCTGATAAGTTTCAGAATTCTTATCCATGATTGTGAATATCAGTTTGTCCGCTGCCATAGAATAGTAAGCTTTACTCGGCACCCCTAGGCCAAGCATACCATCTGCCAAAGTAACAATAGAAATATCACAAGCATTTAAGCCTATAGACTTATTCTCCTGAGAAACAGAACCATAATATATAAGATTTTGGTTATTTGACTCGCCAATCAACGACTTAAGCTCATCGACATACACACCATCTCCAATAAAAATAAATTGAGCATCCTCTGCCCTTTTCATTAGCTTAATCGCTTTCATTAAATTTGATATACCTTGCACTCTTCCAAGATTACCAAAAAACTGAAATACTACTTTTTGATCACCTTGCCAACCTAGATCAGTTAAAATAGAGTTATCACTCTTCGACTGTAACGTAATATCTTCTTCATCAATCCAGCTAGGTATGACAGTGATCTTATTATGATTGGTTTTATCATAAACTAGATTCTTCATATCTCTACCAATAACAATAATATCATCAGCACTGGCATAAACATTATCAAAAACACGCTTTAATAATTTATATCCAAAATTATGTTGTTTGATTATTTTTGCTGCGACTAGGTTTTCGGGAAAGACATCATGAACCAGAAGCACCCATTTAAATCCTATTACCTTTTTTAAAAGGTGGATTATAATAAGTAGTAAAATAGGAGTTGTACCAGTAAATACTATGTCATCTTTTTTAATATGTTGAGCGCAGTTTTTAAGAAAACTAAGCCCCATAAATAGCTCATAAGATGCTCTACTTACTATGCTTTTCTTATCGAACTCTATTCCTCTAACATATAAGGCTTTAGGTTGATTAGTTATTTGGGCATCTCTTTTAGCAATTAATGTCAAATCGATATCATCTTGACTGTTAAGAAAACTATACAACTTACTAAATAGATAGCCTGTCGTATTTTGAGAGGAGTCGTAAAACTCGGTAATTAAAAATAGTCTTCTAGACATAAGAACCCCTAATACTTCTTCCAAACCACACGATTAACATAATCAGTATAACTTAAGATAATCCGCACTACCTTTTCACTCACATTGGGCATGCTATAGTCAGAAACTAAGCGCAATGAACGTCCTTCACCACGCGACTGATGCTCTAAAATATCTAATGCTTGTAATGCACGTTCAGCCTTGAGCCCTACCATCATCACAGTAGCTTCTTCCATTCCTTCAGGACGCTCGTGGGCTTGGCGTAAGTTTAGTGCAGGGAAGTTTAGGATAGAAGATTCTTCGTTAATCGTTCCACTGTCTGACAATGCGGCCTTAGCTGATAACTGCAATTTATTATAATCACTAAATCCTAGTGGTTTGAGTAATTGAACTAAAGGATGAAACTTAATATTTAGCGCTTCGATACGATTACGTGTGCGCGGATGCGTGGACACGATAACTGGAAATTGATATTTTTCTGCCACAGCATTAAGCATATCAACTAAATCTAAAAAATTCTGATCCGAATTGATATTTTCTTCACGATGCGCACTAACAATAAAGTATTGATGCTCTGTTAGATGTAAACGTTCTAATATATCTGACTCTTTAATTTGAGCATTATAATGATTTAACACTTCATACATAGGACTGCCAGTCTTAATGACTAGGTCTGCAGGTAATCCTTCTGCGAGCAGATAGTCACGAGCAATCGTACTATAAGTTAAATTGACATCGGCTGTATGATCGACGATACGACGATTAATCTCCTCTGGTACACGCATATCAAAACAGCGATTGCCTGCTTCCATATGGAAAGTAGGAATCTTGCGACGTTTGGCAGGAATAACGGCCATACAGCTATTGGTATCACCAAGAACCAACAACGCTTCTGGCTGTACTTCATCTAGAACTTTATCAACGCCAATAATGACATTGCCGATAGTTTCAGCACCTGTGGTGCCCGCTGCATTTAAAAAGTGATCAGGCTTACGAATCCCTAAATCAGTAAAGAAAATCTCATTTAGCTCATAGTCGTAGTTTTGACCAGTATGTACGATAACATGGTCAAAATACTTATCACATGCTTGCATGACTCTAGACAGTCTTATAATTTCTGGACGCGTCCCTACGACAGTCATTAACTTTAGCTTATTCATAATACAACTCTTATTCTGTTATTGGCATGCCATAAGTATCAGGCTTTTCACGGTCAAAAATCTCGTTCGCCCACAGCATAACGATCATTTCATCCTCACCTATATTAGTAATATCATGAGTCCAACCTGGTACAGTTTCGACAATTCTTGCTTCACCACCGTTTGTTGTTAAATCATAATATTCGCCAGTAACGATATGCTTAAATTTAAATAATGCATTACCTTTAATGACTAAAAATTTTTCCGTCTTACTATGATGATAATGTCCACCGCGAGTTATGCCTGGATGAGCAGTAAAATAGGAGAACTGACCAGCATCCGGTGTTTTAAGCATCTCTACAAAGACACCGCGCTCATCACCATGCCTAGTTACCATATAGTCAAATTGACTGGGCTGCAAAAAACTTAAATAAGTAGAATATAGAGCACGGGTTAAACCAGTACCTACTGGTAGCGTTATCATAGTTTCACGCGATTGTTTAAACTCTCGCAAAGTATCCGCTAAGTCACCAACGGTAATTTGATACTCTGGCTCAATGACAAAGTATTGCTCTGGTGAATAGTTACCTTCAATCATCTTCCAAAATGTTTCTACCACATCGTCTATATAGACTAAGCGAATAACCGCATCAGGATTATTAATTTTAATGGGTAAATCATTAGCAATATTATGACAAAAAGTTGCTACCGCCGAGTTATAGTTAGGGCGTGACCATTTACCAAATACATTAGCCAAACGACAAATATATACCGGATTACCTTGACTCTTATTTAAATCAATTAATACCTGTTCTCCGCCGAGTTTACTTTGACCATAAGCATTGTCTTGCTCGGCTTGAATGGATGAAGATAAGATGATCGGAGTCTGTTTATTATGCTCTATTAGCAAATCAGCAATTTTTTGCGTTAAGGTAATATTGCCCTCTACAAACTCTTGCTCATTTAATGGACGATTCACCCCCGCTAAATGTATGATCCAATCTGCTTTAATAACCGTATCTTTTAACTCATCTTCACTAGAGTTACGGTTAAAACACAAGGTATTAATATCGTTTTGTTCGGATAAAAACTGAATAAGGTTTTTAGCAATAAAACCATTAGAGCCAGTCACTAAAATATCCACAATTATGCCTCCGGATCAACATGTCTGCCTTCGGTCAAAGCACGGATAAATTCCAGCTTAAGGAGCAGCTGCTTCATACCTTCTACATCTAAGCGCTCTGTATTATGGGAATTGTAATCCTCAATCTCAGTTATATGCAGATCACCTTCTTCGACATATTTGCCATAGTTAAGGTCACGTTGGTCTGCTGGTACTCGATAATAATATCCCTGATCGATAGCGACTGCCATTTCTTCGCGGCTTAAAAGGGCTTCATACGCCTTTTCACCATGGCGTGTACCCATAATGACAATAGGATGCTCATTAAAGTTCATCAGCTCTTTTAAAGCTTTGGCGAGCACTTCGATAGTAGCAGCAGGTGCTTTTTGTACGAAAATATCGCCATTCTTACCGTGCTCAAAAGCGTATAACACCAAGTCTACCGCATCCTCTAACGTCATCATAAAACGCGTCATATTAGGATCAGTAATGGTTAAAGGTTTACCCTTCAATATCTGATCAACAAATAGCGGAATTACTGAACCACGAGACGCCATTACGTTGCCATAGCGCGTACCACAAATCACCGTATCTAAACCTTCTAAGTTGCGCGATTTGGCCACCATTACTTTTTCCATCATGGCTTTGGAAATACCCATCGCATTGATAGGATAAACGGCTTTGTCCGTACTTAAGCAAACCACACGCTTTACTTTATTTTGAATAGCAGCTTCTAAAACATTTTCTGTACCAAGCACATTAGTCTTTACCGCTTGCATAGGATGAAATTCACATGATGGCACTTGCTTAAGAGCAGCGGCATGATAAATGTAATCCACACCGCGTGTAGCACTAAGCAAACTGTAATAATCCCTGACATCGCCAATGTAAAACTTTAATTTAGAATTGGCATAAGCTATACGCATGTCTTCTTGTTTCTTTTCATCACGACTAAAGATACGAATCTCAGCAATGTCCGTATCCAAAAAACGTTTTAGTACAGCGTTGCCGAATGAGCCAGTGCCGCCTGTAATAAGAAGGGTTTTATTTTTAAACATTAGAGAACCTTTTGATCGAATTTATTTATTAATTACATATTGGAACATAGCAATATTAGCATCAATGGCATTTCTCTGAGAGAACTTATCTCTAGCCCATTTGAGGACTTTCTTGCGCATTCGATAACGCTCATTTGGACTTTGTAAAGCTAACTGTTCAATAACATGTTTAAAAGCTGATAGGTCATCTAATGGCAAATCCCATCCAATCCCCTTTGCTTCTAAATCTCGCCAAGGAGTAGTATCTGCGATTAATATTGGTAAACCTGCACACAGTGCCTCAGCAATAACATGGCCGTAGTTTTCACCTTTTGTAGGCATAAGAAATAGGTCATACTTTGCAATAGTTTCGATAACTTCTTCTGGCAATAACTCGCCTTTATATTCGACACAAATATTAGAAGGTAAATTATCAATTACTTTTACACACTCAGACCAGTATTCTCTATCTTCAATTGGGCCATAGATATGATAAGAAATAGGCTGCTTAACTGTTTTCAATATTTCAATAGCCATTAAAAGATTTTTAATTGGAGAGATACGTGATAAAAAAACCGAATGAAGAGTGTCAACATTACGAATAGGTAAAGCTTCTACAAACTCCTGTGCACCTATATCTTCTGCTATCTGTATATCAACTTGATGACCCAAGACTCTTCTAATATCATTGGCTTCATGTTCACTAGAAGCTTGATAAATTACGCCACGGTGTAAACCAAATATCTTGTACAACTTTATAAAAATATTCTTTTTAGATGTTTTCAAACTTAATGCACCTTCTGAAAACTCTCCTCTAGGTCCAAGCACAATTTTTTGACACAGAGACTTTGCAATCAATAATGGAAACAATGAAAATGTAGGAGAAAAAAAACTATTCAAATAAACTATATCGTACTTTTTTTCAAGCAAAACCTTAGTAATTTCTTTATATCTCGTAAATCCCATCTGTGCATAAAGTACGTTTGCACAACCAACCTTATTCCAAGAGTTATAATCTATGTTAGCATAGGGTAGATTGTCACCTAAATCTCGATCACCAGTAATAAGATTATAAGAAATATAATCTGAAGTCTGATCAATCAAATTTTTAATCGTCTTTATAGGACCACCACCTTTATACCCTGGAAGATAATGTACAGTAAACGTAAGAATAGTAAAATTTTTTTCCATTATTTCACCTTAAAATTCAACTTTAATTCGCCAGTAAAAACTCTTCTAAAAAGAACAATTAAAAATATAAAAATAATACTAGGTAAAGCTACTCTAGCCGAAAAAGATGTCATACCACCCCAAACTAACACCATCATACTTGCAGAAAATATTACTACTCCATTGCCATTTAGACTTTTGATTCGGTAAAAAATCCTAATAATATAAGCTATTAACAGCAGAACAATTATTGAAGTAAAAACTCCTAGATAACCTAAAAAATATATATGATCGCCTATTAAAGTAGATGCAATAGAATGGCCAGCATCAATTAAAGACTGATCGAAATTTCTGACTGTATATTCAAAACCAAACCCATTAGGCTTACTAACCCAAATATCTCTAGGAATAAATATAAAAAAAGTAAATAATATTTGATCAAAAAATCCAGAAATATCAAAACCGTTGTTATTGAAATTATCTATAAATGAGGAAGCCAAGCGATAAGGTTGATAGGCAGAATCATTGAGAGCATCTTCAAACCCAGAAAAACTCAATTTAAGCAGACTTCGGTCTGATAGTAGCGCAGCTGCAAAGCCTGGTACTAATCCAAATAGATATTTATTGACTCTAAAATTAATTGAATAACTTAATAACAAAGCAGCTAATAAAAACCATCCTACTACTACTGTTCTTCCAAATCCATTCCAAGCAAAAAATGAGAAAAATACAAATACTAAAGAGAATAAAGCAAAATATGCTATATTGTTTTTGACTTTATTCTGTTTAAAACAAAGGGTCAATAAGAATAATAAAAATGCAAACATAGGTTCTACAAATGATCCGAAATCTAATAAACTAAATATTATCATCAACATTGATAGAATTATAAAAATTTTCTTGGTTTGAGTTCCGAAATCAACAAAAGGTTTTATTATCGTTTTATTCGTACATTTAAGAAAAATAGTACTTACGAATGATGTTAGAAAATATAGTTCAAAACCAGTGTCTAAATAGTACCAATTCAACAATGCAGGTAAGAATATAAATGAACTATATCCTAAAAAAAACATCATGTGTATACTAGACTTGCCTTCGATAATGTAACCAATATATAGATAGGTCAGAATAGCAGAAGTTACAATTATATAGTTTTCACTAAAAGTTAGTCCAACTATTGTTATTAGGACATATAATACATAGAGAAAAAATTTGTTTTTTTTATAGTTCATTTGATACCTTGAAATATTAAATAATATGAAAACATACTATAGTATTCATTAGTATTTCTAATTCAGATAAGTAAGCTTTATTAGGAGCCGAAATTCATTTATAAATAAACTTCTTAACTATGAATTATAATTTATCTGTTTTTTAACAAATATAGTTAATATTACTGAAGATGAAAACAAAATTAAATGACCAATAGACATTGTAAAGGCAAAAACAATTATAAATAAATCAAAATCATAAGAATTATATCCTATATAACTCGTAGCAAAGCTACCAATAAATAATATAATACAGTTAATCCAAAAAAATAGTTTCTGAAAAGAAAAAAAGTGATTGAGAGTATTGTATACTGGTGAAAGTATAAAAGATAAGGAAATAGGGATAAAACATATAAACGCGTATCTCCCAGCAGATGTCCACTCATTACCGAAAATAACGGAAAATAACTCTCCCCCGAACTTATATAATATATATAGTCCAAGGATACAAGGAACTAAAGCTATTAACATACTTTTTTTGTATATTGACTTAAGCTTATTTGGTGTTCTACTGCGAGACAATTCTCCAAAGCAGACATTTTGAAGAGCACTTATAAATGGGTAAACAGGAGTATTTACCACCATAAAAGCTAGTCCAAGCAAGCCAGCATACTTTGGTCCATAAAATATACCAGTAATTAAAATAGGAAACCAATTCATCAAAATTGACAAAACTGTAGCCATAGTCACATAGGTAGGATATATTTTAATTTCAAAAAAATTACGCTTAAAAACTCTCCACTTAAATCTTATTAAAAAACTTTTTATGCCCTTATAATTTACTCTAACCACTCTATATACTTGAAATAATTCAGTTATTACTAAAGCAAACACTAAACTAAAACCAGTTTTCGAAATTAAACTGAAGCATAATTTAAGTATATTTGAAACACCTGATTTTGTAATCGTATAAGTTGATTGATTGCTATAACTTCTACTGTTAGTCATAAAACCCATAGCAAACTGAAAATTTGCTGATAAATACATGAAGATAACGAGTAAAGGTAAATAAAATGTGAACCAGTCAATTTGACTTATCGATAATAGAAACATAATTATGGGTGATATTATAATCAGTGCTATTACAACTATAAAAGAAAACTGCATACCAAGCTTAAGATTCACAAGCGCTCTATGTTTAGAAGTTGAACTTTCTATAGCAATTGCAAAAGATCCTGAAATAAAGGGAGTAAGTACTAGCGCTAACGTTATGAAAAATTGGTATTTTCCTAAAGAATCAGGCGTATGTAGCCTAGTTATAATTGGCATAATACTGAATGATATAGCTTGTGCTAACAAGTTAGCACCAACCAACTGAATCAAAGGCTTAAACAAAATTAGCACTCATTAAAAAATCTTCTTTATCTTTCTTAGGCGTTTGAGAATAGCGTAACCAAATGGAATATATTTATATATTATGAATGAATACCAGTTCGCTGTTCTATTCTTTATGCCTGTAACATTTTTGATATCGTCATATTTAAAACTTCTTATATCGCTTGTTTTAGGAAAAACCACCTTATCAGGATAAGGATTTACAGCTTGTAAAGCTACATTGACACCAGATCGAAGCCCACTACCATCCAAACCTTTATTAGCAGTTAGAGAAACAGGTGGCACTAACACCCACAATCCTTCAATATCCATCATTAAGCAAGTAGCTATATCCGCTGCTTCATAAAAATTTTCTGCCATAAAAGGATAAGATTTGGCATTAAGTGAGAACTTTGCATGCTCTTTAAATAAATTTGTATTTGATAACACTTCTGCAGCATAGTTATTCGAAATTCTTCTTTTCTCAAAATAGTCCCATTTTTTATACCAGCTGGCAAAACCATAAGCACTGAACTCATTAAAAAGAAAAGGATTTAAATTATTCGTTTTTATATTAGGATCTAAATAGCCATTTATTGCAATAACATGTTCATCAGAAGCAAATCGTTTTAAGCCTTCTTGCATGAAATTTAAAAAATAAGTACCAACAACAACATCATCTTCCATAAATATAAAGCTATCATATCCGTATGACTTTGCTAGTAAGTCACATGCTTTCATATTACTACCTTGGCCTACATTTTTTTTATGATAGATCACGCTTAATTTTTTGAATCCATTATTATTTTCTTTATTTAAGAGATATTCCCTCAAGTTATCAATTTTGTCACTATCTTCTTCTGTCGCTGATGAGTCGGACCCAACTATCACATGGTAATTATTGCATCCTACGGCGGCTTCTAAACTTTCTAAACACTGTTTTATATGTTTAAGTCTGTCGTACACACTTATTATTATTACTGTCTTTTCTAACACCACATCTCTAGTATGCACGCTTATACACCTTATATTAAAACCAAATAAACTATGAAGAATGATCATATAAAAATTTATTTTCAACAATAATACTTTTACTATTTCATTGAATAGGCATGGAAAACGCTTAGTAATAATAACAGATATTATGTTCCTTAAATACTTTAAAAATCATTTAGTGAGTTATCTATGTTTATCATTAACAACCTTCCCTTAAGTTGATCAAGTATTTATATCAGTGTGAAAATATAATGACGCTATCTATTTACTTAAACTTTAACTTTAAGAAATCTATTTCTAATCAAATATTCCAATAGTTTATTTTTGCTATATGTTCATCATATTGCTTATGAGTAATGCCAACTATGACTTTGTCATGATATTCACCATTACGATAAAACCAATTCTCTTTTCTACCCTCAACAACCCAACCACATTTCCTAGTGTAAAAATCAATCGAGCGCTCATTGTAGGCAATCATTTCACCATCTAAACGATTTAGCCCAAGCTCTTTGAATACATAACGCATAATAGTCATTATGGTATCTAGAGCATAGCCTTTGCCACGACTATCTTTATCACCAAGCATAATGCCATTATAAGCGTTACTATTTTTCCAATCGATATTGACTAAATTAGTCGTACCAATAAACCCCATTTCCTCTGTATCTATAGCAAAATTCTGATGTTGCATATTATTGTTATTAATATTTTTTATATATTGTTCAGTACTTAAACTAGAGTATGGGAAATGCCATCCTCCCAGACCATGCCAAATTTCAGGTGAATTAGACCATTCTGATAATAACTTTAAGTCTTCCATCTCTATAGCTCGTAACGTAACCACTTTACCCTTAATATTCATTATATATCTCCCTTACTTTATCTATTTGAAACTGCATCTGTTTTTGAGAATATCGCTGATCACAAACGATGTGTGTAGTTTTTGAAATCAAATTGTACTCAAAACTGTCAACATCTAATCTTTGTAAACTATCGAGCCAATAAGTAGGTGTATAGATACCACTTTCAATCAGTTCTTTAGAAATATTATTTTCCAATAGCAACGGATAAGTCAGTGGTGACTCTATATTATCAATATCTATATGTAACTTATTTATACTAGCTAATTGTGCATGTAGAAACTTAAAATTTTTCAATCTTTTCGATTGGATGGAATCATAGTCAAGACTATTTAATATCTCTTTAGTGATTCCCGATATACTTTTTGGAATACAGTCATTTAGTATCAACTCATTATGTTTAAATATCTCATATCCTTCAGATGCACTTGATAAGCATCTAATAAAACAATGTTGATACTGCTGAATCATATTTTCGACATTTCTGGCAACATAATTAGAATTGACTAGGGCTTTAGAAACTAACAACCCTCCTTCCGTAACAGGTAAAAACTTCCTTAAAGAATAAATGGTAGCAAAACATTGAAAAGGTTTGACAAAAAAAGCTTGAGAATGATCAAAAATGATCTGTTCATTGGGATAAACACTAAGTAGCTTTTGCTGAATATTAGTACATAGCCCAAAATAATTAACATAAATAAGATAAGCATCTTTTTCTAAATGACTAGGAATTTTAGGATAAAAATCTTCATCCAAATCATAATATTGGATTTCAATATCTAATATTAACAGTGGCTCAATCATAGAGTCACAAATAAACTTTGGCATCCATACCTTTTTAATCTTGTTCTGATCTAATAAATCAAAAAAAGCTGAACGCGCTGAAATATATTTTGATGCTTGTGAATAAGGAAACTGCCCAAGGCTTGGTAAATTAAATTCAAAATACCCCCCTATTTCTACTTTCTTATCTGACATTCATCAATCCCTATATACTTATTATACTAGCTCAAAATCATTAAGCATTTCTAAAACTTGTTTTTTATCGTTAAACATTAAAACATCAATAATTGATAGAAAAGGTATGAATTCTGACGAAAATTGCTTATAAATAGTTTTATGTGCGCTTAGAAACATAAGCTCTATCTTTCTTTCGGAAAACATATCTTTAGAATATAGCTGTATACCTCCAATAGGATTAATATAAGTGTTTGCGTTTTCTTTTTGGCAAATATCAAGCACTCTACATTGTCCTGACAAATGGGCGTTACTATAGTTTTTACTAGAAACATCAAACTCAGTATCTAAATCTAAGTAGTTCGATATTTCGATAACACTTTTTATCGCTAATTCTGAAATAGTTTTAGGCGGAGTGAGTAAAATACTCTCAATTAATGCTTCAACTATGTCATAGTTTTTAGCTTTCTTATAATTAAACATAATTGTAGTTAAAAAAGATTTTTTCCATTTCTCGTATCTAATATCGCTAATTAATACATCTTTTATTAGCGTATGCGAACTAGCATTAGATAATGGAACACTAAATAACTTCGCTTGATCATTAATTAAAATCTGATTGCGGTTAATCCAGCCCTGTTTAATAAAAGTCACATCGTCATAAAAAACAAACTTATCAACAAGATTAATTAACTGAAAATAACCAATATATGGCATAAAATAAGGCTGCATTATGGCAAGTTTCATTCAATTTCACCGTCTTTAATAATATTTAAAATTCTTTTAATATTTTCTTTTTCTAATGTTGGGTATATAGGTAAACACAAAATTCGACTAGCTATGTCTCTCGAGTTATTACAAATCTGTTTACTATCTAGATAAGACAAAGTATCTAGACTTGGATAAAAGTATCTTCTAGGTAATATATCGCTTTCTTTAAGTTTGGCTTCGATTTTAAGTAACTGCTCTTCATTCTCAAAAACTACTGGTGCATAAGCGCAGTTGTTCTTACCATGTTCATTCCATTGCTGAAGCTCGACTATACTGGCCAGACCGTTAGTATAAACCTGCCAAATATCCTTACGTTGCTGTCTGATAGTATTTATTTCGTCGAGTACACACAAACCCATAGCCGCTTCAAACTCATTCATCTTGGCATTAGTTCCCACTGAATCAATAGATGTGGGACCACTAATACCAAAATTAATCATCAGTCTCACTTTTTTGGCCAACTCATCATCATTGGTGATAACTGCACCACCTTCAATAGTATGAAAGAGTTTAGTGGAGTGAAAGCTAAGTGTACTAATATCACCGAAATTTAAAACACTTTGGCCTTTGTACTCTGAACCAAAAGCATGGGCAGCATCATAAATAACTTTTAATTTATGCTTATCAGCAATGGCTTGAATTGCTTCAACATCACATGGATTGCCAAATACATGTACAGGTACGATAGCGCTGGTATTAGGAGTTATCTTAGCTTCAATCTGCGCTGGATCTATATTAAAAGTTTTTAGATTGATATCAGCAAAAACAGGCTTTAAACCTTCCCAAGCAAGTGTACTAGTTGTAGCCGCAAAACTAAAAGGTGTCGTAATTACTTCACCTTCTAAATCTAAGGCTTTATAAGCAAGCTGTAAAGCAAATGAGCCATTAGCGACTAAAATGATATTCTTCACACCCAAATAATCTGCGAGCCGTCGTTCTAGATCCTGTAGAAGACTACCATTATTAGTGAGCCAACCACTTTGAAAGATTCGGTCAACGTAAGACTGATACTTTTCTTTATTGGGTAAATATGCTTTAGTAACAGGTATCATGATTATGACTCTTTTGTTAAATCTACTAGATACTGACCATATGCATTTTTGCTCATCGACTGACCAATCTCAGCCACCTGCTGTTTGGTCAGCCATCCATTATTGAGGGCAATTTCTTCTAAGCAAGCAACCTTATAGCCTTGACGCTTTTCAATAGTCTCTACAAACTGCGCAGCTTCTAGCAAGCTCTCATGTGTACCGGTATCTAACCAAGCAAAACCACGGCCTAGTAGCTCTACATTTAGATCACCACGCTGCATATACATCTGATTGACGGTGGTAATCTCGACTTCGCCTCGATCAGAAGGTTTAACTTGTTTAGCAATTTCAATAACATCATTATCATAGAAGTATAAACCAGTTACTGCATAATTAGATTTAGGCTTGACAGGCTTTTCTTCTATTGAAATCGCGCGCTTATCTTCATCAAATGCCACGACGCCAAAACGCTCTGGATCTTTGACTTGATAGCCAAAAACGGTCGCCCCTTTTTGGCGATTAACGGCTTGACGTAATAGCGGAGTAAACCCCTGACCATAAAAGATATTATCACCGAGCACTAAACAAACGTTGCTATCACCAATAAAGTCTTCACCGATAATAAACGCTTGCGCCAAACCATCTGGACTTGGCTGAACGGCATAGCTGATATCGATACCAAGCTCTTGACCATCTCCAAGCAAGCGCTTAAAACCGTCTATATCATCTGGTGTACTGATAATAAGCACTTCACGGATACCTGCAAGCATCAATACAGACAAAGGATAATAAATCATTGGTTTATCATAGATAGGGAGCAGCTGCTTAGAGACGCCTTTGGTAATGGGATAAAGACGCGTACCTGAACCGCCTGCTAAGATTATACCTTTAGTATTCATTTATTCACCTGCTCCTAGTCTGCTTATTCCAATTCGTTGGCGTTGATAGCTGCCATCTTGGACGCGGCTGCACCATTCCATATTATTCAAATACCATTCGACCGTTTTTCTAATACCGCTATCAAACGTCTCTGTCGGTGTCCAATTTAATTCATTGGCAATCTTGCTTGCGTCGATTGCATAGCGCAAATCATGTCCTGGACGGTCTTTTACAAAGGTGATAAGTTCCTCATATGGCTGACCATTCAACTGTGGTTTTAGTTCATCTAAGATATGGCAAATCGTTTTGACTACTTCGATATTTTGCTTTTCGTTATGCCCGCCAATATTATAAGTGTCACCCACTTTGCCTTCAGTGACTACTTTATATAGAGCACGTGCATGATCTTCTACAAACAACCAATCACGTATTTGATTACCTTTTCCATAGATAGGCAAAGCTTTCCCATCTAAAGCATTTAAGATAACCAACGGAATAAGCTTTTCAGGGAAATGGTAAGAACCATAGTTGTTAGAGCAGTTAGTTACTATAATGGGAAAACCATAGGTGCGGTGCCATGCACGAACCAGATGATCTGAGCTAGCTTTAGACGCAGAATAAGGTGAGCTTGGCGCATAAGGAGTGGTTTCGGTAAATAAATCAGTCGCGCCTTCTAAATCACCATACACCTCATCAGTTGAGATATGATGGAACCGAAACGCCTGTTTGCGAGTTTCTGGAAGTGTATTCCAGTAATCACGGGAGACTTCTAGTAAATTATAAGTACCAACTATATTGGTTTGGATAAATTCATCAGGCCCATCAATAGAACGATCGACATGTGATTCGGCAGCGAGGTGCATCACAGCATCAGGTTGATGCTTAGCGAAAACTTTCCTAAGATCGTTTGAGTGACAGATATCTACTTGCTCAAAAGCATAACGCTCATTGTCGCTTACACTAATAAGCGACTCAAGGTTACCAGCGTAAGTGAGCTTATCGAGATTAATAACACTATCTTGAGTATTGCTAATAATATGACGTATTACTGCAGAGCCAATAAAGCCTGCGCCACCTGTAACCAATATTTTCATGAAAAAACCTATTTTTTTATATCCAAAGATGCAGTAATTGCTTTTATATGTTTACTGCTTAATATGTAAAATCGTTTCTCTAAATAGCTTTATCTTATTTACTATGTATTTTCTCTATAACCATCTACATACTGTTTAAACTGCTGCTTTAGCCAAATAACATCAAATTGTTTCTGCTTTTCAGAAAGCTCAAATAGTATTATTTCAATATCAGATAACGGGAAACTATGTTCTATCGCTTGCATGATAAGAGGATGGTCAGTTGATTCGACATTATCTTCACCGATGATCAGCTCTTCATACAGCTTTTCCCCTGCTCGTAATCCTGTAAAAACCACCTCTATATCACCATTTGGATGCGCTGCATCCTTAACATCGAAACCGCTTAAATGTATCATTCGGTGTGCAAGATCGACAATCTTAACTGGCTCACCCATATCCAGTACAAACACTTCTCCGCCGGATGCCATTGCTCCTGCTTGAATCACTAAATTTGCAGCCTCTGGAATGGTCATAAAATAACGTGTAACATCAGGATGGGTCACGGTGATAGGAAGACCTTTTTGGATTTGCTTAGTAAACACTGGTACGACAGAACCAGATGAACCCAATACATTCCCAAAGCGTACCATACTGATACAAGTCTGGCTATCTATCTGACTCAAAGCTTGGCAGACCAACTCTGCTAAACGCTTAGAAGCACCCATCACATTGGTCGGTCGTACTGCTTTATCGGTAGAGATAAGTACAAATGTCTCAACATTCGCTTTAATAGCAGCGCACGCACAATGATAAGTGCCTTTAGTATTATTAATAACACCTTCAAAAGGATTGTGCTCTACCATAGGGACGTGCTTATAAGCAGCCGCATGATAAACTGTTTGTATACTATATAGCTTAAATATTCTCAGCAAATTGTCTTCATTTGTCACACTACCAATCACAGCAACAATTTCAATATCTTGATAAATAGGATCATTAGCTTGCTTTGCTATTAGCTCTTGATGGATGCTATACAGTGCAAACTCAGATAGCTCATAGAGTACAATACATTTTGGCTGGTTTTTGAGCACTTGGCGACATAATTCGCTACCGATAGATCCACCAGCACCCGTCACTAGTATGCACTTATCTTTAATATTCAACTGCAATAGCTTCGCATCTGGTTCGACAGTCTGCCGATCTAGTACATCTAGAATATCAACTTTACGCATACTACTAACTGTAACCTTTTCATCAGCAATTTCTTCTAGGCTTGGCAACTCTTTTATTTTAATAGCAATGCCAGACAATTTATCTATAATTTGTCTTTTGTGCCCACGACTGATAGAAGGAATCGCTAGAAAAACCTGAGCGAGGTCAAGCTCTTCCACTAAACTTACCAACTCATGAGCAGGATAAATCTTTTTGCCAAGTAAATAAGCACCGGTAAGCTGTGGGTCATCATCAATATAAGCCACTACATTATATTTATGAGAGTTTTTTAAACCTTCTAAAAGCTCTTTACCTGCCTCTCCTGCTCCATAGATTGCAACATTGTCATAACCCTCATGTTTATGGTGTATTCGTTGACCTTGCCATCTTGCTAGCAGCTCTCTAATCGTTAAGCGGCTATTCCATAGCCATATGAAAAACAGAAACAAATATAAGATAGGTACTGCGCGAGGGATGCCTGGTAGTAATTTAAAATATAAAACGGTTTGGGCGACGATGATGATTACAAAAAAAAGCTGCAATACACTACCCATCATTGCATCAAAGAACCCTCGTGCCACGCCATTATAAAATCCAATAGCATATAGGCATAATACTGGAATTAATGCACTGATACTTAATAACCATAAACTCACATGATGGTCTATATAGCCATAGCGCGCTGCAATGGCAAAGAATAGACAAACCATTGACATGACAAAATCAGCAAACATCAAAATACTACGCTTAATCCCTCGAGGCAAGCTCAATAATATACTAGCAGTACGCTCAGCAAAACTATTAGACTGCATAAAAGAGATCTTATCTTCTTTCGAGATTATTTTTGAATCTATTGGCATAACAAGCAACTATTTCGTTTAAATAATAACAAGCGAGGTAAATACAATATGATCAAAATACATCAGTTATTATTACCATAAGCATAACTATAATGATAACTATATTTGCTCAAAATTCCTTGTTGTACATCATTTAAGATAATACCATCTACTTTTATATTGGCTTTATTCATCTGATTGACAGCATAAACTAGTTGCCCTTCTATTGAGGACTCATATCTGGTCACCATTAATACTTTATCAGCATGTTGCGCTAATATCATAGCGTCAGAAGCTGCCAATATCGGTGGTGAGTCAATAATAATATAATCATAATGAAGATTCAGCTCTGCCATTAAACGATCAAAGCTACCACTAGATAATAGAGATGCAGGGTTACGCGGATTCTCACCTCGCGGCATAAAATCCATATTATCAATACCTGTTGAGTGGATAAAGTTTGCTATATCAGTAGACTCTAATGGCTTATCAATTTTAGTTAATTGATTGTTGTTGACTAATTGATTATTGCTTTGTGATAAATAATCTGCCAAACCATTATTCTGAGCCATATTGAAGACTTTATGCAGTTCCCCTAAACGCATATCAGCATCTATAATCAAAGTTTTCTTATCTAATTGAGTAAATACTTCTGTTAGATTGGATGAAATAAAAGATTTACCAACTCCAGGACTTTCACCTGTAATTAAAATAACTTTCGCGCGCTGAAAAGCTATCCCTGCAGCAGGCATACCAAACATTAGGTTAGTCCTTAGGCTTTTAATAGCTTCATAACTTAGACTATTATTATCTGCATAGGCAAGTAGTCTTCTGGTAGATGATTTTTTCTTACCTAATCTGGTTAATATTGGTGAACGTGGAATCGTCGCAATAACAGGCACGCCTGTCTTAGCTTCAAGACGCTCAGGATCTTTGACCACATTTCTCAACATATTTTTAAGCAAGACTAACATCGTACCGAGCATTGCTCCTAAGAGCATTGCTAGTATTATAATTTGTAGTTTCTTTGGCGCAATTGCTTTAAAGGTACTAATAGGTAAATCAATGATACGAGCATAACCAATTTGACCAGCTTTAACAATTTTCAATTGTTCATAGTTCTTGATTAGGGTTAGATAAATTTCTCTATTGATCTCTGTATCAGCCGATAATTGCAAGAACTCTCTTTGTATTTCAGGTAGACCTGCAACCGTATTATCTATTTCTTGCTTTCTATTATTAAGAACTTTTAGCTGCTCATTGATTTGGATAACTAATGGGTGCTCTTCTGTATAGTAAGTTGTTAAATCAGCTTTCTTAAGCTTAAGCTCATTAAGCTGGACATCGATTTGCGAGTTTTCCGTTAACAACAGCTCAGCTTCTTTACTGACGTCAATCGTGCCATATTTTTTACGAAAATTATTAAATATAGTCTCAGAATCTTCTAACTTTTTCTTTAACGCTGGAATTTGGGTTTCCATAAAATCAATAGTTTTCGTCGTCTCTTCAGAACCACGCGACTGATTTTGATCAATATAAGATAAAGCAATTTGTTTTAAGATTAGACTGGTTTGCTGCTGATTATCACCAGTCATAGATAACTCAATAATGCCGGTTTGCTTGCCCTTTTCCACTACAGATAGTGAACTATTAATAGTATCTGTCGTCATTTTTAATGACTGCTTGCTGATACCAATAGGATATCCATCAGTAGGAAGATCGTTAACCGTAATTTGAATCTGACCGTTCGTACCTCTAAACTGATGGGATTGGCCAATCTGACCTTTAAAATCATCAAAGCCATTACTTAATACGAACCCTGTCGCAGAACGTGTTAACGTAAACGGTTGATTGATGTAGTCTTGTGATACATTAAACTGACTAACTTGTATTTCACCGTCCTGTGTCTTAAGTGAAACGCCTTCAGGTTTATTAATTTGAGTAGGGATACTATCACTTTGTATTCTATCCATAAATCCAATATTAGGATCAGCAAGCTTTATTCGCAGATGCAATAGATTCACAACTGGCTCTAATATCATACGAGACCTAATCAACTCTGCCTCTGTTTGAGCCTTACTATCCTCTGAGCCAATTAAATCTGAAATCTCGCTACCAAGCGCTGAGATACCTGAAGACTTGTCTTCAACTTGAAGAAGTGCATCCGACTTGAAAGTTGGATTTACATACCGACTATACAAAACTCCTATTATCAAACCTAATGCAGCAAAGAAGACAATAGTTTTCCAACCGCGCAATATCGCAAAAAGCAGCGCCATTAAATCGATTTCATCATTATCTTCTTTAGAAGCAGAGTTTGATACATTCTTTGAATCTGTATTCATAACGGTAGGTTCATCACTTGAGGTAGTCGTTTAGTATTAGTCTTTTATAATAATTATTTATTCACAATAGTCAATTAGCTAACTTTATCGGCCCACTGTTCTAGGCTTTCAACAATATCTTGATATGCTGTTTCAAAAGCGCTCATTTCATGTTTATATGGGTCGGCAATGTCTTTATTCATCCAATGACCAAGCTTGAAGGTTTTACCACGGCAAAAAGGCCAGCGTTCTTCAATCCATTTAGTCTGACCATCCGACATAGTGAAAATAAGATCTACCTTTTTTGCCAACTGCTCATCAATTTGCTTAGCAACATGACTGGTAATATCAATCTGCTGTTTTGACATGATTTCTAATGCTGCTGGATCGGCAGGATGTCCAACCAAAGCACCTACCCCTGCAGAGTCAATTATCTTATTGGGAAAACGCTGTTTCAATAGTGCTTCCGCCATTGGACTACGACAAATATTACCCACACATACAACAAGAATATGATCAAATGCCATGATAACTATCACCTATTATTTATAGACCAGAAAGAATACTAATTGCAGAAGTGGAAGGCAATATTGCACTAATAACACGATTCCAACGCGTCAAACCAGTAGGATCGACGTATACAATGTCATTGGCACGCATCTCAAAACGATTGGCAAGCGCAAAACTGGTAATCGTCTGCATATCAACATAGTAAATATCTGTCGTTCTTGTATTGAGGTTGTCACGGACGACATATATCTTGGCAGCATTGGCAGTATTAGAATCAAGACCCTTTGATTCGCCTAATACTTGTGCCAAACTGATCCCCTGCTCTCGGATAGGAACAGGCTCTACACGCCCAAACTCTCCTAGAACATATACTTTATTACGGTCTTGACTATTAACGTGGATAGAATCGCCATCTTGAAGATAGATTTGATTGGCAGAAGACCCTAGTTGGCGTAAGGATTGCAGCCCAATATTGTAGTTGACGCCTTTACGGTTAAACACGATATTGTTTGAATCACCTGTAGGCGTTGCACCACCAGCCATAGAAATAGCGCTATATAGCGAGACTGGTGAATCATTAATCGCAAATTCGCCAGGCTGCTTCACTTCACCATCGATAAAAAACTTATTACCACGGTAGTTAACAATCTTAACCTGTGGATCTGAAAACTTAAGATAACGCTGTAGTTGTCTCTGCAAGTTCGCCGTGAATTGCGGCACACTCATGCCTGTCGCTTTAATACGTCCAACAAGTGGAAATTGAACGAACCCTTGTTGGTCAACAGGAAAACCTGCTGCATAAGGATTAGTAACGTCTCCAGCTGGCAGAGGAGTTATATTAGGATAACCTGTAAGTACAATACTTAATATATCACCTGCAGAGATACGATATTCTGTTCGACCAGAGTTTCTTATTAGCTGAGTTAGATTACTATTTGGAATAACCGCTTGTTTTGGCGGTAATGTTGCCAGACTTAGCGGTTGAATATTAAAATGCAGACCGTTTTCAGCGATAAATGCACCACTTGGTGGCAGCTCACCTGCTTGTAAACCCGAATTGATGCTAGAGCACCCTGTAACCAAAGTAATCATTGATAGACACATTATACTTAGTAACTTTGATGAATTGAAAAACATAAAAAGACCTTTATAAATCATAGATATAAGTAGTGTCTAGCATTAAAGAATCAGACAGCCATATCAAAGCGTTGCATTATGTGCAAAAAAACAAAACCATAATAACATAGGTGGTTAAATTTTGAACCTTAATCATGTATTTTTGATGGAAATTAAGATTTATCAGAAAATGGCTTATATGGAAAAATCCTAATATTTAGCAATAGTTGTCGTATATTTATCGTTCATATAAACTAGAAAACAATTTTCTCTTTATTATTGGAGTAAGCAATTTAAACCGACAAATGATATGAAAATTATTTACCTTATTCAGATATTAAAGTGGAAAATTATTTAAACATAATATCTATAACCCTTAGAAATAGCGTATAATAGTCAGTCCAAATTTATACATTGAGAAATGTAAACCCACCGATTCTAGGAAATCGCTATGAAAGATGAAAAATTGCAGAAAGCACTTGCCCGTATGGGACTTGGTTCACGTCGTCAGATGGAAGAAGTTATTAAAGCAGGTCGTGTAACTGTCAATAATGGTCCGGCAACCATTGGTGATCGTGTTGAACAAGGTGATGAGATTCGCGTTGATGGTCGTCAGATTAAATATACTTCTGAAAATGAAAAGCGTCGTCGCGTTTTAGCTTATTACAAACCTGAAGGCGAAGTGTGTTCTGCTAATGATCCAGAAGGTCGTCCTACCGTGTTTGAGCGTTTGCCCAAGCTAACTCATGATCGTTGGGTTATGGTAGGTCGCTTGGATATCAACTCGACAGGTCTATTATTATTTACTAATGATGGTGAAATGGCGCATCGTTTGATGCATCCTTCTAGCGAAGTGACCCGTGAATATGCCGTACGTGTACTGGGCGATGTTACCCCAGATATGGCACGAGCGATGACAACAGGTGTCATGTTAGAAGATGGCTTGGCTAAATTTGAAGATATCAAAGAAGGCGGTGGTGAAGGCGTTAATAAATGGCATCATGTGCAGCTTAAGGAAGGTCGTAACCGTGAAGTACGCCGTTTATTTGAATCCCAAGGTCTTAAAGTCAGTCGTCTATTACGTACGAGCTACGGTAATATTGCATTGCCAAAAGAGCTACGTACAGGGCGCTTCTTAGAGCTTGATAGAAAAGACATTAATACGTTAACAGACTTAGTGAGCTTACGCCCACGTTATGGTACAGGTCTTCATGGCGCTGCTAAAGAAAAGCAAGAGCGTATCAGAAATAAACCACTGAAAGCACGCCGTACTGACACTCGTGGCGATAATCGTAATAGCACCAGTACTAGCGCCAAACCAAAAAGCAGTGCAAGTCCTGCCAGTCGCGGCACCCGTAATACCCGTGACCGCAACGATAAACGCTAATATGTTTTAGATTTAGCGTCATTAATAAAAAGCTGCTAATGATACTTAATCATTGGCAGCTTTTTTGTACGTGACATTAATGAGTATTGAGACCATCCCAGATTCTGTGTAACTGCTCTTTAGATTAAATGCCTGCTAATACGATCATCAAACATAATCATAAAGCGATTAAGGGCAGACGTCCAGTTACGAATCGGCATCGACCACTTTTTAGACGCCTGCTGGGTTGCTAGATAGACTACCTTAAACGCTGCCTGATCAGACGGGAACACCTTACGTTTATTCACTACCGTACGAATCACACTGTTTAGTGACTCAATGGCATTGGTGGTATATATGACTTTTCTGATGTCTTTAGGGCAACCAAAGAACACCGTTAAGCCTTCCCAGTTATTGCGCCAAGACTTGACCACATGCGGATATTTCTCGCCCCAAGTCTCATCAAACTGCTCGAGATTGGCCTCTGCCATCTCGAGGGTATCAGCACCATAAATTGCCTTTAAATCAGCCGCTACCGCCTTTTTGTCCGTCCACGGCACAAACTTCATCGAATAGCGAACCATGTGCACGATACACAGCTGAACCTGAGCGTTGAGGTAAACCGTGTTGATAGCATCAGGGAACCCCTTTAAACCATCGACACAAGCGATTAGGATGTCTTGAACCCCGCGGTTTTGCAATTCAGTGAGCACGCCTAGCCAGAACTTAGCGCCCTCATTCTCCGATAACCACATACCAAGCAGCTCCTTTTTACCATCAAGTCCCACGCCTAGCGCCAGATAGATAGCCTTGTTAATGATCTGCTTATCTTGACATACTTTAACAACAATACAGTCCAAATAGATGATGGGATAGATGCTGCCCAACGGGCGATTTTGCCATGCAGTAATGTCCTCTAAGATGTTGTCAGTGACTCTTGAAACCAATGTGCTTGAGATATCGACATCGTAGAGCTCTTTGATGGTCTCGACAATCTCGGTGGTGGTTTGGCCTTTGGCGTATGAGCGAGGATCAGCAAGTGTCTGGGAGACACTTGCCCGAAGCGCAAGACGTAAGGCTATGCCTGTAGTGGAATATGATTTTATCATCAAGCCCTGAGATACGGGTTTGATGCTTACGCACTAAGGTGGGCTCAAAAGCGCCGTCACGGTCTCTTGGGGTGGAGATCTCAAGATCGCTTGCATCACTGCGGACGGTCTTTTTAGTGTGCCCGTTGCGCTTGTTTGGCTTATCAGCTTTTTCATGCTTAGGGTAGCCAAGATGGTCTTCCATCTCAGCTTCTAAGGCAGTGTCGATAAAGGATTGCATGAGCTGCTTCTGAAAGTCTTTGATGTCCTCAAAGCTGTTCATGCTACTAGCCATTTGCTCAGCCAGTTTCTTGATGTCAGTTTGGTTAGTCATTGCTTATTCTCCTGTTATTAGATTATAAGCAGTTACACAAAGTTTGGGAAAGGCTCTGAGTATTCTAGCCACTGACATATTAGTGATTATGACTATCAATATAGCTTTTCATGATTCGTAAATCCTGTAATTGCTGCTGCGCCATTTGTTCTAATAAGCTATCTAAGCGTTGTTCTATATTATCTAATACGTCTTGCAGCAACTTGCCAGCTTCATCTCGTGATTGATTATTAATGCTTTTAGCATTTGATTTGATAATCGTCAGTTGATAATAACTCCTGAGTAGTTCAGGTAAACGTGTATGCAGCATCTTATGCAATACGAACTGTGGCTCGGTGATTTCAGTCATCTTTTCTTGTGATTTTAGCTCTATCTGATAGTCATAATAAATGGCTACCTTTTCATCAATATGTTGTAACTGGCGTAGCTGACGACTATCTACTAAAGATTTAAGATGTTTTTTATTAAGATTCAACTGCTGCCAGCTGATACTAGCTAAGGCTAATGGCGCATGAGTATCATGATAAACAAGTACACCTGGCGTAATACCAACCGCTTTATGAAAAGCATGCCAGCCTTTTCTACTTAGATAGAAGACGCTCATTGTCATTATGACACCAACGCCTATTAATACACTCATAGCAATTTACTCTTAATCGTTCAACCGTTATTGATTCTCTTAGCTATTTATTACTCTCTATCTAATATCTCCATTAATAGTGTCATCTTATAGCTTTTCAATCCGCTCTATCTTAGTCGTATTAAGTAATTGTGTATCTGTCTTCACTGTAGGATTATCAAAACGCTGTTGTAGATATCGATTGGTCGCTAACAGCTTTTGTCCATCTTGATGATAAGATGCATTAAGCAGTTCATTAAACTGGGTATTAATAGTTCCCAATATATCCAACAGCGCTTCTTTACCAGTGATATCAGAATGCTTAATTTTTGTGGTATCAGCAAGTGCGCCATTCCCGACATCTAAGTCATGCAAACGGCGATAATCTGCTACTGCTTCTGGTACATGTTTATCCATCAGATTTTGAATGGTAATATAAGTTTCGTTAACTGCATCGCTATCATCTATCTTGCCATCATTATTGGTATCACCATAAATAAGTCGCAGCTTTTCACCTTTTTCATTAATTTGGGTCAATGCAGCTTTGACATCAACTGGTAAGCTTTTCTCAGGAATATAACCCAATTGCGGCATCGCTTTATACGCTAGCATTTTGGGTGCTGTCACCTTTTTGATACCACGATAGCCTAAATATAGACCTGCTGCGGGTAGCACTCCATATAAAACAAGCATGACAAACATGGCAGTGATTTGAGTCATAAAATTATCCTTATTATTTAATAGTATTAATTGGCAAATTTATTATTATTCTTGATATGGTTGCTCCACTTTTGCAAAAACACAGCGCTACTAGGATCAATTTTCTTGCTTACTGTGCCTACGCAGACAGAGGCTACGAAAATTAATCCTAGTAGCACTTTATAATATTCATATTTCTCTTATTTAAGACTGAATATAGTATTTAATGATTTTATTAAACAAAAAAATAAGGCTCTATTAAAGCCCTATATTGTTATGCATTGAGTTGTTTGTGTTTGCTGACGCTTATTTTTTAGCAGAATAGAAAAATGGCGCCTAATTTTGCGTACGGCTTTTAACATAACGATGGGTTGAAGCCAGACGATTCATCACCGTTTGATGCAGCTCCTCTAACAATTCATCAAGCTCATAATCAATCTCTAAAAACAAATCCGTCAGCATATCGCCTGCGGTCATTTTACCCTGTACTACATTGTTTTTGGTGCGATGTGGACTAAAACGTTGCAGCTGCTCGTAATGAAGCAAGGCTTCTGGAATACTTTCAGATATCAGCTTATCAATGACAAACTGCCGCTCATTATGTTGCTGTTTTTGCTCATCATTAAGCTCTCTACTCCATTCACGATAACGTTTTAATTTGCCATTAATTCTATCTAAAATAGCAACTGCTTCAATTGGCATCGCATTTAGCGTGGCTGCATCGACCACATTCACAAGCTCAGTCATAATCGGACAGCGTCCATGTTTAAGAAACCATAAGGTATCTGGGTCAAAAGGTGGTCTATTACTCGGTCGCATTTGGGCCCGATTGGACAAATAACGATCGGTCAATGGCGTCGGTGCGCGAATATCAGACACTTGCGCTAAAGCATCGCAAATACGTTCGGTACGCTGCGGCTCAGTAAGCGCCGAGGCATTAGGCGTTGAAGTATTAACATCTTCTTGCTTATCACCACTATTACGATGGGCAGTATCATTTTTATTATTAGTAAGTTTATTGGCAGCCGCTTGCTGAGCATTTTTAGCAGCAACGGTTGGCAGGTCATCGTGTGCTTGCCCAAATGACTGTAGCATTCTTGTCAAACTTATGACCATAACTTACCCTGCTCCTCGCCCATTTACTGATTGCATTTGACCATTCAATCCCTTATCTTAACAGCTTTTTGCCATACTACCAGTAAGCAAACGTCAGCATTTTTAAAGGATAAGACAGCCATCATGAATATCGCTGATTACAGTTCCGGTTTTTTGCTTGGCTTATCTCTCATTATCGCTATTGGTTCACAAAATGCCTTTGTTCTAAAACAAGGACTGAAACGCGAGCACATATTTTTTGTCTGTCTGTTCTGCGCCGTCAGTGATGCGTTGTTGATTTCAGCTGGCGTTGGCGGTTTTGGCGCGGTAACGGCACGCTACCCGCAAGTGGTCAATATTGCAAAGGTAGCAGGCGTTTTATTTTTACTAGGTTACGGACTGCAAAGCTTGTATGCCAGTATGCGCTTATCACACGCACTTACCGTCGATGGACAAGTCGTCACCAGCCTAAAAAAGTCATTATTACTATGCTTTGGTTTTACATGGCTCAATCCACATGTCTACTTAGATACCTTGGTGCTGGTCGGTATGGTTTCAACGGGTGCTAGTAGTAAGCTTGCCTTTGCAGTAGGAGCGGTCAGCGCTTCATTCTGCTTCTTCTTTGCACTCAGCTATGGCGCACGGTTGCTTAAACCTTTATTTGCCAAACCAAAAGCGTGGAATATCCTTGACGCCTTAGTCGGCATATTGATGCTATATTTGGCGTGGCATTTATACCAAAGCTAAAACAGAGCTTTCTACTCAAGAGCCTTTATCCAAACAATGACACACCGCTTAAAAAACAGAAAAACCAAATACTTTTTTGAAAGTAGTTGGTTTTTTGAGCGATTAAATCGCTTTTATAGACTAAAAAATTAGATCAAATCAGGAAATAGCGTACGTAGCCCATTAACGATAATTTCGATAGCAACTGCCGCCAATAGCATCCCCATGATTCGACTCATAATATTAAGCCCTGTATCACCCAATAAGCGGCTGATACGACCAGCTGCCATCAATGCCAAATAACAAAATAAACTGATAAACAAACCCGCAATCAAAATGGCAGATATTTGCAAGATACCGGAAACTTGTGATGAGTAGATAATAACGGTTGAAATACCACCCGGTCCAATCATCATAGGAATAGCAATCGGCACAACCGCGGCTGCCATCGTTGGCGGCGCACCTTGGAGATGGTCAACATCGAAGTTTTCTTGATCAGGCTTAACCGGATTACCATCCCCATTCATCATATTGAGAGCGATTAAAAACACTAAGATACCACCTGCTAACTGAAACGAGCCGATTGAAATACCCAAGACTTTGAGGAGCGTTTCGCCTGCTAAGGTGAAAAAACTAATAGTAATAAAAATGGTCAGACAAGCAACGCGCGCTACTTTACGTCGATTATTCATTGAATAACCACGCGTTGAATCTAAAAACAATGTCAATGCGCTAAAGGGGTTAATCAATACCATAAAGGCTAGGATTATCTTAATAATTTCAGTATTCACTGAGCGCTCGCTTGTCTATTAGTCAAATCGGGCAAAAAAACAAGGCCATTGGGCAAGTGCATCAATGACCTCATAGTCGGTAGCAGCGGCATTGTAGCATAGGCAGATAAGCCTATTAAATCATTAACTTCGCTTAATTCCTACACCTTACCAAATCCATAGGATATCGATACAAATCTGCCCTTTTAATGGAGGGTTAATCCTTTATTAAACTTCATTAAAACAAGTCTATATAGTTGATCCATTTTTAAAAGAGTACAGCACTGTTGGGGTTAATTATTCGCAGCCTCTGTCTGCGCAGGCACAGCAAGCAAGCAAGCAAGCAAGCAAGCAAGCAAGCAAGCAAGCAAGCAAGCAAGAAAAGGTAACCACAGCAGTGCTTTATAACATTTGTACTTCTTCTATTTGGGACTCACTATACTTAGACCAAGCGTTAAAGCTAAGCGCTAAAATCCAAACCAATATCTAATGCAGTCGTGCTGTGGGTCAAATAACCCATCGCGATAAAATCAACGCCCGTTTTTGCGACGGCTTGCACTGTTTCAGGGGTGATACCACCTGATGCTTCAGTTTTAGCGCGACCTTTACACATAGCGACTGCCTGCGACAATATCTCAGGCGCCATATTATCTAATAGCACTAAGCTCACACCAGCATCTAGTGCTTGCTCTAACTGTGCTAATGTATCGACTTCCACTTCGATTGGAATCAAATGCCCAGCAAATTCTTGCGCTTGCTCAATCGCTGTTTTAATATCACCTGCGATGGCGATATGGTTGTCTTTAATTAAAATCGCATCGTCCAATCCTAAACGATGATTGCGCCCGCCGCCGCAGCGTACCGCATATTTTTGTACAATACGTAAACCTGGAATGGTTTTACGGGTACAAGTAATTTGCGCTGGATATGCTGCCACGCTATCAACAATCTTCTTAGTATCTGTCGCAATACCGCTAAGGTGAGTCATAAAGTTAAGCGCCGTACGCTCTGCTGTCAGCAAATTACGCGCATTGCCATGCACAGTTGCTAATACTGCGCCAGCTTCGACCGTTTCACCATCATGGACTTGAGCGACGAACTCTATCTGCTCATCAATCAAAGCAAAAGATAAGCATGCTAAATCCATACCACATATTACGCCTGCTTGCCTTGCCTTAATCTGTAATTGCGCTTGCATGTCGGCTGGAATAGTCGCTTGTGAAGTGACATCACCACGTCTGCCCAAATCTTCTGTTAATGCCGCTTCAACCAACGGTTTAAGTAACACTTCAGCCAGTGCTGGCTCTCGTTTAACTGTCATTTTTAGCCCTTATTATACATATCTTGTAGAAAATCTTATTTAAACTCAAAATGAGCATAAATATAACGTAAAGTTTATTGGCTCGCAAGAAAATATCATAAATTAAAATTTTCAATAAATTTACATGTCTTAATAATGATAGATATTGTGCAGCTATTTACGTTTTGGCAATTTGCTGTCCATCAGCAAACTTTGCAATTCAATATCATGGCGAAAACGATAAAGTTTAGCGGGACGACCACGCTGGGCGCTAATACTCTGCCCTGTTTCTAGCACAAGATTTTGTGACTCTAGCAGCCGGCGGAAGTTTTGCTTATGTAAGCGCACACCCGATAGTGCTTCGACACTCTGCTGCAACTGCGACAAGGTGAATTCATCTGGCATCAAGCCAAAAATGAGCGGTCGATATTCAATTTTTGCACGTAGTCTTGAAATAGCCGTCGCAATCACCCGGCGATGGTCGTAGTACATCGGTGACCCTATAAGCTGTGACCAGTTACTAGGCAATTTAAACGCCTTGTTAGATTGAGAGTTGTCGGATTGAACATTAGCCAAATAGCTCGGTGGATAAGTTGGTGCTTCTGCAATAAGACCTGCTTCATACAACATCTCATAACGCAGAAGGACATGTTCTGCAATCCATTCCCTAGTCTCGTATTCTTTGTCATTTATCAGCTGATCGTTGCTCTCTGCATTTGAATGCGCGCTTTTATTTTTAGAGCAATTATTTAGAATCGTCTCACTGACGCCCCAACACAGACCAATACGCTGACGCCGGCGCTGCTGAATCTCCACCTTTTTTGCAGCATCTGCCCAACGTAATAATGCCGGTACGATATAGTCCATAATGATAGCTGGCATACCATCTAAGTGATTTTCCCATGGGAAATAATCATACCAATCACGCCATAATGCTTGGCTTTGTAATTGCGTCTGCGTCTCTTGCACCAAACCCAAATAGCTGACGTAAACCAGCGCATGACCATCATCATTGCGTCTATTGGTATCGACAAAGGTATATAGCTGTTCTAAATAACCAAGTGGCTGCTGCGTTTGCTCTTCAACCCATTGGCGCACACCTGCTTGCAACGAGCGGTGTAATGGCATGAGGGGACCATTGGGCAATAGCTTGCCTTGATCAACGGTTAAAACGCGCGCCGTGTGCTCGGTAATCGCGACCAGCACTGCGACAACCTCAGTCGTACCGCTACCTTGTTGATGGGCGTGTGAATAAGACAACGTCATGACGTTAATGATTACCTTTCATTTTAATTATGAAATATAGCTCAACTGATAAGCCATTGAACAAATGCTAAGTATAGCTTGAATCGATGCTTATCATAGCTTGTAGTTGTAATTATACAAAATGAGTCCTACATAAATAATAAACGTATAAAAAATTTCTTGTATTTATGCTCAAAATGAGCATAATTAAAACAGTTTATTTTTTAACACTATTCAACTGACTCAATCTAACGGCAACTGATGTGTCGTTATTGCATGAAAGGTTTGCACTTATGAAAATGTATCCGTATGACGCACCGATTATGAGTACTGATAATCGCATTGCCACGCAAATGAATATTGAATATGCCAAAGCAAAAATGCCCGCAGACTTGCCGCGTAGTGAGCGACTGAAAGTTGAAGAAAATATTAAGCAGTTGTTAAAAGCGCATAACGCCGTCTTAGTGGCGCATTATTATGTCGACCCTTTTATTCAGGATTTGGCATTGGCAACAGGTGGCTGTGTTGGTGATTCGCTTGAGATGGCGCGCTTTGGTCAAGCGCATAGTGCGCAGACATTGGTCGTGGCAGGTGTACGCTTTATGGGTGAGTCGGCAAAGATACTCAGTATGGAAAAAACAGTACTGATGCCAGACTTGGAAGCGGAATGCTCGCTTGATTTGGGCTGTCCTGCCGATGAGTTTTCTGCCTTTTGTGATGCTCATCCTGAGCGTACGGTTGTCGTTTATGCCAATACTAGCGCTGCGGTGAAAGCACGTGCTGATTGGGTAGTAACTTCGTCAGTTGGTATCGATATCATTCGTCATTTGCATGCGCAAGGTGAGCGTATCATTTGGGGTCCGGATAGACACTTAGGTAAATACATTGCCCGTGAGACTGGCGCAGATATGCTGCTCTGGCAAGGTTCATGTATGGTGCATAATGAGTTTAAAGCTACTGAGCTTATGCAATTAAAAGAACAGCATCCGACAGCGAAAGTGTTGGTGCATCCTGAATCACCAGACAGTGTGGTTGCGCTAGCAGACGTAGTTGGCTCGACGAGTAAGCTGCTGCAATCTACTTATGAGCTGGATGACGATACTTTTATTGTCGCCACTGATTTAGGTATCTTACATGAAATGCAAAAACGCTCGCCGCATAAGCGTTTTTTAGCGGCGCCAACGGCTGGTGAAAGTGCTAGCTGTAAGAGCTGTGCCTTTTGCCCATGGATGGCGATGAATGGCTTGCAAGGGATTGAGCAATGCTTAATCAATAATAGCGGTGAAGTATTACTCACTGACCAGGTTGCCGCAGCAGCTAGAAAACCATTGCAACGTATGCTTGATTTTGCTGAAGCACAAAAACAACGCGTGGCAGCAAGCGGTGATATCGTCAAAGACCGCGCACTATTTGCTAATGTCGGAGCGGCATAATATGAGTGCGCTATGCTCGGATAGCTATGCTGATTCAAATGGCGCTGATAGCACAAATGAGATACGAACTGATGTGCTTATTATTGGTGCGGGCCTTGCAGGTTTAAGTACCGCGCTTGCTCTACCAAAGACTTTAAAAGTTATCGTATTAAGTAAGGCTGCCCTTGAAGTCTGCTCAAGCCATTATGCCCAAGGTGGTATCGCGGCAAGTTTAGATAAAGATGATTGTGTCGCTGACCATATCGCGGATACTTTGGTCGCTGGCGCAGGCCTATGTGAGACAAATAATACTGCCAGTATCTTAAGTCAAGGCCAGCAAGCGGTGCAATGGTTATGTACTCAAGGGGTTCCTTTTACTCAAATTCCACTGACTGACGCTATAGAGTCGCTTGATGCTATCAAGACTTTAGATATCAAAAATTTACATCTGACTAAAGAAGGCGGTCATGGCTGTCGGCGAGTTGCTCATGCTGATGATGCCACCGGCCGACACGTTATGGACGCTTTAATTTTAAAAGCGCAAGCCGCATCTAATATTACTATCCTAACCCATTATGAAGCACTAAGCATTTTAACAAAAAGCAGTGATGACCGATGCCAAGGCGCGACTGTCTTTGACCACTGTAGCCAAAGCCAACTCACTATTTATAGTAGTGCTGTGGTGCTAGCAAGTGGTGGTTTAGGACAACTGTTTCAACGAGCCAGCGCACCTAATGTCTGTGTTGGTGATGGCGTAATCATGGCATGGCAAGCCGGTTGCCGCTTGGCAAATTTAGAATTTGTGCAGTTTCATCCGACTGGTTTGGCGCTAGCAGATAGTAGTTTTTTGATTTCTGAAGCTTTACGCGGTGAAGGTGGACGCTTATATTGTCCAAAAACTGGCACACGCTTTATGCTAGAGATTGACGCACGTGCAGAGTTAGCACCACGAGATATCGTTGCTCGTGCTATAGCGACGCAAATCCATACAAATAGACTGGGTTACGTTCACCTAGATGTCAGTCACTTGCCAGCTGATTTTATACAACAGCATTTTCCGCAGATTTATCAGACCGTATTAGCGCTTGGTATCGACATTACTACTGACCCTATCCCTGTTGCGCCAACGGCTCATTATAGCTGTGGCGGTATCGTGACTTGTAGTAACGGTCTCACCGATGTACCAGGGTTATATGCTGCTGGCGAAGTGGCTTATACCGGTCTGCACGGTGCTAATCGATTAGCGAGCAATTCGCTATTGGAATGTGTAGTCGTTGGCCGTAATATCGCAGCCCATCTACCAAACTACTTGACGAATAATCAGTGGACAGCACCACTATTAACAGACACTAAGCTAATAAGCTTACCCTTGACTACCGTGTCTAATAAATACTCTAGTGAGAAAAAACATAGCTTTGAAACGTCTGGCATTGAAACGGTCAATATTGAAACGACTAGTATTAAAGCAACGGATATAGTATCCATTAGCATGGACTTAAAAGCGTTAATGAGTAGCCATCTAGGTATCACTCGTGATGCTCAGTCATTAGAGCAAGCATTGATACAAATCAATAAATGGCAACAGGCACTTGAATCTTCTAGCTCGCCTACTCTGACGTTTGAAAATTCACCGCATTTAAATACGGATGAGATAGCGGTGGTTGCTAGCTCTGCTACACTCAATGCATTACATCTATTTCAGCTTACACGCCAACTACAGCTGGCCGCTTTAATCGTACACTCAGCCTATCAGCGTTGCGAGAGTCGCGGCGGACATTATCGGCAAGACTATCCTTATTTAGCAGATACTCCCAAAGTTAGTGTGATTGAGCCTAAGTCAAAACCGAATAGCATACATGACGAGCTACAATTGTTTCATGAAATGGTTTCGTAAAGTGATGGGTGATGACCACACAGTATAACAGCAGACAACTACAATGCTGTCTTGATGGCTTAAAAACGTAGTTATTAAAACATAGTAATTTTTGCACGCTCATCTCAGTTTTGATAGGGGCTTATGTTACAATTGCCGGCTTAATAAAAATCGTTTGAGCCTGCCCTATGCAAAGCCTAATCACCCTTTTTTTAGTACTTATGCCGCTGTTTATTGGTTTTGCTATTCCCTCTATTCCTAAGTTGACGGCCTTTGCTGATAAAGGCCTGACTTATCTAGTATTTATCATCTTGACCCTTATTGGTATCGAGCTGTCACAAGTTGAAGGGCTGGGTAATCAATTGGGCGAGATTGCCCTTTATGTGACAGTGCTATCGATACTCACTATCGGTACTGGGCTATTCGGGCTGATGCTGTTTGATCGCCTAAAGCCTTGGGATACAAAACAGTCTACTGCCAAGTCAAAACAGCATCGCGTCAGTATTCGCGGCAGTCTCGTACAAGTGGTTTGCGTAGTCATCGGCATGGTCATTGGTTATTTCCTGCCAGCCGGTTATATGCCACCTGAAAACACTATGACGGTGCTGCTGATGATCTTGATTCTGCTAGTTGGTATTGGGCTTAAAGGCTCAGGTATTACATTAAGAGAAGTACTGCTGAATCGCCGCGGCGTTGAGATGAGTATTATTTTTACGCTATCAGTATTGATAGGTGGGCTTTTATTTGCGCTGATATTTACTGATGTGTCATGGACAAAAGGCTTAGCTTTAGCCTCAGGCTTTGGCTGGTATTCGCTATCCGCTATCGTCATGACTGATGCTTACGGGGCTATTTGGGGCAGTGTGGCGTTATTTAATGACTTAATACGTGAGTTCTTTGCGTTGATATTTATTCCTGTCTTTATGCGTAAATATCCGTCTGCTTCAGTCGGACTTGGCGGTGCGACCAGCTTGGATTTTACTTTGCCAATTATTCAGCAATCAGGTGGTCTAAAGGTCGTGCCACTGGCGATTAGCTTTGGTTTTATTATTAATATCGTCTCGCCAGTTTTGATGGTGGTATTTTCGGCGTTGGGGTGATTGCTTACGACTTTCATAAGTTACTAAATTCAAAAGACTTGACAGCTTTCTCCATTACTATTATTGAAGTTTTCAATATTATTTTTGGTATCAATGAACACTGCATATAGGCGACGGTTGTATCGGTCAGTATCAGAAGAAGCAACAGGTTGCTCTGCCCCATAACCATGAGTTTTAATGCGATTACAATTGACTTGATATTTGGAAATCAAAAAGCTTTTAAATCTTTCGGCACGATTGTTGGCAAGGGTTTGATAACCTCTCTTTTCTTCACGTGCACTTATATGAGCCTCAATAACTATCACTATATCTAAGCGCTTGTGCATTAGCGCACCTACTCTATTTAACTCTTCAAAATACTTGCTATCTATCTCACTACTATTTTCATCATAATAGACTCTAACTTCTCCTTTTATGAAATTCTTGTCAGTAATTTCTAATGAAGGTGGGCAGCCGTTTTTATCTATCATAACGTTTGGAGGTGTGTTTGGGCAATAATCTAATTTATCCGAAACACCATCGCCATCTGAATCAATCTCTGCTTTCATCGTCCTGATATTCTCATCTTGAGGTGTGGTTTTGGGCGGCACAACTGTAGTAGTTTGGCAGCCTACTAATGTTATAGATGCTGCTAGTAGCAATAACGTGCGATGATTTTTAATTATCACTATTGCTCTCTCTTAATCCAGAATAATTTAAGGCTTTATTTGTCATTAGTTTCACACTTTTTGAAATGCTCAATATATTAATCAACATTGCTAATAAGCGCATAAATACGCTGGTTGAGCCAACTATTTTCGGCGTCATTTGTCGCAATTGGACGCTCTGATCCATAGTAAAAGGTATTAATACGATCAGGATCAATATTATATTTCATAGTCATATAATTTTTAATCCCTTCTACACGATATCTTGATAATGTTTGATTAGCACCATTGTCTTCACGCTTGGATATATGCCCTTCAATATGCATAACAGCGTCCAAATGATCTTGCATTTTTTTGCCTGCGTTATCTAGCTGTTCATAATACTCACTTTTTATCTCACTACTATTTTCATCATAATAGGCTCTAGCTTCCATCCTAAATTCGTTTTCACCAAAAAGTAAAGAATGCGGACAGCCCCTTTCATCTATCACCACGTTTTCTGATGTACCTGGACATTGATCTAACTCATCAGGTACACCATCACCGTCGCTATCGCTATCTAAATTAACCACAACCGTTGGCATGTTGATAACTTGACTTGTTTGCTTAGGCAAATCAGCCGTTTGACAACCTGTCAGAGCTAAAGCGCCTATCATCATCGGCGCTATTGTCCATAATTTAACGTTCATACTCTACTCTTCTTTAAGTCTAAAACCCTAAACTCCACTCGCCTGCTTAGCAAATAGCTGCATCAATGGCTTGATTTTACTAACCCGATACATACCTTCATTACGAAGTTGTTGGATAGGACGCAATTGAGCCAGCGAGCCAGCGAAAAGCCAGTTAAGTGCTGAAAAGCTGTGCATCATCAGACTGTTATGCGGACGACGCAAGCGCTCATAGCTACGCAAGGTTTGATTGGTACCCCAAAGCGTCCCGCCACTACGGTTATAATCATGCGCCAATTGTTTGCTTAATGCTTTTACATCGAGCATCCCAAGATTGAGCCCTTGCCCAGCAAGCGGATGCACACCATGCGCCGCATCCCCAATTAAGACTAAATTATCCGCAACATAAGTCTTTGCTTGCTGCGCCGCTAATGGAAAGCTGGCGATTGATTCAATTTTGTGGATGGCGCCAAGCTCATAATGACTGGCAGCAGCGAGTTTATCGGCGATATATCGTGGGTGTTCCTCTATCAACGCCAATGCTTGATTACGTGGTAATGTCCACACGATAGACTGCCAATGCTGTGGATTGGCTTTGTCTTCATCAGTGATATCAGCAAGCGGCAACAGTGCTAACGTGCCAGTCGGCAGCATGGCTTGACGAGCAGTTGCTTGATGCGGCTTTTCAGTTTGAATCGCACAACAGATCGCGGTTTGATTATAATCAAGAATATCAAGCTCAATACCTGCTTGCTTGCGCACGAATGAGCCACGACCATCAGCACCGACCAATAAACGCGCGTCAATCACGCTTCCGTTATCTAACGTCACGCGGTAGCCTTGCGTTGCACCTAGCCAATCCATATCGACAACTTTTTGCCCATCGATGACGGTTAGATATTGACTGACATCAGGCGCTAATAAACGCTGCCATAATGCATATTCAATGACAGCAGGCTCAACCATACTACCAAGCATTTTCGGCTCAGAATTTTGATTACTGTCATCACTATTATTAGTACTATCGCCGAACAGTAGCTCGCCTCTACCGTTTAGTTGCCAGACTTGCATTTGTGAGTAATCAGCCTTGCGCTCTGACGCTGCTATTTTTTGCCAAGCACCAACCTCTTTTAATAACTCAATACTGGCAAGACTCAGCGCATAAACACGGGCATCGCGTTGACCCAGTATTTGCTGCCAATCTTCCTTGTCACGCTTTGGGCGCGCATCAATGAGTGTCACCGGCTTATTGTCTTGTGCCAGTTTGAGCGCAAGCGTTGCGCCGACAATACCGCCGCCGATAATCAGCGTATGGTTATTTTTCATAAAATATCCTTTGTGTCGCTATTTGAATTATCCGCTGATATTTTAATAATTAGCAGCAGTTAGATTTTTGGATTTTGAATTTTTTTAATGGCTTATCAATACTAGGACTTTAGACCCATCGCATAATTGGCAATTAATGGTTTAATATTTGGTAATTTATCAAAGGCAACCAAAGCGACATTACGTGCCAGCTTCACGGCTGGATTTGGATGCGTAAAGCCATGTACCACTGCATCACAAAAACGAATAACGCGTTTTTGGTCAGTTTGACGGGCTTTCTCATAACGCTTTAGTAATGTAGGATTACCGATGTCTTCGCCTTTTAGTACTTGCGCGCTCATCATCTGTGCTAATACATGCGCATCACGCATACATAGGTTGAAACCTTGTCCTGCTACTGGATGCAGGGTGTGCGCTGCATTACCCATGATAACGCAGCGACCATCCACTTGTTTATCTGCCAGCACCCGTGTCAATGGATATGCACCACGGCGACCAGCAGTTTTAAACGTGCCTGCACGCTGACGAAAAGCTTGCTGCAAAGTCGCTAAGAAATGCGCGTCATCCTCTAAGTATTGCGTCTCTTCTCCGGTTCGGCAAACCCAAACGACTGAACGTCTATAGCCAGTCTGATATTCGTCATTACCGTCGCCTTCTGGATCCGTTAATGGCAACACTGCCAGTGGTCCGGCAGGACTAAAACGCTCAATCGCATTATGCTCATGTGGTTTGTCCGTTTCTACCACGCCGACGATAGCCGTTTGCTTATAATCATAAGTAGTCGTACCGATATCTAATAACTGACGCACAGTAGAGTCGCGACCATCACAGGCGACTAACACACTACCCTGCAATTGCTGCTCATGCTCTTCTTCACCATAGTAGCTAAAACTTAGGGTTACACTATCACTTTTCTGGTCAACGGCTATTACATTTGCATTATCAATAAGCGTAATCAGTGGCTCTTGCTGAGCAGCAAGGAGCAACTTACGCCCAAGCCACGCATTTTCCATCACTTGTCCAAACGACTCGACTTTTTCATCCGCTTTATTCAGTTGCGCGCGACCAAAACTGCCCTGTTCACTAATCTGTACGGCATCGATACGGCAGGCATGGCTTTGTAGTTCATCCCACAGCCCGATCTCTTGATAAATCTGTACCGTACGCCGTGACAATGCCGTATTACGGCTGTCTAAATAGTGGCTGCGATTGCTATCATCTTTGGGACTGATGGTCGGATAGCTGTTCTTCTCGAGCAATGTACTGGCGATACCATGGTTTGCCAATAGCAACGCAAACGACAAACCGACATGACCGCCACCAGCGATAAGTACCTGCTGCTCAGTCATCGCAGCGTGTTTAATATTGTTAGATTTTGACAGATTTTCTTCAGTAGTTTGCATCATTATTATTCCTATCATTGCCGATTTAGCACGCATTTATACGTGATTATTATTCACTCAGAATTTTATTTTATTGAAAAACCTATTGTTCTTTGAACATATTAAAAAATTTCTAATATAGTAGATGCACCTTTAAAAGAATACAGTGCTACTGGAATTAATTATTCGCAGCCTCTGTCTGCGTAGGCACAGCAAGCAAGAAAAATTAATACCAGTAGCACGTTATAATGTTTGTATTTCTTTCATTTAAAACTGACTATAGCGTTATCGCCTAAACAATAGATTACCACAAATTGCCTATTATTCTGTGGTCTTGACGGTATCCGTAGCAGCTGTAAAAAATTCTTTCAGTGTGACTGCTGAATACTTTTATCTATCGTTGCAATCGCCATACAAAAACAAAGCCATGCATACATCTATATAGCTTGAAATTTAAATTCTATCTACCATAATGAAGACAGGAAATTTATTTATTATTCATCAAACTTACTATTCATTAAACTAACAGCTACTTTGCCGTCATTTTCTATTATCTAAAAGCCGTACGCTAAAAGCTATAAACCAAACAACATAAAGCACGACTAACTATTTTATCTCTGAAGTTCGTCTGACTATGCAGCATAGAAGCAATAACCATAGCAGCGGGCAACCAACACAAGGATAATCGCTTGACTGACTCCATGAGCCGCCGTATAAAATTTGAATCCTTGACCCCAGCACAGCTCAAAACCGTGCTTGGCGAATACAACAATCACATGAAATATATTCAACAACGCCTCGATATTAAAATCAGCCAACGCCAAGGCGACTTCTGTCTAAGTGGCGACATATTGGGTGTTGAGCGCGGCGAACGTATTATTTATAAAATGGTCGATGAAGCACAAAACACCAAAGACATCAGCGCCGAAGAATTGCATCTCATCATTCAATCAAGCCTCGCGCGCGATGAAGATATTGAAGAAGATGCAGCACAGCTAGAGGATAATGATGAAGACTTAGACGCCCCAAGCGAATTTACGCCTATCAGCTTGCGTACCCGTAATGGCAAAATCATTCCACGCGGTGGCAATCAGCAGCGTTATGTCAGAGATATTCTATCCTCTGATGTGTCTTTTGGTATTGGACCTGCCGGTACCGGTAAAACCTATCTCGCGGTTGCTTGTGCAGTTGATATGATTGAGCGCAATGAGATTGAGCGTATTTTGCTCGTACGTCCTGCGGTAGAGGCTGGCGAAAAACTGGGCTTTTTGCCGGGTGATTTGACGCAAAAAATCGATCCATACTTGCGTCCTTTATACGATGCACTATATGAAATGATTGGGTTTGAGAAAGTCGGTAAGATGATTGAAAAGCAAATCATTGAAATTGCCCCGCTTGCCTATATGCGTGGTCGTACTTTAAATAACTCATTTGTGATCTTGGATGAAGCACAAAATACCACGCCCGAGCAGATGAAGATGTTTTTGACGCGATTAGGTTTTGGTTCGCGCGCGGTCATTACCGGTGACATCACACAGGTAGATTTGCCACGTGGCAGCAAGTCCGGCTTGGCACAAGCGATGGAAATCTTAAGTGGTATTGAAGAGATTCATATCACTAAGTTTGATTCAAAAGACGTCGTACGCCATCAATTGGTACAGAAAATCGTTGAAGCTTATGATGTCTATGATGACGAGCAGTTTGCCTTGCAGGAAAAGCGCAAGTTTGAACGTATCAAAGAGCAAGAGCGTAAACAAACAATGACTGAGGCAGCAGCCAAACTCTAATCTATCTTGATAGGCGTATACTGGAAGGAAACCGGATTTTATATCCGGTTTTTTACTGTTAGATATTTTTTAATTGATATAAAGAAGGATTAGGGTATGAGCCAAGACAGCAATAGCGGTGCTAGCAACAATATTGATGACAATTCTAACGATAACAATAGCTTAGACGCGCTTGATATTAGTGCCAGTGAGCTTATCGATGACCAGACACTTGATAGTTTTTACAGTCGGGAGCAGATGCTGTCTGTAATGGCGGCGACACTTAACTATATCGATGAGCAGGTAAAAGATGGTCTGATACTGCCATACTTTGACGATATCGATGCTGAGCAGTGGCAAGAAAAGATTAAGGTGCTCGATATTTATATTACTGATGAAGTCGAAGGTCGCGAGCTGAATTTAGAAGCCCGTCAAAAGGATTATGCAACCAATATCCTCTCTTATCCAAGCGACCTGCCAGCAGCAATTATTGGACTGATGCCAACGCTACCGCTTGGAGAGCTAATCATTTGCCATGCGGTGATGATACGTGAAGCAGCAGAGCAAAACAAAGAGGCTAGGCAGCATATTAGCCACTTATTAATTCATGGCATACTGCATTTGCTCGGTTTCGATCATGAGCTCGGGCAAGCCGAGCAAGATGAGATGGAGCGCTTTGAGATTGAAATTTTGGCAGGGCTCAATATCCCAAACCCTTATCACTAATCTTTTTTCGTTAGTAGTTTTTGTGCTTGGTACATCTGATTAATCATCTGGTCAAGTCCTTTCACATGGACATTACGCTGCGGGAACGGAATATCAATTTTATTATCATCCAGTGCATATTTAAACTGTTCCAATAGATCGCACTGCATTGACCACCAGTCGTCATTAGTCGTCCAAACGTTTAAAGTTAAATCAACGGAGTTATCGCCCAAGTTAGTGACGCGGATAACCGGTGCAGGATCAGTAAACGCCTTCGGATTACTGATTGCCAAATTTAGCATAACATCTTTGGCAGTTTTGATATCAGCATCATAACCAATACCAACGGTGATATCGACGCGGCGATTGGGCAATGCGGTGTAATTAACAACCGCTGAAGTAGTGATATCGCTATTAGGAATGATGACATCATGATTGTTAATCGTTGTTAGATGCGTATTGACCAAGGTAATCTCTGTCACAGTGCCCGTATAGCTGCTTATTTGCACATAGTCGCCGCGTACAAATGGGCGAAAGGTGACAATCATAATGCCCGCTGCAAAATTAGAGAGCTGGTCTTTCAGTGATAAACCAATCGCAACCGCTGCACCGCCCAAGATAGCCACGACTGAAGTAGTCTGCACACCAACTTTACTCAAGGCAGCCAAAACGACCACAACCAATAGCACACCGTAAATTAAGCGACCTAAAAAGCTAGCGACTGTCTCATCTAAACGACTACGCAACATTATACCGTGAGCAAATGTGACGGCTTTTTTGGCAAGCCAGCGCCCTATCATAAATATTAGCAGCGCTAATGCCACTTTGGCAGCAATACTCAAAGCGTTATTGGTTAAGGTAGCAACATCAAGGGTAAAACCTAAAAATTCCATATAAACTCTTTACTCTATCTCTGGGTGTCATTTGTTTAATACTTTAAGATTCAGGGCTGCTGGTATTAATACGTCACTTCTACAATATCACTATAACGGTAGGTACGTATCAGACGCAACTCAACGATGTCTTTCATGTCTGCGGTAAATTTACCAAATGGCGCGGCTTGCCTGACTGATTGTTTTGCCGCTTCATCTAAGATAGTTGAATTTGAGCTCTCAAGCAAACGGATGGCTTTGATATTACCGTCGTTAGCAATAATTACCATTAAACGCACTTCGCCCGTAATACTTTGTGACCGTGCTTGAGCAGGATATTGAAGGTTACCAACACGCTCAACATGCTCACGAAAGGTATTGATATAATCGGCCGCCGCGCCATGGGTCGTTGAGTTACTGTCCATGGTCACTACTTTTGATTTGGTGGCATACGTTTGCTGACGCTGGGATAGCTGAGCTTCTAGCGTAGCAATCTGCTTACGTAGGCGCTCTTCTTGCACCCTCATATCATCTTGCGCTTGCTTACTGTCATTATCAGACTCTACGCTTGCATGACGCCAGCTGAGCGTGGTGCGCAAATAGCTTTCTTGATAATGCTGCTGGCGTACTTGCCGCTGCAAGCGAATCACATCTTGCGTCTCACTCATTTGCTCAGCGGATAACGGGCTGCTTTGGTCCGTTTCTTGACGCAATTGCTCTTTTACCGTACCGCTGCCTTGTTGCGAGGCATTGGCAATAAATTGCGCATCTTCATTTGGCTGCATATTATCCGTTAGGGCTTTAGCAACGTCTTGCATTAATCCGGCAGGGTCTTGCCCCATCGAAAAACTGACGCCAAAAATTATCACCGCATGCACGCTAACTGCAATGACAATCGCCATCGGCAAGCTGATATTGCGCTTGGGTGCTTGCGCTGAAAAATGGTAGCTTTGTGAATCTTTAATATACACCGCAGTTGGTCTCAGCTTATGAAATAAAGGCGGTCATCATTGACTTCCTCCCCTCCCTAAAGTGAAGGGATTCCTACCGCTAGACGCTCAAGCCCGAGCGCGAGAATGTTTTTTGCCGCATTAATATCGCGTTGATGAGTGACACCGCACTCGCAAAGCCATTCTCTGATTCCAAGACCTGCTCTACCTTTCGGACTGTTTTGGCGTGAGCCGCAACACGAGCAGGTTTGGGTGGTGTAACTTTCATTTACCTCATCATAATGGCAACCTGCGTTCTCGCATTTGTAGGTCAGTTGCCGCTTAACTTCAAACCAACCAGCGTCATAGACGGATTTGGCGAGTTTGCTTGAGGTGAATGATTTTGAGTGAAGCTTACCTACTATGATAGCATTATTATCTTTGACAAGTTTCGATGTAAACTTATGGATCAGGTCTTGGCGGGTGTTTTTAATCTTGGCATGAATTGCGCGAGCTCGCTTTTTATTGTTAGCCCTTTGAGCAATCCCTAGTTTTGGTGCGTATTTATGGGTTAATTTAGTTTGTAGCTTGACGCTATCACTGGTTGTCGCTGAATCCTTGCAACCCAAGTCAATACCAACCTGACTATCACCACACGCAGTTTTTGGGTATTCTTTAACGGTGACGCACGCATACCAAAGACCACGACTGTCCTGTACAAGCTCACAGGTATTAATAGTGTAGAGTGCTAAATTGTAGCTATCCCAAACGTCGATGGTCAGCTTTTTGCCTTTAGCAAGGCTAAATTGAATGGTGGATTTGAGGCTTTTCTTTCCTGCCTTTTTGACGCCTAAATATTTTATCGCGGTATTTTTAAAAGGAATCCAACCAAGTGACTTGCGCTTAGCTTTGGGGTGGTTGGTACGCCAATTTAGCTTAGCTTTCTTGAATTGCTTTCGAGATTTAGCGTGGGTTTCGGTGATGGCTTGCAAGGTTTGACTGTGCAAATTCAAAAACTCACCACTGCCTTTTACATAAGTTGCAATATCATAAGCTGAAAAGAATTTGCCTGTTCGTTGCAAGTATTTGAAACTCAAATCATTGACGTAATTCCATACAAAGTTAACTGCGCCAGCCAATTTATTTAGCTGGTTTGCATGTTTGTCTTTGATGCGTAACTTGAGAGTTTTCATAGGATAGATTATAATTATTTATCTTATTCTACATTTGGTCTAATGTTATGTCAAACACATTAAGGCTTGGCAGACAGGTTGTTTACAATATCCATGTTCATTTGGTCTTTGTCACTAAATACAGAGGAAAAGTTTTTACCAAAGAGATATTGGACGAGCTGAGGTTGATATTAAATCAAGTCTGTCAGGATTTTGATGCGGAGCTAGTGGAATTTAATGGTGAGCAGGATCATGTTTACCTTTTGGTAAATTACCCGCCAAAAATCAGTGTTTCAGCGCTAGTAAATAGCTTGAAAGGTGTGTCCAGCAGAATGATTCGTAAAAAGAATTACGCATCCATCAATCAGCAGCTTTGGGGTGGCGCTCTGTGGTCGCCTAGTTATTTTGCATCAAGTTGTGGTGGTGCTTCAATTGATATCGTTAGGCAGTACATTGAACATCAGCAAGAAGTGCCTAGCTAAAAATGCCTTACATCCACGCCCTATAAGGACGTGATTTTACGGCATTTTTTGATAAACGGCTTTGTCGACGCTTTAGGATGGTTTGCCGTTATAGTGATACTTATATTAATATTTTGATACACCACCAATATTTTAAGTAACAATCTTGATATAGGCAGTCAGTGCAAAATAAAAAAGAGAATTTAAATTAAGCCGTGCTATTACGAGCAACGTATTTTTTTACAGCAACCATAAAGATAAGCTGATGAGTTATTGACGTTCGTTTTGCCTACTTCGTTTTTGATATATACTGTTTGGTATCGGTCACGCTTTTATAATGATAAGGATAATAAGTTTGAGTAGCTTTAATAATATGAGTGACAATGTCGATCATTCAGACAACTTTGATGACTTTTTTGAGAATCTCGGCTACCGCTTTGATGAATCATTCAGCGATGGTTGGGATCGCCTGACCCAATCTATTAAAGACTTATACAACCGTACAACCGATAAGCTAGAAGATGAGCTGGCGCTACCGCTAACACAAGCCTACGTCAATGATGCGCTAAAAACTTATGTCACGGATAATGTCAAAGCTATCTTAGAGCTGCGTGTTGAGATACATGAAGATTGGTTTCGCTTGTATTGCACGGTCGATGCCGGCGGTATTTATGCAGAGGTAGCGAGTAACTTTCGTCTGGTACATGCGCAGCTCGATCGCAATGTACAGCGCTTTGTCTTTGGGCAACTGACCTATACCGATATCCTAAATTTGCGCTGCGAATCATTCCTTAAGCGTCAAGGTATCAAACTATTTATTTGGTTTTACCACCGTATCCTGAAAAAAGACCCGTTGGGCTTTATCCTATCTTATATCGATATTGCACGCGCCAAAAATGAGATTATTTATATTGATATTAATCGTTGGCTGAAGAGTAATAAGAAAATTATCGGCATGTTACATAAGGCACAAGTTAACTATGGTGAGCTTGAAGAAGAACAATTGATTTTGAAAGCGCAGATTAATTATCGCGATTTATTATCCTCAAATAGCAATGAAGATATTATCAGCGAAAAAGACGAGCCAGTACAAGTACAAGGTCCTGTCCATCCACTAGATACAGAAAATGTAGCAAATGTGGCGAGCCAAGTTTAGAATATCCTACGCTCTCAGCTCTTATTACTTTGCTATCTTATAACTGTCAACTATTATAAAAAATGTTATATCTTGCCAGACGAGAGTCTTCAAGATACAACATTTTTCTTTTGCTAAAAATTTTAAAAGAATGCCACTCGATCACACTTTATGGCATTCGTTACCAGTAGTTTTCTACCGCAATATTACCTTCTCCACGGCGATTCATCACCAGTCCTAAGCTCTTTAACGTCTCTTTGGTATCTTCTACCATATCTGGGTTGCCACATAGCATAACGTGCGTGCTATCAACATCTAAAGCAATGCCTGCACGCTCTTGTAGCGTTCCATCTAGTAGCAATTTTGGCAGGCGCTCTGTCAGAGTACCTTCGACAGGCTCACGAGTAACAACCGGTATAAAGATTAATTTTGCCGGATTATCAACCAAGGAGCCAAAGTCTTCTTGCAGACTTTTTATCTTATCAACGTATGCAAGCTCTTCTATCGAGCGCGCGCTATATGCGAGAATAATATGCTCGTAATCTTCCCAAGTCTTTAAATCTTGCAGCATCGATAAGAAAGGCGCAAGACCAGTCCCCGTAGCCAGCAGCCATAAATCTTTTGGTAATGGCTTTTGATAACGCGCCAATGTTAAAAAGCCAAAAGGCATCGTATTGAGCAGTAGCTCATCGCCTACTTCTAAGTGTTGCAACTGCGAGGTAAATGCACCATCAGGAATGACAATAGAGAAAAACTCTAATACCTCATCAAAGGGAGACGAAACAATCGAATAAGCGCGAAAAATATCTTCGTTTAGCGCTTCATTAGCAACATCATTACCTGCTTCGCCTTGCTGCTTATAGTAGTTTAAATGACTGGGATTAACACCCAAACGTACAAATTGCCCAGCCGTAAATTTAAAGCTATCTGGACGGCTGACAGTAAAGCTAAATAAATTTGGCGTCCAAGTGGTTTTGCTTAGCACTGTTACGGTTAGAATATTGTCGCTCATAGTCATAAATCACTTATATTTCATTAACATTTATTTTTATAAAATTTAAACAACACAAAAAAAGATGCGCCAAGCTTATCACAAAGCGGGCGCATCTTGTTTTTCGAACCGTAACAATCAATAAGTAGTAGTATGGATATAGCACTACTTATTTCAGCTTTTTACTTTTTAGGCTTACCAAATACGAGCCAAGCTTGCCCATTCAATCATACTATTTGGTAATACGCCAAAGAACAAGATGATCGCCGTGACTGCAATGACCATGATACCACCAGTACGTAGACCCCACTGCTTCGAGACGTCAAATTCGATAAATTGTTTTGGACGTTTAAATAGCGTGAGCAAGACGCGCAAGTAATAGAACAAGCCAATCGCACTGCCGAGGATAATCATCGCTGCCAAGAACCAATTAGTCCCTTGTACTGCAGCAAGAATCGCAAATAGCTTCGTGATAAAGCCTGCGGTTAATGGAATACCCGCTAGAGATAGCATCATGATAGTCATAACACCAGTCAATACCGGACGTCTCCAGAACAATCCTTGATAATGAATCAATTGATCGGCTTCACCAGATAAACGATAAGGGCTAGACATCAAGGTCACGACACCAAAGGCACCGATAGAGGTAAAGGCATAAATTGCCATATACATACTAGAAATACTATCAGCAGCAGAGCCAATGCTCACGATTACGATTAACACATAACCCATATGGGCAATCGATGAATAACCAAGCAAGCGTTTGAGACTGGTTTGGCGTACCGCAAGTAAGTTACCTAGCAAAATAGATAAGGTTGCCATCACCATCAATAGCATCTGTACCGATGGCAATGCCAATAATGAGGTATCAATTAAAAATCGTACTGCCAATGCCATCATCGCTACTTTTGATACCGAGGCCAGATAAGTCGCGATAGGAGCAGGTGCGCCTTCATAGACATCAGGTGTCCAGATATGAAAGGGCGCAGCAGAAAGTTTAAAGGCAATACCAAACATCATCATCGCTGCCCCTAAGATTAACAGCGGCGATTCAAACGTATCCGCCAAGGTTAAACTAATAGGCTTAAATGCCAGTGAGCCGACTTCTGCATAAATAAATGCCATACCCATCAGCAGCGTTGCCGATGCTGTCGCTGATAGCACTAAGTATTTCAGCCCTGACTCAAGCGAGCGGATGCGCATATAGGTATATGATAGCATGCCATATAGCGGTATCGATAGCATCTCAAGGCTCATAAAGAATGATGCCAAATGCTGGGCGCAAACCATAAGCAGTGCACCAATCGTCGATAACAACATAAGCAAATACAGCTCTTCTTTATTATCCTTGAGGTTTGCTAAATACGCATAAGACAACGTACAACAAGCCAATGCACAGATAAAAATAATCACCATGTTAAACTGAGCAAAATTATCAATCACAAATAACTGCTCAGCCGCTGGCACAAGCGTTCCACTATCGACTATACCTGCCATTTGCCCAAGCAAAATAAACAGACCGATATTGAGACCGATGACCGAAATTGTACCAGTCACCATATGTGAGCGCTTCATAGTAATGGCAATCATCACCGCCAATACCGTAATGACTACCGCAATGATTGGTGCATAAGGCAATAGCCGCATCAAATCATTCATCGTAAAATCGTTCATGACTTAACGTGCCTCCATTGCATCAAGCAGCTGCGAGGCATCTACTTGGGTTACTTGACTATATATATAAGCGTTATTAATCCATTGCATCGCATGACTTGAGGTATCAAGGAATGGCTGTGGATACAGTCCAAGCCATACCAAGCCTGCCGCTAGCATTAATAATAAAGACAGCTCACGTTTACCCAAATCTTTTAACGGACGCGTCGGCAGGCCATGCGATTTGGTTTCTTTTAATGCCACTTCTTTAATATTGTTGATACCAAATAGCGCTTTATGAATCAAAATAAGCGAGTATAAACCTGCCAATACTAAGCTAAAGGTTGCTAAGACTACAAACACAGGATACTGAGCAAAGGCACCAAATAAGATCAAGAATTCACCGATAAAGTTACCCGTACCCGGAATACCAAGTAAGGCGGCACAGAAGAACATCAGTATTGGCGCGTAATAACGGAACTGACCCCACATACCACCCATCAGGGTCAAATCACGTGTATGTAAGCGCTCATATAACTGCCCTGCCATAATGAATAGCGCTGCTGAGCTTAGACCATGTGCAAGCATTTGAATCATCAAACCTTGTAAGCTAAGTAATGTTCCGGCATAAATTGCCAATACCACAAAGCCCATATGCGAGATACTGGTATAAGCAAGCAGACGCTTCATATCGGTTTGCATAAAGGCTAGCCATGCGCCATAGAAGATACCAATCGTACCTAACGTCATGGCAATAGGCGCAAAATCTTGTGATGCTGCTGGAAACAATGGCAAGACAAAACGAATCAAACCATAAGCAGCAGTCTTAATCAAAACCCCTGCCAAATCCACCGAACCGGCTGTTGGTGCTTGCGCATGGGCATCTGGCAACCAGCCATGAAACGGAATAATCGGCAGCTTAACGGCAAAACCAATAAAGAAGCACAGCATGATCGGATATTCCCAGCCGCCAAGTGACGTACCGAGTAAATCATTATAGTTAAAGCTGACCACGCCTTTTTGGGCGTAGCTGATAATGACCAATATCAAAATACCGACCAGCATGATAAGACCAGATACTTGGGTATAAATAAAGAACTTAGTTGCTGCGTATTCTTTGGTTTTACCAACGACGTCATGACCCCAAATCGCGATCAAGAAGTAAATTGGAACCAGCATCATCTCCCAAAAGAAGAAGAACAAGAACATATCAATGGCTAAAAAAACACCGATGACGCCGCCCAAACTCCACAGCAAGTTTAGATGGAAGAAACCAACACGGCGCTGAATCTCATTCCACGAACAGGCAACTGCGGCAACACCGAGCAGACCAGTTAATGCAACCATCATTAGCGATAAACCATCTAATGCTAAGTGAAAACTGATACCAAAACTCGGTATCCAAGGCACACTAAATTCAGCGACCCAAGGCACAGCAGCATCTGGCGCAATGACTTGCTGACTCATGCCAGAAAAATCACCGTATTGCCAAAGTACCATTGACAACACAAAGGTCAACGTCATACCAATTAAGGCAATCCAGCGCGGCAAGCGTTTATTAAAGCGTTCAACCAACCAGCATAGCAATCCTGCAATAAAAGGAATGGCGATTAATGCTGGTAGCATCCACGTTTGTTGTAACTCAATCATCTTATACCACCGTCATCATTACCAGCACGAGTAATACAGCCATACCCAAGCCAAAGCTTGCAGCATAACCTCGAAGTGACCCTGTTTGCGTCGCAGACAATACCTTATTACCTGCTGATGCCAGCTTAGGTAATAGCAGCCACGTTTTATCGATAGGGTCGGCTTTAAATAAGCGGCCGATGAACAAAAAGGGTTTTACAAAAACTATATCGTATAGCGCGTCAAAGCCCATACCGTGATAGCACCAATGATACAGCGCCCCACCGATACGCGTGCGCTTAAAGCTGGTCAGCATTCGACCTTTATTAACGACATATAATAGCGCCGCCAATATCAAGCCTGCTGCCATCGCACCCATCGCGATAAACTCAGCCGTATGCTTACCATGCGCTTGACCAGCAACTTCTAATAAATGCCCAACACTTTCTGGCAATACGCCTTGCAATGGCGGGGTAATAAATGCACCCACTGCCGTAGATAATACGAGCAACACACTAAGCGGCAGCCAATATGACACACCAGATAATTTATGTGCATGCGTTTTCTCTTCACCAAAGAAGATAATCCAAATCATACGGAAGGTATAAAGCGCGGTTAAGAAAGCACCGAATACGCCCATATAGAATAAAACCATATGACCGGTTGCATAACTTTCCCACAGAATGGCTTCTTTAGAATAAAAACCAACGGTGACCCAAGGTATCGCGGCAAGTGCACCGCCACCGACGATATAGCACCAAAAAACCAATGGAATCTTTTTACGTAAGCCGCCCATCTTAAAGATGTTTTGCTCATGATGTACCGCAAGAATGACCGCACCTGATGATAAGAATAACAACGCTTTAAAGAAAGCATGGGTCATCAAATGGAAGATGGCACCTTGCCATGCGCCAACACCGAGTGCTAAGAACATATAGCCAATTTGGCTCATAGTCGAATAAGCAAGGATACGCTTGATGTCCGTTTGTGCTAACGCACAGAATCCTGCGATAACCAGCGTTAATGCGCCCACTGCCCCAACCCAGTACAATAGTACGCCAGGTGTTAATATAAATAACGGATGTAAACGCGCAATCAGATAAACACCAGCGGTAACCATGGTTGCCGCGTGAATCAATGCCGATACGGGCGTTGGACCTGCCATCGCATCTGCAAGCCATGTATGCAATGGTAGCTGCGCTGATTTACCCATCGCCCCGCCAACCAACATCATGGTGGTCAAAATCATGGTTGGATTATTGATATCAAATACTTCCGGGGCACGGGTAATGATCTCTTGAATATTAAGCGTACCAAATTCGCGGAATAATAAAAACAAACCGAAAGCTAAGAACACATCACCAACACGGGTCACGGTAAAGGCTTTTATCGCCGCACGACCATTCGCACGGTCATGATAATAAAAACCAATCAGCAAGTAAGAACAGATACCGACGCCTTCCCAGCCAAGATATAGCAAGAACAAGTTATCCGCCAATACCAGCAATAACATACTGGCGACGAATAAGTTCATATAGCTAAAGAAGCGCGCAAAGCCTGTTTCACCTTTCATATACCATGCGGCAAACAGATGAATCAAAAAGCCGATACCGGTAATGACACCCGTCATCGTTAATGCTAATCCATCAAAGCTTAAGCCAAAATTTGGCGCAAAATCACCGACTTGGAACCATGTCCAGAGTGGAATCTCTACAACAGTTCCGGCTGGATACGTCGTTAAAAAGGTATAGCTGACGATCAGCGTACATAGCGCTGATAGCAGCATACTACCGACACCAACAATCGCTGCCACCTGCTCGCTTAATTTATCGCGCATAAAGGCTAGAATCAAAAAGCCAACGAGCGGGAATATAAAGGTTAATGGTAATAAACTCATGACATCATCCTTTCATCTCATTGGCGCTGTCGACATCAAGATGCCCACGCTGATGATAAAAACGCAATAATATTGCTAAACCAATGGCGGCCTCTGCTGCTGCTAAGGTCAAGATAAAGATAAACATAATCTGTCCATCTGGATCGACCCAACGACTACCTGCTACCACAAATGCTAGTGCCGCCGCATTCATCATGATCTCAAGGCTCATCAGCATAAATAGAAAATTACGCCGTACCATAACACCGCACAGACCAATCGCAAATAAAATACCTGCCAAGATTAGTCCATGGCTCATGGGTATCAGACCCAGTACATTTTGCGCCTCAGCAACCGGCTGCACTAAGCCTGCTACTTCATGGGCAAACGGCACATTGGCAATATCTTGTGCCACGCTTGCTGCTAGTACCATCAGTCTGACTCCTTGCGCGTGACTTTCTTCATACCGTTCTGCGTACCTGCTTTCATGCCCACATAATCATGCGGGTCGACATCTTTATATTCGTATGGTTTTGCCATCTTTACTGCATCATTATTGGTGTGCGGGCTATCGTTTTCATAGAGCTCAATACTGCCGACATTTGGATTGGCGACTAAGCTATCGTTACCGACAATCTCATCATCGATAGCTTCTTTACCTAAATGATAAGCCGCAACCAAGGCCGCGAGTAGTAGCAATGCTGCCACTTCTATCAGCATAATATATTTGGTAAATAAGACCGTCCCCACTGCTTTTGCTGAAATCGTCGTGCCGCCTATCATAGCTGCTTCGTTATGATTGAGACCAATCATCGCATATAGCACGACCGCGATAATAATCGTTAGCCCCGTCGGTATCGCCCAAGTGCCGGCATCAAGCCAACGCTCTTCCCGCTCATCATTACGCATGCCTAAATTCAGCATCATAATCACGAAGACGAACAGCACCATAATGGCACCCGCGTAAACGACAATTTCAAGTGCTCCAGCAAACGGCGCACCTATCACAAAAAATATGCCAGCGATCGCTAGCAATGACACAATCATCGATAAAATAGCATGCACTGGATTGGCTTGGGTTACCACGCGCAAACTGGCAAATATTGCTACCGCTGCTAATGAGTAAAACCCTGCCAATTCAGGATTATTTAAAATATTCATCATGGTAGCAAGCTCCTTAGATCAATCGGTGACGCTTCATTTTGCGCCGCGCCTTTTGGTTTATCTGCTACCGCCATACCCGTCACGCGATAATAGTTATAATCGGGATATTTACCCGGTCCTGAAATCAGCAAATGCTCTTTTTCATAGACCAAGTCTTGACGGACGTATTCACCCATCTCAAAATCAGGGGTCATCTGAATAGCTGTCGTAGGACAAGCTTCTTCACACAAGCCACAAAAAATACAACGTGAAAAGTTAATACGAAAGAACTCTGGATACCAGCGTCCATCTTCACGTTCCGCTTTTTGCAGGGAAATACAACCAACTGGACATGCCACAGCGCACAAGTTACAAGCAACGCAACGCTCATCGCCGTCAGGGTCACGCGACAATATAATACGTCCACGAAAGCGTGGCGGCACGGGTACTGGCACCTCAGGATAAAGAATGGTGTCGCGTGGTCTGAGCGCATGACTATTGACCATCCACATGCTGCGGACAATGGTAAATAGTCCAATGACGGTCTTTTTTATCGTAGTAAACATGGGATTATTATCCTTCTCAGCTTTACCCTAGTTCATCAGTGATGGCTAGTGATGATTACAACGTTGGGGAAAAAATCAAAATGACTGCAGCAGTAACCAATAGATTAATCAAGGTTACGGGCAGGCAGACTTTCCAGCCAAAGTTCATCACCTGATCATAGCGCGGACGCATTAGTGAGCCTCGAGCCAAAACAAACATAGTCATAAAGAAAAGCGTCTTAATCATGAACCAAAAAGCTGGTGGAATAAATGGAATATCTAAATTAAAAGGTGCAAGCCAACCACCAAAGAATAAGCAGGTCATCAAAGCAGAAATTAATACAACATTGACGTATTCGCCAATAAAGAACATACCGAACTTCATGCCAGAATATTCAACATGATACCCTTCGGCAAGCTCTTGCTCTGCTTCTGGTTGATCAAATGGATGTCTATGCGTGACCGCAACACCAGCAACCACAAAAGTTAAGAAGCCAAAGAACTGCGGAATGATATACCAACCATCAGCCTGTGCTTCAACAATCGCACGTAAATTAAATGAGCCCGTCAATGCAACAACGCCCATCAACGACAATCCTAAGAACACTTCATAACTGATGGTTTGCGCGGCTGAACGTAAGCCGCCAAGTAATGAGAACTTATTGGCTGATGCCCAACCACCGAACAGTACTGCATAGACTGCAATACCAGCCATGGCAAAAAAGAACAAAATACCAATATCCCAATCAGCAACGCCAAGCGTTGGTGAGATAGGAATAATGGCAAATGAAGCCAGAGCGGTAAACATGGCAACCGCAGGCGCCAAAGTAAACATAAACTTATCGGTAAAATTTGGCGTCCAATCTTCTTTAAAGAAGATTTTGAGCATATCGGCGACTAGCTGTAGTGAACCAAACGGTCCAACACGGTTTGGGCCATAACGATCTTGCCAGAGTGCTAGCATCCGGCGCTCATAGATAATCATCATTGCTGCGACAATGACGACGACTAAAAAGATAACCAGCGATTGTACGACCATAAAAAGTATGGACCAAGTATCAAAGGTCATCATACTTGCCAAAAAACTTGGCACATCAGGGATAATACGAGTGACTTGCATATTACACCTCCTGTGTGGTGGTCGGCGCTGTACTTACTGGCGCTGTGCGGTTATTGTTATCTTCAAAGCTGTTTAAAGCACTGCCATTTTCAGAATTGCCACTAACGTCATTAGCCAAGCCGCCCATCATCGTAATAGGTGCATCGACTTTACGTACTGACGCTGGCATCGATGGATGAATAATGCTCACCTGACCGACAGGGTAACCAATACAACCTTCGGCTAAATAGCCAACAAGCTCTACTGGCAGCGTGATTTGCTGTTTATCAATCTCAATCGCTAGATAATCACCAGCCACGATATTCCAATCTTTGGCGTCATCAATCCCTATACGCCATGCAGCTACTGGTAATTGTTCAGCAACGACTGGGCTACGCGATGCCATCATTGAGCTGGCATAAATGTTATAAATAGGCACCAATTTGGCTTGCCCTTGATGCATATCTGTCGTAGCTACTGAGCTAACTTCTGGCGCAATATATTGGCGCGTAGCTAAACGCTCTAATTGGTCGAACAAGCGTACGCCCGGATCACCATTTCTAAGACTACCACCCACTTTATCTTGGTATTTGTTCCAAGCTTGCGGTGAGTTCCAACCGGCAGATTGCGCAAAAGGAATCATCGCGCTTGGGGTTTGCTTACCGCTATAGCCTTCCATTGAAAAGGTTAAACCGGTATCCAAATCTTTTGGCTGCATTGGTTCATGTACAGAGACAGGCGCGCGCATAGAAGTACGACCTGAGTAACGACGTGGCTGACGGGCAATTTTTAGACCCGTCATACGGTAATCAGCATCGGGTGCAGCTTCTTTGATACCGGCAAGCTTAGGATGGGTCGCTATCAAAGCATTGATGACATCGTCAAGCTGCGTCCAGTCGACATCACGACCTTCTAAGCTGCTGTGCACAGCATGCAACCAGCGCCAACCTTCTTTGATACTACTAAGCGGATGGTAATAGTCATTATCATAAACTTGGAAGAAGCGCTGCGCACGACCTTCGGCAGAAATAAGCGTGCCGTCTGCTTCAGCAAAGGTAGCTGCTGGCAATACAATGTCGACGTCTTTGTGCCAATCAAGCAATTGATGATCTAACGCAATGACGGTTTTATCAGTCAATAGCTGAGTTAATTTATTCGCATCAATAGCATCAGTCAGCTGATTTTCAGAAACTATCACCACATCAAAATCAGTCGCCAGCAATTCTTCAACTGAATGACCACCGAGTATACAAACACCGATACTATTAGCATCTGTCACTGCTAAATAGATACCCGCTTGGGCATGATACTTTTTATTAACTTCTTTTAGCTCAAGTTTGGTTGCTGGCTGACGTTCAACATCGTCTTGTACTTCAGTATTAACGCCCGTTTCAGGCTTATTTGGCTTGGCAGACAGATCTTTATCTTCTGTTTGCTGCGCCGTTGTTGTTTGTGCTTGCGCTTCAGCTGCTGCAACTTTGGCATTATGTGTCTCAACTTCATACTGCTCAGTTGCTTTGATCGCTGCACGCTTTTGGCTTAATGCTTGCGTGATTTGCGCAGCTGCTTCTATCAAGGCAATAGACGATAAGCTGCTACCAGAGACAACCAACGGCTTGTCCGCTTGGATCAAGTCATAAGCGATTTGCTGTGCCAGCGCTTGCATAGGATCAGCGCCAATATTGGCATCAGCCTCTTTTTCAGCTTTTTGCGGATCGACTATTTTTGATAAGTTATCAGCAAATTTAGCAATTTCATCCGCAACTTTAAAACCAAGTTTAGTGATGTCTTCAGGAGTCGCTACGACGCTAACCTTACTGATATCTTCAAGTTTGGTTTGAGTCACATCGATAACATATACTGGGCTTTGCGCGCCTTGAGCAATACGTTTGACTGGCTCAGCCAACCACGATTGCGTTTTGGTAGCAGCCGCCATTTTTATGGCTTCATTTTTCGCTGCTTGACGGATAGAGAGTGCCACACGTGATGACGTTTGAGTGATATCTTCACCCAAAATCAGTACCGCATCGTGGCTTTCAATATCGGTCATACCTGGATTATAAATACCCTCAGTACTCAAGACTTCAATACATTTATTGACCAGTGCTTGCTGCTGATGATTAAGACCCGTTGAAAAATTATCAAAACCAACGAGGTTTTTTAGCGCAAAGTTGGTCTCAAGGCTGGCACGTGGCGAACCAATACCAATGACTTTTTTGTCTTTAATACGCTTAATAGTTTCATCAAGAGCATAGTCAATATTGATTTTGACGTGTTTATCATTGATACGTTCAAGCGCTTGGGTTGGACGATCTTCACGATTGACATAGCCATAACCAAAACGACCACGGTCACATAAGAAATAGCGATTTACTTCACCGTTATAGCGGTTTTCGATACGGCGTAATTCACCATAGCGCTCACCAGCAGAGATATTACAACCTGCTGAGCAGCCATGACAGATGCTTGGTGCATACTGCATATCCCATTTACGGTTATAACGATCCGAATGCGTCTTATCGGTAAATACACCCGTTGGACAAACTTCCGTTAGGTTACCTGAAAACTCACTTTCAAACTGACCATCTTTATCACGACCAAAATAAACGCGTTCATTTGAGCCATAAACACCCAAATCTTCGCCGCCTGCATAGTCTTTATAAAAACGGACACAGCGATAGCAAGCGATACAGCGGTTCATCTCATGCGCGATAAACGGACCAAGTTCTTGGTTATGGTGAGTGCGCTTAGTAAAGCGGTAGCGACGACGATGATGACCTGACATATAGGTCATATCTTGTAAATGACAGTGTCCACCTTCTTCACAGGTTGGGCAGTCATGGGGATGGTTAATCATCAACAGCTCAACCATCGACTTACGGAACGCCTTCGCTTCATCATCAGTCACTGAGATGTACATATCATCGCCTGGGGCGACCATACAGGACATCACAAGGCGACCGCGACCCGCTTCCATATCTTCTTTGGTCATATATTGCTTAACCGCGCACTGACGGCAAGAGCCTACTGAACCAAGGGCTGGGTGATAACAAAAATACGGCACATCAATGCCGAGTGACAAACATGCTTGTAGCAAGTTGTCCGCGCTATCTACTTCGACAGTGGTTCCATCAATATGTATGACTGCCATGCCGCTCTCCTTATTTCACATCTAGCTGTTGATTGGCTGCAGCCTCAATGACATCTTTACCAACCGCCTGCGCAATCTTTTGATCAAACTCAGGACGGAAATATTTAATTGCACTCATCAGTGGTTCCATCGCACCTGGGGCATGCGCGCAAAAGGTTTTACCGATCCATAAGTCACGGGTTAAACCTTCTAACTTTTCGACATCACCAATCTGCCCTTCACCATCGTTGATGGCAGTGAGGATTTTAACGCCCCACGGCAAACCATCACGGCATGGCGTACACCAACCGCACGATTCGCGTTGAAAGAAAATCTCAAGATTACGTACCAATGGCACCATATCTTGTTCTTCGTCAACGACCATAAGCAGACCCGTACCCATACGGCTACCCGCTTTTTGAATGGTGTCAAAATCAACGACAGTATCTAAGTGTTCAGCGGTTAAAAAATCCGTTGATGCGCCGCCTGGTAACCAAGCCTTAAGTGTGCGACCTTCCTGCATGCCACCGGCGAAATCTTCGATGATTTCGCGCGCCGTATAACCAAAAGGTAATTCCCAAAGACCGGGGTCATTGACCAAACCAGAACAGCCAAATAGCTTCGTACCGGGCGTCTCGACTACACCCTTGGCTTTTGGCAGATCTTGATACCACTTGCTACCATGTAAGATAATCGCTGAAACGTTATGCAAAGTTTCAACGTTATTGACCACGGTTGGACGACCCCATGCACCAGCCACTTGTGGAAATGGTGGTTTGGTACGAGGATTGGCACGGCGACCTTCTAAGCAGTTAATCAATGCCGTTTCTTCACCGCAGATATAACGACCAGCACCCGTATGCACATGTAAATCAAAACTAAAATCTGAGCCTAAAATATTATCGCCGACTAGATTATTGGCTTTTAATTCTTCGATCGCTGCCGTTAAACGCTCCGCAGCTAAGATATATTCACCACGGATAAAGATATAACCGGCTGTTGCACCAATCGCATAGGCAGAAATAAGCATGCCTTCAATAAGCTGAAGCGGCAAACGCTCCATGAGCAAACGGTCTTTAAACGTACCCGGCTCCATCTCATCAGCATTACAGACTAGATAGCGTGGACCGCCATCTGGCGGTGCCATTAGCGACCATTTAATACCTGCTGGAAAACCTGCACCGCCGCGACCTTTTACCACCGCTTCTTTAATAGTATTTAACGTATCATCTGGCGATTGGTTTAACGCTATCTTTAACGCTTCAAAACCACGTAATGATTCATAAGTGGCCAAATCAAGCACGGCATCATGATGCGCTAAGCGCCATGTCAGTGGTTTTGTTTCACTGATAGCAGTCGCTCTATCGCCATAGATAGGAATACGCTGTTCATTAAGTTGGCTTGGCGCTTTGCCTTGATTACGACGAGCAATCTGCTCTGAAACAGTTAATCTCATGCGTATAGCTCCAACAATTGGGCGACTTCTTCAGGCTGGACAGGACCATAGGTATCTTCATCAATCAATACCGCAGGACCTTTGTCACAGTTACCTAAACAGCAAATCGGCAATAGCGTAAAACGACCATCATCAGTGGTTTGACCATAGTTGATGCCCAGCTGCGACTTTAATTCAGCTGCCAGTGCTTCATAGCCTGTTAAATAACAAGCGACCGAATCACAAACAAGGATGACATGACGACCAACTGGCTGACGATAGATACGGTTAAAGAAGGTTGCTACCCCATCCATATCCGTCATCGGTACATTTAAAATATTAGCAATCGCATTCACTTGCGCATCATCAACCCAGCCGTTACGCTTTTGCACGATTTTTAGCGAATCTAAAGACGCTGCTCGTGGATGCGGATAATGATGCATAAACTCATGAATAGCCGCAATTTCTTCTGCAGTTAAGATACTTGCCACATCTACTTTTGGCATTTTATCGGAAACAATTTTCATAATCTTTTTCTTTCCTCACTCAGCCCACTGTTAAGGTTGCGCTCACGGCGCAATGACAGCGTTTTGGTGTGCCAGTTTGGCGATAATATGTTAATGAACGCGTCGTACTTTTAATATATAAACGATAATGATAAACGTATAACCACAGACGCTCTAACGGTCACAATCCGCCATCACAATATCAATCGATGCCAAATACATAATGGCATCGGATACCAGTGAGCCATTAATCACCGATGGCATCTGCTGCAAATGCGCGAATGTCGGAGTACGGATACGGGTACGATAGCTCATCGTCGCTTTATCCGAGGTGATGTAATAACTGTTTAGACCTTTGGTAGCTTCCACAATCGTGGTGCACTCACCCGCTGGCATCACAGGACCCCAAGAGACGGAGATAAAGTGATTAATCAAGGTTTCGATGTCATTCAAGGTACGGTCTTTTGGCGGCGGTACTGCCAATGGATGATCCGCCTTATAAGGACCTTGCGGCATATTATCCATACATTGACGGATAATACGTAGCGACTGGCGCATCTCTTCGACTTTCACCATGCAGCGATCATAAGCATCGCCGTTATAGCCGACTGGTACTTCAAAGTCGTAATTCTCATAGCCCATGTACGGACGCGCTTTACGCAAATCAAAATCCAAACCTGTTGCACGCAAACCTGCGCCAGTAACGCCCCATGCCAATGCTTGCTTAGTATTATATTGGGCAACGCCTTGAGTACGACCTTTAAGCACACTGTTTTGCAATGCTGCTTTAACATACTCATCCAAGCGTTTTGGCATCCAATCTAAGAACTCACGTACCAAACGCTGCCAGCCGCGCGGTAAATCATGCGCTGTACCGCCGATACGGAACCACGCAGGATGCATACGGTAACCGGTCACCGCTTCGATAACGTCATAAGCTTTTTGGCGATCGGTAAACATATAGAATACCGGCGTCATACCACCGGCATCTTGGATAAAGGTACCGACGAACAGCAAGTTATTGGTAATACGGAAAAACTCACTCATCATCACGCGGATGGTTTCAGCACGCGGCGGAATAGTAATACCGGCAAGCTTTTCAACCGACATGATATACGGTAGCTCATTCATTACGCCGCCAAGATAATCAATACGGTCGGTATAAGGAATAAATGAGTGCCATGTTTGACGCTCAGCCATTTTTTCGGCGCCGCGATGGTGATAGCCAATATCAGGGATACAATCGACGACTTCTTCACCATCAAGCTGTAGTACCAAACGGAAAGCACCATGAGCGGATGGATGGTTAGGACCGATGTTCAAGAACATAAAGTCTTCATCGCGACCCGAGCGTTTCATACCCCACTCTTCTGGGACAAAGCGCAGGTTTTCTTGCTCATATTGTTGTTTGGCGGTATTTAAGAAATACGGAGTAAACTCAGTTGCCCGCGCATGATATTCTTTGCGCAGTGGATGACCTTCCCAGTATTTTGGCAATAAAATACGCGTTAAATGCGGATGACCAGTAAAGACAATACCAAACATGTCCCACACTTCGCGCTCATACCAGTTGGCATTGGGCCAAATCTGTGTCGTACTTGGGACGTTTAAATCTTCTTCACTGAGCGCCACTTTGATACGTACATCACTATTACGCTCAAGCGACATCAAGTGATAAAACACCGTAAAATCACTGTCAGGTAAACCTTGACGATGCTGACGTAGACGCTCATCTATCGCTGACAAGTCAAATAACATGACATAAGGTTTTGGCAATTTGCGTAAGAATAAGAGAACGTCTAATAAATCAGCGCGTGCCACCCAAACCGTTGGAATGTCGTCAACCGTGTGCTGCACAACGAACTTACCAGCATATTTTTCTTCCAGCTCTTTGATAACCGCTGGGACAGGCTTGATCTTAGGATCTGTGTTTTCGACTACCGTGACCATGAATGATGTCTTCCTTCATTAATCATAACTGAACCATGACAACCATAATAAAACATGATAATCATAACCAAACTATGATGAGCGTACGCGCACTTCTAACAATTATTAATAACTACGCCAAACTGCTTAACTAAATGCTATCTGGGCTACGTAAGTTTTTCACAGCGATACGATCTGCTTGCTTACGGTCACGCTCAGGCGTCATCTGCGGCTGATAGACACCCTGATCATTAACATGAATACCCAGCGGACGACGTTCTTTAGTGATAGATTCTTGTAATAACATCAAGCCTTGAATCAATGCTTCTGGACGTGGCGGACAACCAGGCACATAGACATCGACAGGGATAATTTTATCCACGCCTTGCACGACCGAATAGATGTCATACATACCGCCCGAGTTGGCACAAGCACCCATCGAAATGACCCATTTTGGCTCAAGCATTTGCTCGTATAGGCGCTGAATAACGGGTGCCATTTTAACAAAGCAAGTACCAGCAACAATCATCACATCTGCCTGACGTGGCGAGGCGCGAATAACCTCGGCACCAAAGCGTGACAAATCGTGAACCGCCGTTAAAGTAGTCGCATATTCGACATAACAACATGAGGTACCAAAGTTAAATGGCCATAATGAGTGCTTACGCCCCCAGTTTGCTGTTGAATGCACAAGATCTTCTAGACGACCCATAAAGACGTTTTTATTGACTTCATCTTCCATTGGATCGTTGACAGTTTGGCTTGTCTGAGCAGGATAGACATCTGCATCAGGGTTGGCTTTTGTTAATGTGTATTTCATAACATACAACCTTTATGTTAAACAAAGTGCGGCAATGATTTGCCCTCACTACTGCCTTAACTTCATTATTAAATAATTTTGTTATTCACGTGCCATGCTAGTAATTAACACGCACTGTTATTCATTAACGCGTCATTTTATCTGTTTGTGCAGACGTCGCAAAGTCCACAGAAGTGACATTGCCCGTGGTATTAATATGATCAATGTTTTGTAAGTGACGACGATTGGTCTCAATATTGTTTGAGACGTTAATCTGACCGGAGGACTGCGCAGGTATCTTGCCCGTAGGATCGACCATGAGTTCATCAACACCATCGAACTTGGTGATATCAGCTAAACTAAAGCCTGCGGGTGCAGCATATAGGCGCGCTTTTTTGCGTAGCTTATCAGCCGGTGCCCAATTCATCGCACCCAGACTCAACTCGTATACCAAGCCAATGATCAAGATGGTGATAAATATAGCGGCAGCAGCAAAACCAAGCCAGCCCGCTTCACGAACTGAGACTGCATAAGCATATAAGTAGAGGGCTTCTAGATCAAAAATAACAAAGAAGATCGCCACCAAATAGAATTTGGCAGACAAACGAATACGGGCGTTGCCAGATCCGACAACACCCGCTTCAAATATCTCTTCTTTTTGTGAGCCATGTGAGCGACCGCCAAGTAGACGCGGGACAACCAACATAAACACAACTAGCCCAATGGCGGCTAAAATAAAAGCAATGGCTGACCAATTAAAAGCAGACATGATAATACGTGCTCCTCACCCAATCGAGTGTTACACGCCGCGCAAGCACCGACCCACATATTAAGGTCGTCAAGCAACAGGCATAACGCAGACGAAAACACAAAGCAACTGTCACTGTATTTAAGTAACTGTCATTGAGTCACATGTTAGGTTCTGTACTGGTAACAACCAATTATCAAGCTTATTGACGACGATGTCAGATCTGACCAACTGCAGAGTGTCCGCTCTATATGCGGATAAAGGCTGGTCGCCCAACGCATCTTCTAACAACGTAAGATCAACGTATTAAATCAATGTCATATTCGATAGTTTATTTAATTGATTTAATAGCTCATTACACGTGGTCAACAATGACGTGACAACTGGCATAAATTATTTACGTACTATACGCATATCGGCAATCAAAAGCTAGTTTTTAACTGCATTGAGCGGTCACTTTATCGGCAAAAAAAATAGGTTTTTTTATCCGCAAACTATGCTATAGATTATTCATCATCCTTCTCTAAAAACCTTCTAAAAGTTTAAGGAATATATTATTAATTGACTGCTAGCTAAGATGAAAAATGTATATAAACCGCGCAGTTAGTCACAGCTTATAATTATTTCACTTTCACTTCCGTAATGGATAATACTTAAGTCTGCCTCCTTATTTCTATTCACGGGAAATGAGCTTGCATTGGCCAAATTTTCGACGGTTTTCATTGAAACAAAATGTTTCTCTATGTCATTTTCCAAGACGTACCTTATATATACCTCATAATCTTATATATTCCACGCTACTAACTCCTGCCCAAAAGCCTTGGTTTTGCTTTATAATAACTCATCTAATTTTGCTCGCAGATTGCCTAAAACTTTAAAATTCTTCTGTGAGTTACTCTATTTAAAATGCCAATATGCCCTCTATTTTAACGAATGTATTTTTCGCTTGATGGCAGCTAGTGGCATTTTACGATTTACTGCTATCCTCTTTTTGCTTTTGTCTTACAGGTCACGTTATGAGTCAACTTAATCCCAAACAACAAGAAGCCATGCTCTACGTATCTGGTCCGCTACTGGTGTTAGCAGGTGCCGGCTCCGGTAAGACGTCAGTGATTACCCGCAAGATTGCTTATTTGATCGAAGAATGCAACATGCCTGCTGAGCGTATCACGGCGGTGACCTTTACCAATAAAGCGGCGCGTGAAATGAAAGCTCGAGTCAGTAAGCTACTACCGAGTGAAAAGACTCGTGGTCTGACGGTTTCAACCTTTCACCAATTTGGGCTGCAGTTTCTGCGATATGAGCTGCTTCATACGCCATTGAAAGGCAATTTCTCCATTATGGACAGCGACGATAGCAAGCGTTTGCTAATGGAGCTTATGATGCGTGATAACTTAAGCGGCGCTGAGAGTCGTGAGTTGGTTGGTAAAGCAATCAAGATGATTTCTGATTGGAAAAATGATTTGATTGAGCCGGATAAGGCGATGGAAACCTTAGACGATCCAGAAGATATGATTTTTGCGACGCTTTATGCTTTATATGAGCGCAATCTACGGGCTTATAACGCCGTTGATTTTGATGATTTGATTGTCCTGCCGACCAAAATACTGCGTGAAAATCGAGAGCTACGTGATAAATGGCAAAACCGTATTCGCTATCTATTGGTCGATGAATACCAAGATACCAATACCGCTCAGTATGAGATGATCAAATATTTGGTCGGACCACAAGGACGCTTTACGGTCGTTGGTGATGATGACCAATCTATTTATGCATGGCGCGGTGCTAAACCTGAAAACATGGGTTTACTTAAAGAGGATTTCCCAAAATTAAAAATCGTCATGCTTGAGCAAAACTATCGCTCGACCACCCGTATTTTGACCTCTGCAAATGCGGTTATTACCAACAATGAGCATTTATTTGAAAAGAAGCTCTGGTCAGATAAAGGTCAAGGCGAAAAAATCCGTATTATCAATTGCCGTAATGATGATGATGAGTCTGAGCGCGTCGCCAAAGAAATCGTCACTCACAAATTGCGCTTTGGCAATGAGTGGGAACAATATGCCGTTCTTTATCGCAGTAACTTCCAAGCGCGGATGCTAGAGGCGCAGTTGCGTCAACTGCAAGTGCCTTATAAATTATCGGGTGGTCAGTCGTTCTTTGCTCGTAGTGAAATTAAAGACGTTATGAGCTACTTGCGGCTGATTTTAAACCCAGAAGATGACAGTGCTTTTTTGCGCGTGATTAATACGCCCAAGCGTGGTATGGGACCAGCCACGCTTGAAAAGCTTGGCTTATTTTCACAAGAACATAGCATCTCGCTACTGGCTTCTTGTACGCATGCCAGTCTGGCCCACGTTTTACCGTCGAAATCTTATAGTACTTTAAAGGAGTTTGGCGATTTCATTGAACACTATACTCGCGAGCTTGATCAACATCCTGACCCTGTGCCAATCGTGCGCCAGATGATTGATGAGACCGGTTATATTGATTTTGTGCGCAGTGACTCTAAAACACCGCAGCAAGAAAAAAATCGTATTGATAATATCGATATGCTTTACACCAGTATTCAATCGCTGATTAATCGCGCCGAAGAAGACGAAGACCGTACCATTGATACCATCATTCGCAAGCTGGTATTGCTTGATATGCTGGAGCAGCAGCAGGAAGAAGAAAACACCAATAAAGTTAATCTAATGACCTTACATGCGGCAAAAGGCTTGGAGTTTGACTTTGTTTATATCATGGGGCTTGAGGAAGAGATGCTACCACATCGCAACTCTATCCTAAGCGAGACGGTCGAAGAGGAACGGCGCTTGATGTATGTGGGCATTACTCGCGCGCGTCGCGAGCTAACTTTGACACTAGCCACTCAGCGACGTGCTGGTGGTCAAATGCGCGTCACGTCTGAATCAAGATTTCTAGATGAGTTGCCAGAAGATCATATCGATTGGCCTGCCAAAGCAAAAAAACAAAAAGCCACCAAAGATCCCGCAGCAGTTGCTGATGAATACTTGGCTAATATTCGCGCTTTATTGGGCAATCGATAATGTTTAACTATTAAAAAAGCTAACAAATACAACTGATTCATTAAGCTTAGATCTTAGTCATTATTATTTATATATTTTGAAAAACTTGGAACTTTTATGCCCGCTCCTACGCCGAATTCTGCACGACCATCGACACGACAGGGAGACTACAATCCGGCTGAATCTAACGCTGAGTATAAACTACTCTATTTGCAAGAGTTGGTTGCGGACAAGGCATATGAGGCAATTACTGAGTTTTTAGGGAAGCAGTCAGAATATGAGATTGCCAACTTACTAGAGTCGTTCCCGACTCAGAGCCGACTACTGATTTGGGCACAAGTCCCAGAGAATATCAAAGGTGAAGTATTAGCTGAGCTAGAGTTTGATACACGCCAGCCATTGATGGAAAATATCTCGTCAAAAGAGATATCGCTGTTTACCCAAGATCTTGATGCACAAGATATCTCAGAGATTTTAGACACCGTTACCGAAAGCGTGCGTACTTCGGTGATGGCGACTTTGGATGAAGACATACGCATTCAGGTCAATAAACTCGATACCTATGCCGACTGGGAAGTTGGCAGCTATATGGATCCTGAGCTTATTCAAGTCCAAGAAGACATGACGCTGGCTGATGTTCAAAACTGGCTGCGAGAAGATATTGAGCTGCTTGATGATGAAAGCCAAGAGCTATTGGTTGTCGATCAAAGCCAGCAACTACTTGGCTTATTAAGTCTGGCTGATTTGATTAAGCATGACCAAAGCACCTTAGTTGCTGATTTGATTGATAGCGCTATTACCATCAATGATCGCTTGGACATTCAAGATGCGGCGGCGATTTTTCGCTCAGAAGACATTCGTTTTGCCCCAGTTATTAACAGTCATGGCGAGCTAGTCGGTCAACTAAACGGTGAGGACATCATGGAAATCATCCAAGATGATGTCGACAGTACCATGAAAAACCTTGCTGGTGTCAGTCAAGACGAAGAGCTGTTCGCGCCTATTTTGACCAGTGCAAAAAGCCGTAGTATTTGGCTTGGTATCAATTTATGTACGGCGCTATTAGCCGCTGCTGTAATTGGACAGTTTGAAGCCGTATTAGCAAAAGTGGTGGCACTGGCGATTCTTATGCCCGTAGTTGCCAGTATGGGCGGTATTGCAGGCTCGCAGACGCTTACTGTCGTCATTCGCGGTATGGCAATGGGACAGATTGGTGGCTCTAACCGTGTATGGTTATTAAATAAAGAGCTGTGGGTTGGGGCGATAAACGGTATCATATGGGCGATAATTATGGCGTTTATTGCGCAATTGTGGTTTCATAACATTAAAATCAGCGCGGTCATCGGTCTAGCGATTGCGATTAATATGACCGCTGCCAATGTATCGGGCATTAGTATTCCACTGATGCTAAAGCGCATGAATATTGATCCGGCATTATCTGCCTCTGTTATCCTCACCACGGTAACGGACATTGTTGGCTTTATGTCGTTTTTGGGCTTGGCAAGTATACTGATTCTTTAATCAATCGCTTATTAAAATTTAGAAACCAAAAGTTAAAAATCATCAGCTATTTATAAAAATAGTTGTTGTTAAGCAATTAAATTTAAAAATTAGGGCACGCCCTAAATTCATTCTATTTATAAAACCATTAAATCGTTAAGTGAGTGCGTTATGCAAGCTGTACAAGTTAAAGTCTTAAACCCTAAAATCACTGAAGATAAAGCGTTTTCTTTGCCTACTCGTGCCACTGATGGCAGCGCAGGTATTGATTTGCGCGCTTGTATTGATGAGCCTTTAACGATTAAAGCGGGTGCTACCCATTTGATTGGTACTGGTTTGGCGGTTTATATTCAAGACCCTAACTATGCTGGCATGATTTTACCACGTTCAGGTCTTGGACATAAGCATGGTATTGTTTTGGGTAACTTGGTTGGACTTATCGATGCTGATTATCAAGGTGAGCTGATGGTCAGTATTTGGAATCGTAGTCAGGAAGACTTTGTATTAAGTCCTGCAGAACGCATGGCACAATATGTGGTTGTCCCTGTTGCCCGCCCTGAATTTGAAGTCGTGACAGAATTTAGCGATACCAGTGCGCGCGGTGCTGGTGGTTTTGGACACTCCGGTCGTCAGTAGTAGCTATTCTAAAATAACGATCAGCTATACGCCTAATACTCTTAGACGATTTATTTATCATTCATATTTATCACGATAATAAGGAAGTAAAAGATGCCGTTTTTTGCTGCGCAGCACTCCTTATTTCGTGCTTATGATATTCGCGGTTCGCGCCAGCATTTCACCACTGACTTTATACAAGCCTTAGGGTACGCTTTTGCGCATCTTTATCACGTTCAACAAGACAGTGATAACAAAAAAGATATCGTCGTGATTGGCTATGATGTACGTCGTGATAGCGATGTCATTGCTTACAGACTTGCTAATACATTGAGCGAATGTGGCTTACAAGTTATTCAATTGGGGCTGATTACCACGCCTATGATGGTATTTTGGGCTGAGGAATATCAAGGGCATGGCATTATCGTGACTGCTAGTCATTCTGCGAGAGATGTTTTAGGTATTAAGTGGTTGGTCAATCATCAATCCCCTAGCAGCGAAGACATTCAGACGCTTTACCAGCAAGTTATTCATCAGCAGTTAATTGAACGTTCTTTAGACAATAGCATGCTTGAAAAAAGTAAATTCTATAAAGGCTGTTTGCAAGAAACTGGTTTTAAAACTACTGATTTTCAAAAAGTGATCGTTAAAAAAGACAATCAAAAAGGCTATAAAGCGTTAAGCACTCCACGACATGTAGTGGATAATCCTATTAGCAATCAGCAAATGTCTTTATCGCCTGAGCAAGTAGCAGCGCATTATATTGATGCTATTGTGCAAGTGTTTAACGCACTCTATCCGCATGATAACCAACCGACTACTAATACTTTCGGTCATACCAGCAATCAATTGCCTTTTACCAAGCTAGATTTGGTGGTTATTATCGATTGTATGCATGGTGCAACCAGTCATATCGCGCCACAATTGTTTGATCGTTTTTGCCACCGTGTTATCACGCTTAATGACACGCCTAATGGAGATTTCCCTGCTGGCAATCCCGATCCTACTGAACCACATCGGCTCAAACAGTTGCAGCAAAGCGTAATTAATCATCAGGCAGATATAGGTATCGCCTTTGACGGTGATGGCGACCGACTAATGATTGTCGATAATATAGGTAAGGTAGTCACACCCGATCACTTGCTCTATTTATTAGCAAAGGTAATATTGACTGAGCGTCCAGTCGCTTGTACCCAGTTGCAATCTCCGCCGCAAATTCTCTTTGATATTAAATGTTCGCATCATTTGCCGAAGCTACTGACTGAGCTTGGCGCAGAACCTATCATCAGCAAAACTGGCAGTAGCCTAATGCGCCAACAGATGCAGGACTCTGCTGGGCAAATCATATTTGCTGGAGAGTTATCGGGGCATTTTATCTTTAACGACAGTCGCTTTATTGTCTATGATGATGCCATATATGCAGCTTTAAGACTGTTGCATTGGCTGGCAGCTGATCACTCAAATAGTCTAAATCCTACAACAAATCTTGCTAATATCATCTATCAATTACCAAACATTGTCAGTACTGCCGATCATTATTTACCGCTGCCATTAAATGCGTCAACCGATTGCTCAATCATTGAGCAGCTAACTCGACTATGCGTGTACTTACAACAACTCATGAAAGTAACCGCTCCACTGCCTACTCAGGCTGAATATCAAGTACTCAGTACTTGTCAGCGGACGCTTTGTAGTTGCTCTATAAAAAACCTTCCTATTAGCATAGAGCAAGCCAAAGACTTATTGCCAATAGGTACAACTCTGAGCTGTATTGATGGCGTGCGTCTAGATTTCGCCCATGGTTTTGGCGTACTGCGTCAATCAAATACCAGTCACAATTTAACCGCGCGCTTTGCAGGAGACAGCATGGCACACCTACAAGATATTCAAGCAAAATTTGCCGCGCTATGCCGTCCCTTTGATGAAAATCTAGCTGCGCAGATTGTAGCTATTTCCCCTCAGTAATCAGTTATCAAAACTATTTTTTTATCACAAATGTAACTTTGTTATTTATGACTGTTTATAACAACAACCAATCGCTTAACACCGTATTTTAGGAGTTTATAATGACCTTGAATTTAGATGAAGCCAAAATTACTGCTGAAGTCTTGACCACCGCCCTGCCCTATATTCAACGCTTCGTCGATAAAATCATTGTGGTCAAATACGGCGGCAATGCCATGACCGATCCTGCGCTTGAAAGCTCATTTGCCCGAGATATCGTCCTACTCAAAACCGTTGGTATGCATCCTGTGGTCGTACATGGTGGCGGTCCACAAGTGGATAATTTATTAAAAGAGCTTGGGCGGCACTCAGACCGTATCGATGGGATGCGCGTTACTGACAAGGACACCATGGATATCGTCGAGATGGTACTTGGCGGCAATGTTAATAAATCGATTGTGAGCTTAATAAATAAACATGGCGGCTGCGCCATCGGTTTGACGGGTAAAGATGCCAACTTAATCTTGGCTAAAAAATTGATGATGGAAAAAATCGGCGCAGATGGTATTGCTGTACCAGTAGATTTAGGCTTTGTCGGGGACGTAGTGAGCGTTAATAAAGACGTGATTAATATGCTGATTGCTTCTGACTTTATCCCTGTTATCGCCCCTCTTGGCGTCGATGAAGAAGGCAATACTTATAATATCAACGCCGATTTGGTCGCTGGTAAAGTCGCCGAATTCTTGCAGGCAGAGAAACTCATGCTATTAACCAATATCAAAGGGGTATTGGGTCGTGATGGCGAAGTCGTGACTGGTTTGACGCCTAAGACTGTGGATAGCCTAATTGAAGATGGTACGATTTCAGGCGGCATGATTCCTAAAATTCAATGTGCGCTTGATGCGGTTCGTAGCGGCGTAAAAAGTGCTGTTATCGTCGATGGCCGCGTACCGCATGCGACGCTGTTAGAGATTTTTACCAACGAAGGTGTTGGTACACTAATCAGTCGAGATCTAGGCTAATCATTGGCCAAATAGTAGGAGTAAATCATGGCATTGTGGCTTTGGTGTCTACTTTTTATCTTAGAAAGCTCGTACTGCTGGTGGATTATTGGCTATGGTGGCGCAAAATGGATAGAAGGGTGGAAATCATTTTTCCTCATTGAGTGGTTTGCACTAGATTGGAATGCCGAACAAATTCGCTTTTACGTCTTGCTTATATGGCTCGCAAGTGTGATTTGGTTTATTTTAGGTGTTATAAAGCCCGAGCTAAGAGGTTCTTAGCTTGGGCTTTACTGATGGTAGCAGTATTCTTTTACGAAAAAACTTTATCAAACTCGGCTTCATCAAAGCCACATAATAATATCGGCTTATTTTTATCAGTCAGCTCACCTTCAACTATCGGACGCTTAATCATACTGGTATTTTCAATGAGTAAGTCAATTGCTTGATCCACATCGCTATCCGCTGCTTGCTTTTGAACATCTTCTAGCTTACGCCATGTCGTTCCGCGCTTGTTTAATACTTTATCAATACCAAGCTCGTTGACCCAACGCTGAACGCTATCTTTGTCGATACCTTGTTTTTTATAATCATGAAAGTTATAGCTAACGCCCAACTCATCAAGCTTGGTAAAGGCTTTTTTCATGGTGCTACAAGATTTGATACCGTAAATAGTGATGGTCATAATGTCTCCTCGTCAAGAATGTTACTGTTTATTATACTCAAATAATGCTCGAAGCTGGCACATGGCAAATGTGGATATCGGCAAGCAGCGAATACAAGCCGAAAAGCCACTAGGTAATCAATGAAAGGCGGCATCATATCGTCGCAATTTTCGCCAAATTACGCTATGCTATGGCATTGTCGAATTCCACCTATTTTTTATCTGTATTAACCAATTTCGAGCCCACTATGAGTAATACTGTGACATCTGACCAAACTGAAAACAATTATTATAACCCACAAGCTATCGAAGCGGCGCAACAAGCCAAATGGGCAACTGACAAGCGCTTTGAAGTGAGCAATGAGCCAAGCGATAAGCCAAGTCGCTATATGCTGTCGATGTTCCCTTACCCAAGCGGTAAGCTGCATATGGGTCACGTGCGTAACTATACGATTTCTGATGTACTGAGCCGTTACTATCGCCTCAAAGGTTATGAAGTCATGCAGCCAATGGGCTGGGATGGTTTTGGCTTGCCAGCAGAAAACGCCGCGATTGCCAATCAGACGCCGCCTGCTAAATGGACGTTTGAGAATATTGATAGCATGCGCGCCCAGCTAAAATTGCTTGGCTTGTCTATTGACTGGTCACGTGAATTTGCCACTTGTAGCCCTGAATATTATCAGTGGGAGCAGTGGTTGTTTTTGCAGTTATATAAAAAAGGCTTGGTCTATAAAAAGCTTGCAACCGTCAACTGGGATCCGATTGACAATACTGTATTAGCCAACGAGCAAGTCATCGATGGTAAAGGCTGGCGCAGTGGCGCTATGGTCGAAAAGCGTGATATTCCGATGTATTATTTCAATATCACTGATTATGCTGATGAGTTGCTTGATGATTTGGATCAGCTAGAAGGTCATTGGCCATCTGAAGTGATTACCATGCAGCGCAATTGGATTGGTCGTAGCTCAGGTATGGAAGTACACTTCCCTTATGAGCTGGCTGGTCAAAGCAATAGCTTAGACGTCTTTACCACTCGCCCTGATACCTTGATGGGTGTCACTTATGTGGCAGTGGCCGCAGAGCACCCGCTAGCCCAATATGCCTCTGAGAATAATAAAGCGATTGCAGAGTTTTGTGCCCTTTGTAAGAAAGGCTCAGTCGCTGAGGCAGACCTTGCTAAAGCCGAAAAAATTGGTATGGATACGGGTCTAACCGTGACCCATCCATTGACTGGCGAAGAAGTGCCAGTATGGGTTGCCAATTATGTACTTATGAGCTATGGCTCAGGTGCGGTAATGGCAGTACCTGCTCACGATGAGCGCGACTATGAGTTTGCAACCAAATACAACTTACCGATTAAACAAGTCATTGACATTCCTGTCGGCTATTTCGATGCGTTAGAAGCAGATGCAAAGGCGAACGATACTGAGATTAATCGTGCTTATACCGAACGCAATACTTTGGTCAATTCAGGTGAATTTGATGGTTTAGATTTCGAACAAGCATTTGCAGCGATGCTAACCAAACTTGAGCCTCAAGAGCTTGCTAGGAAAAAAATTCAATACCGTCTCCGTGATTGGGGTGTTTCACGCCAGCGTTATTGGGGTTGCCCTATCCCAATGGTTAACTGTGAGCATTGCGGTACCGTGCCAGTTGAAGAACAAGACTTGCCGGTTGTCTTGCCAACTGACGTCGTTCCGGACGGTCGTGGCAATCCACTAAAAAATATTCCAGAATTTGTGAATACCACTTGCCCTAAATGTGGCAATCCTGCTGAGCGCGAAACCGATACCTTTGATACCTTTGTAGAGTCAAGCTGGTACTATGCGCGCTTTGCCAGCCCACACGATACAACCAATATGGTTAATAAATCTGCCGCCAATAAATGGTTGCCAGTTGACCAATATATCGGTGGTGTCGAGCATGCGGTGATGCATCTGCTTTATGCGCGCTTCTTCCACAAGCTCATGCGTGATGAAAACTTGGTATCAGGCGATGAGCCATTTGCCAATTTAATGACTCAAGGAATGGTACTTGCGGGTACTTTCTACCGCGTCAATGCTGATGGCAGTACCACTTATTACTTTACTAAAGACATCGATATTGACTTTAACGAGCGCGGTCAGCCGATTAAAGCCATCCTAAAATCAGATGGACAGCCGGTGACGATTGGCAAAATTGAAAAAATGTCTAAGTCAAAAAATAACGGCGTCGACCCGCAGCTTACCATTGATAAATATGGCGCGGATACCGTTCGTCTTTACACCTTATTTACCGCCCCTGCCGATCAAACCCTCGAATGGTCAGATGATGCACTAAAAGGTCCTTATAACTTTGTTAAAAAAGTATGGCGCATTGCTTCTGAGCATATGCAAGCATTAACTAACGCTAATTTAGATATTGACGCATTCCACGGGTCAGTTTTAAACCCTGATGACCTAAGCAAAGAAGCTAAAACCTTGCGCCGTAAGACGCATGAAACTATTGGCAAGATTGATAGTGACTTGGGTAAACGTCTAGCACTCAATACGCCAGTTTCTAGCCTAATGGAGCTCGCTAATGAGCTGAGTAACTTTAAAGCTAATAGCGAGCAAGAGCTGCAAGTACAGCATGAAGCACTGACTGATTTATTGATTATGCTGTCGGTATATGCGCCACACATTGGCGAGCATTTACTTGAGCAATTAGGACTTGATACCGTCACCCTAAATTACCCTATGGTCGATGAAAGTGCATTGGTACAAGATATGATTACTATGATAGTGCAGGTTAACGGTAAAATGCGGGGTAAAATGGATGTAGCACCCAATAGCGATCCTGAACAGCTAAAAGCACAAGCAAAAGAGCTTGAAGGTGTGGCAAAATTCCTTACAGGCGAGATTAAAAAAGAAATTATCGTACCGAATAAACTGGTTAATATTGTGGTTGCAGGTTAGGATAATTAAACGCGGATATTTTAGGTTTTCTTATCACAATAAGAATAGCGATTATGACGGATAAGCACCGTGCTATCCCGTCATATCGAACAACATGTAAGGGAAAAAGCACATGCCTACTAAGTCGAATAGACATAAACTAGCGACCGCATTACTTGCATCTCTGCCAATGCTTGCCATCGTTGGGGCGACTGCCAGTCTTAGTGGCTGCGGCTTTCAACTACGCGGTTATGATGCGCCCATGCTGTTTGATGTAGCGAAGACCGCGGTAATTATCGAAGATAATCGCACCGCATTCCCACTGAAGCTGCCGCTCACAAAACGCCTTGAGGCATTGGGTGTTGATGTCATTACTAACATGACATTGACTGATGTGGCTAGTAACAATCAAAACGTAGGCGCTGAAACCATCGCTGCGATTACCGTCAATAACGTACGTTTTAAGCGTTATGAATTGGTCGGCGTATTAACAGAAATTCGCTTAGTGATATCAGCCGATGTTAGCTATCAAAGCATAGATAATGGTAAGCCTATAACGCTCAGTAATCCGATTCAAGTTGAACGTAGCTATCAGTATAACGAAGCGTCAGTGAGCACCGACGATCAGCAAGGTGATCAAATTCGTGAATGGCTCTATGACAGTTTAGCAAGACGTATCACCGATCAATATGTCGCGATTGCCCTGCCAAAGGTGACACCTGCCAGCGCCACTACTTCTGCGCAAATCGGTAAAGGTACAGGCGCTACGGCGATTCTTGTACCCAAACCTTAATATGGCTCAAATGTAGCTTAGCAATTTTTTGGCTTTGCTTTTTTATTCACAACTTTGTGTGCGTCAGCCTTTTATGCAAGATACTTTTATACAAGCTTATCCAAAACTACAGCGATCCTCAGTTGCTGTAGCAGGCTTGTGGCTAGCACATGGTGACGAGCCATTATTAAGTCAATGGCTCATCGATGCGCTGCGTCCACATTGGCGCGCGCAGAATTACGCCATTAAGCGTATTGAGCTGGTATCAGTTAAGAGCTGGCAAGAAGTATTGTCAGAGCTTGGCAGCCAGTCTTTATTTGATGATGCCAGTGCCTTGATTGTCACAGGCAACCATAAACCTGATAAGGCAGTCATTACAGAACTTGAACGCTTTGCACAGGACGCTCAAGCAGGCAGCCACAGTCATAGCTTATTATGGTTGACCCCAAAACAAGACAAACGCGCTCAGAGCAGCAAATGGTTTACGCCATTTGCGCAATATGGTCACGTCATCGACTGTAATTTGTACAATGAGCAGCAGCGTCAGCAGTTATTGCAGATACAAGCGCAGCAGTTTGGCTTAAAGCTATCGCAAGAAGCGTGGCAGCTACTCATGTCACATACTGAACATCATTTGCTCAGTGCCTATCAAACCTTATGGCGCTTATCTTATTTGTTTGCCCCACAACTCATAGCAAATAATGATGCTGCCATTCAAGGAACTACAAACTCTAGCCCGCACCTATCACAGGTCGCACTAGATATTAATGACTTACAAGCGGCATTGGTCAGCGATGCGCAGTTTAGCGTGTTTGATTTGTCCGATGCGATGCTTGCTGGCAATAGTGCCCAAGTCGCTAAAATCATTTTTCAACTCAAAGCCACGGATGAGCCAACGACACTGGTGTTATGGGCAATCAGTAAAGACATGCGGCAAATCATGCAACTGATGGATGGACAAGATCCGCAAGCCCTAGGTATTTGGCGCAGTAAACAAGGCTTATATCAGCAAGCCTGTCGTCGTCAGTCAAAAGTGCAAACAGCAGCGTGGCCTACTCTGCTTTATCGCTGTGATCAGGCAATTAAAGGACTTATCATCCAACCAGCGTGGGAGCTATTACTACTAACAGCGTTAGAGTTATCAGGAAAACGTTTATTCCCTACTAAATAACCAAAGTGATGAATTCTTAGTTATTTATCAGTCAGTAACCAATAATACCTCTAAGAACGATATTATTTCTTAACCTGCTTTTTCAACGATAAAATTCCTGCAAAAATCCAAATCTCCTCTGCAAAACCTGCCTCAATATCTCTTCTTAACCTTTCGCAAACTAACTCCCATTCCCTTTTGTCCATCGAGCCTCTATTATAGTTACATTTGATTTTCTTGTTATTGGATTGTCGTCATGCGCAAAATTAGCAAAAACTCTGCTATTAAATGGGGCATTATTGCCCTCGTCATCATCGCTTTAGGGGTTTTAGCCTATAAAACCTTAAAACCAAAAGAAGTAACACCCAACTATCTAACAGCGACCGCTGAGATTGGCGATATCGAAAACAACGTTATGGCATCGGGCAAAGTTAAGGCTTTAAATACCGTCGATGTTGGTGCGCAAGTATCTGGTGAAGTGACGCGACTATTCGTTGAAGTCGGTGATGAGGTGCAAAAAGGCGATTTGATTGCGCAGATTGACCAAGTAACGCAGAAGAACAGTCTGAGCAATGAGCAAGCAAGCCTTGAGCAAAGTGAAGCGGCGCTACAAAGTGCGCAAGCTGAGTCATTAAGTCGTCAAGCAGGTTTAAAAAGTGCGCAGGCAGATCTTGCCAGCCGCCAAGCTGAGTTAAGACAAGCGCAAGCAGATTTTTCACGCTTGCAAGGCTTACTCGCTATCGACGCGATATCACAGCAGGATTATGATACTCAAGGGACAAAGGTACAAACTGCGCAGGCAGCAGTCGCCAATGCGCGTGCCTCTATCGATACTGCTAAAGCCGCTATTGCCACTACTGCAGCGAATATTAACAGCCAGCAGGCAGCATTACGTAAATCTCAAACCAACGTCAGCACCGCGCAAGAAGATTTAAGCTACACCACCATTCGCGCGCCGATGTCAGGTACTGTAGTATCGGTAACGACTGAGCAAGGGACGACGGTCAATGCCAATCAAAGTGCACCGACCATTGTGACCTTAGCTGATTTATCTACCGTACGCATCAATGCTCAAATCTCTGAAGCTGACGTCATTAATGTCAAAGCGGGCTTGCCTGTTTATTTTAATATCATCGGTAATCCCGATCAAAAATATGATTCGATTCTTAAAGCGATTGAACCGGCTCCTGAAAAAATCAGTGATACCAGCTCGACCGATGCTGCCATTTATTATGTCGGTTATATTGAAGTACCCAATACCGAGCGCCGCTTTCGTATTGATATGACCGCGCAAGTTTATATTGTCATTAACCAAGCCAAAAATGCGCTACTTATCCCTTCTGCCGCACTGCAACCTGCCGGTAAAACTGGAAAATCTAAAAATGTGACTACTAAGAATACTGTGACGAATGTTGACAGTGATTCTACGGCGACTATGGCAAATGTACGCGTTCTTAAAGCTGATGGCACAGTGGTTGAACAAACTGTCAAAGTCGGTATCAATAACCGCGTCAATGCGGAGATATTGAGCGGTCTTAAAAAAGGTGACGAGGTTATCTTAAGCGAAGAGGGACCAGATAGTGGCAGCAAAGGCGATGGTGGCAGAGGCGGTCGACCATTTTAGCCCTAACTCCAGAATCAGATAGAACAAGATTTAAATGAATTTAAATTAGCGACAAATCAGCTTTGATATTGATTGAGATAAGCAGGATAGTAAATGAGCAGCCAAGATCTTTATGCTAACGCCGACACTGATAAGCCTTTGATGCAAGTCAAAGGCTTGATTAGAGAGTTTAAAGCGGGCGAGCAGACCATTCGTGTATTGCACGATATCAATCTAACCATCCATCAAGGCGAGATGGTGGCTATTATTGGACAATCAGGCTCAGGCAAATCAACCTTGATGAATATTTTGGGCTGCTTGGATCAAGCGACTGCCGGCGATTATCAAGTATTTGGTCAATCCGTTAATCGTTTAGCCCCTGATGAACTGGCAAAGCTGCGCCGTGAACACTTTGGTTTTATTTTTCAGCGTTACCATCTATTGGGTGACATCAGTGCCCGTGACAATGTCTCTGTGCCTGCCGTCTATGCAGGGATGGATGGGCAAGCGCGCAATGAGCGTGCCGAAAAGCTCTTATCAGACTTGGGACTGGCGGACAAAGTCAATAATCGCCCAAGCCAGTTATCGGGTGGTCAGCAGCAGCGTGTATCCATCGCAAGGGCATTGATGAACGGCGGTGATATTATCTTAGCGGATGAGCCGACAGGCGCGCTAGATAGCAAGTCAGGCAAAGATGTCGTACAAATTTTAAAAGACTTAAATGCGCAAGGTCATACGATTATTATGGTAACGCATGACCCCAGTCTTGCTGCTCAAGCTGAGCGCGTGATTGAAATCAAAGACGGTTATATCATTGCCGATTATAAAAACGAAGACTATCAGCGTCCAGCAGCACAATCTGCGTCGATAATAGACAAACACCGTAAGAGCGCATTTGGCAGCTTTATCGACCGCTTGCTTGAATCGTTTAAAATGTCTTTACTTGCTATGCGTGCGCACAAAATGCGTACTCTGCTGACAATGCTAGGTATCATCATTGGTATCGCCTCTGTGGTGTCGGTTGTCGGGCTCGGTAAAGGCTCACAAGCGCAGATTTTGTCCAATATTAGCTCACTAGGTACCAATACCATCACCGTCACTGACGGCTACCCTTACGGCGATCCTAGACGTCAGTATAATGATGACAATTTGACCCCACAGGATGCCCAAGCGGTTGCAGATCAGCCTTATGTACTTAGTGTCAGTCCCCAGCTGAATAGCAATATGAGCGTCCGCTATCGTAATGTCCAAGAAGCCGCCAGTATCAGCGGAGTAGGTAAAGATTATCTCGATGTCAGTGGTGAAACATTGGCAATGGGTCAAGGCTTTGATGAACAAAGCATCTTACGCCGTACCCAAGATATTATTATCGACAGCAATGCACATAAAACTTTCTTTCCTACTATAGCAAACCCTATCGGTGAGGTACTATTAATAGGGAGTGTTCCTGGACGCGTGATTGGGGTACTGGAGCCAAACGAAGGCGGTTTTAGTAGAAGCGTCGACACTCCTACTTTATATATGCCCTATACCACCATGATGTCACGGCTCATAGGCAGCGCCTATATCGAGAGTTTTATTGCGCTGATTGATACTAACATCTCCTCTTCTGCCGCTGAGTCTGCCATCTCAGATCTGATGACAAGCCGTCACGGTACCGATGATTTTCGCATACGTAACTCCGACTCTATCCGTCAAACCATTGAGTCTACAACGGCAGCATTGACCTTGCTGATATCCTCTATCGCCATTATCTCGCTGATTGTCGGCGGTATTGGCGTCATGAATATCATGTTGGTATCCGTGACCGAGCGCACCAATGAGATTGGCGTACGTATGGCAGTCGGTGCTCGTCAAAGCGATATCATGCAGCAGTTTTTGATTGAAGCCATTTTGGTTTGTATCTTAGGTGGTTTATTAGGCATTGGACTGGCATTTGCTATTGGTGAGCTGATCAACCGTGTTGGTGGTGATAGTTTTAAAGTCATTTATTCTTCGACCTCCATTATTGCCGCCTTTGTCTGCTCAACGCTTATCGGCGTGGTCTTTGGCTTTTTACCAGCACGCAATGCTGCCAAATTGGATCCAGTAGAAGCACTCTCTAGAGATTAGTAAAATTTTAAGCAAAAATTTTCAAACATCATTTTTAAAATAACAAACTATCAGCGGTAATAGGTGACTCGATAGCCAAATAAGGGTCAAAGTTAAAAAACATTCATTATTATCTAAGATTTTTAACTTTTTTTCTGATTCGGGGTTGTATTTGTCTTAATTATATATATAATGTGCTCTCACGTTTAGAGATACAAATTATCTAAATGTGAAACGAGTTTGATGCCTCTTTTGATATTGAGTAGTCAATAAAGAAAGATTTTAAGCTTACCGAAAATTCCCTTAAAAGAATTTTCTCTTGTAGAGTTAAAAAGCAGTGCTTTTTTTATACTCTTCAGGGCCGATAGCTCAGTTGGTAGAGCAGTTGACTTTTAATCAATTGGTCCCGCGTTCGAGTCGCGGTCGGCCCACCATCTTTAGTATTACGCTTGTTATGTATGCTACCCTATCCGGTAGTGATGTAATAAGTTTAAAGACATCCTTTTTGATGTCTTGTTTTAATAAATTTCCCTTTAAGGAAATTTATCTTGCGAAGCTAAAATTGTCATACAATTTTTTAACGCTTCTCAGGGCCGATAGCTCAGTTGGTAGAGCAGTTGACTTTTAATCAATTGGTCCCGCGTTCGAGTCGCGGTCGGCCCACCATATTTAGGAAAGCCCAATCATTTAATGATTGGGCTTTTTTTTGTTTGTATTATTTGATTAAGGGGTATGTACTCTTTTACGAGCAAATTTAACTTGTGCAAGCATGAGCTTAAAACCATTTTGTAACGTTGTTTTGCGTGGTTCATTCGGTGCCCGTTCTATCAATTTTTCAAAGTCTTTATCGCTAAGCTTAACTCTTTTATCATGCGCCAGTAATAAAGTATCTGGTTGCAGTGCTTTTACCTTGTCCAATGACGCGCGGTAAGCGTCAGGTAAGGTAATTAAGTAAGGCGAGACAAATCTATTTTTGATGATTAATATGAGATCTGCGGTATACGCCTGCTTGCTTTGCGGATGCCATAAAGACAAGTCTCGATCGGTATGCCCTGGCGTCTCCAAGACGATCCAATCGTCAAAATTTGGCACACGGTCGCCATCTTGAACAGTGATATCCGCTTTTAAAATGGGGTGGTACCAGACGTTGGTCATAGACTTACCTTGACGACTGGCGACATAATAAGTCAATCCCAAATCATTCAGATGGGCAATTCTACCCAAAATACCATGGTACCAAGGCTTTTCGGACATTGCGGTAACTATCTGACAGCCGGTTTTTTGCTGCAACAGCTTAGCGCCGCCCGCATGATCGGGATGCATATGCGTGACCATGACGGTCTTAAGTTGCTCAACTGGACGTTTTAGAGTGTCAGTGATATACGCTAAAATCTTATCGACATCACATCGACACCCTGAATCTAACAATAATAACTTGTCAGGATAAACCGCCATATACGTTGTCTGAATATATCCTTCTATCGCAACAATATCTACTAAACTCATAATATCCCTTTATCTAATATAACGCTTATATTAGCCATTTAAATATCCATATATGAAAGCAAAGGCTATATTTAACCAGCTTATTCATTGCCGTATTCTTGATGTTATTAAGCAATATGATTGATTATTATAACGTTCAATAAAGGTTTAGAAGTGATATTCAGTGAACGCTTGTGACCAAAGATTGTTTAGGTTAAAGAATAAAAAAACCCAGCACAGTGGCTGAGTTCATTGTTGGAGATTTAAATACGAATATATTAAGCCAAATTAAGCTAAGTCACGAACCTTTGGCTCACGTTCCCATAGGCGCGATTTGGCATTTTCAATAAAGACGTCTACATCAGATAGTGGCGTGACAAAGGCATCTTTTTCAATCGGTAGTTTACTTAAAATAAACTCGTCCGTTGCCCCGCAATAAGAAATCGCTTTACAGTGCACATAAGCATCCGTGAACCAGTCTAACGTGGCACTGTCTTTAGCCAACTTCTTAGCTTGATCAGGCATGATGATACTAACCACGGCATCAAACATCACAGACGGACCGCCTGCTACGCGCTCATCAACTTGTATAATGGTATTATCGTCTAACTTGACTTCTTTATTCGGTGCAATAATTTTGACACTGGCACCTTGCGCTTGCGCTGCCTTCTCGTATTTTTCTATTTCACTATGCTTTGAGCCTTCCGCTACCAAAATACCAATCATGCGACCCTTTAACCTCTTAGGTGACAGACCAATCGTTCTTACGGCAGGAGAGACTTCCATATCTTGAATAGGTGCGGCAGATTCAGCAGCTTCTGGCAGCTCCATACCCAACGCTTTTGCCACGCGACTTGCCAAATCTTCATCGATATTACGTAAATGGCTAAGCGTACGACTACGGACATGCGCTGTATCTACTTTACCTAGCTCAAAAGCATAGGCTGAGGCAATATGTGCTTGTTCAACTGTCGTTTGGCTGCGATAGAACATACGTGGCTGACTATAATGATCCGCGAAGCTCTCAGCGCGCACGCGACCTTTAACACCATCATCTAGCGTCTCAGCAAAAGATGCAAAGCCTTTCTTCACACTCTCACGTGGTCTGGTAGGATCAAGACTTTGTGGCTCATAAAGCACGCGCGTTTTTGGCACTTGCATCTGCATATGACCATCTTGCTGATTATTAGCGAATGGACATTTTGGTGCATTGATTGGAATTTGTGCAAAATTCGGTGAGCCTAAGCGCGATAACTGAGTGTCCAAGTAGCTGAACAGACGACCTTGTAATAAGGGATCATTACTAAAATCAATACCCGGCGGTACATGCGATGGACAGAAAGCCACTTGCTCTGTTTCAGCAAAGAAATTATCAGGATAACGATTTAGTACCATTTTACCAACGATTTTGACGGGCACCATTTCTTCTGGAATCAGCTTGGTTGCATCTAAATGGTCGAACGGAAAGTCATTGGCTTCTTCTTCCGTGAATAATTGCACACCAAATTCCCATTCAGGGAAATCACCGTTATTAATCGACTCAAACAAATCGCGGCGATGATAATCAGGATCGGCACCAGAGATTTTTACCGCTTCATCCCATGTCGTTGATTGTACACCCAGCACTGGTTTCCAGTGGAAACGCATAAAGGTACTTTTGCCTTCTTTATTAATTAGGCGATAACTATGAATACCAAAACCTTCAATCATGCGTAAGCTACGTGGTATCCCGCGATCACTCATCAACCAAATGACGTTGTGCATGGTTTCAGGACTTAATGATACAAAGTCCCAAAACGTATCATGAGCGGACGCTGCTTGCGGAAAACCACGATCCGGCTCAGGTTTGACTGCATGGACAAGGTCTGGGAATTTCATTGCATCTTGGATAAAGAAAATCGGCATGTCATTACCGACCAAATCCCAGTTGCCTTCTTCGGTATAAACTTTGACTGAAAAACCACGTACATCACGCGGTGTATCTTTTGAGCCTTTACTACCTGCAACAGTTGAAAAACGTGTAAATAATGGGGTTTGCTTACCGGTTTCAGTCAAAATTTTAGCCGTGGTATATTCTTCTAATGATTCGGTCAGCTCAAAATAACCGTGTGCGGCACTACCACGCGCATGCACAATACGCTCAGGAATACGCTCATGATCAAAGTGATGGATCTTTTCACGTAAGACAAAATCCTCTAATAGCGTTGGACCGCGCGGTCCTGCTTTGAGTGAGTTTTGATTGTCAGAAATTGGTACACCCTGTTGGGTGGTGAGTACTTTGGTGTCATCACCTGCACGTTGATGGGTTTCACCACCATTGCCACGTTCCATATTCATGTCTTTAGCGGGGTCGGTATGATCAATATTCTTATTCATAAAATATCCTAGCTAGCTGATGAGTAAAAATGGACTATAACTAGACCATTTAATAAGCGCTAACACAGTTTTTATATCCGTAGCGATAGTGGCGACTTCAAATGTCCGTTTATTTTCTGTGTTGTAGCACGGTTAAAGATAAAAACTGATTCAAGCACTCTTGAGATAGCAATGCTGAGCTCAACAATTATCTTACTCAAAAATCTTGCTCAGGTATGTCAACTATATGGTTAAGCGTGTTGATATTTGGTTAAGAAAATCAGGCATTAGTTAAACTTATAAACGATAGAAACACTTATTATTTTTAACAATATAGCGTTGTTATGTCGTTATTCTTTACGCTATCCTGTAAAAGGTGTCTGCTCATTAGGGTTAAAAGGGTGGATCGGTTTTGAAATAGGCTATTTTTCACTGACATTTTTTAACTAACATAATGAGGCTACCATGACATTCACATCCACTTCTATTAAATCATCTAAGCGCTACGGCGAAAAGTTATTGTACAGCGCCTCTCTAGGCTTAACAGCACTACTACTTAGCCAAACAGCGGCAGCGATTACCACTAAAAATGTCACTTATACAGTAGATAATCAACCCTATGAGGGCTATTACGCCAAAGCAGATAAACCCAATGCGCCATTTATATTACTGATTCATGATTGGGATGGGCTAACAGATTATGAGCGCAAGCGCGCTGATATGTTGGCAAGTGAGGGCTATAACGTACTGGCTGCTGATATGTTTGGGAAAGGTATCCGCCCGTCAACTATTGAAGACAATAAACGCTTAACCGGTGCACTATATGACGATCGCAGCAAAATGCGCCGCCTACTTCAAGGCGCATTGAACGCTGGCCAAGAGCAAGGCAATGATGCACGCACAGGTGTAACGATGGGCTATTGTTTTGGCGGTACGGTTGCTTTAGAGCTAGCACGCTCAGGATTCCCACAAAAAGCGTTTGTCCCTTTCCATGGTGCCTTTGACACCCCAATAGGTCAAAGTTATGATAAGACGACTGGCGAGATATTGGTATTTCATGGCTCTGCGGATGAATCCGTCTCCCTTGAAAGCTTTGCCACTTTGGGTAAGACGTTAGAAGCGGCAAAAGTGCCACATGAGATGCTAACCTATAGTGGTGCGCCACATGCATTTAGTGTGTTCGGAAGCGATAGATATGATGCCCGTGCTGATGAGCGTTCTTGGAAACGTTATTTAGATTTTTTAGCAGAAGCCTATAAGTAATTTGACTGTATGTAAACAACATAAGTAGCTCTAAATAAAAAGACCTCTCAATCAATCGTAATTAAGAGGTCTTTTTATGCCAAAGCTTCATTATCTAATTTTTTGAAATACCAATAGCTGGTTATTGGCTGGCATCGCATATTTATCAGATAGGTTTAGATGATGTGTTTTTGCCAAAGCTATTATGTCTTCTAAATGACGAATGCCGCTCTTTGCGTCGCGTTGCCTGAGACTACTATCAAACTGCTGATTACCCGCGCTGGTATAATGTCCGTTTTCATTAAATGGTCCATATACGATTAACTTTCCATTGATAGGTAAAGCATCACCTACTAACTCAAACAATTTTTCCACCAACGACCATGAGATGATATGTAGGGTATTGGCAGTAAACACCACATCGTAGGGCTCATTGCTAGCAAGACTCATCGGTAATGGATCAACTGCCAAATCAAAAGCCAGTGAAGCATATAGATTGGGCGCAGGGTAAGCAGTATGCCAAGCACTGATAGTGGCATGATGAGCTAACACATCACTGGTCTGCCATTTTAAATGAGCCAATCTCGGTGCAAAATACACACTATGCTGACCTGTTCCTGAACCCACTTCCAATACATGATTAAAATCTTGCAATTCCTGCTGTAAAATTTCTAAAATTGGTTGCTTATTGTTTTCACAGGCTTGAGAAAATGGCATACCAACAGGAGCAATAGATTGGCTATTATCTAAATCATTATTAAACACTGCTAATATCCTTATATGCCTTCGTTATCACAGCTTTGATAGGAATAATGACTACAAGCAAAGCATTAAAAAACTAATAAATACCCGCTTCTACCCCAGCTGCTAGTGTCATAGCAAGCTCTTCTACTTGCTCAGTAAATGCCTCTTGCCAATCACCTTGCAATATCAGTGCTTCTTGAATCCATTCCCAACGCAGACCAGTGGTAATCGTCTTCATCGCAAGTTTGGTGCCCGTACCATCATGTCCTGCACGAATATATAACGCAAATGGCATACCCTGTTTCTTCTCTAACACCGGATAATAACAGCGATCAAAAAAGTCTTTGGTCAGCCCTGCCATATAAGCCAAGTTCTCAGTAGTACCTAGTAGTAGCGCATCTGCCGCCAGCACATCCTCAGGCTGGGTATCTTGTGGCGACTTCAATATGACATTAATATCTATATCGGGATGATTGCCACCTTTATAAGCCGCTTGTGCCAATTTTTTGGTATTAGGCGATGGTGCATGAGCAACGATAAGTAAGGTTTTGGTAGCCATATTAATTATTATTCTTACAATTAATAGCCACTTTTTGAATAATATCAGGATGGATACTTTTCGCAACCGGACAAGTGAGCGCGGTGTTATAGAATATTTTTTGCGTCTTATCATCCAACTCTTGATTAAAAGTAATGGCGATATGCACTTCACTAACGCGTCTCGGGTCAGCTGCCATTACTTTCGTTACTTCAGCGGTAGTGCCTGCGATATCAATTTCCATATCATGAGCTTTGATACCGATAATCGTCAGCATGCAACTGGCTAAGCTGGTTGCCAATAAATCAGTCGGTGAAAAAGCTTCGCCCTTACCTTGATTGTCAGTCGGCGCATCAGTAATAATTTCATTATTAGATTGTAGATGAATAGCAGTAGTGCGTAGGTCGCCTTGGTAGGTTACTTTTGAGGTAGTCATGAGATTCTCTGTAGTAGATATTGTTAAATAAGCACTTCTCTAAAAAATTTTAGAAAAATAGTTTATATATAATGCTTTGTACATACAGATAGAATAAATGTAATACATACGATAATGGTATTCTACTGGTATGAATTATAGCTTTTTAAAGTGAGTTGGCTACATATTCACTTTAAATCTCAAAATGAAATATTTCCCCTAAAACTATTAGGTGATATAGGTTTGTTTATTTGCAGAAAGTCTTCATTTTTCAAAAGCTCATCTACACCTAACTCGGTAATTGAATATGTGTAGAAATCATAACCATCCTGATGATCAGTTTCAATAGACTTTGTTATTAATCCCATACGTTCAAGCTTTATAAGTGATATTTGAAGAATAGCTTCGTTCACTCCATGAAAGTTGTTAGAGATCCTATGAAATGGAAGACCGATTGGATCGGCAACATAACTCTGAAGACAAGTAGCTAAGAGTTCATAGTCTTGCTCTTTTAGCTCATAGTTCACAGGATTAGCAATGATTGTTCTAGATTCTGAAAGACTAGCATGATTTATAGTTCCCAATCGCTCTACCTCAGATTTAATCAAAAAACATGCTCTATTAGTTGCAGAAACTAAATCTTCATCGGAACGGTTCGCATCGAAGTCTGCAGGAGTTACTCCCAATAAATCAGTCGGCAAGTGCATTTCTATACCACGTGGCTTTAAAACAAAAGAGCGAGACTTCCCAATTGCGCCAACAAATAAACCCATTTCGAATATCACGTTGTCCCTGACTACATGCTCATTTCTATTTCTAATCGTAACAATGTCATCAGGTGCAAAAATAAATAAAGCAAAATCTACAGTCGATGACTTTTCTACTAAATCTTCGATTGTTGAAGAAGATAGTTTGAATGTACCATTCTTCCAAATAGTAACTTCAAAGTCATGATCAAGATTGGCATTCACAGCCTCAGCAATTGGAAGACTCTCAACCGAGGAAGCAATAAATAATCGTGGTTTTCTCAACTCATAATCTCCATAATTCATTACCCTCTAACAGATCATTAACTTACAATTGTAGATGATATTAATGTGAAAAGGTAAGAGTTATCACATTCTTAGAGCGTAAGCACGATTATCCGATAAACACCACCCCATCCAAACGTCAGGCAAAAGAAAACCCCCAACGAATTAACGTTGGGGGTTTATCTGGAATAGAGAGCTGACGATGACCTACTCTCACATGGGCGAACCACACTACCATTGGCGCGACGATGTTTCACTTCTGAGTTCGGGAAGGGATCAGGTGGTTCCATCGTGCTATTG